>JAZNSD010000133.1:0-1659 GCA_045591055.1 Acutalibacteraceae bacterium | reverse complement strand
CTTCATTCAAACGATATGCACGGAGATTTTCTTGCCGAGGAAATTGACAGCAGCCTTGTGGGCGGAGTTTCAATGCTTTCGGGGTATGTCAACAAGGTCAGAGCGGAAGCTGAAAACTGCATTTACTGCGTTGCGGGCGATATGTTCAGAGGCTCTGTTATTGACTCGGAATTTCAGGGAGTATCGACAATCGAAATTATGAATATGCTTGCCCCGGATGTTGTGACCGTCGGCAACCACGAGGCGGATTACGGAATTGCACACCTCCTGTTCATTGAGAAATGTGCCAAATTTCCGATTATCAACGCAAACCTTTATATAAAAACAAACGGTGCAAGGCTTTTCAAGCCTCACCATATAGCTGAAATTGACGGAATGAAAATTCTGTTTATCGGCATTCTGACCGAAGAGGTGCTTGCACTTACAAAAAAAGACGGACTTGTCGGCACATTTGTTGACATCAACGAAGCTGCCTGCGAGGTCGGAAGAATATGTAACACCTATAATGCCGTTGATGTTGACCTGACCGTTCTTCTTACACACATCGGCTTTGAGGAAGACAAAGAGCTTGCCGCAAGGCTTGACCCTGCGTGGGGTGTGGATATTATCATCGGAGGTCATTCGCATACTTTCATCACCGAGCCCGAGGTTGTAAACGATATTATTATCGTGCAGGCGGGAACGGGCACCGATCAAATCGGAAGATTTGACATAACCGTCAACACCGACGAAAACCGTGTTGACAGCTATAACTGGCAGAGCATTCCCATATGCAAAGAAACCTGCCCGAGAGATGAAGCACTTGAAAAGATAATTGAATTCTACAAAGGTCAGACTGACAAAAAATACAGCCGCCTTGTTACGAAATTCAAACGCCGGCTTACCCATCCGTCACGCTACCGTGAAACAGAAATCGGCGGACTTTTTGCCGACATACTGTGCGAAAGCCTCGGACTTGATGTTATGCTTCTCGGTTCGGGAAGCCTGCGAAGCACAGAACTCGGTCCGATTGTTCTCTTCTCCGATTTTGTCGAGTGCTTTGCGTATGACGATGCAGCCCATATGCTGTCGGTAACGGGTAAACAGTTCAGGCGGATGATTGAATTTATGCTCCGTGATGAGGTCTGGACAGGCTCGCATTGCGAATTTTATCAGCTTTCAAGGGGAATGAGGGTTGTTTATAACCGCAGCACTCATGAATTCAAGGATTTTTCTCTTAACGGGGAACCGATTGATGACAACAAAATCTATAAAATCGGGCTTCAGCATTATCATTTTATAAACTTTGAAAGCTTTTTCTCGGTTTCATATGATGAAATATGCAAAAACGGCAGACCGAGAATTCTTTCAACCTCCTGCAGAGAGATACTTGACGAATATCTTTCCGCACATCAGAATCTTGACCATAAGATTGACGGAAGACTTGTGGTTGAATAAGCTCATTCCGAGAATTTCATAAAAAACATATTCAAAGAGGAGGAAAATGCAATGAAAAAATTATTGGCATTTTTGCTGTCATTGATTTTGCTGTTATCTGTTTTCTCGGTGATGACATTTGCGGCGGAGGAAAACGATATATCGAAATTTGAACTGCCTGCCCCGAAAGCACCGAACTATTTCGTCTATACTGACGGTAACGCAACCGAAGGTCATCACGAC
>JAZNSD010000132.1:0-2148 GCA_045591055.1 Acutalibacteraceae bacterium | reverse complement strand
GTCCTGATGGGGGCAGAGGGTTTTCTGCATAACAAGCTGAGGAACAAAAATCTCCTCGTCAATATCGCCGCAGAGAGTCTGATATCTGTTCCATTCGGCTGGTGTGCTGTCATAGGGCGGCGTTGCGGTGAGAGCGATGATTGTAACACCGTCACCGAGCATTGCAACAAACTTTTCGAGAGCCTTCTGCCACTCGCTTTTGAGGTGATGCGCCTCGTCAAGGCAGATTGTTTTTATGCCTGTCTTTCTGATTTCGGAAAGCAAATCGAAATTGCTGAAATCCTGCGTTTCTTCGGCTTCAAATTCATCTTCATCCGCTTCGGATTCCATAACGGATTTTGTGAAAGCGGCGTGAAGCGCCTGATATGTGATTGAGGTTATCAGCTTGGGATTTGTGAGCGAATATGAAATATATTCATCGGGATTCTCCGTTTCGGGCAGATAAGCCTCAACGAATCTTTCGCCCCATTGCTGACGGATTGTGACCGACGGCGACATAATGAGCGCAGGTGCATTCTGCCTGCGGACAAGCTCAAGACCGAGAATAGTTTTACCGCTGCCGGGTGCGGCAACAATATGTATTCTTTTATCTTTAAGATGCTTCTGCGTATTATCAAGCACACCCTGCTGATAATCACGGAAGGTCCATTTGAATTTAACTTTGCTGAAATCTTTCATAATATCACATCCGTTTGCCCATTTTTACAAATATAATTATATCATATATTTTCGGTTTTTCATCATGCTTTTTTGAATTTTTTAAAAAAGACGGCAGATTTCTCTGCCGTCCGTTAAAGCGTTCAATTTTAGTGCTCTGCGCCGCACTCGCAGACAAGATTATTGCCAAAAAGCGTCTGGAATAAAAGAACAATCTTATAGAAGAAACCTGCAATTCCGCCTTTATGGCATTTGCATGCACAATCTTTGTAAACTGCTTCTGCAGAAACATTGAAAACTCCCATTGTAAACGTTGTTTCGGAATCATAATAATCTTCGGGGGTTGCGCCTGTGATATTCCAGCAATAAAAAACCTTACCGTCAATCTGATCTGCCGTGATTGTTACAACGTTGCCGATAATTGCATTTGAAGCAGATGCTTTTCCGTTTATAACGCTGATATCAGTTCCGGGAGTTTCAAAATCACCGAGTTTGATTCTGATAATACACATTGCTTTGCCGTTACTGCCATGTTTATAAAGATAATATGCGCTGTCACTGGGAAGATAGGAATTGAAATTATAACAGGGTATTTCTTTGCCGTCATATACAACCTTGAATTCATCAGCTGCAGGAAGCTCATAGCCGCCGATATAGAATGTTGTGAGCACATAATATTCCTTTTCGGGGTCAGCTATCTCGCCGTCGCAACTGGGAACCTCTGTTGACATAATTACCGAATAATAGGGCTCCTGATTGTAGTCAAGCGAAGGGAAGCAAGGGGTGAGATCTGAACTTCTGAGTCTTTCGCCGTAATAGATTGAGGGGAACTTGCTGATTTCAATAACCTTTGTTGCGGCTGATGCCGAAGTCATTGAAATGCTCATCATTGCAAAAACAGTAATGAGAGCGAGCATAATTGCCGTTATTTTTTTAATCATTTTAAATTAACTCCTTTTTATCCTGCGTAATAAATCTCTTCAAAAAGCTCATATTCGGGTGTTCCGTTGATACAGAGCTGATAATCCGTTCTGTTTCTCTCAACATAAATTCTGCATTCTCTGCCGTCATCAAGCTTTGTATCAACGTATGTTTTGCCGTCTGTACGCAGAAGAGTGAACTCTGAACCTGCTTTAACAAGCTCGGTTTTCATATCGGGAAGAATTTTAACGTTGAAAGCTTCTTTTGATGTAAGAACGAACGGGAAACTTTTGTCAATGGTATAGAATTCATCTGTTGATTCGGGCATACCTGTTTCGGAATTCACGGTGTAGGTTTTATCGGCAGCGTATGTTCCGAGAATATCAAAGGTTGTTTCAAGAACAAACTGTGTGGGGTTATTGAAAAGAAGCTTCGCCTGATGGGTATCTTCGTTTTCATCCTCCCAGACCAGACTGCCGAAAGCTGTTCTGTCAAGTTCACCTGCTTCTTTTATCTCATTGCCGTTCAGGTCATAAACGAGAATGTTTGTGTAATCGTTATAGCCGTGTG
>JAZNSD010000131.1:0-63338 GCA_045591055.1 Acutalibacteraceae bacterium | reverse complement strand
TTCAGCATAGTCGGTGTCTATAACATTGAGGTTCCACCCGTTCCCATCCCGAACACGGTAGTTAAGCTCAATCGTGCCGAAAATACTTGGTGGGCAGCCGCCCGGGAAGATAGGTCGTCGCCGACACTTAAAGCAATCTGTATACAGGTTGCTTTTTTCTTTTGTCTGAATATTATTTTTTGCACACAAAAAAGCCGCTGCACAGAGCAACGGCTTTTTTCAATTCTTATTCTAATTCACTGAGCTTTGCCTTGAAATCTTCAATTCTTTCTGCAGTGTTTGTGATTCCCATTGAATCAGCAATTGTTTCAATGAAGGGAAGAGCCTGTTCAAGAGTGAAGGGTCTGCCGATTTCAAGCATAGGATGATCCTTTGCTTCGGGAACAAGTTCGAAAAGGAATTCAGCGGTTTTGGGATTGTCGAGAAGCTCGCCGATTGTTGTTTCTTCAAATGAATATTTTGCCATTGTGAAAATCTCCTTTATATTGAAGTTTTATAAGCTGTGTTTACATTTTTCCCTTTTTCCGGGAGTGTAATACACGGATTTACATTTTTTCAAGCTTCATGAAGTCAACCTTCTCAAGGGGAGTATGAGGAAGCTCGTCCATGAATATAATTTCTCTGGGTACTGAGAACTGATTGAGGTTCTTTGAACAAGCGTCTGTGATGATCTTCTTGTATTCCTCTTCATCGCCCTTTGTCTTAAGAGATGCATAGAGTCTTACAAGAGGCTTGCCGTCTTCATTTGTTCCTCTTACAGCACAGGATTCCTTGATAAAGGGAAGTGTATCCATAAGATTTTCAATATCAACGGGATATACATTGTAGCCTGAAATGATGATGATTCTCTTCTTTCTTCCGTAGAAATAGAAGAAGCCGTCTTCATCTGTATATCCGAGGTCGCCGGAAAGAACCCAGGGTGTTCCTTCCTCGTCATAGTAGATACCTGCATCCTTGGGGCCGTCATCTGTGAGATAGCCTTCCATCATTGTGGAGCCGGAAATAACTATTTCACCGACTTCACCTGTGGGGACTGGTTTGTGATCATCGTCCCATATTTCCATACGAAGACCCTCAAGAGGCTTACCTATAGAACCGTCTTTATATACCCAGTTTGTGTTTACGCAGCAAACGGAACCAACCTCTGTAAGACCGTAGCCCTGACGAAGACGTGCAGATGTTCCGTTCTTTTCAAGCATACCGTTGAATGCCTCAAGGAATGCGGGAGAAAGGTCATCACCGCCAACGAACATCATACGGGTATCCTTAAGATGGGGACCGTCGAAGCCGGGAGTATTATAAAGCTTTTTGAACATATTGGGAATACCGCCGATGCCTACAACCTTATTGTTTCTGTAAAGCTTGAGCACAAGCTTTGCATCAAACTGCATAAGGGGGATAATTCTTGCGGCATTGCAAAGTGCCATATGACCTGCAACAACAAGGCCGAAGGCGTGGAAGAAGGGAAGAATGATAATTTCTGCTTCTTCACCGGGATCTTCGATGTGATCGATGTAGCCCAGCTTATGTACGTTTTCGTTGATAGCCTTGTTTGTAAGCTTGATAGTTTTGCTCTTTCCTGTGGTGCCGCCGCCGTTTAAGTAAACAGCGATATCGTCACAGTTGTTTACGCAGCCCTGAACGGTTCTGCCCTCATATTTCTTTACTACATCGCAATAAAGAGTTGCGTTCTTGTAGCCGAGAATTTTTTCGAGAAGTGCCTCGCCCATACCTGCGGATATCTTCTTTGCGGGAGCTGCATAGTCGGAGCAGCGGCAGAGAAGCACGGGAAGTCCGAGAGAATTAACTGCATCAACATTGTGTTGCTTGAGACCTAAGAGACCGAGCACCATAATACCCTTTGAGCCTGATTCCTTTACGGTTTCAATAAGAGCATCGTCGGGAAGCAGGGGATGGATAAAGTTTACTATAACACCAAGCTTATTAAGAGCATAGAATGCTGTGAAGCTCTCGATATCAGAGGGAACGAAAATAGAATAAACGTCGCCTCTCTTAAGACCGAGGTCTTTTTTAAAGTAGCATGCAAGTGCTTCTGTATCGCAGATGAACTTTGAACGCATAACCATCTCGTCCATGTGCTGGGCCTGCTTGTAGTCACCGTATTTTTCGGTTGCTGCAAGATAGAATTCGTAGCAGTTATAATTCTTGGATTCAATCATATTTGAAAAGGGTTCAGTATTCATTATATCTTCTCTCCCGTTTCTCAGTCTGCAATTTTGTGACCGTTTTTAAGCTCGATGTTTCTCTTCATAAAGGGAATTCTGAGAACACCTGTGAATGTGTCGCCGTCAAAGGTAACCTCTGCTTCAAGCTCCTTGCCGGGAAGCATTGTGATTTCGCCCTTGCCTCTCAAGGTGTTGCCTTCTTCAACGATATCATAAGTTCTGATTTTTACATCCTTTAACTTATCGGGAAGCTGGAAATCGATATCATATTCGCCGTCTTTTTCTGCGATAACAACCGTAATGTCACCTTTGAAGATCATCATATTAACGCTTGTTACCCAAGTGCCTAAACCTATCATGGGAATACCCCTCCTGAATATTAATAATTAATTAAATTATATCATTATATAGGAGAGAAGATATGAACAAATTGTTAACTTTGCCCCCTCAATATTACATTTTTTTGTCGGTTATTGTTCAGCCTGCTTCTGTAAAGCCATAAAGTCAACCTTTTCAAGGGGTGTGTGAGGAAGCTCATCCATAAACTCAATGTCTCTGGGAACTGAGAATTTTGAAAGATTCTTCTCACAGATCTCTGTGATCTGACGCTTATAATCCTCCTCGTCACCCTTTTCCTTGAGTGAAACATAGAGCTTTACAAGAGGCTTGCCCTCTTTTGTTCCTCTTACGGCACAGGATTCCTTGATAAAGGGAAGTGTGTCCATAAGATTTTCGATATCAACGGGATAAACATTGTAGCCTGAAATGATGATAACTCTCTTCTTTCTTCCTGAGAAGAAGAAAAATCCGTCATCGTCCATGTAGCCGAGGTCGCCCGAAAGCACCCAGGGAGTGCCCTCTTCGTCGTGATATATACCTGCATCCTTGGGGCCGTCCTTGGTGAGATAGCCTTCCATGATCGTGGGACCTGAAATTACGATTTCACCCACTGTGCCGTTGGGAACCTTTTGGTGATCATCGTCCCATATTTCCATTCTGACACCTGCAAGAGGAAGACCGATTGAGTTGTCTTTATTTGTCCAGTTTGTGTTTGCACAGCATACAGAGCCAACCTCTGTAAGACCGTAGCCCTGTCTGAGTCTAGCACCGGTGCCGTTTTTCTCAAGCATATCGTTGAATTCCTGAAGGAAGGCGGGAGAAAGGTCGTCACCGCCGGCAAACATCATACGGGTGTTTGAAAGATGGGGACCGTCGAACCCCGGGGTGTGATACAGCTTTTTGAACATTGCGGGAATGCCCACAATACCTGAAATACGGTTTTTCTTATAAAGCTTTACTACAAGCTTGCCGTCAAACTGCATCATAGGAATGATTCGTGCTGCATTGCAAAGTGTCATATGCATAGCAACAACAAGACCGAATGCGTGGAAGAAGGGGAGAATAATGATTTCGCCCTCTTCACCGGGGTCAATAATATGGTCAATATAACCCAGGGCATGAACATTTTCATTTATAGCCTTACTGGTGAGCTTTATGGTTTTGCTCTTGCCTGTGGTACCGCCGCCGTTGAGATAAACTGCGATATCCTCGCCGTTGCCGGTTTCTCCTTTTACTGTTCTTCCGTGATATTTTTTTATTATATCTTTATAAAGCACTGCATGGTCATATTTGAGAATTTTTTCAAGAAGAGCCTCGCCCATACCTGCTGCAGCCTTTTTTATGGGAGATGCATAATCGGAGCAGCGGCAAAGAAGAATGGGAAGCCCTGTTTTGTTTACCGCTTCAACATTGTGCTGCTTGAGGCCGATAAGTCCAAGCACCATAATACCCTTGGAGCCTGATTCCTTTATTGTTTCAAAAAGAACCTCATCGGGAAGAAGAGGATGCACAAAATTTACAATAACACCGATTTTATTGAGTGCATAAAAAGCAACAATGCTTTCCACATTGGTGGGAGTGAAGATAGTGTAAGCATCTCCCTTTTTAAGTCCCAGGTCCTTTGTGAAATATACGGCAAGAGCTTCTATCTGTGCGATAAGGTCGCTTCTTTTACCGATTTCGTCCATATGCTGATATGCATCATAATCACCGTAAATTTCAGTGGCCTTCAGGAAAAATTCGTAACAATTGAGATTTTCAGCCTCAATCATCATATTTTGTGCTTTGTCTTCACGGAATCTGTTTTCAGTCATAATTTCATTCCTTTGTATAAAATTCAGCTTGTTTTCAAGCGTTGTGTATAGTTTACTAAACATATGTCGGAAAATCAATATACGTTTGACATTTGATACTCAATTTCAGATTCTGGAGCATATGCAACAACATTTATAATAATGTTTGAAATATAAAAATAATATTGTATAAAACCGACAAAATAAATGTTACTGATTTGTTAATAAATTGAGATTTTGCAGGAGGTTGACATTATTATTTATAAATATTATAATTATTTATTGAAAAAAATTATTCTTTTATTCACATATTATGCACAAAAGGAGCACCGGTTATGAAAAAATTGAGATTGCCGTTTACAGCTTTTATTATAATAATGAGTATTCTGTTATGCTCATGTATGCACTATTCGTCCTTTGATGAGCTTTCAAGCATCACAACGACCTATAATTATTCTGAAGGGCAGCAGAATGTTTACGACAGCACCACCTCTTATTATGTTGACCCCGCACCGACTCAGGGCGGAATCCCCGCGGAAATAACCACAGCGGCATCTGTTCAGGAGAATACCACTGCTTCTCAAAATCCGCCTGAAATAATAACTGCACCGAATACAACTCCCTCAATTCCCTCAGAGCCTTCTTCGTCTGCTGAGAATAATTATTCCTCTTATACAAAAAGTCAGATCATCAATACCTATGCTCAGGCACTCAACACAACAAGAAGCTATCAGGGAAATCTTTCCGCAACAGTTACAGAAAGCTTTGATGCAAGCATTAAGGAGGCTTATCCCGGCGGTCAGCTGACTCAGCTTCTTGCCGATAATATTGTAAAGCTTGTAGGCAGCGAAGGTCAGCAGACTCTTAATTTCTCAGGCGGTAAGGCAACAAATGCCGATGGTGAAAGCGTTCCCGTGCTCCTTCCTCAGAGAACCTCATTTGCTCTTCCCTCAGAGGGTGTAAAGGATGCCCGTATTGAAAAATCAGGCGACAAGACCCATATTGTGATAACTCTTGTTCCCGAGACTGTTTCTATGGGACAGGTGCCGAAATACAATTCATCCTCAGTAGGTTATCTTGATACTTCTGATATGGATTTCAAGATAATCACCATAAGCCGTGTTGATATAAGCTACACAGGCTCGGTAATCGATGCATATATCCGTGCGGACGGTTATATCGAAAGTGTTACCTACACTATAAATATGAGCACATACGCAGAGCTCTCGGGCATGGGTATCACAGGCTACGGTACCTTAGAGGGCGCACAGACCGAAAAGTGGGTTCTTAACTGGTAACAGGCAAAGCAATAAAAAAACAGCAGAAGTATAAGCGTTTTCCTGCTTATACTTCTGCTTTTTATTATTATTATTATGGTATTATTTATTTTCAGACAGAAGTCTTCCCATCAGCACACCCATTACGGAAGCCATCATAAGACCTCTTGTCCAGCCTGAGGAGTCGCCGAGACAATGAAGACCCTTTACGTTGGTGTTAAGCTTATCGTCCATTTTGATTCTGTTGGAATAGAATTTAAGCTCAGGTGAATAAAGAAGTGTTTCATAAGAAGCAAATCCGGGTACAACGTGGTCCATAGCCTGAATAAAGTTTATGATATTTGTCATTGCTCTGTAGGGCATTGCTGCTGTTATATCGCCTGCAACAGCATCGGGAAGCGAGGGCTTGAGATTTGCCTGCATAAGCTCCTTGGACCAAGTTCTCTTTCCGTCGAGAATATCTCCGAAGCGCTGAACAAGGATATGCCCGTTGGCAAGCATATTTGTAAGCTCGCCTACCTTCTGGGCATATTCAATAGGCTGATTGAAGGGAGTGCTGAAGTTGTGGGAGCATAAAATTGCGAGGTTTGTGTTGTCTGATTTCAGCTCCTTATAGGAGTGACCGTTTACAACAGCAAGATTATTGTCGTAATTTTCCTGACTTACAAAGCCGCCGGGATTCTGACAGAAGGTTCGTACCTTGTTTTTGAAGGGGCGGGGATAGCCGATAAGCTTTGATTCATACAAGGCCTTGTTTACGGTTTCCATAACCTCATTTCTTACCTCAACTCTCACACCGATATCGACAGTGCCGGGCTGATGTGCAATGTTGTATTCCGCACAAAGCTTTTCCAGCCAGTCTGCGCCGCGTCTGCCGGTTGCAATAATTGTGGTTTCTGCAAAAATTTCTTCCTCACTGCCCTTTGCTGATGTGATTATTCCTTTGCATACACCGTTTTCTTTGTCGAGAATAAGACTCTGACATTCTGTGTCGAAGAGTATTTCAACGCCGTTATTCAGAAGGTGCTGCTCAATTGCATAATACAGATCCTGAGCTTTTTCTGTGCCAAGATGTCTTATTGGGCAGTCCACAAGCTTAAGACCTGCCTGAATTGCACGCTTTCTTATTTCTTTTACCTCATCAGAAGCATTTATGCCTTCAATATGAGTATCTGCACCGAATTCAAGATAAATTGAATCAGTGTAGTTTATGAGCTCCTGTGCGTTCATTTCTCCGATAAGCGTGGGAAGGTCGCCGCCTACCTCATAGCTTAATGAAAGCTTGCCGTCAGAGAATGCTCCTGCACCGGAAAAGCCTGTGGTAATATGGCAGTTCGGCTTGCAGTTAACGCACTGCTTTGTTTTTGTTTTGGGACAATGGCGGTTTTCAATTGCCTTGCCTTTTTCAACTATTACGATTTTCTTATTGCTTTTGCATCTTAATAATTCAAGTGCCGTGAAAATGCCCGAGGGGCCTGCTCCTACAATTACAACATCGGTGTTCATTTTTTTCGCCTCAGTTTTGTTTTTTTACTATTGAATATTCGTCTCCGGGTCTGTAATAAGGACAGCTTCTGAAGGAATATGTCATAAACTGCTCTGCTTCGTCCATATCAAGGTCAACCGAGCATCTGTAGCAATCATATTCTTCGTCATATTCATAATTCATACAGATGTCACAGTTTGAAAGAACTGACATATATTCACCCCGTAAGAAAAATTTCAATAAAAGTTTACCATAAAATGAACTCACTTTCAAGTATTTACTCAAAAGCAATTATATGATAGAATATATAAAAATCTTCTGTAAGGAAATATAATATGAGTTCACAGAGAAACAAAACCATAAATATTACCCTTGAAGAGGGCAAGGAATATCTTTCAGACTGTGCTTTTGAGAAAAGAAAACTCACTGCTGAAGAAATCAGCGATAAGTTTTATAATACCGATTTTTTTACTGCGGCAAGATTTCTGCCGGAAAAAAGCGTGGATCTTCTTGTTGCCGATCCTCCGTATAATCTGAGAAAAAACTACGGCGGTGAGGTTTTCAGTAAGAAAAAAGACAGCGAATATGAGGATTTTACACGGCGCTGGCTTTCTGCCGTGAAGCCGCTTCTGAAGGATAATGCAAGCATTTATATCTGCTGCGACTGGCAGACAAGTCTTATCATCGGAAGAATTCTTCCCGAGTTTTTCACAGTCCGTAACCGTATTACCTGGCAGAGAGAAAAGGGCAGAGGTGCAAAGAAAAACTGGAAAAACGGTATGGAGGATATCTGGTTTTGCACCGTATCCGATGAATATACATTTAATCTCAATGCCGTAAAAATAAGAAAAAAAGTTATTGCTCCGTATAAAGAAAATGGTGTGCCCAAGGATTGGAAGGAGGAGAAGGACGGAAATTTCCGCATGACCTGTCCTTCTAATTTCTGGGATGATATAACGGTACCCTTCTGGTCTATGCCGGAAAACACAGCCCATCCCACCCAGAAGCCTGAAAAGCTTATGGCAAAGCTGATACTTGCATCCTCCTGTAAAAACAGTTTGGTTTTTGACCCCTTTGCAGGCTCGGGCACAACAGCAGTTACTGCAAAGAAGCTGGGAAGACATTATCTTGCAACAGAAAAAAATCCCCGCTATTGTATATGGGCGAAAATAAGGCTTGAAAGGGCTTCGGAGGATAAGACAATCCAAGGGTATAACGGGAAGTATTTTTCCTCAAGAAATGCAGATAAATAAAAAGTGCCGCGGTGTTTTTTACTGCGGCACTTTAATATATTATCTTGGCGGAAACAGCTTACTGTTTCCATATGTAAATCCCCTTCCGGGGAATTGTTTTCAGGCGAAGCCTCTGAAGGCTGAACCTTTGTCATTCTCAGGCGTTGTAATACTTGAGAAGAGCGTCGAGTTCGATAACCTTAAGGAGCTTCTTGAAAGAAAACTTTTTCATGGATTCGATTTCTCCGATGAGCTGTGTTTCTGCCTTGATAATTTCTCTTTTGTACTCTTTCATGTTCAGTACTCCTTTCGTTTGATTACATCCTTATTATACTCAGAAAAATGAAAATGTCAAGTGATTTTGCACAATTGGAACAATGTCCGATTGTGCAAAATGCACAAAGGCGGATTTTGTCGAAAAATAATCACCCTTAACATAATGCACAAATCAAAGTGTTATAATTTATGCATTTTGTACAATGAAAAATTTTATTCTGAAAAAAAGCAAAGAAAAAAGGGAGAGCCTGTCGCGCTCTCCCTCAAAAAGTTTGTGAATTTTTATTAATAAAAATCAATAAAGAGGATATTTCTCAAGAAGTGTGGCTACCTTGCCTCTGATTGCTTCAATGCTGTTTTCGAAATCGGTAACGGTAAGATAAATGCATTCTGCGATTATTTTCATATCTTCCTTTCTGAGACCTCTTGTGGTAACTGCAGCAGTACCGATTCTTACGCCGCTTGTGATAAAGGGACTCTGAGGATCGTTGGGTACTGCGTTTTTATTTACTGTGATATAAACCTCATCAAGTCTGTGCTCGAGCTCTTTTCCTGTGATGCTCATATTCTGAAGGTCAAGAAGAATAAGATGGTTGTCTGTGCCGCCTGAAACAAGGTTGAAGCCTTTTTCTTTAAGGGCATCAGAGAGAGCCTTTGTGTTTTCTATAACAGCCTTCTGATAATCCTTGAATTCATCCTTGAGAGCTTCGCCGAAGCAGATAGCCTTACCTGCAATAACATGCTCGAGGGGACCGCCCTGTGAGCCGGGGAAAATAGCCTTGTCTATTGCCTTGGCAAGCTCTTCCTTGCAGAGAATAAGTCCGCCTCTGGGGCCTCTTAAGGTTTTATGTGTTGTAGAGGTTACGATATCTGCATAAGGAACGGGTGAGGGATGAAGCCCTGCAGCAACAAGACCTGCAATATGAGCCATATCAACCATAAAATAAGCGCCTGCTTCCTTTGCTATGGCAGATATTTTTTCAAAATCTATAACTCTGGGATAAGCACTTGCGCCTGCTACAATGAGCTTGGGCTTTACTTCAAGAGCAAGCTGCCTTAATTTATCATAGTCTATTCTGCCGGTTTCGCTGTCAACGCCGTAGGGCACGAAGTTATAAAGCTTACCTGACATATTTACGGGTGAGCCGTGAGTGAGATGTCCGCCCTCTGCAAGTGACATGCCGAGAACTGTATCACCGGGGTTGAGTACTGCAAAATAAGCGGCAAAGTTTGCCTGAGAGCCTGAATGAGGCTGAACATTTGCATGCTCTGCACCGAAAAGCTTCTTTGCTCTTTCAATTGCGATCTGTTCGCATTCGTCTACTGCCACGCAGCCGCCGTAATATCTTCTTCCGGGATAGCCTTCGGCATATTTGTTTGTGAGAATACTGCCCATAGCTGCCATAACAGCGGGGGATACAATATTTTCGGAAGCAATAAGCTCCAGATTTCTGCGTTCACGCTGAAGCTCGTGCTCCACAGCTGCGCCTACCTCAGGGTCGCTGAGTCTGATAAATTCTGTAACATCCTGAACATTGAACATCTCGTTTTTCCTCCGTAAATCAAAGTAATTATATTGCTTTGGGAAGATCCCATTTAAATACAGATGCAAGAAGTCTGAGTGCAAAAATAAGCACTATTGAAAGAATTGTGGCAATAACTGCGGGACATGAAAAGGATATGTATAATAAATAATAAAGAACACCGCCTGCAATGGATGCCACTGCATATATTCTTTTTCTGAGAACAAAGGGAACATCGCTGACTATTACGTCGCGAAGGATTCCGCCTCCGCAGCCTGTTGTCATGCCGAGGAATACAACAAAAAAGAAATTATCACCAAAGCCGCTGTTTATAGCTACATTCATTCCTGCTATGGTGAATACACCGAGTCCCAGAGCATCAAAAACATTGTTGACCCTGTCAATAATTGATATATGCTCGGAAAACTTTGATTTGAGAATTCTTGCAGCAACAAAGGTAACGATGCACGCAGATACGGCAAATATAAGGTAAATATAATTTCTGAACATTGCGGGAGGCAGGTTGCCTAAAAGAATATCTCTGATAGTACCGCCGCCGAGAGCTGTGATGATACCTGAAAAAATAACACCGAAAATATCAAAGCGTTTTGTTATTCCCAGCACTGCCCCTGATATTGCAAAAGCACAGGTGCCTATAAGCTCAAGCACAAGGATCATTGTATCCATACATAAGTCCCTTTTTGAAAATTAATGTAAAAATTATATCAAAATATTATTTCTATTACAAGCAAAAATTCCCTCTCTCTGCGAAATTTGTAATATCGCAAAGAGAAGAAAAAAAACGTGACGTAAAAATGTGCAAGTTGACACATAACCTGCTATATTCCGGGAATGAGAGATATAAGATAAATAACTGCAAGATGTGCGGGATAGAAAATATAGAAAAGCAGTTTCATATTGCGCTTTCCTCTTTTTCCGTTGTACAAAAGGACAAGGGGGATTGACATAAGAGAGAACCACTGTATAGAACCCATAGTAAGACTTAGTACAACAAGCATCAGACTGAAGCATAAAGCCTTGGTTTTTTTCTCAGGTGCAAAGTATACCATAACGGGCACAAGCACACCTGCGAGCGAATAATCTATATGAAAGCCCTTTGCCCACGCAAAACGGGGAAGAATTAAACAAAGAAATACCGTAAGAAGGCATATCGCAAGTGCAGGAACAAAGGTTTTTACGCTTTTTCTTCTTATAAAATTATCCGTAAGAAAAATAATTGCAATGGAAAGGGAAAAGGTGATGAGCACATTCTGATAAAGAGAACGCTCTGCAATAAAGTAAACAGCCTGACATGCTGCCCCCACAATGAAGACAGAAAGGAAGTATTTCCGTCTGTTCTTAGTGTATGTGCAGCCCTCTGCTATCATATAAGAAAAAACAGGAAATGCCAGCCTTCCGATGATCGGAAGAATATCTGCCTGCGGAAAAAGCTCTCTCCCCATATGGTCAAGAAGCATTGAAAGCATGGCAATAAGCTTCAGCTGATTATTATTCAGTCCCTGCAACAATTTTTTCACTTAAATCCTCCTTCCCTCAATACAAAAAACAAGCCCGCAAAATCTCAACAAAACTAATATCAGCGATGTGCAACGCACGAGCCCTGAAGTCTCAGATAAACTGATTTCAGCGACATGCAATGCAAGAGTGTCCAACCGCACAAACCAAAAAACCAAAGTGCTTTACCCGCTTAATAAGAGGCACAATACTAAAACCGCAAGCATAACTCATATTGCCGCTCGTACCTCTGTATTAATTGCGCGGCAAATATGGTGTTTTTTGCTCCTCTTGCGGCAATAAAAGACTAAAGACTGTCTTCGCACGGAGACAGTCTTTTTTGTATCGTTGTTAATTTACTTTTGAAATTAAACAGCTCTTTCAACCTTACCGGAACGCATGCAACGTGTGCAAGCATAAACTCTGCAAGGAGAACCGTTAACGATAGCCTTTACTCTTTTTACATTGGGCTTCCAAGTTCTGTTTGAGCGTCTGTGTGAGTGAGAAACCTGAATACCGAACTTTACGTCCTTACCGCAAAAATCACATTTTGCCATGGAGCGCACCTCCCTTTTATTTTCCGGGTTAACCCCTAAAATCTAAATCAGCAAAAGACATAATAACAGATTATGTCGTGAATTGCAAGTGTTTTTTAAAACTTTTTAAAAAAACACCGATTATTTTAATTCATGGATAAATAATCCGCTGAGAAGCTTGGGCTCAAACCATGTGGATTTCGGGGGCATAACCTGTCCCATATCCGCAATAGACATAAGCTCTTCGAGAGAAGTGGGGAACATTGATATCGCCAGCTTCATATCCGTGTGACATCTTCTTTCAAGCTCTCCGAGTCCTCTTATTCCGCCTACGAAGTCTATTCTCTTGTCGGTACGGGGATCTGAAATGCCGAAAATATCATTTATCACATACTTCTGAAGAAGTGAAACATCAAGACCTGCAAGGGCATCGCTTTCATCGCAAAGACCTTCCTTCAGTGAAAGACGGTACCACGTGTCCTTATAAAAGAGTCCGAAGGTGTGGCGGCTTTCCGGTCTTACGGCAGCGGCTTCCTCATTTATTTCAAAAATATCTTTAAGCTTTCCGAATAATTCTTTATCGGTGAGTCCGTTTGTATCCTTAAGCACGCGGTTATAGTCCATTATTTTAAGCTCTTCCGCTCTGAAAACAACAGCAAGGAAGAAATTGAATTCCTCTTCGCCCGTATATCCGGGATTTTCCTCTCTTCTTTTAAGAGCAACCTTTACGGCGGAAGCTGCACGGTGATGCCCGTCGGCAATATATAAGTTTTCAACTGACTTAAAGGCTTCAGTAAGCCTTTCGGTGTCTTCCTTATCGGATATTACCCATACGGTATTCTTTACATCTCCCTCGGAGGTAAAATCATATTCGGGAGAAAGACATGTGTATTTATCCAAAACTGCGTCAATTACATCGTTTTTTCTGTAAGCAAGGAAAATCGGTCCTGTGTTTGCATTACAGGTGTCCACATGGCGGATACGGTCTTCCTCCTTGTCGGCTCTCGTGTGCTCGTGCTTTTTTATAGTGCCGTCAAGATAATCGTCCACACCTGCACATCCCACAATGCCTGTCTGGCACACATCTCCCATTATCTGACGGTAGATATAAAAGCAGGGGGCTTCATCCTGAATGCATATACCCTTGTCGGATAAGGCTCTGAGATTCTCGGCTGCCTTATTATAAACCTCATCGGAATAAAGATAGGTTTCGGGGGGAAGGTCAACCTCCGCTTTGTCGACATGAATAAAGGAGTAAGGATTGTCTTTTACTTTTTCTCTTGCTTCTTCTGAATTCATAACGTCATAGGGGAGTGCTGCAACAAGGGAAGAATATTCCTTCTTCGGTCTTACCGCTCTGAAGGGTCTGAATACTGACATAATAACACTGCCTTTCGGATATTTTGCTTTATGGAAAAATTATTCCTTTACATTGGTTGCATTATGGAAATAAAGCTTATCGCTTCCCGAGAAGAATATAACTCCCGTTACATCCTTTGTGCACACAAGATAGCTGTTTTCATACCACACGGGAATAAATACATTATGCTCCATAATATTGTTTTCTATAGCCTTATAATTCTCTTTGAAGCTGCTGTCATTTCCGGAATAAAGCTCAGAGATAAGCTTCATCAGTTCCGAGGCATCTTCCGAAACAGCAAAAGAGGACTTCGCAAGAGGCGCCGTATAGGTATTCCCTGTGAAAGCAAGAGTTGATACCTGAGGGCGGGTAAAATGTGAAAGATCTGTTGCCCCGGACTGCGGTGGCTCTTCATCAGGCTGTGTTTCTTCAGTTCCGGGCTCCTCATCGGGCAAAACAGCAGGAGAAGAGGGAGTTTCAGGTATATTTTCCGGAGAATCGGGTGTGTTCCCGGGATTTGCCGGGATATTTTCGGGAGAAAGTCCCGTATAAGCCTCGTCTGTATAATTTTCATCGGGGAGAAGAGACTCTGTTATGATTTCCTCGGTGGTTTCCTCCTCGGGAAACTCTTCAGGTGAAATAATAATGTTTGAGTCGGAAATAAATGAGCCGAAATATTCATAAATATTATCTGTTTCAGCGGCACGCTGGTAGAAGGCAATCTGATAATTGCCGGAGCTTACCGCGGCTTTGATTTCGGCATCCGTTGCTGTTTTTACTGAGAAATTTACGTAAATTCCCAGAATTCTTTGCCATTCCTGCATAAGTCGGCGCATAGAGTCGCCGTATCTCTGCTCGCAGAGAATGGAAATGTCAATGCTGGTTTTTTCAAGCTCCTCAAGACCCTTTTTCAGATACTCTGCGGCTGCTTGTTCATCGAAGGCAGAATTAACGGGTGAGGCATCCTCAGCTGCGGCACTTAAGGGTACAAGTCCCTTTGCAGGCTCTCTGTTTTCATTTGCGGCAATTAAGCTTATGTCTGTTGCTGCGGTGATTGCCTTACGGATGTTTTCGTTTGAAAGCACATCGTCCCTGAGATTAAGAATAAGGCTTCTGAGAATATTGGGTGTTTCGGTCACGGTCATTGATTTTCTGACCTTAAGCGCATTATAGGTGTCCTCGCTTATTACCGCACCTGAATAATCGTCGGTTTCCAGTACCTCGAGAAGTGTTTCCTCGTCTTCTGTCACATAAAGCCATACGTAATCGGGACGGGCGGCGGAGTCGCCCACGTAATCAGCGGCTTTGTTTATTCTGCAGGAGTCCTCGTTGAATCTTGATAAATAGAAGGGGCCGTTTGATAAGGAGAAGGCAATAAGTGTGCCGTATCTGCCGGAGCATGCCTCGAAGAAGGTACGGTTACAGGGCATACATACAGGCTCTGTCAGCACCTCGGGGAAATTGCTCTGAGGCTGAGAAAGTGTTATTTTCAGAGTATAGCGGTCAACAGCTTCAACTCCCAGCTCTTCTCTATCCATATCCCCTGAAAGGATCTCCGGGGCATTTTCTATGTTATAAAGCATATATGAAAGGGGAGCGGCTGTCATGGGGTCAACCGCACGAATAAGGGCAAAACGGAAGTCCTCTGCCGTGACTGAAAGGTCAAAGTTTTCGGGAATCTTGCCCTCAAGCTGCTTTTCGGCATTTGATGTGAGATGCCACACCGCATCGGTTCTCAGATGAAATGTGTATGTAAGTCCGTCGGGGGATACATCCCAGCTTTTTGCCACACCGTTTATGATTTCTCCGTTTTCGTCTTTTCTTAAAAGACCCTCAAAGCAGTTTCTTACAACTATTGATGAAGTGGTGTTTGACACGATCTGAGGATCAAATGTCCCCGCCTTATCCTTCACGGCAAAGAAAAGCACCACAGGATCATCGCTGCCGCAGGACGAAAGCATCCCCGCTATCATAATAACCGCCAGCAACAATGCCAGAATTCTTTTCATACCGCAATACCCCATTCATTTGTATATTTGTTATATTTTAGCAGATTATATATTGTTTTTCCATAGATTTAGAAATTTTTTTATCTTGCTACTCAGGCTTTTTTTAATATGCACTACAAAACAGGTTTATTTTTGTGTATTTGTTTTCTTTATTTTTATTTACGGATGTGATAATATATTATTAATTGTATTGTCTGAGGTAAAATATGGATATTGTACTTGTGATTCTCGGTGTTATAACGGTTATACTGCTTCTGATAATTGTGCTGAAGCTCTATTCCTCAAAGGGGGATACTCTTACCGGGGAGAAAATTGATAATCTTTCAAAGATTACCCTTGACGGGTTTTCAAAAATGAGAAGCGAGAATGCCGCTTCCTCTGAGGCTGTGCGCGGTGTTGTTGGCACAGCACTTGATAATGTCGGTGAAAAAATGAACCGTCTTTCAGAGAAAACCGCCGAAGGACAGCTTAATACCGTGCGTGCATTGTCTGATATGCGTGAAAGGATCGACTTTTCGGGACGTCAGCAGACCGAGGCGCTTGCGCTTTCAATAGAAAAGCTTCAGGCGTCTAATGAAAGCAAGCTTGAACAGATGAGGCTTACCGTTGATGAAAAGCTGACCTCAACTCTCACCACACGTCTTGATTCCTCCTTCAAGTCTGTATCTGATCAGCTTTCAAATGTGTATAAGTCTCTTGGTGAAATGAAGGAGCTTTCAGGCAGTGTTACTGCTCTTAACCGTATTTTCACCAATGTAAAAACAAGAGGCAACTGGGCAGAGGCTCAGCTTGAGGGAATTTTAGACAGTATAATTCCCGGGATGTATGTGAAGAATTACCGCTCCGATGAAAAAAAGGATGTGGTTGAATTTGCCGTTATCATCCCCGATGCCACGGGTGAGAAAAAAACATATCTTCCCATAGATTCAAAATTTCCTGTGGAGGACTATTTAAGGCTCTGCGATTTCGCCGATAACGGCGATACGGAAGGCGTGAAAGCGGCAACAAAGGCACTCGAGGCGAGAGTGCTTTCCGAAGCAAAGGCAGTTTCAAAATATATTGATCCTCCTGCCACCACCCCCTTTGCCGTGCTGTATCTTGCAACGGATCCGTTGTATGCTCAGGTGCTGTCGTCAAAGGAAAATATAGCAGACCGTCTTCATGAAGAATACGGCATACTTCTTGCAGGCCCCTCCACTATCACAGCCCTTCTTTCATCTCTTGCAATGGGCTTCAGAAGTGTGGCGCTCAGTCAGAAGGCAAATGAGGTTATGGAACTTTTGTCTGCTGCAAAGATGCAGTATGATAAATTCGGTATTGCCCTTGAAAAGGCAAAGCGTAAGCTTGATGAGGCATCACTCAGCATTGATGATGCCCGGAAAAGAAATACCATTATTGCGAAAAAATTAAAAGGTGTTGAGTCAATAGGCTTCGATGAGGCTGAAATGCTGCTCGGTACCGATGAATAAAGGAGAAGTTGACTATGATTAAATTAGGTCTTGCAGGCACATGGCACGTTCATTTTGGCGGATATGTCAGGGAATTTCTGTCCCGCGGCGATGTGGAAATCACCGCAATCTGGGATCCCGACGGGGAAACGGCAAAGGCAAAGGGTGAAGAGCTTGGCTGTGCATACACAACCGATCTCGATGAATTCTACAAAATGGATTTTGATGCGGTTCAGGTTTGTGCGGCAACAAATATTCATAAAGAGGTTCTCATAAAGGCTGCTGAAGCAAAAAAGCATATCTTCACCGAAAAGGTTCTCACCGCAGCCTACAGCGATGCTCTCGAGGTCAAAGAGGCTGTTGAAAAGGCAGGTATTAAGTTCTGCATCTCCTTCCCCTGGAGAACCCGCTCAGATTTTCTGTGGGTAAAGGAGGCCCTTGATAATGAGCTTGTGGGTCAGGTTACATATATGAGAATGAGAAATGCCCACGACGGTGTAAGCCGCGGCTGGCTGCCTCCCTCTTTCCTTGATCCCGTTCCCACCTGCGGCGGCGCTATGATGGATCTCGGTGCTCACGGAATGTATCTTCTCAACTGGCTTATGGGTGAGCCTGTGAAATGCACAAGCGTATTCACAAACACCCTCTGCGACAGTGTTGAGGATAACTGTGTTACCGTATTCAGCTATGAAAACGGTGCAATCGGTGTCAGCGAAACAGGCTTTGTTACAGGCAGAAATCCCTTTCAGCTTGAAATCGCGGGCACAAAGGGAACTATCCTTGCAGGCGGTGTATTTGATAAGCTCTGCTACAACAACGGTGACGGCTGGATATATCCCAATCTCGGCAAGGGCAGCAAATCCTCAATCAATTCCTTCTGTGACTCCATAAACGGCGACGGCGAGCCCCTGTTCGGAATTGATGACGCAGTAAAGCTTACAAAAACAATGGAAATGGCATATAATCACATAGTATAAATTATAATTCAAGGGCATAAGCCGCAGATTATGATTATCGGAGGAAAATATGAAACATAAAGAGCTTTTGAGTCAGATGACTCTTGAAGAAAAAACTGCGCTTTGTTCAGGGCTGGATTTCTGGCATCTGAACGGAGTGGACCGGCTTGGTCTTAAGTCAATTATGGTGTCTGACGGACCTCACGGCCTCAGAAAGCACAGCGACAAAAAGGATAAAACAGACATAATGGGTTCTGTTCCTGCGGTGTGTTTCCCTACGGCATCGGCTACTGCCGCATCCTGGGATGAGGAGCTTACTTATAAGATGGGTGAGGCTCTGGGTGACGAATGCAGAGCCGAAAAGGTTTCCGTGCTTTTAGGCCCCGGAAACAATATCAAGCGTTCTCCTCTTTGCGGACGTAACTTTGAATATTTTTCCGAGGATCCTTACCTTGGCGGAAAAATGGCGGCTTCATTCATTAAAGGCGTGCAGTCAAAGGGAATAGGTACCTCTCTCAAGCACTTTGCAGCAAATAATCAGGAAACAAGAAGAATGACAATTGATACTGTTGCCGATGAAAGAACTCTTCGTGAGATTTATCTTGCTTCCTTTGAAATTGCAGTAAAAGAGGGCAAGCCCCGCACCGTTATGAATGCATATAACAAGCTTCTGGGAACATACTGTGCCGAAAACGAATGGCTTTTAGGAAAGGTGCTTCGTGAGGAATGGGGCTTTGACGGAGTTGTTGTTACCGACTGGGGCGCTGAAAATGAGATTCATAAAGGAATTGCTGCAGGTCAGAATCTTGAAATGCCCGGCTCAAACGGATTGGGAAGCGCCAAGCTTCGTGAGGCTGTTGAGAACGGTCTTTTGTCTGAAGAAGAGCTTGATAAGAGAGTTGATGAAATAGTAGATCTTATTATGTATGCCGAGGAAACTCTCGGAGATTATACATATGATAAGAATGAGCATCACAGTCTCGCCAAAGAGGTTGCTCTGGGCTCAATGGTGCTTCTTAAAAATGAAGACGGTATTCTTCCTCTTGATAAAGAAAAGAGAATTGCACTTATCGGTGAAATGGCTGTTTCTCCCCGTTATCAAGGGGCAGGCTCATCGCAGATAAATGCGAAGAATGTTGATGACGCCTTCAGTGTTATGCTTGATAAGGGCTACGGCTTTGTTTATGCTGCAGGCTATAATAAGGCAAAGGACGTAACGGATCTTGCCCTTATCCGTGAAGCTGTTGAAACTGCAAAAAGCTGTGAAACTGCAGTAATATTCTGCGGACTTACCGAGGAATATGAATCCGAAGGTTTTGACCGTGACCATATGAGAATGCCTATGAGCCATATTAATCTTATTAATGCGGTATCAAAGGCAAATCCCAATACCGTTGTTGTGCTTTCAGGCGGTTCACCTGTTGAAATGCCCTGGATAAATAATGTAAAGGCTGTTCTCAACGGCTATCTCGGCGGTGAAGCAGGGGCAGCGGCTGCAGTTGAGCTGCTTTACGGTGAAGTAAATCCCTCGGGTAAGCTTGCTGAAACCTATCCTCTTCGTCTTGAGGATAATGCTTCTTATACCTCATTCCCCGGCTCAAGAAAGAGTGTTGAATACAGAGAAAGCATCTATGTGGGCTACAGATATTATGATAAGGTAAAGAAGGATGTTCTCTTCCCCTTTGGCTTCGGTCTTTCATACACTGAATTCACTTATTCCGATATAAAGCTTTCAAAGAAAAATATCAAGGATACCGATACGCTTGAGGTCAGCTTTAAGGTAAAAAATACAGGCAAAACAGCAGGTGCTGAAATTGCGCAGGTTTATGTTAATGACAAGGAAAGCACAATTTTCCGTCCGGAAAAAGAGCTTAAGGGCTTTAAGAAAATATATCTTGAGCCCGGCGAGGAGAAGAAGGTTACTCTGAGCCTCACTAAGCGTGCATTCGCTTATTATAATGTAAATATTCACGACTGGCACGTTGAAAGCGGAGAGTTTGAAATCCTTGTGGGTGCATCCTCCCGTGACATAAGGCTTAATGCTGCAGTAAAGGTCACATCAACTGCAGGAGATGTGGAAATTCCCGATATGAGAGAAAGCCTTCCCTGTTATTATTCGGGTGAGGTTTCCAATGTGAGCGATGCTGATTTCGAAAAGCTTCTCGGTTATGAAATTCCCTATAAAAACGCAGAGGAATACGGCGAAATCACCATCAACAGCGCACTTGAGGATGCTGCAGGCACAAAGGCAGGCAAGCTTATAAATACTCTTCTTGTCAATATGTTCAAGGCCATGAGCAAGGGCGATGTTTCTCAGGAAAAAATGATGACATCCATGGCACTTCAGATTCCTATCCGTTGCTTTATTTCAATGAGTATGGGCGTATTTACTCCCGAAATGGCAGAGGGACTCTGCCTCATCCTCAACGGTAAGGGAACACTTAAGGGAATAGGAAAGATAGTAAGCGGTATCGGCGGTGCTGTAGCCAATATCGGCGGACTTCTTAATTCTATCTGACAGATGGTAAAAACGGCTTTCCCGTGTTTTCGGGACAGCCGTTTTCTTTATTATATAGGAAATTGCTCGCGTTGTGAGCAATTAGCATATAATTCGCCTGCGGGCTCATTGAATGACGCAAGCTTATTGAACAAAAAAACACCTTTTCGCCCCCAAGATTGGGGGACGGGGGGGGTGAAGCAGAATGCTTTTTTAACAAAAAAAATAAGGCGTGGGAACCGGTTTGTTCTCACGCCTTTAATTATTATGCAAGCTTTTCTTTTGCTTCTTCTTTGTCGGGGAAGTTTACTCTTGCGATATCTGCACCTACTGCAGTGAGCTTTTTAACAACATCCTCATAGCCGCGGTCGATGTGGATAATATCCTCAACCTGAGTTTCGCCCTTGGCACAAAGACCTGCAATTATCATTGCCGCACCTGCTCTCAGGTCGTCTGCCTTTACGGGAGCGCCCTTGAATTCACTGATGCCCTGAACGATAGCTGCCTTGCCTTCTATCTGAATCTGTGCACCGAGTCTTGTGAGCTGATCAACATATCTGAAGCGGTTGTCCCACACACTGTCTGAAACAATGCTTGTGCCTTCAGCGAGTGCAAGAAGAGTGGTGAACTGAGGCTGCATATCTGTGGGGAAGCCGGGATGGGGATGGGTTTTTACGTTGCAGCCGTGAAGTCTGCCTGAAGCGGCAACTCTTACTGAATCGTCATATTCATCAACTATGCATCCGCATTCTCTGAGCTTTGCAGATATGGGATCAAGATGCTTGGGGATAACATTCTTTATAAGAAGGTTGCCTCTTGTTGCGGCAGCTGCAACCATATATGTGCCTGCTTCTATCTGGTCGGGAATTATTGAATAATCACAGCCGTGAAGCTCGCTTACGCCCTCAACCTTAATAACATCAGTTCCTGCTCCCTTGATTTTTGCACCCATAAGGTTTAAAAAGTTTGCAAGGTCAACAATATGGGGCTCCTTTGCCGCATTTTCAATAATTGTAAGACCTCTTGCCTTTACTGCAGCAAGAAGAACATTGATAGTTGCACCGACGGAAACCTTATCGAAATAAACTGAAGAGCCGATAAGGGTGGGAGCCTTTGCCTCTATAACACCGCCGTCGGTTGAAATAATTGCACCGAGGGATGAGAAGCCTTTAAGGTGAAGGTCTATGGGACGTACACCGCCGAAATTGCATCCGCCCGGCATTGCAACACGTGCAACATTATACATACCGAGAAGAGCACCTAAAAGATAATAAGAGGCTCTGAGGTTTTTTGTAAGCTCATAGGGGATTGTTTCGGAAACAACATTGCTTGTATCTATGGTAATAGCTGATCTGCTGTTATAGGTTACAACAGCCCCCATTGCTCTGAGAATCTGAATCATTGAAGAAATGTCTCTTATGTCAGGGACATTTTCAAGGGTAAAAACACCTTTGGCAAGAAGAGTTGCAGGAAGAATCGCAACGGCAGCATTCTTGGCTCCGCTGATTTCTATCTCCCCTTCAAGTCTTTTGCCTCCGTGAATCACAAATTTTTCCACAAAGGGCACTTCCTTAATCCTTTTTTATATATCCAACAAGTAAAATCTGAAACAAGCAGTCGTTATTTTGCAAAAAAACGACATCAATCTGCAGAATGTGTCATAAAATTCTCAGCCGCAGACTTAGACATTATAACACTATCTTAAGAAAAATTAAAGCATTTGAAAGAAAAAAAATGCAAATTTAAATTTTTTAGATAAAACTTACAAAAATCAGACTGTGATTTTGTTTATGCCTGTTACTAATTTATATGTTTTTCCTGAAATTTCAGCTGTTGCTTTGGTGTTTTCGGGTACGTTGAAGGTATAGGCAGTTCCTTCAGGGGTGATTTCCCATCTTGAATACACCTGCCCGTTCGCTGTTTCGATAGATGCTTCAGCAAAAGAGAAGGCGGTGCTTGTAATCGGAGCAAAAATTATATCGGTAAAGCCTGCTGAACCCTCCTTTTGGCTGATTCCGCACATTTTTTCATACATCCAGTCACCGACAGCGCCGTAGGCATAGTGGTTGAAAGAGTTCATATCGGGAGTGGCAAATGTGCCGTCGGGCTTGTAGCCGTTCCAACGTTCCCACATTGTGGTAGCTCCCTGTGTGATGGGATAACACCAGGAGGGGAATTCCTTTCTTGTGAGAAGCTTATAGCAAAGCTCATTTTCACCGATGTCGGAGAGCACATGAAGAAGATACGGAGTGCCCACAAAGCCTGTGGTAAGATGGCCTGCCGTGTTTACAAGCTCAGTAAGCTGGCGGGCAAGAGGCTCTTTATCCTTATAAAGACCGAAATGAAGTGCAAGCACGCAGGCGGTCTGGGTATTGCATTTGATTCT
The DNA here is from genome assembly GCA_045591055.1 of Acutalibacteraceae bacterium. Lineage (GTDB taxonomy): Bacteria > Bacillota > Clostridia > Oscillospirales > Acutalibacteraceae > RUG806. The sequence goes on along the minus strand of JAZNSD010000131.1, from coordinate 40,519 downwards.
GCCGTCCGTGGTTATATATTTATTGATAAATGCTTTCTTTATATTTTTATACAGATTTTTATAATAATCACATTCTTTTCCGAGAACTACGGATGCCTTTATGAAAATAGATGTGGAATATGCAAAGAATGCTGATCCTATAAGATCCTTTTCGGTTGCGCCTCCCACAGCCTCCTTGTCGGGAAGGTCAAGTGCCAGCCAGTCTCCGAAGTGCCAGTGTCCCTCATACAGATAGGGGCTTGTGGAAATGCCTTCCTCGGGCTTCTTTTTAAGTGCATAGCTTCTCATAAAGTCTACCCACTTTTTCATAAGAATATAATTTTCCTCAAGTATTTCACGGTTGCCGTAGGTAAGATACATCTGCCAGGGAAGAATAGTTGCAACATCTGCCCAGGCTGAGGAGCCGCCGTCATCATCGAATTTTGTGGGAACAAAAGAGGGGATAGTGCCTGAGGGCTTCTGCATTGCTCTTAAGTCGCCGAGCCACTTACGGAAGAATTTCTCTACATTGAAATTATAGCTTGCAACCTTACAGAATACCTGTGCATCACCTGTCCAGCCCAGTCTTTCATCTCTCTGGGGACAGTCGGTGGGTACATCAAGGAAGTTACCCTTCTGACCCCATATAATATTATGGAAAAGCTGATTTATTGTAGCATCGGAGCAGTTGAAAAAGCCTGTTCTCTTCATATCCGAATGCACAACGATTGCGGTGAATTCGTCTGCACTTTCAATTTCCATTCCTTCAACTGCAATATATCTGAAGCCGTAGAAGGTATAAAGAGGCTTGATTCTGTGGCTTTTTCCGTCACAGATAACTGTGAGAAGCTGCTTTGCGCTTCTGAGATTGTCAAGATATACATTGCCGTTTTTGTCGGTCATTTCAAAGTGGCGTACTTTAATAATATCACCCTTATTTCCTTTTATATAAAAGGAAACATAACCCGTCAGCTCCTGACCGAAATCAATAACTGTATCGCCCTCCGGGGTGGTGAAAAGCTTTTTGCCTCTTATAACCTCCTGCTCGGTTATGTATTCACCCTCCTGAGGAATAAGTGTATCCTTTGTGTAGCTGAGCTCTGTTACGGGATTAAGAGCCCTTGCTTTGAAATTGAAGTCAATTGTTTCGCCGTTATACATATGATTGTAGCGTACAATGTTTTCGCGGAACTTCCATGAGGAATCCGTGTATATCACAGCCTCTTCGCCGTTTTCATATGTAAGTGTAAGAGCGGCAATAACAGCTACGGTATTGTGCTTTACCGTTTTTGAGCTCAGGTCATACCACTTATGAAAACGCCAGCCTATACCTGTGCCGATAACTATAGTATTTTCTTTTTCAATAAGAGAGGTTACATCAAAGCTCTGATACTGTATTCTTTTATTATAGTCTGTCCAGCCGGGATTGAGCACGGAGGAGGTTACTTTCCTTCCGTTAATTTCGCAGTTATAAACACCAAGCGCGCTTATTTCAAGTGTGGCTCTGACAGGAAACGGCTTTGCGCTGAAATTCTTTACAAAGTCAATAACACATTCTGCAGGCTGTCTTGAAGCCTTTATCCATTTTGCACCGAATATTTTATCCATAATTTTTTCTCCTTTATGAAATGTCGGCAAAGAGAGCCGATATTTTTTTTCTCAGTCCGTGGTTTGAGGGCTTTTCCAGTAAGGGGTCATTCTGAAGTATTTCCTCTGCTTCCTGTCTTGCTGCATAAAGAATACGGGAATCTGTCATAAGCGAGGCTATTTTAAGGGCGGGAAGACCGCTTTGCCGTGAGCCGAAGAAGTCTCCCGGACCTCTGATCTTCAGATCCTCTTCTGCTATCCTGAAACCGTCATTTGTATCGCAGAGTATTTCAAGGCGTTTTTCTGCCTCCTTGCCCTTTGAATCGCTTACAAGTATGCAGTATGACCGTGCACTTCCTCTGCCTACTCTTCCTCTCAGCTGATGAAGCTGTGACAGACCGAAGCACTCGGCGTTTTCTATTACCATAACACTTGCATTTGGTACATCAATACCTACTTCGATAACAACGGTGCAGATAAGTACATCAATGCTGCCCTCTTTGAAGCCTGCCATGATTTCGTCCTTCTGCTTCTGCTTCATCTGCCCGTGAAGAAGTCCGCAGCGGATATCCGAAAATACCGTGGATGAAAGAAGCTTATAGTATTCTTCAGCGGATTTTCTTTCTCCCTCGTATTCCTCGTTTTCCTCTACCATAGGACAGACTATATAGCATTGTCTGCCTTTTTTTACTTCCTTTTTTATAAAAGAATACATTCTTTCTCTGTAAAGAGTGGGGACGGAGTATGTTTTGATCTCCTGCCTGTTCTTCGGCTTTTCGTCAAGCACGGAAATATCAAGGTCGCCGTAAATGATAAGAGAGAGCGTGCGGGGGATGGGCGTGGCACTCATAACAAGCACATGAGGCTCTTCGCCCTTGTTTCTTAAGGCTGCACGCTGGGATACGCCGAAGCGGTGCTGCTCATCAGTAATAGCAAGAGCAAGCCTTCTGAATGATGTGTCATCGGTTATTACTGCGTGTGTGCCTATAATTATATCCGATCTGCCGGAGGCGATATCTTCCTTTGCCAGCCTTTTTTGCTTTGCGGTAAGGCTTCCCGTGAGAAGAGTGATTTCTGTGTCTGTGCCTTCAAAGAAATCTCTGAAGGTCCGGTAATGCTGACGGGCAAGCACCTCCGTGGGAGCCATAAGCACACACTGACAGCCGTTTTTTACCGTGCTTGCCATAAGTGCCGCAGCAACAGCGGTTTTGCCCGAGCCTACATCTCCCTGAAGAAGTCTTCTCATGGGAGAATGCTTTTGCATATCAAGGGCACATTCCTTTATTGCCCTTGTCTGAGCACCCGTAAGGGGGAATGGGAGCGTTTTTATGAAATCCTCTGTCTTATCCTCAAGACAGAAGGCGGTTTCTGATACGTCTTTTTTTGAGTGGGATAAAATTCCCAGCTGAAGCGAGAGAAGCTCTTCATATATAAGTCTTCTTCTTGCTGCCTTGATTTCATTTTCATCCTTCGGAAAGTGAATTGCGCGGAGTGTATCCTTTATCCCGGGCAGACGGTATTTCAGCAACTGCTCATTTGGGAGAGTTTCGGGGATCTTGTCGCCGAAGGATTCAAGTGCGGTTTTTACGGCTTTTTCAATTGCCTTTGAATTCAGCACCGCGCTCTGGTTATATACGGGATGAAGATATGCTCCCTTGTCTGCTTTTGCATATCTGGGGGAGATCATTTCCTTTGCCCCGTTCTCATTTTCCTTTATTTTTCCGTAAAAAATGAATTCTCCGTCAGGCTTAAGCTCTTTTGCGGCATAGGGATTATTGAAGAATGTGAGGTGTATTATTCCCATTCCGTCTGTTGCAAGGGTTTTGTATAAAAGTTTGCCGCTTCTTGTTTTCATCGGAAGTGCTCTTGAAATTACCGTGGCTTTTACGGCAAGTGTTTTGTCATAGGGCGCATCCTTTATGCCGACGGTATTCTGCCAGTCCTCATACATTCTGGGATAATATGTGAGAAGGTCTTCTACTGTTTCTATTCCCAGCTTTCTGAAGGCAACCGAGCGTTTTTCGCCGATACCCTTGAGAAAGCGTATATCTGTATCTGCAGCGGGTAACAATATAAAACCTCCTTTTTTTGAATAAAATGAGTGCATTCTTCAAAAACTCTGTACGGGAGTTGATAGAATGACAGATATCAGAGTAAGAGCAAGACTGATGATGAAGGGAAAAACAATGAGGCTGTGGTTTAAAAGTATCACACCTTTTTTGCTGTTCCTGATAAGCTTTCTGGTTTTTCTTATTCCGCTGTTCAGTATTTTTTATACACCGTCGGATGTTTTGCCGTATTTTGAAAAAAGCACTGCAGCAGTAATATCACCGGTGCTTGCAGCTGCAGCATTATTGCTGTTTTTGTTTGCACTTATAAAAAAATGCTACAGTGAAGCCTCTGTTTTTTTCAGTCTTGATAAAAACGGAATTGCTCCGGAAAGCTATTATAAGTTCTCTCAGGGGCTGAGATTTATGAGAATGAAAATTCTGGTTATGTTTTATAAATTATTGTGGGGAACCGTATTTATGCTTCCCTGTATGTTTTTGTTTTATACCCTTTTTGCAGTGACACTTACCTCTCACATGATAAAAAGTATTTTTATTACTCTTCTTATCTCGGGGATTCTGCTTTTTATATGCGGTCTGTGTTTTTTTTACATCGTGAATTCCCGTTATTATCTCTGTGAATATCTGTTTTATCTTTATCCTTTGTCATCTGCAGCAAGCATAGTGAAGTCATCGGTGCTTTTAAGCAGAGGCAGGCTTCTTTATATAGCACTTTGCAGGCTGAGCCTTATTCCTTGGAGGCTTTCAGGCTTATTGATTTTTACGCTGCCTTTTTCACGTGTGTATGCAAAATGTATAAAGGCTGTAACAGCCGATTTTATTTTCGGAGAAAGAAAATGCAGCCGAAAAAAGCCCGCCGTGGTATTTTATATAGGTAAGTTTTCGGTTTTTGAGCCTGCGGACGGTAAATGAATCAATCCATCTTAAGAGCACGGCGAAGGTTTCCTCCCAGGATGCCTTCCTTTGCCGCCTCGGGGATGTCGAGCTTTTCAATACGCTCAATTGCTGCTTTTATATAAGGCGCTTTATTATACGGATAATCCAGACCGAAAATACTTCTTGTGTTTCCTGTCTGATGGATAACGGTTCTCAGCTCCTCATCGGAAAGAGACCAGGCACCCTGAAGACCGTTTTCGCTCATAGCTACCGTGGTCCAGCCTGCAAACACGGTGTCCTCCTCTGAGTTTCTCACGCTGTTGCACATAACTGCAAGAGCCTCTCTGAAAAAGTGATATCCGCCAATATGCTCCATACTGAATTTAAGCTCGGGATAACACCAGGCAACCTCGTCGAAGAGAAGAAGGCTGTAATCCTTTATGGGATGCCAGTGAAGCCCCGTGTGGAAGGAAAGAAAAAGTCCTTCTCTTTCCGCTTTCTTATAAGCGCGCTGAAGCTTGAAGGATAATACATTCACTCCCTGAAAGGCGGGATGTATCTTTATTCCTCTGAAGCCGTAGGATATCATTTTGTCTATCTGGTATTCAATGTCATCCTCTTCAAGATCAAGTGTTCCGAAGCCTATGAGAGAGGAATCGTTTTTTATCTCATTGTAAAGCCAGTCGAGACGGTCTCCCGGAAGTCCCGAACGGGCATACTGATCTTTGAAACAGGTAAAGCATACCGCTTTTTCGATTCCGCATTCCTCCATAAGAATTTTAAGGTTTTCTACGGTAGCGCCGGGTTTTGACTGCTCGGGGAAAACATGTGCATGGTTTGCCCAGATGTGTTCTCGCATATTAATTCCTCTTTTCCTGTTAAAAATCGGTCATATTCTTATTATTTCAATGGAATCGCACTCATCATCAGCCGAAACCTCAAAAAGATTACGGTCAGGCTTCAGCTTCAGCTGTCTGAAAACATAAATATTATCCGAAAGCTTTTCTGCCTTGTATTTTTTATCCTTGCCGTTTACAAGAAGTCTCAGATTTGTGCGGTTTGTGATGCATCTCAGATCTATATGCTTATCACTTGTTTCACAGATATCCGGATCGGTAATTTTTATAAAGCCTTCTGAAGAAAACTGGGATTTGTAGAACCAGAAGGCATCGTAAAGCTCCGTTCTGTCCTCAGAAACAAGTCCCCGCCGTGCATCTCCGTTTCGTTCATCGGTTAACAGACCTCCGAAATAAGCGGTAATGCCCTTTTGCCTGAAAAATGTCTGCCACAGCCTTATGTGATGCTCTGCTGATTCCTTCATTCCGCATTCGCTTTTTAGAGGCGATGATGCATAAACCGCAAAGGATTTTCCGGGATGCTTTTCCTGAAGCCCCGCAAGTCTTCCGCTGAAGGAGATATATGAATCGGGGCGTGTGCTGAACGGAATATCAAGAAGCACCAGCTTTGCAGCATCGGGAATATCCCCGGGTGAGCAATCTATGTTTTGTCTTGCCGCACAGATAATTTCCGGTGCGTATTCTTCTGCTGTTTTTCTGAACTCTTCAAAATATTCTTCATCTGCTTCGGGCGGACATACAGCAAAGGCAAGGGAAGGATGATTTCTGTAGGTTATAAGAAATTCCCTGAATACCTTCATGTCATATTCACGGTTTCCCGAAAATGCGGGGCAGTACCAGAAAACAATTCCTTCCTTGTCGCAGAATGTAAGAAGATTGGTTTTTGTAGGAAGCATTTGGGCAATGAGAGCGTTTCCGTCAAGGTGGTGAAGATTTTCCGTATCGCTCTTTACTGCCGAGCAGTCTGTAAGTCCGGCTCCGTCAAGGGGAAGTCTGAAGCCGTTGAGACGGAAAAAGCCGTCGTCGTCAATGGATATTTCCCGTATACCGAAGCCTGAGGATATTTCGTCAAGCACCCTTGAATCTCTTTTAAGCTCTGCCTTGAGGGTGTAAACGGCAGCACCGCTCTGCCCCTCCCAGAGATCCGGAGAATCTATAATTATTTCTGTGTCGGGTGAGGTGGGCTTTGCGGTTGCCGATGCCACCTCATAGCCTGAAGAATTCAGTACCGTATATGCAACAACGTCATAATTATTCGGTCTTATTACCTCGGTTTTTACGTTTATCTTCGCTTTATTGTCATTTAACAGGGATGTTATATACATGCCGTCGCCGGGAGAAAGCATGTCAAAGTGACTGCTGTCAAGGGTGATGATATTTACTCCCGTAAATGCAAAAAGACCGTCGCCCCGGGAAAACGGACGGATATTGATTTTTACTTTATATTCATTTCCCGGCTGTGCCTCGGAAATGAGACGGTATCTTCTTTTGTGGGTAATTCTGTCGGCAGAAGCAATAAGTGCATCATTACAGAAGATTTCCGCTTCGCCGCTTATCTGGCTGAATTCTATATAAACCGTTTTTCCTTCATCACTTTCGCAGGCGTTCCATGTTTTTGTGAATGAGCATACCGGCATTGATGATATTGTATGAAAGAACGGAAGCTTTATGAGAGTGTCGGAAAAAGCCTTTTCCTCGCCATCATTTGCAGCGGCGCTGAAAAGCCAGCCGTTACTGAAATCTGTTATGTTTCTCATTATTTCACCTTCAGATCAATGTTAAGCTCAACCGGGCAGTGGTCGGAGCCGAAAATTTCCTGATGAATTGAGGCACTCTCAAGCTTTTCATCAAGAGCCTTTGATGTCACAAAATAGTCAATGCGCCACCCTGCATTGTTTTTTCTTGCATTATATCGGTATGACCACCAAGAGTATTCTCCTTCTTTATCGGGATAAAAATATCTGAATGTATCCGTAAAGCCCGACTGAAGAAGAGTGTTGAACTTTTCTCTTTCCTCGTCAGTAAAGCCGGCTTTTCCGCGGTTAGGCTTCGGATTCTTCAGGTCTATTTCGTTGTGAGCCACATTGAGATCTCCGCAGAAAATAACCGGTGCGGTTTTTTCAAGGGCTTTCAGATAGCAAAGAAAAGCATCCTCCCATTCCTGTCTGTATGGGAGCCTTGAGAGATCCTCCTTTGCATTGGGTGTGTATACCGTTACGAGATGAAAATCGGGATATGAGAGAGTTATTACTCTTCCTTCATTGTCGAATTCCTCTCTGCCTATGCCGTAGGTCACCTTCCGGGGAGTGTGCTTTGTGAATATTGCAGTGCCGGAATATCCCTTTTTCTCGGCATAATTCCAGTATTGCTCATAGCCGTCAAGCTGCAGGTCTATCTGACCTGCCTGAAGCTTTGTTTCCTGCAGACAGAAAAAGTCAGCATCAAGCTCTGAAAAAACAACGGGAAATATTCCTTTGTTGTTTACCGCCCGCAGGCCGTTTACATTCCATGAAATAAATTTAAGCATAAATTATGTTTCTCCGTTTATTATATATAATCATAATAAAGTATAGCATATAGCTTTCCCAATATCAATGATTTGCGGTTTTAATTTTGTGGGCAAAACCTTGTTTTTGGTTCTTGCAACCGGATTCATATTGTGTTATTATTATTCTGTATCTGCAAAAATTCATACATAAATCTGTAAGGAGGTGCATCTGTGTACGGTAATGAAGGCTTTTTTTCATTCTTATATGAAAATATTGCCATGCTCGGTGAAAATTTTATAAAGGCTCTCAGAATGTTTTTAAGCTCTGTTTTTATGAAGCCGCCTGTTTTTGTTATCAGATGCATCCGACGCTTTATAAGATTTCTTTTCAGGGGAATCGTTCTTCTTTTTGCCCCTGCGGATGCCCCTTCAGGTACTTATGCCGATGAGGTGACAAGAGCTGCAAAGCATTGCTTCAGAATATTGTTCACTCACCCCGGCTCATTCTTTGCTGTCGCCGGCGGTTATATCAGAACAGCGCTCAACAGATATAATTTCGGTGCAAAAACCCTTGTAATGTGGTTGATTCCTCTTCTGGTGCTCTCGGGACTTATTGTTGCGGGAAATATTTTTTCTCACAAAACGCTTGCCCTTCAGATAGCTTGTGACGGAGAGGTATTGGGGTATACGGGCAGCGAAACAGATTATTTTGAAGCAAAGGGGATTGCAAAGGAGATGCTTTCTCTGGCAGATTCCGAAAGTGTTGTTTTCCCCGAAGTTTCGTATTCCCTTACATTTATTGATGTGAATGAGTTTACGGACACGGATACCTTGTGCAGAAACATACTTGAAAAAACCTCTGCCGATATGGTGAATGCCTGCGGAGTGTATTGTGACGGCAAGCTCATCAGTGTGCTTCACAGTGAAAGTGATGCAAGAAGTGTTGTTGAAGGTCTGCTTACGGAAAAAAAGGCACTTGAAGAAAACTATGTTGTGTCTTTCGCCGAAGAAATAGAATATAAGCCGGGATTTTATCCTGACGATTCCGTTTCAACGGTTGCGGAATTTTCAAGGCTTGTTGCTCCCGATAAGGACGGTAACGGTATTTTTACTCTCAAGGAGATAAAAACACAGGTCACTACAATAAGCGAGCCGTATGATACAGTCGAGCTTAAATCAAATGCGCTTTACAGCGGCTCACAAAGAGTTGTTTCTACAGGAAAAAACGGATATTCTCAGGTTACAAATTTTGTGACCTTTGTGGGAGGACAGCAGACAGCCTCCTCTGAGGTTGCCCGCCTTACGGTAAGCGAGCCTGTTCCCGAAAGAGTTCAGATCGGCACTAAACCTCTGGATGAGGCATATTCAAATTCTATGGGCGGTATATTCCTGTGGCCCATTGTGGGTGCATACGGAATAAATTCCGACTACGGTCAGCGCTGGGGCAAGCTTCACGCAGGGCTGGATCTTGGTATGGGTAATGCTCCCGGCACAAGCCTCGGCAAGGACATTATCGCAGTAGCTCAGGGCGTGGTGCAGGTTGCCGCTGTTCATTCAAGCTACGGCTATTATCTTATACTTGACCACGGCAACGGTCTTCAGACGCTTTATGCACATTGTCTTGCCGATTCCTTTATGGTTTCTCCCGGACAGGTTGTTGTTGCCGGACAGCCTATTGCAAAGGTCGGCTCTACAGGTTATTCAACGGGTCCCCATCTTCATTTTGAGGTGCGCGTGAACGGTAACCGTGTGAATCCCAGACCCTATCTCGGAATATAAAGGAGAAGAGTATATGGAAAATATAGACAGACTTATCCCCGATTCAGAGGGGAACGATACTCTTTCCGAGCTTAAGCGTTATCAGAAAGAGCTTGAAAAGCAAAGAAAAGCAGGCAGAAAGAAGAATTTTCATTTTGTTACGGGAATTGTTATAATAGCCTTTGCTCTTCTTGGGATATTCGGCAGCATTTATCAGGGTGTTTCATTTATGGTGAAAAATCAGGATGAAAAAAACAAGCAGGCACTTGAAACCTATTCATCATTTATGCTTCCGGTATCTGCGGTTGATCCCTCGCCCTTTGATGATATCACTGCCGCATCCATGGATGAGCTTGTGGAGATTGCCGTATGGAGCATAATCGGTTCAGACCTTGATCCAGAAAAATATACCTATTCCTCAAGCGAGCTTATGATCCCCGCCGCAGAGGTAGAGGCAGCCTTCCTGAGATATTTCGGTACGGCTGTGGTTATTGAGCACCGCACCGTTACAGGCTACGGCTATGAATTTACCTATAGTGCGGATGATAATGCATACTTTATTCCGCTTACTACGATCGAGCCTCTTTATACTCCCCATATAACGGATGCACAGACTAAAGGTGATGCGGTTGTGGTAACACTGGGACTTATAAATTCAAATGCCTGGCAGCAGAATTCCTCCACAGGTGATATGGAAAGACCCGATCCCGACAAGGTCATTAAGGTCACCCTCAGAAAATCGGGAGGATATATGACCATCGGTGCTATTCAGTCCACCGCCCTTCCCGAAACTGCAATTGTTGAAGTGTTCACAAATGCGGTTGAGAATACCACGACCCTTGCGGTTGAAAACACTACGTCAGAGGGTGAAACCTCCTCTGAGGGTACAACTGCCGCCGCTGAAGCTACAACTGCCTCAGAAGCAGCAACAAAGCCTGCTGAGACAACAAAGCCTGCCGAAACAACAACGAAGGCTTCATAATATCCTTCCGACGGCAGAATCGGATATTTACCGACAAAAAAAACAGTGTGAGCTTCTTTATTGAAGCTTCACACTGTTTTTGCTTTTACTGTTATTCTTTTATTCCAGACCGAAGGTTTTCTTCCAGCTTTCCAGAGTATTTTTCATAAGCATGGTGATCGTCATGGGACCTACACCGCCGGGAACAGGGGTGATATAGGCTGCCTTTTCTTTTACTGCCTCAAAATCCACATCTCCCGTTACCTTGCCTGAGGGCAGACGGTTGATTCCCACGTCTATCACAACGGCACCTTCCTTTACCATATCTCCGGTAATGAAGCCGGGCTTTCCTATTGCCGCAATAACGATATCTGCTCTTTTTACTTCTTCGGTGAGGTTCTTTGTTCTTGAATGGCAGATAGTAACGGTAGCATTTTCCTGAAGCATCAGGAGGGCGGCGGGCTTTCCTACAATATTGCTTCTTCCTACTATAACACAGTGCTTGCCGGATATTTCAATCCCCTCGTATTTGAGCATTTCCACAACGCCTGCAGGTGTGCAGGGGGCAAAGCAGGGCTTTCCTGCCACTAAATTTCCCGTGCTTACGGGAGAAAAACCGTCAACGTCCTTTTCGGGGCATATTGCATCAATGACCTTGTTTTCATCCATATGGGAGGGGAGGGGGAGCTGACAGAGTATACCGTCAATAGTGCTGTCGCCGTTCAGCTTTTCAATAAGCTCAAGAAGCTCTTCCTCATGTGCGTCCTCGCTCAGTGCATATTCATAGGAATTGAAGCCGCATACCTCGCATGCCTTTTTCTTGTTGTTTACATATATCCTTGAAGCGGGATTGTCTCCCACGATTATAACTGCGAGTCCCGGTGCTCTTAATGAAGGGTCTTTTTTCTTTACACATTCAGCGGTAGCCAGGCGCAGTTCTTCCGAAATTTTCTTGCCGTCTATTATTTTTGCTGACATATTATCACATCCTGATGGTATTCCCGGTGCTTTTTCAGTAACACCTTCTGCTGCTTATATTATATTTTGCCCCGGCAGATAATGTCAATAGGCAAAAATAATAATAAAAAACATTAAATATATTAAAATAATTAATACAAAAAATCAAAAACATTATTATGCATACGGTAAAAATATGTGTTAAAAAACTTGACTTTTTATGTTTCTTGTAATATTATTCTTGTGTCAAAAGAATATACGCATATTTGTGTATGTTCAACAAAAATCAGACGGAGGAAAAAAGAAATGAAAAAGTTCTCAAAAGTTCTTGCTCTTCTTCTTGCTCTCTCTATGGTTCTTGCATTTGCTGCTTGCGGCGGCAATACAGAAGAAACCACAGCAGGCAATGATGAAGGCACAACAGCTGGCACATCAGTTGATCTTGACTATGATCTCACAGCAACAGGCGATTACACAGAAGACAATACCGAATATGTTATCGGTGCAACAGGTCCCCTCACAGGTGACGCTGCTTCCTACGGTATTTCCGTACAGCAGGGCGCTCAGCTCGCAGTTGATGAAATCAACGCAGCAGGCGGTCTCGGCGGTGTTAACTTCAAGCTTGATATGAAGGATGACAAGGCAACAGCTGCTGACGCATCTACAGGCTACGACGCTCTCTATGAAGCAGGTATGCAGGTTTCTCTCGGTTCTGTTACATCAGGTTCCGCAGAATCCTTTGCAACAAGAGCTGCTGAAGACGGTATCTTCTCTCTTACTCCTTCAGCTTCTGCTGATCCCGTAATCAATGCAAGCGACTATTCCTTCAGAGTTTGCTTCGGTGATCCCGACAACGGTATTATGTCCGCTGATAAGCTCGCTGCAGAATATGAAAATATCGGTGCTATCTATGATTCATCCGATGCTTATTCTTCAGGCATCTATGAAGCATTCAAGGGTCAGATGGAAAAGCTCGGTAAGGAATATATCGAACAGTCCTTCGACGCAGAAAATAACCGTGACTTCTCAACTCAGATCGAAGCTCTCAAGGATTGCGATGTTATCTTCCTTCCCATCTACTACACAGAAGCAGGTCTTATTGCTAAGGCATGTGTAGCAAAGGGCTGCGATGCATTCCTTTTCGGCTGTGACGGTCTTGACGGTGTTGCTGCACAGATCGACGACACTGTTACAAACAAGATCAGCTACCTCACTCCCTTCGATGTAAACAGCGAAGATGCTAAGGTTGCTAAGTTCGTTTCAGACTACGAAGCAAAATACGGCGCAAAGCCCGACCAGTTTGCTGCTGACGGCTACGATGCAGTTTATGCTATCTTTGAAGCTATGAAGGTTGCAGGCGTTGACAACGTTAATGTTGATCCCGCTGAGCTTTCAAAGGCACTTGTAAGCGTTTTCACATCCGACACATTCTCCTATGACGGCGTAACAGGCGGCATGCAGTGGGAAACAAGCGGTGCTTGTGAAAAGGAACCCATTATCGTAGAAATCAACTGATTAAGTTAAAAAAGTCAATGTATATGCCTGAGGACTTTTCCTCGGGCATATACCCGCCTTTACAGGTTTTTTTACGGCGGTAAAAAAACGCCGTTTTTTCATTTTTTTTAGTCTTTGTTTGAAAAAAACTCCCGGAAATGGAGAGAAATTATGAGTATTTTATTCGACGGTTTAAGTCTTGGTGCTATATATGCTCTTATAGCTCTCGGCTATACTATGGTTTACGGTATTGCCAAAATGCTTAACTTTGCTCACGGCGATATCATTATGGTCGGTGCTTATGCAGTTTTTGTAACTCTTATGTCGCAGGGCCACGTTGCTCTTGCCGTAGGTGTTTCGGTAATAATATGTGTTGTGATGGGTATTGTGGTAGAAAAATTTGCCTATAAGCCTCTCAGAGGTGCATCTCCCCTTGCAGTTCTTATCACGGCAATCGGTGTCAGCTATCTGCTGCAGAGTATTGCTCAGCTGATATTCGGTGCTGATCCCAAAACAGTATCAATAGCATCTCTCGGCACGGTATCCTTCCTTGGTGCAACAGTCAGTGTTTCTTCAATTGTTACTCTTTGTATCGGTGCTGTTATTATGGCAGGACTTACTGTTTTTGTAAAAAAGACACGTACCGGACGTGCTATGGTTGCAGTTTCCGAGGACAAGGGTGCTGCAATGCTTATGGGTATCAATGTAAATATGATAATTACCATTACATTTGCCATAGGCTCAGCACTTGCGGCTGCAGCAAGCGTATTCTATCTTATGCAGATCCCTTCCGTTGAACCCACTCTCGGTTCAATGCCCGGTATAAAAGCTTTTACGGCGGCTGTTATCGGCGGTATCGGTTCAATACCCGGTGCAATGATAGGCGGTGTGCTTTTAGGTGTTATTGAAAAAATATGCCTGAGCGTTCCCGTTCTTGCCCCTTATACCACAGCAGTTGAGTTCGGTCTTCTTATTGTTATTCTTCTTGTAAGACCTATAGGACTCCTCGGTAAAAAGAGAAGAGAGAAGGTGTGATTTATGATACAAAATATACTTAGATCTGATGATTTCAAACTTAAGAACTGCATAAATTACATCGGCGTTGCTGCTGTTACGGTTGTGTTTTCAGTTCTTTATTTCACTGGTGAACTTAAAACCTCTTATGCCAATCTTCTGGTTCAGATAGGCTACAGCATAATTCTTGCAGTATCTCTTAACCTTGTTGTAGGCTTCTTGGGTGAGCTTTCCCTCGGTCACGCCGGTTTTATGTGCGTTGGTGCATATCTTGGTACGTTCATTTCAATTCAGTTGAACGGTGTTATTGAAAGTAAGGTAATCTGCCTTCTTATCAGTATGCTTATAGGCGGTGTGGTTGCTGCCGTTTTCGGCTTCCTTGTAGGTCTTCCCGCTTTGCGTCTTAAGGGTGACTATCTTGCTATTGTTACACTTGCTTTCGGTGAAATAGTAAGAACTGTTTTTAAGAATCTTCCCTGGTTCGGCAAGGCAATGGGTCTTTCCACAAGTGCAGTAAAGTTCTCAAAAAAGGATTTTCCTCTTTTTATTATTGTATTTATCACTGTTCTTGTTGTTCTTTTCCTTGTTCAGAATCTTGTAAGAAGTAAGCACGGACGTGCAATTACCGCTATCCGTGATAATGAGATTGCTGCAAAGGCAATGGGTATCAATGTAACCTTCTATAAGCTTTTTGTGTTTGTTTTTGCTGCATTCTTTGCAGGTGTTGCGGGTGTTTTCTACGGCCATTATGCAACCCCCGTTATGTATACCTTCTTCTCATATAACTATTCGATAGAAATTCTTGTTATGGTGGTTCTCGGCGGTATGGGCTCAATAAACGGCTCAATCATTGCCGCAACTCTTATCCCCATCATCAACTTCAAGCTTCAGGAAAAGCTTCCCGGCGACCTTGCCGCACTCAAGTTCCTTATCTATGCACTCATTCTTATCGGTATCGTTCTTTTCAACAATGCACCGAAGCTCGCGCCCATCAAGGAGAGACTGTCAATAAAGGCAATAATAGCAAGGCTTACGGCAAAGAACAGACGTCCCGAGGATATACTCAACGATCCCGCACACTGGGACAAGATCCCCACAAAGATCTCAATGGATGAGGTTCTTTCAACAGATATTCAGCCGGGTAACGAATATGTTCCCGATAAACCTGCAAAAGGAGGTAAATAAAGATGTCAGAAGTAGTATTGAAAACCGATGACCTCGGTATTTCCTTCGGCGGACTTAAGGCAGTACAGGATGTCAATCTTGAGATAAAGAAAAAGCAGCTTTACGGTCTTGTAGGCCCCAACGGTGCAGGTAAAACCACCGTTTTCAACCTTCTTACAGGTGTTTATCAGCCCACAACGGGCACCTTCTACCTTAACGGCGAAGAGCTTAAGGGCAAAACCCAGGAGCAGATCAACCGTAAGGGTATTGCAAGAACCTTCCAGAATATCAGACTTTTCAATAATATGAGCGTTATTAGAAATGTTCTTGTAGGTCTTCATAATCAGCCCGAGTTCAGATGCAGTCCCTTTGAAAGCATTCTGAGACTTCCCGGTCACTATAAGACCGAAGAACAGATGCGTGATAAGGCAAAGGAGATTCTTGATATTGTGGGGCTTCTTGAGGAGCGCAACAATCTTGCCTGTAACCTTCCCTACGGTAAGCAGAGAAAGCTTGAAATTGCACGTGCGCTTGCAACAAATCCCAAGCTTCTGCTTCTTGATGAGCCTGCAGCGGGTATGAATCCTCACGAAACAGAGGATCTTATGAGAATCGTAAGAAAGATCCGCGATGATTTCGATATGACAATTCTTCTTATCGAGCACGATATGAAGTTTGTTGCAGGCCTTTGCGATGAGGTGACGGTTCTTAACTTCGGTACGGTGCTGGCACAGGGCACAGCTCAGGAGGCACTCAATGATCCCGAAGTTATAAAGGCATATATCGGTGAATAAGGAGGGGAAACAAAATGGCATTACTTGAAGTAAAGGATCTGCAGGTCAATTACGGCGTTATCCGTGCTATCAAGGGCATCAGCTTCGAAGTAAACGAAGGCGAGATAGTTTCCCTTATCGGTGCAAACGGCGCAGGTAAAACTACCACAATGCAGAGCATTATGGGACTTATTCCCATAAAGGGCGGTACTGTTACATATGACGGAAAGGTTATAAATAAAATTCCCGGTCATAAGCTTATATCAATGGGAATGAGCCAGGTTCCCGAAGGCAGAAGAGTTTTTCAGGAGCTTACCGTTTATGAAAATCTTATAATGGGTGCATATACCCAGAAGGATAAAAAGAAGATAAAGGAAGATGTGGAGGATATCTACACACGCTTCCCCCGTCTCGGCGAAAGAAAAAATCAGATCGCAGGAACTCTCTCCGGCGGTGAACAGCAGATGCTTGCCATGGGCAGAGCTATGATGAGCCATCCCAAGCTTTTAATGCTTGATGAGCCTTCAATGGGTCTTTCTCCTCTTCTTGTTGATCAGGTTTTTGATATTATCAAAGAGTGCCACTCACAGGGCATTACGGTTTTGTTGGTTGAGCAGAATGCTAAAAAGGCTCTCTCAATTTCCGACAGAGCCTATGTTCTCGAAACAGGCGATATCACAATCACAGGTAAGGGCGAGGAGCTTCTCAATAACGAAAGCGTCAAAAAAGCTTACCTTGGTGAATGAAGTATTTTATATTATGTGTCATACCCCGGATATCCTGACGGATGCCCGGGGTTTTGTGTTTTTTAATAAATAAATATGGGGTTGTTTGTGCAGAGTGCAGAATATTAAAAACATCATAAAAACAATGCAAGCCTGTTGAAAAAATTTTATTGTATTATATTATTTTTGCTGTTATAATGTATAAAATAGGTGTATTATAATCATTATATGGAGGAAAAACAGATGAAATGTGTTAATTGCGGTTTTGACATACATCTGGATGGCGCTCTGTTTTGTCCTAATTGCGGAATGAAAACAGAAAACGAAGACGGAAAAACACAGCCGATTGCTGAAATCTGCCCCGATATCAGCGGGGTGTGGCCGGAATGGAGGCTGGAAAAGCTTCTCGGCAAGGGCTCTTACGGCTCAGTTTATAAAGCAGTAAGGAAAGACAGCGGAATTGAAGATGAGGCTGCTGTTAAAATTATTTGTGTTCCTTCAGACAAAACTGAAATAGATTCTCTGCGCTCCGACGGATATGATGACAAAAGCACAAAAGAATATTTCCGTGAAATGGTTGATGATGTTGTTGACGAAATAAGGCTTATGATAAGCTTCAAGGGTATTCAGAACATCGTGAATGTTGAAGATTTCAAGGTTGTGGAAAAAAGCGATGATATCGGCTGGACTATCTACATAAGAATGGAGCTTCTCACCTCCTTCAATTCCTTTATAAGCGATAAAAAGCTTTCCGAAAGAGAAGTTATAAAATTCGGTATCGATATTGCAACCGCCCTCGAATTGTGCTCCAGAAAGGATGTTATACACCGTGATATCAAGCCTGAGAATATCTTTATAAACAGCTTCGGTTATTATAAATTAGGAGATTTCGGTATCGCAAGAAAGCTGGAAAATAAAACAGCAGGTCTTTCAACAAAGGGAACACCCAATTATATGGCACCCGAGGTTGCCCATTCCGAAGGCTACGACGCAAGAGCTGATATTTATTCTTTAGGTCTTGTGCTTTACAGGCTTCTTAATGACAATAAACTGCCCTTTCTTCCTGACGGCAAACAGATATTTACTCATAATGAAAGAAAGGAAGCCATTGACAGGCGTCTCAGGGGTGAAGTGATGCCGCCTCCCTGCAGAGCATCCGCACCGATGAAGCATCTTGTGCTTAAGGCATGTGCATATAAAAGCGACGATAGATTTTCTACTGCAAGTGAGCTTAAAAATGCTCTGATACAGGTGCTTCAGGGGAAATATGACGGGCATCTTCAGAAGACAGAGGAGGGCTCGGAAACAGTACGTGTCAGAGGCGGGACAAGGCCTCCCGAGCCACCGGTAAATCCTCCCGAAAAGGATCCCTACGGCTTTGGCCGTCCTCCCGCAAAAAACCCGCAGGTGAATCCGGAAAAAAATCCGGAGCCTGCCGCTTCAAAGCCTGAGGGCAGCAAGTCAATTATGGGTGTGATTGCTATTGCAGTTGTATTAGGCCTTCTTACAGGTGTGCTTGTGGGCGGTATAATTCTTCTGGTAAAATTCTCTTCAGGTGAGCTATCACTCAGTATAAATACGGTGAACGGATTTTTTATACCCGCCGTAAAGGATTTTTTTGACAGACTGTTGTTTTTGTAAATTAAAAAAGTAAATTTGATTTTACAGATTATTTTTGAGGAATGTTATACTTTGTACAGATGAACTGTCAGAATTATAGTTCGTCCGTCAGAGTATCAGGATGGAGGAAAAGAGATGAAATGTCGCAAATGCGGTCTTGAGGTTGCTTTCGGCAGCGCGATCTATTGCCCTGCCTGCGGAGATAAGCTTCCGGAGGAAGCTGCAGTTCATCAGACAGAAGTCTTATATGATCTGACGCCCGTGTGGCCCGAATGGCATATTGAAAGAGAAATAGGCAAGGGCTCTTACGGAATTGTTTATCAGGCTGTCAGAAAAGAGAGCGGAATAGAAAGCCGTGCTGCAATAAAGATTATTTCGATCCCTCAGGACAAATCACAGCTTGATACCCTTCGTTCGGAGGGACTGACTGCAGAGGAAAGCAGAACCTATTTCAAGGGAATAGTAAAAGAATTTGTTGAAGAAATACGCCTTATGGAAAACTTTAAGGCAACTCAGTATATAGTAAGTGTTGAAGACTATAAGGTTGTAGAAAAAAAAGACGAGATAGGCTGGAATATTTTCATCAGAATGGAGCTTCTGACTCCTCTTAATACTTATCTCAGCGAGAATACTATTCTCAGCGAAGAGGAAGTAATAAAGCTCGGTAAGGATATCTGCCAGGCTCTTGAAATCTGCAGCTCATCAAACGTTATTCACCGTGATATAAAGCCTGAAAATATTTTTATCAATAAATTCGGAAATTTCAAGCTCGGTGACTTCGGTATTGCAAGAAGCCTTGAAAATAAAACCTCGGGACTTTCCACGAAGGGAACTCCCAATTATATAGCACCCGAAGTGGTACACTCCACCTCTTATGACTCAAGGGTTGATATTTATTCTCTCGGTATTACTCTTTATAAATTACTTAACCGTAACAGACTTCCTTTTATTGAGACCGAGAAGCAGATATTGAGCCATCATGAAAGACAGATCGCTCTTGAGAAGCGTCTTTCGGGGCAAGCGATTCCCGCCCCCTCAGGTGCATCGGCTGCACTCTCTTCTGTTGTGCTTAAGGCCTGTGCATATAAGCCTGAGGACAGATACGCAACAGCAAAGCAGTTCAGCGAGGCTCTTAAGCGGGCTGAAAAAGGGATAGCGGAGCCTCCCAAACCTCCCAAACCTCCCAAACCTCCCTTGCCTCCCAAACCTCCCGAGCCTCCCAAGCCGCCCAAACCTCCCAAGCCTCCCATCCCTCCCATACCTCCTATACCTCCTATACCTCCCACCCCCCCTATTGGTGATTCGCAGGATCCGAAAAAAGGTGGCGGAATGTCAACATCTGCAAAGCTTTTGATTTTCTGTCTGATAGCCGGATTGGTTATAGGTATTCTTACCATAGTTGCAATATATATTATGCCCGGTCCCGCACCCCGTTCGGAGCCCTCTTCGCTTCCTCAGATAAATACCGGCGAAATACAGATAGGTCTTATCTGTGAAGGAAACGGGAATGTGAATTATGACAGAACCTTTACGGATGCCCTCACCGCAGTACAGCAGGACAAGGGTATGTCTGATTATCAGATTTCTGTTGCGGAAAATGTACCTGCAGGGGAAGAATGCTATGATAAGGCAGGTCAGCTTGTTGCAGAAGGATGTCAGCTGATAATTGCTACATCCGCACAGTATGAAGAATATATAATAAGAGCGGCAGAAGACTATTCCGATATATATTTTGTTTGTATCGGCGGAAAAAAAGCACATATGCTGTCATTGGAGAATTATTATAATGCATATGCGCTTCAGCACGAAGCCCGTTATATCACAGGCGTTGCTGCAGGTCTTGCCCTCAATCAGATGATATACTACGGCGAAATATATGAAAGCGAAGCCGTTATGGGCTTTGTGGGAACATTCACCTCCGCTGAGGTCATATCTGCTTACACCGCATTTTATCTCGGTGCAAAAAGTGTGTGCCCCTCAGTTCAGATGCTTGTTGAATTTACAGGCTCAAATTATGACGAAGCTGCAGAAAAAACTGCAGCCGAAAACCTTATTTCAAAGGGTGCTGTTCTTATAAGTCAGTTCTCCGATCTCGGCGCAGCTGTTTTTGCCGCAGATAAAAAAGAGATAAGCACGGTTGCATATAATCTTGACAGCCGCAGCTATGCTCCCGATTACTGTGTGGCTTACGGCGCACCTGACTGGCAGACCTATTTTACATATCTTGTTGAATGCATCGATAAGGGTGATGCTGTAGACAAGGATTGGGCAGTAGGCTTTGAAAAGAACGGCAGCGGCGTTAAATATGCCGTTGACTATGATATGCTTCCCTACGGCGCCCAGGAAGAGCTTGACGAAGCAGTTGACGGAATTATCCTTGATTCCGTAAATGTATTTGATACTGCTCAGTTTACTTATAACGGAAGCAAATTAAGATCATATTATGCCGATGTTGACCCGGATGCTTCCTTTGACGGCGATACAGAAGCGGTTTCCGGCGGAAGCTTCCGCGAATCCTTCTACCGTTCGGCACCCTATTTTGATATTCTTATTGACTCGATAGAGCTTATTAACGAAAAATACTGATACCAAAGGAATGAAACTAATGTTGAAGTGCAGCCACTGCGGTTTTAACATCAATAACGATAGTGCATTGTTCTGCCCCAGATGCGGAACAAAAACAGCTTCGCCCGATAAGTTTCCTCACAGCCTTAAAGGCGTATGGCCCGAATGGGAGCTTGAGGAACAGATCGGAAAGGGCTCCTTCGGTGTTGTTTACCGTGCAGTCAGAAATGACAATTTTGTGGGTGACAGCAGGGCTGCAATCAAAATCATTTCCATTCCCACCGACAGAGCAGAAATAGATTCCCTGCGCTCAGAGGGACTTGATTATGAAAAGTCCCGTACATATTTCAAGGATATTGTAGACAGCTTTGTAAAAGAAATAGAAGTAATGGAATCCCTTAAGGGAATGCAGAATATAGTAAGCGTAGAGGACTATAAGGTTATTGAAAAAAAAGACGAGATAGGCTGGGATATATATATCCGTATGGAGCTTCTTACTCCTCTTAATGTTTATGCGGAAGAAAAAAAGCTTACCGAAAATGATATAGTCAATCTCGGACGGGATATATGCACAGCTCTTGAATATTGTAACAGAATTGATGTTATACACCGTGATATAAAGCCCGAAAATATATTTGTCAATGATTTCGGAGATTTTAAGTTAGGCGATTTCGGTATTGCAAGAAAGCTGGAAGGCCATACCGGTGCTTTTTCCCAGAAGGGTACACCCAACTATATGGCACCTGAGGTATTTTACAGAAGAGCCTATGACAGCAGGGCAGATATTTATTCGCTGGGTATAGTTTTGTACCGTCTGCTCAATAATAAATACCTTCCCTTTATTGATTCGAAGCAGCAGCTGGTAAGTCCGGATGAAAAAAACAGAGCGCTGAAAAGACGTCTCAACGGTGAACCCTTGCCTGAGCCCTCGCAGGCATCAGAAAATATGGCAAGCCTTATATTGTGCGCCTGCAGATATGATCCTGAAAAAAGATTTTCCTCGCCGAGCGTTATGAAAAAGGCTCTCGAAAGCATTGCCATGAATAATTATGAAGAGTATTCACAGCAGATAGAGGTGCTTCGCAGCAATAATGAGGAAACCGTAAACGGCGGTGTTTTACGTAATGAGGACAAATATTCTGCTGCGGATAACATAAACAGATATGCAGATGACGATCCGTTTATTTATTCGGGAAATGCAGGAAACGTATATTCTGAAGATTCTGCACCCTCTGAGCCGGGCAGCGGCATAAATTTCAGATTGCTTGCAATAATATGTGTAATAGCGCTGTTTGTTATTGCAGCTGTTTCAGGCGGTCTTTTTGCGTGGTGGCATTTTGTTGACGATGATGAAACGACCTCAGAGGTTTCAGAAACCGAAGAACCTGCAACTCTCGGAAATAATAATTCTTCCGATTATTATCCCACTGATATATGGCAGGATAATAACGATGTTTCAGCAAGTGTCATTTCTCCCTCCTACTATACTGTTCCTGCCGAAACCTATGTTCATACCGAGCAGGTTTACGAAACAACATATATTTATATTCCCTCGGCTGATCCCTATGACAGAGAAGAAACTGCTGAAGAGGTAACAGACTCATATTCAAAAACAACAAAGCCGGTGACCACAACAAAAAAGCCCCCGACAACCACTCAGAAGCCCCCTGTGACAACAGCTGCGACAGCACCCGTAAAGAAGATGCCTTCCACTAAAACAGAAATTATAAATTTCTATAAAGCTGCAGTAAACGGTATTACATCCGGAAGCTCGGCAGGTTATACACACAGAAAATGGCAGGCAGTAAACAGTGTGAATCTCGGAGGCGGCATGGTTAATAATGTTGCCCTACCCGTTATAGAGAATTTTATCACCAAGGAAAGCGATGCTGCAGAAGAGAAATACTCAAGAGGCTCAAACCAGGCACGAAGTATGTTTCCCGCATGGAATCTCAGTGATAATTCATATGTAAAAAGTGCTTCCTGCTCCAAAAACGGAGAAAACTACCGTATAACGATCGTTATGCAGGATGAGGATACACCGAAGAGGAATTCAAGTATGCTTGCTAAGGTCTCCGATGCGGTTTACTACTTTGAGGATATTGACAGCATTCTTTCATCCAACAGTGTTGTTACAAAGGTACTCAGAAGCTATAACGATGTACACGTGATTTACAGGAATTATACGATAACTGCAGATGTTACTCCTGACGGTGAGTTTATTTCGGTTGTCCACAGTTCAGACATTGATGTGGAAATAGGTTATGCAGAGCTGATAATGGGTATAACCGTGAATGATGCTTCTGTAAAGCTGTGGACTACTAAAGAATATTATAATTTTAACTATTAACAGAAAATATTTACGGAGGTGTTTAATATGTTCTGTCCTAAATGCGGACAACCCGTAAAGTCTGAAGCTGCTGTGTTCTGCGCTTACTGCGGTGAGAAAATCGGAGCGGTGAAGGCAGCTGAAAATAATAAGGATGCTGCTGCTTTATCACAAGGCAGCGATTCGGAGAATGCAATTAACGGCACTTCTTCAGGAAATCCCGCCTTCTTTGATCCTGATGCAACGGTGAGAGTGCCCGACGAAACGATCAGAAGATATACCTTGAACAGGGATGCAAAAATTATAATGCCTGAGCCTGTTGAAGAGAGTGTTTTTGATATAAGTGAAGAAGAACCCGTGCAGCCGGTGGTTGAAAAAAGCATCGGCAGCAATGATGATAATAAAGTTGAGTCCGGGTTTGCCTTTAACGGTGATTTCGGTGCCACTATGGGTGGAGGCTATAATGCACCGGCTCACAGCAGGGCTTCTGCTGCTTATGAGAAAAAAGCACCTGCCCAGAGCTCTGACGACATTTTTGTGTATGAAAGCCCTGTGCTGAACTCTTATAAGGGGGAAGCTGAGAAAGAGCCGCCGGAAAAAACGAAAAAGAATAAAAAAGAGCGTAAGCCCTCTGAAAAAAAGAAAGGCAAAGAGGCAGCCGGGTATAAGCCTGCAGCTCCTTCTTATCCCGGCGTGGGGTATGACGAAAGGATTTCCGATGATTCTTCTGCTGTATTTTCTCAGCCCGACTCTGACGGAAACGGCTTCTTTGTGCGTCAGGTGCCCGTATATGAGCAGGCTGAGCAGAATAAGCTGAAGCCCTCTACACTGATTATAATAATCGTTCTCGGTATTGTGCTTTTTGCAGCTGCAGTAACAGGAGGAGTTTTTGCAGCGCAGGCGATTCTTAATAATGCTGCAATAAACAGTATTCCTGCAGCCTTTGACAGTGTTGAAGGTGCCGCTGCGGCAGCCTCAGCCATCTTCCGATAATTGTTTTTGTCCCCGCATCCTTTCATAGGTATCGCGGGTAATAAGGAGGTAATCCTATGCGTTATAATATTTCCTATTCGTGTGTAAGCCATATAGGAAAAGTGCGAAGTATAAATCAGGATAATTTTATCTGTGCAGGCAGATATCTTGCCGACGGTAAGGATGATATCCGTTTCCCTCTTGAGGGAAGGGTCTCATCCTCTTCGCCCGTTCTTTTCGGAGTTTTTGACGGAATGGGCGGTGAAGAGTGCGGAGAAATAGCATCCTTCATTGCTGCAAAAACAGCCTGTGAGTATCCTCTTACAAAAAACGGTGTTTCGGATATGTCCTTGCTTTGCAGGAATGCAAATACCGCAATATGTGAGTATACGGAAAAAAACCGTCTGAATTCTATGGGAACCACAGCCGCTATGCTGTTATTCAGCAAAAAGGATATTATATTGTGTAATATCGGAGACAGTAAGATAATCCGTTTTTCCGACGGCAGTGCACAGCAGATTTCCACCGACCACGTTTGCGCTTCTGCCTTCGGTACAAAGCCGCCCTTAAGTCAGAATCTGGGTATTCCTGAGGATGAAATGACTATAGAGCCTTATATTTCAAAGGGAACATATATGGATGGCGACAGATACCTTATATGCTCCGACGGACTGACGGATATGGTTTCTCCCGAGGATATACTGAATATTGTGAATTCAAATGATATAAATACCGCCTGCAGGCTGCTTCTTAAAGCTGCTCTTGAGGGCGGCGGTAAGGATAATACCACAATTATGATGTTTGAAATACAGAAAAAAACCTTGTTCGGCAAATGATTAATAGGTAAACAACAGAGGAGATAACAGATATGGATGATTTTAATGCAACCACACGAACAGGGCACGGCATAAAAAGACCCGCAGTTAATCTCACTGATGCAGTGGTATCTGTTTTTGACGGTAATAATAAGCCCCTGAGAATTGAACTTGCTTCCTTCAGAAAGCAGGTCGTTACATTCGGACGCGAAGGGGATAATGATATTGTGCTTTCTTCCCCCCTTGTTTCAAGACATCACGGAAGATTTTATTACACGGGCGGCAGCTGGGTTATAGAAGACCTTAAGAGTCTCAACGGTCTTATTTACAATAATGCTCCCATTGAGAAAAGAAATATATGCGACGGTGACTTTATCCGTATTGATGACGGTGTTGAAACTGTTGCTGAGGGGGTTCTGTTTGTATTTTCTTCGGCTGAATCCGCTAATAACTGGAGAACCTTTTCCCTGAACGGAAAATCCTCCGTTACCATAGGCCGTGATAACAGATGCGATATTATACTTCCTCATATCTCGGTTTCAAAATGCCATGCAAAGATAGTTTATGAGCAGGGCAGCTTTTACATACTTGATAATGCCAGCACCAACGGTATTATTGTCAATAACCGCCGTATTCAGGGGAAGGAAAAGCTTCACGAAAAGGATGTTATAGTAATTACAAACTCCAAGCTCATATTCACCTCCGGTGCAGTATTCTTCTGCTGCTATAAAAGCGGTATCTCCGTTGATGCCTCGGATATCGTGATCAGAAGAGGTAAGGGTAAGAAATCGTTTGTTACCTGTAATCACGTAAGCCTTAATATAAAGCCCGGTGAGCTTGTTGCTATCATAGGCGGCTCGGGTGCAGGTAAATCCACGGTTCTTAACTGTATGTGCGGTTATCTCAGACCCGATGAGGGTAATGTTTATATAAACGGTATTGATCTTTATCAGAATTTTGATTCCATCAAGAAGCTTGTAGGTTATGTTCCCCAGCAGGATATTGTTTACGACAATCTTACTTTGCACGATATGCTTATGTATACCGCAATGCTGAGACTTCCTCAGGATACATCCCCTGATGAAAGAGAGGCGGCAATAACCCGCGCCATAGAAATGGTTGAGCTTCCCGAAAAGCGGGACAGCTTTATCAAATCTCTCAGCGGCGGACAGAGAAAGAGAGCAAGTATTGCCGTTGAGCTGCTTTCCGATCCCAATCTTATGTTCCTTGATGAGCCTGCATCAGGTCTTGATCCGGGAACAGAAAGAAACCT
Source organism: Acutalibacteraceae bacterium (assembly GCA_045591055.1). GTDB lineage: Bacteria > Bacillota > Clostridia > Oscillospirales > Acutalibacteraceae > RUG806. The sequence continues at coordinate 14,243 of JAZNSD010000131.1, read as the reverse complement.
TATGAATTCGCTCAGAAAAATGGCAGACGGAGGAAAGACCGTTATTCTTGTTACTCACAGTACTCTGCAGCTTCAGATGTGCGACAAAATAGTATTTATGGGTAAGGGCGGAAATCTCTGCTGCTTTGCTTCATATGAAGAGGCACTCAGCTTTTTCAGGGTCGACGATGTTGTTGATGTCTATAATATGATAACCGATAACGCAGAATACTGGAGAGATGAGTTCGCTCATTCCCGCGCTGCAGCAGGTAAAGTAAGGGTTAAGGAGGAAAGCTCCGCAAAGCCGAAGAAAAACAGAATACGTCAGCTGGGTGTGCTTTCTGCAAGATATCTGAAGCTTGTTGCCAATGACCGTCAGCGTCTTATGCTTCTTCTGATTCAGGCTCCGCTTCTTGCTCTTCTCATTTCCTTTGTTGCCGACGGCGAGCAGTTTGATCAGTATGAAATGACAAAGAGTCTGTTGTTTGCGCTTTCGTGCTCCGCTTTCTGGGTCGGTATGCTTAATGCCATTCAGGAAATATGTAAAGAGCGAATCATTATGAAGCGTGAATATATGACCGGCCTTTCGCTTACGGCATATGTTCTTTCGAAAATAATCGTTCTCGGTGCCTTGTGTCTTATTCAGAGTATTCTGATCACAACCGTATTTGCACTGAGAGTAGGTCTTCCCTCAAAGGGAATTATAACCCACCCGTTTGTGGAAATATTCATTACTGTATTTATAACTGCCGTAGCCTCTGCTGCCATGGGACTTTTTGTATCATCCCTTTTCACAAATGCAGACAGAGCAATGACAGTTGCGCCTCTTCTTCTTATGCCTCAGATACTGTTCTCCGGTCTTCTTTTCAAGCTCAGCGGAGCAACAGAAATCATCTCCTGGGTAGCGGTTGCACGCTGGAGCATGGAGTGTCTGGGAACAACGGCAAATCTTAATGATCTGCCCCTGAAGCTTCAGCAGGAGGGAATAAAAATTCCCCACGAAGCAGAGGATTTCTTTGATTTTACTCCCGAACATATGCTTATGAGCATAGGAATACTTCTTGTATTTACTCTTGCCTGTCTTGTGCTTGCACGGTTGGTGCTGTCAAAAGTCGGAAAGGAAAAATCTTAAACTATGAACGGTAAAAATGAATTTGATTTCACGGCAAACGCCTGGCGTTCTCTTTATTCAACCGTTGATAATGCGGACTTTCAGGATCAGGATGCCGAAGTTATATACAAATCACTGCAGAATAAGCTTAAGCTTATTTCCTTCGGGGATTATTTAAGGCGTTATATCTACATAAAGGCAGGACTTACGGAAGACTTCAATGATGTCCCCGTTAAGGAATATCAGCTTATTATAAAAAGTGCTTTTGAAGACAATCACACACCTGCCTCCTTCATCCCCACCACAGCCAAGCTCAGTGCTCTTTCCAAAAACTGGCTCACTCAGCAGACCGTCAAAAGAAATGTTGTTTTTCTTCTCGGCTTCGGTCTTAATATGAGTGTTGAGGATGTGAATGTTTTTCTCACAAAGGCTTTAAGAGAGCCTGAAATAAACCCAAAGGATCCCTTTGAGGTCATATGCTGGTATTGCTATAAGAATAAATATTCCTATCTTAAGTTCAGACAGCTCTGGGATTTATATGAGAACACTCCCGCAAATTCCGTGGATATGTCGCTTATATACAGTGAACGCACCATCGGTATGCGCAACAGTATGTTTTCCGTGCATAATGATGCGGCGCTTATAGCCCATGTGTCGAAGCTTAAGAATGCCGATAATATCCCCCTTATGAGTGCAACTGCAAAGGAGCTGTTTATGGGACTTTATGATGAGGCGAGAGCACTTATCGCTGAATCATATAACCGCTCTGTGGATGAAAAGCATAAGGCTGCCGTAAATGAATATATCCGTAAGCTTTCCAATAATGACCGCCTTTATGATTACGAAAAAAAAGAACGGCTTGAAAAATTCCGTCAGCAGATAAGGTATTATAATATTTCGGATATAACCGAAAGTGATATCGAGCATGTTATCTGTGCTTCAATTCCCACTGACCGTCACGGAAATCTCACGCCTGCGAAGGCATCAAAGCTTAATGCTCAGTTTGCGGGAAAGCGCTTCAGCCGTCAGAGGATCGGTGAAATTCTCTCAGGAAGCACCGAGATAAGCAGATTTGATCTTATTACGCTGAATTTCTTTGTTTTTTCGCAGAAGCTCAATGTGTGGCCCGATCCGAAAGAGAGATTCTCCGAATTTCTGCGCACAACCAACGAAATGCTGGAAAAATGCAATATGGGAAGAATTTATATCCAGAACCCTTACGAATGCTTTGTTCTGATGTGCATTCTTTCCGTTGATCCTCTGGGTACCTATGCTGACGTGTGGGAAATGTCATATGATGATATTTAAAAAAATAAAAGGTGTCAGATTACTGACACCTTAATTTTTTGACAGACTGAAAATAATCAGTTGCTGTAAACGCTGACCTTTTTACGGTCCTTGCCAAGACGTTCAAACTTAACTTTTCCGTCGATGAGAGCGAAAAGTGTATCGTCAGAGCCTTTACCTACATTGTTGCCGGGGTGGATGTGTGTTCCACGCTGACGAACGATGATAGTACCTGCATTAACGAACTGACCGTCGCTTCTCTTTGTGCCGAGTCTCTTGGATTCAGAATCACGGCCGTTACGGGTTGAACCCATACCTTTTTTATGAGCGAAAAGCTGAATGTTTATCTTAAGCATTACTTACACCTCCGTTATTACTGTAACATAATCGGGATAATCCTTTGAAAGCTCTGTCAGATGAAGCAGAAGCCCCTTTATAATATCCCGTGCGGCAGGACTGCCGCTTACCTTGAACTGTAAATATCCGTCTTTTACCTTTGAGGTATCCTTTTCTCCGAGTATTTCCGTAATGGTGTTGACCGTCATGATTGCGGCAGAAGAAACTGCCGAGCAGACAATGTCCTCACCCTCACAGGCAAAACCGGAATGACCCTTTATTGTAAAAGATGCGGAATCTTCACGGATACAAAATGATGCTTTGACCATTATGCGTTGATAGCTGCGATTTCAACCTTTGTGTAGGGCTGTCTGTGACCGAGCTTTCTCTTCTCGTTCTTCTTGGGCTTGTAGGTCATAACAGTGATCTTCTTAGCCTTGCCGTTAGCAAGAACCTTTGCATTGACTGTAGCACCGTCAACATAGGGAGCGCCTACCTTGATGCCGTCGTCACCTGCAACTGCGATAACCTTGTCAAACACAACCTCGCTGTCGCTTTCAACGTCAAGCTTTTCGATAAAAACAACGTCGCCTGCTTCTACCTTGTACTGCTTTCCGCCGGTTTCAATAATTGCGTACATTGATCTTTCTCCTTTATAAGTCTCGCTACGCGGGGTGGGCATATGCCACTTGTACTATCCTGCAAAAGGGCAGAATAACCCTGAATATGCGGCTTAGGTATGATAACATAAAGTACAGAACTTGTCAAGTATTTTTGCATATAAAGTATTAAATATTTTTATTGATTTTCTACAGAAATTTACTTGTTTTTTTTGCGTTCTGCATTTATAATAAAATCCGTAAAGGTGTGAACTCATAAATGAGAAAGAAAGATGTTATAAATTTTGCTCCGAAGGCAGAAAACCGACGCAAGAAAACTCCCGGCTATGTGCCGCTTATAATTATTTTGTGTCTTGTTGCTTTTGCTGTTTCGGTTTTTCTTATATTGGCTGCGAATGATTTTGATCCCGGAAAGGCTTTAGGTGCCCGTGAGCCTGAAACTGAGCTGTCCGATCAGTCAGTAACGCTTGCGGATGAGACGGATGCGCAGCTTTCTGACGAGGCAGTAACGGCAGATGCGGTGAATTTTCTGTTTCTGTGCTCATCGGAAAATGAGCTTACCTTCTGTCAGCTTATAAGTGCAGACCCTGCAACAGGAAAAATAAAGATAAAGCCCCTTGCACTTGATTATATGCTTGAGACCGACGGTACGGATAAGCCGCTGAGCGAGGTTTTTGCCCGTTATTCATACGCACAGATAACCGAAGCTTTTTCAGGTGAAAACTTTAAGATATCAAGATATGTTCATATTTCTGAGGATAATTTCAAAAGGCTTATAGGTATTCTCGGCGGTGTAAACGTTGAGGTTGACGGAAATTACGATATTCAGATCGATGCCGTGAAATACTCCTTTGCTCCGGGTGCGCAGGATATGACAGCGGATATGTTCTTCAGATATATGAAATATGCAGGGGAGGGCGAATTGAAGCTGCGCCTTCAGGCAAATGCCTCTGCTGCTGTTTTCAGACAGTATTTTACTCTTGAAAATTTCAATAAAGGTGAAAAGTTCTTTTCATCACTTATAAATCTTGTGGAAACAAATATTACGGCTTTCGACTACTCTGCGGCACAAAGCATTCTTGCTTCAATGCTTGCGAGGGAATGTGAAATAGCCGTTGTCAGTTAAGTAATATATAAAAAGGAGATTGTTATGGCTGTTCTTGTTACCGGCGGTGCCGGATATATCGGCTCTCAGACCTGCGTTCATCTTCTTGAAGCAGGCAAGGAAATTGTTGTGATAGACAATTTTTCAAATTCTTCACCCAAGTCCTCTCAGGCTGTAAAGGAAATTACGGGAAAGGATTTTCCTCTTATAGAATGTGATATCAGAGATGAGGAAAAGCTTTCTGAAATTTTCACACAGTATGATATTGAGGCAGTTATTCACTTTGCAGGTCTTAAGGCTGTAGGCGAATCCTGCAGAATGCCCATAGAATATTATGATAACAATATCGGCGGCACCGTAAAGCTTCTTTCCGTTATGAAAAAGCACGGTGTCAAGTGTATGGTATTCTCTTCATCTGCAACAGTTTACGGAGAAAAGAATCAGGTTCCCTTCCATGAAGAAATGGAGGCCGGCGGCACAACAAATCCCTACGGCACAACCAAGTTCTTTATTGAACAGATCCTTAAGGACGTGTGCGCATCCGATCCTGAGTGGAGCGTTACTCTTCTTCGTTATTTCAATCCCATCGGTGCTCACGAAAGCGGTAAGATCGGCGAAGCTCCCAACGGCATCCCCAATAATCTTATGCCCTATATTTCTCAGGTTGCAGTAGGTAAGCGTGAAAAGCTTTCTGTTTTCGGTGATGATTACGAAACTCCCGACGGTACCGGCGTGAGAGATTATATTCACGTTGCTGACCTTGCAGACGGTCACGTCTATGCTCTTGACAGAGCCCTCAAGGTGAAAGGCTGCGAAATATTCAATCTCGGCACAGGCAGAGGCGTAAGTGTTCTTGAACTTGTAAAGGCTTTTGAAACCGCAACGGGCGTAAAAATTCCTTATGTTATTGCTCCCCGCCGTCCCGGTGATATTGCTTACTCATATGCTGATTGCTCCAAGGCTGAAAGAATTCTCGGTTGGAAGGCAAAAAGAGATGTGACAATGGCATGCAGAGATACATGGAACTGGCAGAAGAATAATCCCAACGGTTTTGATGATTAATTATTTTTGCAGGTGATATATTTTGATAAAGCTTTTTGCTCGTTTATTTGCTAAAGGAAACACCGACAGCGAGAAGCTCCGTCAGACATACGGAATGGTATGCTCGGGTGCAGGTATTGCCCTTAACATACTTTTGTTTGTAATCAAGTTTACTGCAGGCTCCCTTTCGGGGGCCATTTCCGTTACTGCGGATGCCTTCAATAATCTGTCAGACTCAGGTTCATCCCTTATAACCATGTTCGGCTTCCGTCTTGCCGCAAAAAAGCCCGATCCCGGCCATCCCTTCGGTCACGGAAGAATAGAATATCTTTCGGGAATTGCCGTTTCAATACTTATTGTTCTTATGGGCTTTGAGCTTCTTACAGGCTCAGTGAATAAGATAATAACCCCCGAAGCACCCGAAGTCAGTCTTGTGGTATTTATAATACTTATAATAAGCATTGCTGTGAAGTTCTATATGTTTTTATATAACCGTAAATACGGCAAGGAATTCAATTCCCAGGCTATGACTGCCACGGCAACAGACTGCCTGTCTGATATGATATCAACAAGCGTTGTTTTTGTTTCAATGCTTCTTAATTATTTTACCGATATAAACATAGATGCCTACTGCGGTCTTGCGGTTGCCGTATTTATTCTTATAGCCGGACTTAAATCGGCATATGAGACCATAGGCCCTCTTCTCGGTCAGCCTCCCGAGCCTGAATTTGTGCATCAGATAGAAAATATAGTAATGGCAGGCAAGGATGTTCTCGGTGTGCATGATCTTATAGTGCACGACTACGGACCCGGAAGATGTATGGTATCTCTTCATGCAGAGGTGCCTGCATCGGGAAATATACTTGATATTCACGATGAAATAGACAATCTTGAAAAGGAATTGGGTGAAAGGCTCGGCTGTGTTGCTGTCATTCATATGGATCCCATACAGACCGACAATGAAACTGCCGTGAAGCTGAAGGCTGTTGCAGAAGAAAAATGCCGTGAGATCTATGAGGATATAAAGCTGCACGATTTCAGGATCGTTGAGGGAAATACCCACACAAATATGATTTTTGATGTTGTTGTTCCTCACGCCTTTTCAATGACTGATTCTGAGCTTAAGGCTGAAATTGAAAAGAAGATCAAGGAATATGATAAAAGGCTTTTCACCGTGGTGACCGTTGATAAGGATTATACGGATATGAAATAATAAAAGATTGAGTTTACCGCAGCACGTGTAAGCTCAATCTTTTTTTGTCAGTATAGTGCAATATGTGAAATAACGGGGTTCATACGGCAATCGGAAATTGTGATTCTGATTTTGTCCGAAAATACGGGTCTGAAACGGGCAATTCTTTTATAGCCTATTGTCGTGCCTTCGTATATTCTGACCCATTTTTTGCCGTGAAAGCATTCAATCGAAAAGCTCTCCACACGCTGGCTGAAGCGGATATTTTCCTTTATAACTGCCATACGCAGCTTCCGTTTTTCGGGAAGCTCAATTGTGACCGACGCGGATGTCTGAGTTTTTTCTGCCTCATAGTAAGTATTATAGGAATCTGTTTTCAGATTATCTGCAGTATTGATTCCTTCCCATGTGTCAGCAGAGAAAACTGCGTCATCAGAAAGGCATACTTCAAAGGAGCTTCTGATTTTTTCTCCCAGCTGTGCAAGTCTCTTTACATCATTGCCGTGAAAAAGTCCGTCGGTGTCGGGTGGAATATTCAGAAGAAGTGTGCAGTTTCCTCCGACACTTCTGAAATAAATATCACTGAGCTCTGCAAGGGAGCGTACCTTTGAATTTTCGCTTTTGTGATAAAACCAGCCGGGGCGTATGGAGGTATCCACTTCAGCTGCCTTCCATATGATCTCCTTTGCATTCTGCATAAGCTCACGGCTGCCGAGATCAATATCCTGTTCAGAGGGTACACTGCCGTCAAGGAAGGATTTTGCAATTACGCTCCATTCGCTGGGACGTGTGTTGCCGGCTTCATTTCCGCACCAGCGCACATCGGGTCCGCAAATCGATATGCATGCCCCGGGCTGCAGCTGTCGTACCACACTGTAGTACCGTTCCCAGTCATATTCCTGCTTTTTACCGTTGGGGCCTTCTCCGCAGGCTCCGTCAAACCATACGGAAAATAACTCGCCGTAATTTGTGAGAAGCTCTGTGAGCTGATTGCAGTAATAATCGTCATATGCCTTACCCTGCCCGTAAAGAGGACAGTTTCTGTCCCAGGGGGAAAGATATACACCGAATTTTATTCCGCCTTTTTTACAGGCGTCCGCGGCTTCCTTTACTATATCGCCCTTTCCGTTTTTATAGGGGGAATTCTTTACGGAATGCTCTGTATATTCAGTCTGCCACAGGCAGAAGCCGTCGTGATGCTTTGCTGTAAGAATAAGTCCTGTCATGCCTGCGCTTTTGCAGGCTTCTACCCATTGATCGCAGTCAAGCTTAACGGGATTAAATATTGCAGGGTCCTCGGTGCCGTCGCCCCATTCCTTATTTGTAAAGGTATTTACCGTGAAATGGACAAAAGCATAGAATTCCATCTGCTGATGCTTCAGCTGTGCTTCAGTGGGGACGGTTTGTATAAGTTTCAGGTCTGATTGAGTAGGATTCATTGATTTTTTACCCTTTTGTGTATATTTATTTTATCTTTTTGTTTAATTATACAGAATATTATAATACAACAGTTTTTTTTGTATTTCAAGACTTTATGCATTTTTTACATAAAAAAACAATCTTAAATGTAAGTTGTGCAGATTGACTTTTTTGTTTTTTCTATGTATAATTTTATCGGTATAATATTTTATTCAGGAGGAATCCATATGAAAAAAGCATTAAGCGTATTTCTTGCAGTGCTTATGGTAATGCTTTGTGCAGCTCCCGCATTTGCAGCTGACACAGGTGTTCAGGACGAAACAACAGGCGGCACTCAAGAGGCAGAAAAGCATTTTGTTACATTTATTGCGCCCTCATTCGAATTTGAAGGCGGATATCTCTATGCAAAAACCACAGACGGTGAAATTCAGTACGAGGAAGATCCCGACGGTGCATACTGTTTCTTTGACAACAGATATATGCTCCCTTCAAACGTTATGCCTAACTATCAGGATCAGATACCTCCCGAAAGATACAGCCCTGTAGAGTATGAGGGAAGTATTGAGGTTACAGAGGGTGAAACAATTGCTTTCAGAATCGTTACATCCGAAAAGTACAATGTGCTTACTGCCGCTGTTTTTATCAACGGTCAGGAAGCAACGCCCAATGCAAAGGATGAATACACTGTTTATGTTGACCGTGATCTTGTTATCAATGTTGCAGAATATGACGAAAACGGTCAGCAGGCACTTCTGAGAAATCACTTCAACGTAAAGCTCACATCAGGTGACGGCTATAAGCTCAGAACTCTCAAGAATCAGAACTATGAGGTTACATACTACGGTGACAGCTTTGATTTCAGAATTCATATTTCCGAAGGCTATTCAGCTGCAGGTATCAAGGTAAGCGTTCAGAGAGGTCAGGCTGCTCTCGGCGGCTTCCTTGATGAGGAAGACAGCGATATGCTTGTAGGCATTATGGGCGGAACAGAGCCTCTTACCTCCTACGGTGTTGATGAAGACGGCTGCCGTCTTTACAGAATCGAAAATATCACAACCGACTGCCGTGTTATCGTATCCGGTGTTCAGGAAGAGTCAAGTGTGGGCATCTTTGCTTTCCTCAAGAGAATTTTAAGACTTATCCTTAACCTTTTCGGAATCAAGCTTGATATTCTTGATTCAATCACAGCTTATTACACAGTAAGCATCGATGCTGCACAGGCTGACGGTGTTACATATCAGGTTATCCGTTCTCAGGAGGACGAGCTTGCACCTTCAGAGTTTAATATAACCAGCGGTGAGGGTATTACACTTATTGTTACGAAGAAGGATCCTATGCAGGATGTTAAGGTTATGTGGACTCCCGGAAATGAGCTTGGCACATATCAGACTGACTGGATTCTTGATTACGACACAATGACAGGCGAAGTATCATATGTTGCAGTATACAATATAGATAACATCACTGCCGATACAAAGATAATAATTTCCTGACAATAATCAAAAGGCTGCTCATACGGCAGCCTTTTCTTGTGGTTATATGTAAGAATTAAGAGGGAGGGCACCGCGGTGCCCTTTCCTTTGTTTTCTGCTTATTATAACAGCTTTGTGAGCTTTTCTCTGAAAGTCAGGAATACTTCGGGGTCGAAGGGGTATGAGGTGAATGTGATGTTACCTAAGTTTTCTTTTATGAAATCCAAAGCATATTCTCTTGAATACTTTTCTTCAAGTGCCTTCAGAGCAGAAATATCCTGGAAGCCGTCATAAAAGACCTTTTGTCTGAGAGATGAAAGAGGCGTGCCGTCCTTGCCGGGATAAACAATAAATGAATCTCCGGATGGGAATGAGCCGCCGGCATCGGTTTCCGTAAACGGATCAACCTCTCTCTTTGAATACTGTGAATAATAGAAGTTGAAGCCCCACTGTAAAAATCCGGTGCAATCGTATTTATATAAGAGCACACCGAGAATACGGTGCTTGATTGAGGGCATGGAGAAAAAGCGGTTGGGAAGATTGTTTCTGTACTGACCGCAGCAATAATATGTCCAGAGCTTCGGAACCTGTCCTCTGAATTCATCAATGCTTCCTTCCTCGGGGATGGGTGTGCCTATAAGCCCCTTTTTGTAAAATTCAAAATCGGAGAGAGCGTCAATGTGCTCATATGCACCGAAATATTTTCTTATTGCATCCGAAGCCTTTTTGTAGTTTTTGATATCCTCAAGTCCCGGCTCATCAGAACAATGAACAAAGCACTTGTCTGTAATTCCCTTTTTGTCGGTATATTCTTTAAGAGCTGCACCGAGCTGCTTCAGGAAATTCATATAAGCATCGCTTGCTGCCTTTGTTTCCCAGCCGAAAATTCTTCTGATGCCCTGCGAGGTCTCAGCCATGATCTTGGGAGCATGCTCTGCTCCCCACTGAGTGAACAGGTGGGAAAGTTCAAAATACTGAGCGTCGTTTCTCAGACACATATCCACCCATCTGTCAAGAAGGGAAAAATCAAATTCATATCTGTAATTCCGGCATCTTTTTACCCCTACAAGCTGAACCGTGGGTCGCTCTCCGCCCACTTCCGTATCAAGAGGGGGAGTGAAAAGGGGAGTGAAAATACAGTTGACCCCGTGGGAAACTGCATTTTTAACAAAATTTTCCGTAATTCTCCAGTATTCCTCACTGAATACCGGTACTTTATAATAAGAAGCAAGGCAGTCGGAATGAAACCAGTTTATATGAATAAGCTTCTGAGGGGGCAGTTTTGTTTCTCTGATGTTGATATCTGCCGTAAGCATTATTTTTTCATTTTCGCTTTCAACGAAAACCTCAGCCTTGTGGCTGCCGGGGGTAAGAGCAGAAGAATCAATGTGAATCCAGAATACCTTGTTGCTTCCTTTTTCAACAAGAGTGCTCTCTTCGGGAATATCGAGAAGATCGGGATAGTAGCCTGAATCACCGCCGTTTTCAAGAAGAGTATCACCGCAGTTTTCTTTATCTATAGCCTTGCGGGAATATATTTCTTTTACTTCATAAACCGAAGCACCGCCGAGGTCAGTATAAACCTTTATTCTGCAGTCGGTGTCGGTATTCACAATCACCTGAAAATTACCCTTTTCACCGTGCAGCAGGGAAAGCTCTGAAAAATTACTGCTGAACTCTGTATTTCTGAAGATTTTAACGAGAGATGAACAAAGTGTTGCCTTAATGCTCATTTTAATTCTCCTTTGCTGACTTATTAATAAAATAATAACATCTGAGCAAAAATTATGCAATATAAAACAGTAAAATGCACAAAAAAGCCGTATTATTTTTCTACTGTTTCCGCAAGTGTTTGATTGCTTACTGTGTTGACTTTAAATGATTTTTATTATATAATCATAGTGCATATATGGACTTTGTCCGAATTACTCACAGGAGGCAATAAATATGAAAAAGACATTGGCAATCATTTTAAGTGTTGTAATGCTTCTTTGCTGTGTACCCTTTGCAGCAAATGCAGCAGAGCAGATCACTTATTCTGCAAATGCAAACTTCACAGCATCAAATCAGCTTGTTTCAGGTAATACTTATATAATTGATAACGGTGTTACCATGACAGTTCCTTCAGACATCACTCTTTATATTCCCACAGGTGCAACACTCAGAGTTGCTGAAGGCGGAAAGCTTAACGTTCTCGGTCAGCTCGTTGTGCTTGACGGCGGTAATTTCTTCGTAGAAGGCTTCCTTTACGGTGCTTCAAACGTTACAGTAAACGGCACAGGCTCAGCTCTTTGCGAAATCCGTTTCCCTGCACTTGATATAACATCAGGTCTTGTAGGCAAAGACGGCAAGGCAAAAATCAATGTTTCCTACGGCTCATCCGAAAACGGAAACATCTATGAGGATCAGCAGGGCACAGTTGTGTTCAACAATGTTTCTGCAGCCGGCGGCTCCATTATGGCTCCCCTCAATCAGTATATCTACATCAAGGCTGATATCGTTGAACCCGACCTTACATATGATAAGTTTGACGATTCTCTTATGAATGTATACTTCAACGGTGTAGGCGTTCCCTTCACACAGGGCTCACATCATACTCTTCTTACCACATCAGGTGATATCACCTACTCAAAGTGGACAAATGATAACGACTTCCTCAATACCTTCAATATCTATCTTCCCACAGGCGAAGGCTACACAGTATACGGCCGTGAAGGCGAGCAGAGTGCTGACGGCGAAACCGTAAAGCTTAAGTACGGTCAGTCCTTCTCCTTCAAGGTTGAGATCGATCCCGAATATGATATGTCTGCATACGAAGTATATATCTATAACGGATACGGATGGACAGACCTTGACACATCCACACTTCTCAAGGATATTGCTCCCGCTAAGACTGATGAATACGGATATTATCACATTGATGAAGTTAAGGGTGAGCATACAATCTATGTTGTAGGCGTTGTTAAGAATGAAACCCTTCTTATGGTTGGCGACATTCTTGATATGATCAGAAACGTATTTGAAATGATTTCTGCTTTCTTCGCAGAGCTTTTCGGTTTCCTCGGTTTAGGTAACCCCGGCGCAACAGCATAAGTTAATCTCAATAATCAGAGCCGGCTATAGCAATTGCTAAGCCGGCTTTTGTGATATACAGATAAGGAGAAAGCTATGGATGATTTTTTGAAGGATCAGATAATAAACTGTATAAAATACCTCCCCTCTAATATTATAAAATCATATTTTATAAAAGCTTCTTCACAAGAAACAAAGGCATTCAAAGAAAAAACAGGCTTTATCTGCGGTGTCTCTTCAGCGGATGAGGGGTATGAGCTTCTCAGAGGCGCAAATATTGAATGGGTGCGCGAATCTCTCCCCGCTCCCTTTATGAAGGACGGCAGTGTGAGTGAAAGATATACCGAGTTTAAGAATAGGTGCCGCCGCTATGCTGAGCAGGGTATAAAGGTTATGGGTATTACTCCTCTTCCCAACGAATATTTCGAGCACGGTATTGATATACGTGAAGAGGGCGGAGAAGAAAAATTAAGAGAAGTATCCCGGTTTATTATAAACGACGTAAAGGACCTTGTAGGCGGTCTTCAGATTGCAAATGAGCTGGGAATGCCCCGTTTTATGATTCCTTATAATATGAAGGAATGCATACGATTTCTCGGAATTCAGATGGAAGAAATGTATCCCCTGAGAGGAAACTGTGTTATCGGTTATAACTGTGCAGGACCTCAGGTGGATTTGCACCTCGGTATGAAGCCGTACCTTCAGTATTGCGACTATGTGGGTATGGATATGTATCTCGGCTGCTTCTTCTCTCTTCCCGGATTTGCCTGGCTTTTCGATGTCATGGTAAGATATCTCTGGGCATTCACACGTAAACCCATTATTATGCAGGAATTCGGATATATCGGCGGCGGAAAACCTAAAAGCCGCAAGGATAAGGATGAAATACTTAAGTCCTATGGCTTCAATAATGAAAAAGAGGCAAAAAAGGATATCATGAAGTTTGTGGATGCTCTTCCTCCTCATTTCAAAGGACATGTGAAGTATGTGTGCGGAGAGGATAAGAAGGTGACCGAAAGCTTTATGTTCTCGGGAGATATGACAAATCATCTTTATAAAGAGCTGCCCCGTATTACGGTAATTCCCGGAATGCCTCACACTCCCGAGGGACAGGCAAAATTCTTTAAGAATGTTATAAACCGCCTTTATAAGCTTCCGTTTATGTGCGGACTTATAATTTATTGTTATTCGGATTTTGACCGCTGCGGCTATTGCGGTCAGACAGACTGTCCTACCGAAACCTTGTGGGGACTTGTAGACGTAAACCGCAAGCCCAAGCCCTCATATTATGCCGTAAAGGAAGCATACGGAAAAATCAGGGAAAACGAAAAGAAAACTAAGTAATGCAAATAACCGCTGCGATAACTTCAATCGCCGCGGTTATTTTTTATTATATAGGAAATTGCTCGCGTTGTGAGCAATTTAGCTTATAATTCGCCTGCGGGCTCATTGAATGACGCAAGCTTATTGAACAAGAAACACCTACAGCCCCCAAGATTGGGGGACGGGGGGTTGAAGCAGAATGCTTTTTTACTTTATAGGAAATTCCTTCCTATAAAGTAAAAAGATTATATGTCCCGCCGAACGGGAAGTAAACTTCCCTCGGCGA
>JAZNSD010000130.1:0-34216 GCA_045591055.1 Acutalibacteraceae bacterium | reverse complement strand
CATTTTTACAACAATGAAAGAATCCAATTAAAAACAAAACTGACTCCGCATGAAAAACGAAGTCAGTATGTCGCTTAAAATTTAATATTTTCTACCACCGGGGGGTGTTTTTGTACTGTCCGCACAAATTGGAGCAGTCCATGGTGAGGTCCCGGGGGCTTTCTGATAAAAAATTTTATATAAAAAACTGATTGAACTCATCCACATCGAAAACATAGAGCTTGAAGCGTTTTTCGTTTATGGCTTCCTTGAATTTGCCTCCCACCTTAAGAAGCTTGAGGGAGGTTCTCAGCTCAAAGTCTATATGCTCATAGTGAAGTGCCTCGCACACATCTCTGGTTCTTACTTCAAGACGGGGGGTGCCGTCGGGGTTTTTGTTGAGGGAAAAATTGATTGCTTCTATTTCAACACCGTTTGCCTTGAGGGACTGCATTATCTCCGGGGGTGTTTTCTTCTTTTTCTTTTTTTCTTCTCTCTTCTTTTTGAAATTCTCGAACATAAGCTTACTCCCGTAAATGAAATTTCTTTCATTATACAGGAGTTTTTTTGTTGTGTCAATTATCCTGTTTTTACTTTTTCCCTGAGATATTTTTCTTTTGTCGCAAGTCCGCCTCTCAGGTGCCTTTGTGCCTTGTTTATATCAAGTACCTCTCTTACCCGGTAATAAAGTGCCGGGTCCGTGTTTTTCAGTCTGTCTGTCACATCCGTATGCACGGTGGATTTTGATATTCCGAAAACTTTTGCTGCCGCTCTTACGGTCGCTTTGTTATTTACGATATATTCACCGAGCTCAACTGCTCTTTCTTCTGAGTAAGTATTCAAGAAAAGATTCCTCCCGTGAGCATTATCATTAAAGATATATGAGCCCGGGAGAAAAAATATGATTGATGTACCGGCAGGCAGGGAAGTGAATGAAGAGAGATAATGCTTAAAGCTTATTCCGGAAAACAGGGCATGCGGCAATAAAGAAAAAAACCTTTAAAAATAAAAAAAATATTCGGAAATATCTCTTGACATTATCCGAACTTTGATGTAACATAGTATACTGCATTATAATGGATACACATATCCTCTGCTAATTTTTACGAATATTACTATAACCTAAAATGACGTAAAAGTCAAGTGTGGATTTTGTGTATTTTCACATTTTTTGTTTTGCTATTTCGGATATTAAAAGAACGGAGTGATGAGCGCATGGTGAATGTGAAACCCGTAAAGCTGGGCAGAAATACCCGTATGAGTTTTGCCAAGATCAATGAGGTAATGGAGATGCCTAATCTTATCGAGGTACAGAAAAACTCATATAATTGGTTTCTCGATGTAGGTCTCAGAGAGGTGTTCAGAGACATTGATGAAATTACAGACTACACAGGTAATCTGGTTCTTGATTTCATTGATTACCGTATGGAAAAAACGCCCAAATATTCTGTTAAAGAATGTAAAGAGCGTGATGCAACATATGCAGTCCGTCTTATGGTTACTGCCCGTCTTCTCAATAAGGAGACAGGAGAAATCAAGATAAATGAAATCTATATGGGTGATTTCCCCAAAATGACCGACAGCGGTACTTTTGTTATCAACGGTGCCGAACGTGTTATTATTTCACAGCTTGTTCGTTCTCCCGGTGTTTATTTCGATATGACCCGTGATAAAACCGGTAAGAAGCTTTTTACTTCAACCATTATCCCCAACCGCGGTGCATGGCTTGAATATGAAACAGATCAGAATAATATATTCTATGTAAGAATAGATAAGAACAGAAAACTTCCCGTAACCACTCTTATCAGAGCATTGGGACTCGGCTCCAATACAGAGATCACTGATTTCTTCGGTGCCGATGAAAGGATTCTTGCAACTCTTGAAAAGGATCCTACACAGAATTCGGAAGAGGCTCTTATCGAGGTTTACAAGAAGCTTCGTCCCGGCGAACCCCCCACGCTTGAAACTGCTCAGTCTCACCTTAGCGGTCTTTTCTTTGATGAGCACCGTTATGATCTCTCCAGAGTCGGCAGATATAAGTATAATAAAAAGCTTGCAATTTCAGACAGACTCCGCTATCAGGTACTCGCTCAGCCCGTAGCATCTCTTGTTACAGGAGAGATAATTGCTGAAGCAGGCACAAAGGTTACAAAGGAGCTTGCCTTTGAAATCGAGCAGGCAGGTGTAAGTGTAGCTTATGTTGATGTTGAGGGTGTAGAGGTAAAGGTTATTTCAAACGGCATGGTAGAGCCCTATGAATTCCTTCCCGAATTCACCGTAGAAGAGCTTGAAGAGCTCGGCATCAATGAAAAGGTCAACTTCAAGGTTCTTATGGATATCCTTGATGAAGCAGCAGGCGACAAGGAGGCACTCAGCGAGCTTCTTACCGAAAAGTGCGATGACCTTATTCCCAAGCATATAACTATCAGCGATATTCTCGCATCAATAAACTATCTCAACTGTGCAGCACACAACATCGGATCGCTTGACGATATCGACCATCTCGGCAACCGCCGTATCCGTTCCGTTGGTGAGCTTCTCCAGAATCAGTTCCGTATAGGCTTCACAAGACTTGAAAGAGTTGTCCGTGAAAGAATGTCCATCCACACACAGGAAATGGATAAGATAACTCCTCAGTCTCTTATAAATATCAGACCCGTTCTTGCAGTAGTGAAGGAATTCTTCGGTTCATCTCCTCTTTCACAGTTCATGGACCAGGCAAACCCCCTTGCAGAGCTTACTCATAAGCGCCGTCTTTCAGCCCTCGGCCCCGGCGGTCTTTCCAGAGACCGTGCAGGCTTCGAAGTCCGAGACGTTCACTACAGCCACTACGGAAGAATGTGTCCCATCGAATCTCCCGAAGGTCCCAACATCGGACTTATTTCTTCACTTGCAACATTCGCAAGAATCAACAAGTACGGCTTTATCGAAGCTCCCTTCCGTAAGGTTGATAAGGCAACAGGTAAGGTTCTTGACGAGGTTGAATATATGACTGCCGATGTGGAAGACGAATACAAAGTAGCACAGGCAAACGAGCCCCTTACTGAGGACGGCTTCTTTGCCAACGAAAGAGTTATTGTCCGTTACAGAGACGAATTCCTCGAAATCGACAATAATCAGGCAGACTATATGGACGTTTCGCCCAGAATGGTTGTTTCCGTTGCTACTGCTATGATTCCCTTCCTTGAAAACGACGACGCAAACCGAGCACTGATGGGTGCAAACATGCAGCGTCAGGCAGTGCCCCTTCTTAAAACAGAATCTCCCATAGTCGGAACAGGTATGGAATATAAGTCCGCCTGCGACTCAGGTGTATGCGTGCTCTGCTCAAGAGCAGGTACCGTAACAAGAGTTTCCGCCGACAGTGTTGAGGTTACTGCAGAAGACGGCAGCATCGATACCTATGAGCTTCTCAAGTTTATGCGCTCCAACCAGGGCACTTGTATCAATCAGCGTCCCATTGTCAGCGTAGGCGACAAGCTTGAGGCAGGCGAGGTTATTGCCGACGGTCCCGCAACAAACGGCGGTGAGATATCCCTCGGTAAGAATGCCCTCATCGGCTTTATGACCTGGGAAGGCTATAACTACGAAGACGCCGTTCTTATAAACGAAAAGATTGTCCGTGACGACGTTTACACTTCAATTCATATTGAAAAGTATGAAATCGAAGCAAGAGAAACAAAGCTCGGACCGGAAGAAATAACAAGAGATATTCCCAACGTAGGCGACGATGCTCTCAAAGACCTTGATGAAGAAGGTATTATCCGTGTAGGTGCAGAGGTACGCTCCGGCGATATCCTTGTAGGTAAGGTTACACCCAAGGGTGAAACTGAGCTTACCGCAGAAGAAAGACTGCTGCGTGCAATCTTCGGCGAAAAGGCAAGAGAAGTAAGAGATACATCACTTAAGGTTCCCCACGGTGCATACGGTATCGTTGTGGATGTTGAAGTATATACAAGAGCAAACAGCGACGAGCTCAGCCCCGGTGTAAACAAGGTTGTACGCTGCTATATCGCTCAGAAGAGAAAGATATCCGTAGGCGATAAGATGGCAGGCCGTCACGGTAATAAGGGTGTTGTTTCAAGAATTCTTCCTCAGGAGGATATGCCCTTCCTTGCAGACGGTACTCCTCTTGATATCGTTCTTAATCCCCTCGGTGTTCCTTCCCGAATGAACATAGGACAGGTTCTTGAGGTTCATCTCGGCCGTGCCTGCAGAGAGCTCGGCTGGAAGATCATGACACCTGTTTTCGACGGCGCTCACGAGCATGATATCGTTGAAGCTCTCAGAGAAGCAGGACTCCGCGAGGACGGTAAGGTTGATCTTTACGACGGCAGAACCGGTCAGAAGTTTGATAACCCCGTAACTGTCGGCGTTATGTACTTCCTCAAGCTCCACCATCTCGTAGATGATAAGATCCATGCACGTTCAACAGGTCCCTACTCCCTTGTTACACAGCAGCCTCTGGGCGGTAAGGCTCAGTTCGGCGGCCAGCGTTTCGGTGAAATGGAAGTTTGGGCACTTGAAGCATACGGTGCAGCATATACTCTTCAGGAAATTCTTACTGTCAAGTCTGACGACGTTGTAGGACGTGTAAAGACCTATGAAGCAATTGTAAAGGGACTCAATGTTCCCAAACCCGGTATTCCCGAAAGCTTCAAGGTTCTTGTCAAGGAGCTTCAGTCTCTTGCACTTGATGTTTCCGTGTTTGACGATGAGGGTATCGAAATTGACCTCAAGCAGGACTTTGATGATACTGAAGATGTTACCTTCGTACCCGGCGAAGAATTTGAAACTGTCAATGATGCTGAAAATGCAGCAGGCTACGGTATTGAATCTGCAGACGGCGATGACGATCTGTTTACCGTTTCAGGCGATTTCGATCTCGGCTTTGAGGATGAAGCATTTGATTTCGGCGACAGCGGTTCATTTATGCCCGACGATTACGAAAGCGAAGAATTCTGATTAAACTAATAAGAAGGAGCTGCTGATAAATGAGCGAAGGTGCAGTAACTGTTAAAAGATATACAGAAGAAAACTACAATGAACTCAATTTTGAGTCCATAAAAGTCGGCCTTGCTTCTCCCGATAAGATCCGTGAGTGGTCATACGGTGAAGTAAAAAAGCCTGAAACAATCAACTACAGAACACTCAAGCCCGAAAAGGACGGTCTTTTCTGCGAAAAGATCTTCGGACCCACAAAGGACTGGGAGTGTCACTGCGGTAAATATAAAAGAATCCGTTATAAAGGCAAAACCTGTGAACGCTGCGGTGTTAAGATCACCAAGGCAAAGGTACGCCGTGAAAGAATGGGACATATCGAGCTTGCCTGCCCCGTATCACATATCTGGTACTTCAAGGGCATTCCCTCAAGAATCGGTCTTATGCTTGATATATCACCCCGTGACCTTGACAAGGTTCTCTACTATGCAAAGTATATAGTTATCGACGGCGGTGAAACTGAGCTTCAGAAGTATCAGATCATTTCCGATAAGGACTATGATTATCATGTAGAAAAGTATGATGCAGATGCATTCACCGCAAAGATGGGTGCAGAGGCTATCAAGGAGCTTCTTGCTGAAATCGATGTTGAAAAGCTTGCTGAAGAGCTCAGAACTGAGCTTGAAACAGCAGTAGGTCAGAAGAAGACCCGTCTTCTCAAGCGTCTTGAGGTTGTTGAAGCCTTCCGTGCTTCAGGCAACCGCCCCGAATGGATGATCCTTGACGTTGTTCCGGTAATTCCTCCGGATATCCGTCCCATGGTTCAGCTTGACGGCGGACGTTTCGCAACAAGTGACCTTAATGACCTTTACAGAAGAGTTATCAACAGAAACAACAGACTTAAGAAGCTTATTGAGCTCGGCTCTCCCGAGATCATTATAAGAAATGAAAAGAGAATGCTTCAGGAGGCTGTTGACCCTCTTATAGATAACGGCAGAAGAGGCCGTCCCGTTACAGGTCCCAACAACAGACCCCTCAAGTCACTTTCCGATATGCTCAAGGGTAAGCAGGGACGCTTCCGTCAGAACCTTCTCGGTAAGCGTGTTGACTATTCAGGACGTTCGGTTATCGTTGTCGGTCCCGAGCTTAAGATCTATCAGTGCGGTCTTCCCAAGGAAATGGCACTTGAGCTCTTCAAGCCCTTTGTAATGAAGCGTCTTGTTGATCTTGATATCTCAAAGAATATCAAGAATGCAAGAAAGATGGTTGACAAGGCAGGTCCCGAGGTATGGGATGCTCTTGAAATTGTTATCAAGGATCACCCCGTAATGCTTAACCGTGCTCCTACTCTTCACAGACTCGGTATTCAGGCATTCGAGCCCATCCTTGTAGAAGGCAGAGCTATCAAGCTTCATCCTCTTGTATGTACCGCCTTCAACGCCGACTTCGACGGCGACCAGATGGCTGTTCACGTACCCCTTTCCGCAGAAGCACAGGCAGAAGCAAGATTCCTTATGCTTGCTGCCAATAACCTTCTCAAGCCCTCAGACGGAAAGCCCGTTACCGTTCCTACACAGGACATGGTTCTCGGTTCCTACTATCTTACAACAGTAAGAGAGAACGAGCCCGGCTCAGGTCATGTATATAAAGATGAAAACGAAGCTGTTATGGCATATGATGAAGGCGATCTCGGTCTTCACGCTCCCATTAAGATCCGTATGACAAAGGTTGTTGACGGAAAAGAATACACAGCTCTTGTTTCCACCACTCTCGGCAGAGTTATCTTCAACCATCCCGTTCCTCAGGATCTCGGCTTTGTAAAGAGAGATCCCTCCGATCCCGAAAGCATGGTTGCTCTTGAAGTAGACTTCCTTGTTGAAAAGAAGAGCCTCGGAAAGATAATTGAAAAGTGTATTGCAGTGCACGGCACAAACATTGCTGCCGACGTTCTTGATAAGATCAAGAATCAGGGATATAAGTATTCAACCAGAAGCGGTATCACTGTTTCCGTATTTGATGCTATTATCCCCGAAAAGAAGAAAGAATATCTTGATGAAGCACAGGCAAAGATCGACGAGATCATGAAATATTACCGCCGCGGTCTTTACAGTGATACAGACCGTTCCACAGCAGTGATCAAGGTGTGGACAGAATGCACAAACAAGGTTTCTGCTGAGCTTAAGAATAATCTTGACACAGCAGGCAACCCCATTCATATGATGATCCACTCCGGTGCCCGAGGCAGTGCTTCACAGCTGAACCAGCTTGCCGGTATGCGAGGACTTATTGCTAACACATCCGGTCAGACTATCGAAATTCCCATCAAGTCCAACTACAGAGAAGGACTTAATATCATCGAATACTTCATTTCTTCCCGTGGTGCACGTAAAGGTCTTGCCGATACAGCTCTTCGTACCGCTGACTCAGGTTACCTTACCCGCCGTCTTGTTGACGTTTCACAGGAGGTTATTATCCGTGAGGACGACTGCGGATGCACAGAAGGACTTGAGGTTTCTGATATCTACGGTGATGAGGACAACATCATCGAAGGTCTTGTTGAAAGACTTACCGGCAGATATCTTCTTAATGATCTCTTTGACGAAAACAATAACCTTGTTATGGATAAGGATCATATGCTCACAGAGGCAGATGCAAAGAAGATAGTTGACGCAGGCTTCTCAAAGGTTACTATCCGTTCGCTTCTTACCTGCGATGCTGCTCAGGGTGTGTGCAGAAGATGCTACGGCCGCAACCTTGCAACAGGCCGCTCAGTTTCCATCGGTGAAGCAGTAGGTATTATTGCTGCTCAGTCCATCGGTGAGCCCGGTACACAGCTTACCATGAGAACCTTCCACACCGGTGGTGTTACTACCACAGCCGATATTACACAGGGTCTTCCCAGAGTTGAAGAGCTCTTCGAAGCAAGAAAGCCCAAGACTCTTGCTATCCTTACAAAGATTGCCGGTACTGTTTCTTATGCAGAAGGCAAGAAGGGTGCTCAGAACATAGTTGTTACAGGTGAAGACGGCAGAGAAGAATACACCATTCCTTACGGCTACAGAAGAACCGTTCAGGAGGGTGACACCGTTGTCAAGGGTCAGGAGCTTACCGAAGGCAGTGTAAATCCCCATGACGTGCTTGAAATTCTCGGTGTTGAGGCTGTTCATAATTACCTTATCCGTGAAGTTCAGAGAACCTACCGTACACAGGGTGTTGACGTTAACGATAAGCACATTGAGGTTATCGTCCGTCAGATGATGCGCAAGGTAAAGGTTGCTGAATCCGGTATGACGGATCTTCTTCCCGGTGCAACTATTGAAAAGAGCGAATTCAAGAAAGCAAATGCCGAAGCAAGAAGAAAGGCTGAAGCAGAAGGCTCAGTAGCTATGGAAGCAACCTGTGAGCCCGTTCTTCTCGGTATCACAAAGGCTTCTCTTGCAACAGACTCCTTCCTTTCAGCTGCATCCTTCCAGGAAACAACAAGAGTTCTTACGGATGCCGCTATCAAGGGCAAGGTCGATCCCCTTATCGGTCTTAAGGAAAACGTTATTATCGGTAAACTTCTTCCTTCCGGTACGGGTATGAGATGTTATTCCAACGTTGAAATAGAAAAAAATATTGAGGAAATAGCAGATTCAGAATATAGTTTGGATAATTTGAACGAAAATTAAGTATTTTCTTTGTAAAAGGTGTTGACAAACAGGTACCTTTAGTGTTAAAATTATCAACTGTGCGATGTTATTTCGGTCAGCAGGGGAGATGTCGTACGGCATTTCCCCTTTTGATATATTATTATTTCAAGGAGGTGCACGACTTGCCAACCTTTAACCAGCTTGTTCGTAACAGCAGAAAGTCACTTGAGAAGAAGTCTAAGGCTCCCGCTCTCGGTAAAGGTCTTAATTCACACAAGAACATTATGACCGACCACACTTCTCCCCAGAAGAGAGGCGTATGTACAGTTGTTAAGACTGATACACCTAAGAAGCCTAATTCAGCTCTCAGAAAGCTTGCCAGAGTACGTCTTACAAACGGCATTGAAGTTTCTGCTTACATCCCCGGTGTCGGACACAATCTTCAGGAGCACTCAGTTGTTCTTATAAGAGGCGGAAGAGTTAAAGACCTTCCCGGTGTACGTTACCACATCATCCGCGGAACACTTGACGCTCAGGGTGTTAACGGAAGAATGCAGAGCCGTTCCAAGTACGGAACAAAGAAAGCAAAGGCTAAGAAATAATAAGCCGCTTTCACATCGATCAGGACAAAATCTTCTTGCAGGTTGAATTTATTCACCAATGTAAGTTTATATATATACGCTTAAAGCGGTATATGGCTTCATTGGCGCCGCGGGAATTTGTCACTCGAGTACCTATGATATCATTACTATGAAGGAGGGAAGCGAAGTGCCAAGAAGAGGCAATATAGCAAAACGTGATGTTTTGCCCGATCCGCTTTACAACTCAAAACTCGTAACACGTCTTATCAACAGTGTTATGTATGATGGCAAAAAAGGTGTTGCACAGAAAATTGTTTACGACGCTTTTGACATCATCAGAGAAAAAACAGGAAAAGAACCCCTCGAAGTTTTCGAGGCAGCTATGGAAAATGTTATGCCCTTACTCGAAGTTAAGGCTCGCCGTGTAGGTGGTTCTACCTACCAGGTACCCATGGAGGTTCGTCCCGAGAGAAGACAGACTCTCGGTCTCAGATGGATTACTCTCTACGCAAGAAACCGTGGAGAAAGAACAATGAAGGAAAGACTTGCCAACGAAATCATGGATGCTGTTAACGAAACAGGTTCAGCATTCAAGAAGCGTGAAGACACTCATAAGATGGCTGAAGCTAACAAGGCTTTCTCTCATTTCCGTTGGTAATTTTACACCAATTAAGTTTAATCTTGTAGATTTTTTATGGAGGACATTATGCCCAGACAGGTATCACTTGAATTAACAAGAAATATCGGTATTATGGCTCATATTGACGCCGGTAAGACCACTACTACAGAAAGAATCCTTTTCTACACCGGTATTAATCACAAGCTTGGTGAAACACATGACGGTGCTGCAACAATGGACTGGATGGCTCAGGAGCAGGAAAGAGGTATTACAATTACTTCTGCTGCTACTACTTGTTTCTGGAAGGGTCACCGCGTAAATATCATTGACACTCCCGGTCACGTTGACTTCACAGTAGAGGTTGAACGTTCACTCAGAGTTCTTGACGGCTCCGTTACAGTTCTTTGTGCAAAGGGCGGTGTTGAGCCTCAGTCTGAAACTGTATGGCGTCAGGCAGATAAATACCGTGTTCCCAGAATGGTATATGTCAACAAGATGGACATTATGGGTGCAAATTTCTACAATGTTGTGGCTATGATGAAGGACAGACTTAAATGTAATGCTGTTCCGATTCAGCTTCCCATCGGCGCAGAAGCTGATTTCAAGGGCATTATTGACCTCGTAGAAATGAATGCAACCATGTATGACGACAAAGAAGGTCTCAAGACCGAAATTGTTGACATTCCCGAAGATATGAGAGAGCTTGCAGACACATACCGTGCAGAGCTCCTCGAACATGTTGCAGAACAGGATGAAGAGCTCCTTGAGAAGTATCTCGAAACAGGAGATCTTGATATCCAGGAAATCAAAGACTGCATCAGAAAAGCAACACTTGCAAACGAAATGGTTCCCGTTGTATGCGGCACATCATACCGTAACCGCGGTGTTCAGAAGCTTCTTGACGCAGTTATCGACTATATGCCTTCACCCCTCGATGTCGGTGCCGTTAAGGGTATCGATCCCGACACAGGTGACGAAGTAGAACGCGAAGTATCTGACAATGCACCCTTGGCAGCTCTTGCTTTCAAGATTGCTACAGACCCCTTCGTAGGAAAGCTCTGCTTCACAAGAGTTTACTCAGGTATCGCTGTTGCCGGTACCCAGGCATATAACTCAACAAAGGGTAAGAACGAAAGACTCGGCCGTATTCTTCAGATGCACGCTAACCACAGAGCTGACCTCGATCAGTGCTACTGCGGTGATATCTGTGCTGTCGTTGGTGTTAAGAATACAACCACAGGTGACACCCTTTGTGATGAAAAGCATCCTATTATTCTTGAACAGATGGAATTCCCCGAGCCCG
Source organism: Acutalibacteraceae bacterium (assembly GCA_045591055.1). GTDB lineage: Bacteria > Bacillota > Clostridia > Oscillospirales > Acutalibacteraceae > RUG806. The sequence goes on along the minus strand of JAZNSD010000130.1, from coordinate 23,161 downwards.
TTATCAGAGTTGCCGTTGAACCCAAGACCAAAGCAGGTCAGGAAAAGATGGGTATTGCTCTTATGAAGCTCGCTGAAGAAGATCCTACCTTCAAGTTCTACACCGACGAAGAAACAGGCCAGACCATCATTGCAGGTATGGGTGAATTACATCTTGAAATCATCGTAGACAGAATGCTCCGCGAATTCAAGGTAGAAGCAAACGTTGGTGCACCTCAGGTTGCTTACAGAGAAACAATTACAAAGAATGCTGAATCCGATACAAAGTTCGCCCGTCAGTCCGGCGGTCACGGTCAGTACGGTCACGTTAAGATCCGTATTGAGCCCAATCCCGAAAAGGGCTTTGAATTCTGCAATGAAGTTGTCGGCGGTGCTGTTCCCAAGGAATACATCCCCGCAGTTGAAGCAGGTGTCAAGGGTGCACTTTCAAACGGTGTTCTTGCAGGCTATGCTGTAGTTGACGTTAAGGTTACTCTTTATGACGGATCCTATCACGAGGTTGACTCCTCTGAAATGGCTTTCAAGCTTGCAGGCTCAATGGCTTTCAAGGATGCTATGCAGAAGGCAGCTCCCGTTCTTATGGAGCCCATCATGAAGATCGCTGTTACCGTTCCCGATGATTATCTCGGAACAGTTATCGGTGATATCAACTCCCGCCGCGGTATGATCCGTGATCAGGAAGTCCGTAACGGTGCAACTCAGATAAATGCAGACGTACCCCTTTCTTCAATGTTCGGTTATGCTACAGACCTTCGTTCCAAGACACAGGGCAGAGGTCAGTATGTAATGGAGCCCAGCCACTATGCTCAGGTTCCCAAGAGCATTGCTGAAGGAATCTGCAAAAAATAATGAGTTTTTTTAATAAATCTCATTAAACACTTGCATTTTTGCAAGATGTTTGTTACAATAACAATCGCTATTGATTATTAATACAAATCAGGAGGTTACATTCTCATGGCAAAAGCTAAATTTGAAAGAACCAAGCCCCATGTAAACATTGGTACAATCGGTCACGTTGACCATGGTAAGACAACTCTTACTGCTGCTATCACAAAGACCCTCGCTATGAAGGGCGGCGCAGAATTCATGGACTACGCTAACATCGACAAGGCTCCCGAAGAAAGAGCTCGTGGTATCACGATCAATACTGCTCACGTTGAATATGAGACAGAAACACGTCACTACGCTCACGTTGACTGCCCCGGCCATGCTGACTATATCAAGAACATGATCACCGGTGCTGCTCAGATGGACGGCGCTATCCTTGTTATTGCTGCTACAGACGGCCCCATGGCTCAGACAAAGGAACATCTCCTTCTTGCTCGTCAGGTTGGCGTTCCCTACATCGTAGTATTCATGAACAAGTGTGACCAGGTTGACGACGAAGAACTTCTCGAACTCGTTGAAATGGAAATCAGAGAAACTCTTTCTGAGTATGAATTCCCCGGCGATGATACACCCATCATCAAGGGTTCAGCTCTTAAGGCTCTCGAATATGCCGGTTCCGATATGGGCGCTCCCGAAGTTGCTTGCATCATGGAGCTTATGGATGCTGTTGACAGCTACATTCCCACTCCCGAAAGAACTGCAGACCTTGCATTCCTTATGCCTGTTGAAGACGTTTTCACAATCACAGGCCGTGGTACTGTTGCTACAGGTAGAGTTGAAAGAGGTCAGCTCAACACAGGTGCAGAAGTTGAAATCGTTGGTCTTACAGACGAAAAGAGAAAAGTTGTTTGCACAGGTATCGAAATGTTCAGAAAGATCCTCGACTATGCAGAAGCAGGCGATAACATCGGTTGTCTTCTTCGTGGTGTTCAGAGAACAGAAATCGAAAGAGGCCAGGTTCTTGCTAAGCCCGGTTCAATCCAGCCCCACACAAAGTTCAAGGGCCAGGTTTACGTTCTTAACAAGGATGAAGGCGGCAGACATACTCCTTTCTTCAACAACTATCGTCCCCAGTTCTACTTCAGAACAACTGACGTTACAGGCGTTATCTCTCTTCCCGAAGGAACAGAAATGTGTATGCCCGGTGACAACGTTGATATGGACGTTGAACTTATCACTCCCATCGCTATCGAAGTAGGTCTTCGTTTCGCTATCCGTGAAGGCGGCCGTACTGTTGGTTCAGGCGTTGTTATCGCTATCAACGAATAATTCGATTATCCGATAGTTTCGCTCCCCGTGATGAATAATCACGGGGAGTTTTTTCTTTTATCCGTAAAAGGTCTTGAGAAGAATGAGCAGTACCACACCGGGGATGCCTCCGAAGGCAGATACAGCCAAAGTGTAAGTATTGAGGGGCATATTCTGAGAATACAGGGATAGTAATACATCCGCCGCAAGAAGTGCCGCAATACCTTGCAGAGGACAAAGCAGCCCATACGTGCGCGGTAATTTTTTTATGATAAATAATCCTGTTACCAGTGCGCATAATATCAATGAAGAGTAAAAAATCATAAACTGACACCTTAAGAAAATTATTACAAAGTGTTCGGGATATGTTAATTTATATGAAAAAATAAATATTGTTATGAGCTTTACAAAAGACTGTTTTGGTTTATTTTTTTTCTTTTTCTGTACTATAATTATAATGAGGTGAGATTAATTATGGATAAGCATTCTAAAACTTATGAGCAATATTGCTTTGTGAAGGAGAAAAATATCATAATGGAAGAAATTGTTTTTCATAACGGAAAAAGGAAAACTGTCTGCACAAATCTCAGAGAATGCAATAATTGCGGAGGCTGCAGGAATAAGATTCTCTGCACACTGTGGCAAAAGGACAAAAAAGCATATGAAGGATGCAAAATCGATGAATGCTGATAATTGACTAAAGCGGTGTGATTTGATATAATCTTCTATTATAATCAAAAAAAGAAAGGACGGACTCTTCATTGTCCGAACTGTTATTATGGAAATATTGTCACTTTATCCCACTCTCAAGGAAACTATATGGGGCGGAAGAAAGCTTATAGACGACTACGGCTTTGAAACCGACGGCGATAATGCAGCCGAAGCATGGCTTCTATCCTGCCATAAGGACGGCCCCAGCTTTGTAACAGGCGGAAAGTATGACGGAAAAACTCTCATTGAGGTAATTGAGGCTGAGGGGAAAGATGTTCTCGGTACAAATAATAAGGATATGGCGGATTTTCCGGTGCTTATCAAAATTATTGATGCCTGTGATAAATTATCCGTACAGGTGCATCCCGATGATGCTTATGCCCGTGAATTTGAGAATGAAAACGGAAAAACAGAAGCATGGTATGTGCTTGACTGTGAAAATGATGCAAGTCTGATTTACGGTGTGAATCATGACATGACGAAAGAAGAATTTGCCGATGCTATCGCAAACGGTACACTGCTTGATGATATGAATGCAGTTAAGGTTAAGCCCGGTGATGTTGTTTTCATTCCCTCCGGAATGCTTCACGCTATCGGAGCAGGTATTCTTCTTGCTGAGGTTCAGCAAAGCTCAAACTCCACATACAGGGTTTTTGATTATATGAGACGCGACAAAAACGGCAATCTCAGAGAGCTGCATGTTAAAAAGGCTGTTGATGTTGTGGATCTCAAGGCCATGTCTGTTGATTTTTCTCCGGAGGGAGAAGCAAAGAATGAAGGCGGAGCAAGAGTTACATATCTTACAGGTTGCGATTATTTCAGAATGATTCTTGTTGAAACCGAAAACACATATACCGATACTGCAGATGAAATGTCCTTCATTTCTCTTCTTGTCCTTGACGGTGAGGGAGAGATTAACTGCGGAGAAGAAAAAATCAGTCTTAAAAAGGGCTCAAGTATATTCATTCCCGCCTCAAAGGGTGAATATACCGTTACGGGAAATCTTCGTATTCTCAAAACTGAAACATAAGGAAAAGTAAAAAATGTCATTGATAAGCTGTCAGAATCTCTGTGTTTCTTTTGCGCAGAGGGACATTATAATAAATGCGACCTTTGATGTTGCAAAGGGTGATAAAATAGGTCTTATCGGTTCAAACGGCTGCGGAAAAACTACCCTTCTGAGGGCCTTGAGCGGAGAGCTTGAGCCTACCGACGGAAGAGTGATAAAGGCATTTGCAACCGAAGTGGGCTTTGTTGAACAGCATGCCTGTGCCGACAGCACGCTTAATGTTTATGATGAGCTTCTCACCGTTTTTTCAAGGCTTTTTGAGATAGAAAAGGAGCTTGAAGAGGTAAACAGAAAAATAGAGTTTACCGACGGAAAGGTTACTCAGTATATAGAAATGCAGGCTGCCCTTACCGAAGAATATCAGAACAAGGGCGGGCTTACATATAAAAACAGAGCACATTCCTGTCTTATGGGGCTTGGCTTTTCTGCTGAAGAAGAAAGGCTTCCGGTGTCAGCACTGTCGGGCGGGCAGAGAACAAAGCTCAGTCTCGGCAAGCTGCTTCTCAGTGAGCCCGATATTATGCTTCTTGATGAGCCAACAAACCACCTCGATATAAAAAGTGTGGAATGGCTTGAGGATTTTATCGGGAAAGCCTGCAGCACGGTTATTATTGTTTCCCATGACCGTTATTTTCTTGATAAAACGACAACGCGTACACTTGAAATTGCCAACAGAAGGCTTTATCAGGGCAAGGGCTCATATTCAGCCTATATAAAAACAAAGGAACTCCGTCTTGAAAGCGACCGCCGTGAATATGAAAAGGCACAGCTTGAAATTAAGCGTATAGAAAAAATGATTGAACAGCAGAAGCAGTTCAATCAGGAGAGAAACTATATCACAATAGCAAGCAAGGAAAAGCAGATTGAAAGAATAAAGGCAGGTATGCCTGATATCCCGCCTAAGGAAAAGACCGTAAAATTAAGATTTGATGAATGTGTAAGAACAGGTGATGAGGTGCTTATCGCCGATAATCTTAAAAAAGAATATGACGGCAAGGTGCTTTTCAGCGGAGTGAAGATGGACATAAGAAGGGGAGAAAAGGTATTTGTTTTAGGACCTAACGGCTGCGGAAAAACCACTCTTCTCGGACTTATTATGAATAAGATTCCTAAGGATGACGGTTTCTCCCGCTTCGGGCATAATGTCAGTGTCGGATATTTTGAGCAGACTCAGAAAACGCTGATGTCATCAAAAACGGTTCTTGGTGAGCTTTATGACCGTTTCCCTACAAAGACTATTTCAGAGCTCAGGGGCTATCTCGGTGCATTCAATTTCAGAAATGATGATATTGAAAAGCTGATGTGCGACCTTTCGGGCGGAGAAAGAGCGAGAGTTGCACTTCTTATTCTTATTCTCAGAAAGCCCAATTTCCTTATTCTCGATGAGCCTACAAATCATCTTGATTTCAATTCCCGTGAGGTGCTTGAGGAAGCGCTGAGGGAATACGACGGCACGATTCTCTGTGTTTCCCATGACAGATATTTTGTGAACCGCGTAGCATCAAAGATTCTCTATTTCAGTGGTGAGATCATAAATTCATATGAGGGAAATTATGATGATTATCTGAAGTTTATGGCTGACGAAACCGTTGCCGTGCAGGAAAAGGCGCCTAAGAAGGTGAATGACTATAAGCTGAGAAAAGAGCTTGAAAGTTTATTGAGAAAGAAAAAAACACGGTTTTCACGGCTTGAAGCAGAGCTTGAGGATGCTCAGAAAAAGCGTGATGAGCTGAATGAAACTCTTTCATCTCCCGATACAGCTTCGGATTTTGAAATGGTAATGGAGCTTACAAAGCAGCTTGAGAATATAAATTCTGCCATTGATGAAATGGAAATGGAATGGCTTGAATTATCTGAATACTTATCTGAAAACTGAAAAATCCCCCTTAGCCGTTTGTATAAAGGCTTAGGGGGATAGTTGTTATTCAACAGTGATTTTTATCGGTATTTCCATAAATTTGCTCTGGGCGGTTTCCTTTGTGATTCCTGAGGTGTAGCTTATTTTAAGAGCAGCATTATAAACTCCCTTGCCGAGAACGGAAAGAGTTATGTCGGTCTGCCAGCTGAAAATATCTGCTTTTCCGTTTGTTGAGGTGAGCTGAAGGCTGTTTACGGTTTTATTCTCTGCAGCCTTGCTTTTTGCAGTATAAACAATATTATCATATGCAAGAGATGTCAGTTCAATATTATCCAATACGGCATAAAAATCGGGCTGAGTTTTTTTTGCTGATATAAACATAGTAAGCGTGAAGGTTTCAGTATTATTGTTTGATTTTTTCAGAACGAACTCGGTGTTTTCCACAGTAATTTCTATTCTGTCAGCAACGGTATTACTGAAGCTGCCGGATTGAACCGTCGGCTTTTTACCTCCTGCAACGGAAAATACCGTGAGACTTATGCCTGAAAGCAGCACAATGACCGATATTACGGCAGTCAGTATTTTCGCTTTTCTGTTCATTTTATATCACCTCTTAATCAATTGTATAAAACGTATAAGCAAATGTCAATCGGAAAAAAGTTCCTGCACCTTGCTTTTCAGCTCTTCAAGGGTAAAAAAAGTGTTGAGCACCTCTAAGAGATTTTTACCTGTAAGTCTTGCAGGCAGTCCTGCTGACTGAAGAAGCCGACGTCTTTTATCAGTGCTGTTTTCTCCTCCCGAAAGTCCTAATTCAAAGAGGTCGGAAGCTTTGATGGGGCGGGAATTAAGTGGCGTATCGTTTTCCGAAAACAGTCCGCTGGCTCTGAGAGATTTTTCGAGAAGGGAATTATCGATTCCTTCAACGCCGAGCTTTCCTTCCTTGGAGGGAAGCTCCTTTCTTTTTTCTTTTCCGTATATATCGGGAATATAAGCATGAGTAACACTGCCTGCGGGGGCAATATTTTTAAGAAAATTTCTGATCTTAAAGCCTGCTGCATCAGAATCTGTCAGAATAAGTATGCCTCTTTCACGGGCAAGCTTTTTAATAAGTGTCTGCTTTTCCTTTGAATTGAAGATACCGAAGCCGTCGGTCGTTATAATAAGAGCATCGATTACCCCCGAAAGACGGGCTTTGTCATATCTTCCTTCAACTATTATTGCTTTATCGGTATGGAGCATTATATCACCTTAATGATGCAAGTTTTGAAATAAGTTCAGTGAGAAGAATATCATCCTGAATTTTACTGCTTTTGCTTTTTGTGTCAGCCTCAAGGAGGATATCGAGTGCTTTTCTTATATCTGAAAGTCTGCTGGCTTTGGCAAAGGGGAGTATTTTCCCGAAGGTATGGCGTGTTTCCTTGTATTGGAATGCCTCGCTGAAATCGGAAACATTCTTATCTGCATTGAGTGCAACCTTAAGTCGGTAGAGATTTACATATGCACTTCCCAGCGCACCGATGATTGAATTTACGGGGGTCTTTTGTCTCAACAGCTCATTGAGCACGCTGAAAGCCTTGTCCGTGTCGCCTGAAAAAATACTTGAGCTGATATCAAAAACAGATGCCTCTACACTTTTGACGGCCGTATTATCTATCATTTCCTTTGTTACGGGTTCACCGCAGGAAAAAGCGCATACCTTGTTGAATTCATTGAGTACGGTCTGCATATCATCGCCTACACTTGTTACAAGATAATATGCTGTTTCATAATCTATTGAGGTGCCTTTTTCCTTTGCACGGGAAACAAGAAGCTTTGCTGTTTTTGCAGGAGTGCGGTGCTCAATTTTTACAACTGTGCCGTATTTTGCAAAGAGCTTTTCAATATTGTCCCATTTTGCATTTTTACCTGCAGGAATTTTTGAAGCACTGAAATAAAAGATTATAACCGTGCTTTCGGGAAGGCTTTTAAGACCGTCTTCAAGCTGAGTAATCTCTCCTGTCTTAAGCTCGGAGAGAGAAAAGTTTTTGACCAGAAGACAGGTTTTCTCTGCCATTACAGGCAGATTTTCACCGTCGGCAAAAACCGTATCAAGGGAAACCGAGTCGTCCTCATATGAGTGATAGTTAAAAAACATAAGGCTTTCATCCACAGTTTTTGCGGTAAGCCTTGAGCAGTAAAACTCCTTAAGATAATCGTCATCGCCCGTGAAAAGGAAAATATTCTCTTTTATATCTGATTTCAGCAGCTTTGCAAATTCGTCTTCGTTAATAAATGGCATAATTTTCTCCTTTTACGGTGATTAAAAGTGATTCTTCGTGATTGGAATAAACGGCTTTATCGTCGGGCTTTTCCTCAGACAGAAGAATAATATCCGAATAGTTTTCCCTTATTATATTGTCGGGAATACTGCCTGAGCAGATCAATATATCTCCGCTGCCGTAAAAAGACGGAAGGGGACTTTGAGAGTCATATTTTATCAGCATAACTGTTTTAATTTCATCTGTAATAAAAACAGCTGCGGAAAAATTCTTTCTGCATTCAGAGTATATTTTTGTGCTGTCGCTGAGAGCTGATATAAAGCCGAAGCCGTTTTCGGACTTGTTTTCCCCGGCTTCATATGTTTTTACGGGAAAGAGATTTGTTTTGAGATATCTGTGATTACCGTAATCCTTTACGGTATAGTCGGGAAGTAAAAGAAAATCTGTCTGCGTGATCCCGCGGGAAGTCATAAAGATTCTGTTTTGCATTGCTGCATCATAATCCTTACCGGGACAGTATACAGCCGAAAACTGCTCCCTTTTATATAATGATACCGTGAAGCTCTCTGTATCGCAAGGAATAAAAATCTCTGTTTCTTCTTTTACTGTTGCAACACAAACACCTGCAAAGATGAGTATTACACCTGCAAAAGTAAGCACGAATGAGGTAAGGGTTCTTTTTTGTTTTGAGAAAACGGGAATAAAAAAGTATATTGCTGCGGCAATAACAGAGCATATGGCAATACCGGATAAGGTTACAGGAAAAATGCTGAAGCTGAACTGTCTTATAAATGTAACATAGCCGATTAAAATTCTGCTGAAAAATCCGCATATCCCGAACAGAATTTCCCCTATGAAAATACCCTCGGGCAAAAGACCTGCCAGAGCACCTGTTATCATAACTCCCTCAGCCACAGGTGTCATAAGAAGGGAAGACACAGGAGAAAATACGGAAATATAACCGAAAAACAAGGTTACGGGCAGCAGTGTTGAAATAATAACTGCCACGGAAATTTTCAAGGAATCTGTTATATATACAAAGGCTTTTCTGAAAAGATATCCCTTCTGATCTTTTCTTCCCGGAAAACCCGAAAGCTTTTCCGATGTCAGAATAAGTGTAAGTGTGGATAAACAGGAGAGAAGAAATGAAATGTTGCCGCAGAGAAAAGGCTCGTATATGAGAAGTGCCGTTACCGCCAATCCCAGAGAATTGAGAGTTTCCGCACTGCGTCTGAGAATTCTTCCTGCAAAAACACATATCAGCATTATGCCGGCACGAAGCACCGACGGAGAGAAGCCTGTGAAAACAATATAGAACAGCACAAATATGCTTGCCAGAAGATTGGGAATAAGCTTTGAAACGGAGCGTCTTCGGAATATTATAAAGAAAAGACCTGTCCATATGGAAAGATGCATACCCGATACGGCAAAAATATGGGAAATGCCGCTTTGTCTGAGTCCCGATATTGTTTCGTCATCAAGATAGTCCTTGTCGCCTGTTATCAGAGATGTTGTAACGGCGGCTTCATCTTCTTGCATATTGTTGAAAAATTTATCACGGGTGCGCTTTGCAGACAGAAGGATTCCGTAAAATATCCTGTTATCTGCAGCCTTGCCTTCAGAACAGAAGTCTTTGGCACCGTAAGCACAAAGATATGTTCCTGAAGACAGGGAATGAAGATAAAACATTCCCTCTTCAGAGGATGCATTCAGCTGTTCTGCCGTAAAGCTTATTATATCGCCGGGATTGATTTCAGGCTGCATATAAGTATAAACCTGTATTTTACCCGGAATGGCTTTGTTTTCTGCTTTGCAGTCGGATAAGCTAAAGGAATAAACGTTTTCGCTGTTATTCTTTACATAGCTTGTTACTGTTCCCGAAATATGTCTGTTCTCTCCGGAAGCCGAAAGAGCATTATGAAGCTCTGTACCGGAATGGGAAAATGATAAAAAAGACGCAAGTATACAGATAAGCACAATGCATATGTGTTTTGCATAATAGGGAAGAATAAAGCTTATAACGATACCTGTGACTGAGACAAGAAGAAAAACGGGAAAACTTCTGTTCTGTCCGAAGCATATCAGAGGAATCATGCTTATAAAAACGGATACGGCCGAGAGAACGAAGGGGCGTTTTATTACGCTGATATCAGCAGTTCTGAGGTTCTTTGGTAGCATTAAGCGCCTGAATTATTTCTCTGAAGGTATCTACAGGATTCTTCGGATCCTTGAGCCTTATTGAATAATAAGGCTTCTGAGATGCATTCGCCATAACTCGTCCCCGCATAACAGAAAGCTTAGAGAGAATGCTTTTGTCTATCTCATTTACAAATAACAGAAGCGAATTTCCTCTTTGTGTGATTTCGTATATACCGCTGTCGGCAGCAGAATTTCTCATAAGAGAAACCTGAATAAGTCCCATTACACACGAAGGCGGCTCGCCGTAGCGGTCAATAAGCTCATCAAGCACATCCGAGGCATCATCTTCTGTGTGAATATCTGCAATCCGCTTATAAATACCTATTCTCTGAGGATAGCTGTTTATATAATCCTCGGGTATAAATGCGTCAGTCTGTATGTCGACCTGACAGGTGTTTTTCGGCTTGTAGTTTTCTTCTCCGTTTTTCTGCTTGGCAATAGCTTCACTGAGAAGCTCCATATACATATCATAGCCCACAGATTCAAGATGTCCGTGCTGCTTTGCGCCGAGGAGATTTCCTGCACCGCGGATTTCAAGGTCGCGCATGGCAATCTTGAAGCCTGAGCCGAACTGTGAAAACTCACGTATGGCAGAAAGGCGTCTGTCGGCAATTTCGCTGAGCTGCTTATCCTTTGTGAAGGTGCAGTAGCAGCTGGCTCTTCTTGAAGAGCGTCCTACTCTGCCTCTGAGCTGATGAAGCTGTGACAGCCCCATCTTATCTGCATTTTCAACAATAAGTGTGTTCACATTGGGAACATCCACGCCGGTTTCTATAATGGTGGTGCATACCAGTATGTCAATTTCGCCCTCCGTAAGCTTTTTCCATACGTCGGAGAGCTCTTCCTCGTTCATTTTTCCGTGGGCAACTGCGATTTCGGCATCGGGGAAAAAATCCTTCAGTGCCCCCGCAGTTTCGGTTATATCGCTGATATTATTGTGAAGATAATACACCTGACCGCCGCGGCGCAGCTCCTTTGCTATTGCCTGAGATAAAATTCCCATATCGTGCTCAATAACATAGGTCTGGACAGGGTATCGGTCCATAGGTGCTTCTTCTATAACAGACAGATCTCTTATTCCCGACATGGCAAGATTAAGGGTACGGGGGATAGGAGTTGCCGACAATGTGAGAACATCCACGGCGGGGAATTTTTCCTTAAGCTTTTCCTTTTGTGCCACTCCGAAGCGCTGTTCCTCGTCAACAATGAGAAGCCCCAGATCCTTGAATTCCACATCCTTTGAAATAATGCGGTGGGTGCCTGAAACGATATCAACGGCACCTGCTTTTATCCTTTTGACTATTTCCTTCTGCTGCTTAGCATTTCTGAAGCGGCAGAGCATATCCGCTTCAATGGGGAAGCCTTCAAAGCGGTGAAGTATTGTTCTGTAGTGCTGAAGAGCGAGAATTGTGGTGGGAACAAGAAGTGCTACCTGCTTGCCGTCGCATATGCATTTGAAGGCAGCACGGAGGGCGACCTCTGTTTTTCCGAAGCCCACATCTCCGCAGAGCAGTCTGTCCATAGGACAGTTTTTCTCCATATCATATTTGATTTCGTCTATGCATCTCAGCTGATCCTCAGTTTCCTCAAATTCAAAACGGCGTTCAAAGTCATTCTGCATATCTATGTCAGGCGAAAATGCAAAGCCGGGAGTGCTCTGTCTTGCCGCGTAAAGCTTTATAAGATCTGCAGCAATATCCTTTACGGCACCACGCACGCGTGCTTTTGTCTTTTCCCAATCGCCTGAACCGAGACGGTTTATTTTTACCGTTCTTGAGGAATCCTCCTCGTGAGGGCCTACATATTTTGTGACAAGCTCAAGCTTTGTGACGGGAACATAGAGAATGTCGCCTTTTGCATATTTTATTTTTATATAATCTTTTGTTACTCCTTCCATCTGAACCTTGTGTATGCCGTCGAAAATGCCGATGCCGTTGGTTTTATGCACAACATAATCGCCTGTGTGAAGCTCCTCAAGGGAGTTGAAGGAGTTTTTATTTTTCTGATATTTTTTTACAGAGCGTCTTTCTGCCTTTGCGTGTCTGCCGTAGCTTATAACTATAATCTTTTCGCCGGGGTAGTCCATGCCTGCATTGAGAGCTCCGGGAAGGATGTTTATATAGCCCTTCTGCAGAACCTCGGGAGTACTTTTGCAGAGAATTGCAGGAAATTCATCGTCTGTGAGCTCTTCAAAAAGACCTGCAGCGGCTTTATCCGTGCCTGCAAAGACAAGAACTGTATATTTGTTTTTCACGGGATGGCTTATATCCTCAAGAAGGAATTTATATGAGCCGTCCCAGGCGGATATCTGATTGATATGAAAGTTTATAAGGTCTCTTACGGGTGTGTCAAAGCTGCCCCTTGCAAAGTTATCCGCATACACGGTTTTACAAAGAGTGTAGTATTCCGAAAGTGCTGAAAAGTCTATATGATAATTATCAAGTCCCTTGCAGAGTACACCGTCAAGAAACAGCTCCCTGAGCTCCTCATTATGAAGCTTTTCACAGGCTGTGGCTTTTTCCTTTACACCTGCAGTTTCCGTTACTATAAGAAGACTGTCGGGGAAGTAGTCGAGAGGAGTTACCGTATCCTCATAAACAAGGGGAAGGTATTTGTCGCAGCAGCCGGGAAATAATCCGTTTCTTAAAAGCTCCTCATCCTTATTGAGAAATTCCTTCACCTTCTGTGCATTTTTTGTTCTGATGCTTTTGCTGAGGGAGGCGAGCTTACCGGCAAGTTCTTGGGGGTCGTCTATCAGAATTTCTTTTACAGGGGCAAGGGAGATGCTGTCTATATTATCCTTTCTTCTCTGGGATATAACATCAAACTGCGCTATTGTATCTATTTCGTCTCCCCAGAATTCAATTCGCACGGGATTTTCGCTGTTCGGCGGATAGATGTCAAGTATTCCGCCTCTTAAAGAAAATTGCCCTGCGCCCTCAACCATTTCCGCAGCGCTGTAGCCGCATTTTACAAGCTTTTCACGGATTTCGTCGGTGGTGATTTCCATTCCCGGGGTGAGTGTGAAGGTTCTTTTTGTAAGCTCATCCTTGGGAATCGTTCTGCCCATAGCCGCTTCTGCAGAGAGAATAAGAATGTTGCACTCGCCTGAAAGCATTTTTGAGAGTGCTCCGATTCTTCTGTGCTCATAATCGTTGGAGCTGCTTTCAACCTGATGAAACTCAAGATCTCTTGCAGGGTAGGTGACACAACGGCTGCCCAGAGCCTTAAGATCAATACAGAGCTTTTCGCCCGATGCTTCATCAGGCACAAGCACAACAGCACCGTGCGTATTTTCTTCGCACAGCGTGTGAATGAGAAATGCCTTCGGTGTGGGAGGAACTCCCAGTATACCGAAAGGAAATCTGTTTTTCTCAATATTTATTTTTATATTTCTGTATTCGGGGGAGGTAAGCAGAAGCTTTGAATAACACGACATAATTTTTAACCGTTATAACGGCTCATTGCGCCGTCAGTATCTGAGTCAAGTATGTATTTAAGAGCTTCGACTGCTCTTTCCATTGTTTTTTTCAGAATTTCCATATCTTCCTTTGAGAATCTGCCGAGAACATAATCCTTAAGGTCGTCATCCTTATTCTGTCTGTCTCCCACACCGATTTTAAGACGGGGAAAAACATCGGAATTAAGCTGCCATATGATGCTTTTTATGCCGTTGTGACCGCCTGCAGAGCCTTTTTTTCTGATTCTCAGTGTTCCTGTGGGAAGAGAAATATCATCATATATAACAATAATTTTTTCAGGGGGTATCTTATAAAAGTCTGCAGCTGCCTTTATTGATTCCCCCGAATTGTTCATATAAGTCTGAGGGCGCATAATAAGGCAGGGATGTCCCTCGATCATAGCCGTGCAGGTGAGGGCACGGTATTTTACCCTGTCGGTTTTTATTCCGTATTTGTTGGAAAGAATGTCAAGACACAGAAAGCCTGCATTGTGTCTGGAGTATTCATATTCCTTGCCGGGGTTTCCGAGTCCTGCAATAATAAATTCAGGCTTTCCGGCAAAGGACGTATCCTGTGTGATCTTTTTTTTGAAAAATGCCATTATTTTCTCCTATAGGGTTTCTTTATTTTTACCCAATCCTCTTTGTTTGTCTGTCTCTCTCTTGCTATTGCAAGGCTGTCTTCCGGGACATTTTCGGTGATAGTTGAGCCTGCGGCTGTGTAGGCTCTGTCGCCTATTTCTACAGGGGCGATAAGATTTGTATTGCAGCCTATGAAGGCATCGTTACCTATTGTGCAGCGGTTTTTTTCTTTTCCGTTGAAGTTTACGGTTACCACACCGCAGCCGAAATTCACACCACTTCCCACATCTGAATCGCCCACATATGTGAGGTGGGAAATGCTTGTTTTTTCTCCTACTACGGAATTCTTTACTTCAACAAAGTTTCCGCAGTGAACACCGTTCTTTATTATGCTGCCGGGTCTTATGTGAACAAAGGGACCGGTTGTTACGCTGTCGCAGATAACTGCCTCTTCAGCCTGTGTGCTGTTGAGAACCGAGCCGGAGCCGACCTTTGTTTTATAAAGCACTGTTGAGGGTCCTATAACGCAGTCATTTCCGATTTCGCAGCCCTCTTTTATAATAGTTCCGGGAAGAATTACGGTGTCTCTTCCTATTTTTGCCGACTTATCTATAATAACACCGTCTGTACAGGGTATAGATACACCCTCCAGCATAAATTTCTCAAGAATTCTTCTTCTTACTTTCTCGTTGAGCTCATAAAGCTGTACTCTTGAATTTGCACCGAGCACGGCATCCTTGTTGCCGGTGGTGTATGCTCCCACTTTTTTACCTTCGCTCAAGGCAATGTGAACTGTGTCTGTAAGATAATATTCACCCTTGGAGTTATCGTTTCGGATTTTTCCGAGAAGATCGTACAGTGTGTCGCAGTCGAACCACATAACTCCCGAGTTGATTTCGTTGATTTTTTTTATTTCTTCCGTTGCTGATGCTTCCTCTGTAATGGCTGTGAAGCTTCCGTTTTTGTCTCTTACGATTCTTCCGTAGCCGTAGGGATCGTCTATTTTTGCAGAAATAACCGTCTGTACGAAATTACCCTGCAGGTGATAATTGAGTCCCTCAGAGATTGTATCGGAGTCGATAAGGGGAGCATCGCCGTTTAATATCAGAACATTGCTGCCCGAATGCTCTTTTATAAAATCCTTTGCCTGCATAACCGCATGGCCTGTACCGAGACGCTCATGCTGCTTGGCGGTTTTTATGTCAGCGGGAAGATAATTTTCAATTACCTCGCTTTTATATCCCGTCACAACAAGTATATCCTCTATTCCCGCACCCTTTGCGGCATCGATTACCCAGGAAAGCATCGGTCTGAAAAGAAGTTCAGCCATAACCTTCGGCTTGTCGGATTTCATGCGGGTGCCTTCGCCGCCGGCAAGAATAACAGCACAATTTTTCATCAGAGAATCCTCCGTATATTTTTATTATATATTATTAAAGTATAATTACTTTTATGATAACACATATATATACTGACTTCAAGTGATATTTTAAGTCTGCTGTTACTTTTTCTTTTAATAAAAATGCATGTTTTTTCCTCGAAAGTATAATTGTTCCGACAGTACCGGACTGCGTTTGTAAAAGTTTATAAAACATATTACGGAAATTTGTCATAATATTAAAAAAATTTCACTCTCTTAAAATTTTTCGTGTTTATCATTGACAGTTGACCGCTGAAATATTATAATCAATCTGTATAATTATATCGGTGTGCCCTGTTGCACCCGGTGATTTTGTAACAAATTATAAGAGGAGGAATTATTGTGAATAATAATTCATCACAGAGCAGATTTGCAAAAGTGACAGCAAAAGCTATAGTTATGCTTCTTGCTGTTGTTATGTCCCTTTCTGTTCTCCCCACCTTATCGGCAGATATTCTTCCTGTCGCTTCGGCAGCTGAAACGTATGTTGTGCAGTCAGGTACGGCTATAGCAACAATCAATTCTCAGCTTAAATCTTATCCGGCGGGAACTGTTGTCGATGTGTCTCTTGCTGCAGATATCGATCTGACAAATACTTCAACCGATGAATTTTCAGCAGGAATTACTGGTATTGAGATTCCTTCCGGAATTACGGTTAATCTTTTTATGAACGGTAAAACAATTAAGTTTTTACGTGAGTCAGGCGGCGCATGGAAGCTGCCCTATGTTTATGCAATTCATAACAAGGGTACGCTCAATATATACAGCGGTTCAAGTCCTACATCATCAAGTTCCAATGCCAAGATCATTCTTAAAAACATAAGAACCGGAATGGGCCCTGATGTTAAGAGAGAAGTGGCATACTGTGCTCTTGAAGCAGTTCATAATGAAGGTGCTCTTACCATAAATAAAGGTCTTACTATCGATGTTGAAGCAAAGCTTCACTATGATAAGATTAATACCGGCGGTTCTCTTACAAATCAGGATAGTGCTCAGGTGTCTGCAGGTGCAAGTGGTGTAAATAATGTCGGTGCCAATGCATCTTGCTCTGTAAATGCCGCAACCTTCAATATTAGTGCATTTTCTGAGGGAACATTCTCATCTAACAGTAACGGTGGAGGCTATACTGACTCTGTAGCTTTTGCATACGGAATTTACGGAGGTAATGTTTCTGTTGCAGGTGACACAAAAGTTACTGTAACTTCACAAGGTAATCAATCCAGAGATACTTATATGGGTTCTGCTTCTGACGGTAAATCATGGATCACATCTGTAGCTATAGGTGTTGCGACCTCCGGATCCATAAACATAACCGGCGGTACAATTACTCATGATGCAAATATCAACAATTCAGATGCTGTTAAATCAGACGGTAATGGAAGACAGTATCTCTATTCCGGCGGTATTTATACTCTTTCCGGACATCTTCCCGTTATCCCCGACGGTACTATCACAACACCTTCGTCTGAAGCATCGGATTTAACCTGTATGAATACATCGGACGGAACTGTTACCTACAGAAAGGGTGCTATTCTTTCCTGTAGTGAAATGCTCAGATCATCAACTGATGTTGTTGCAAATATGACGACTTTCAGAGATCATTATTTGCAGGTATCTGGAAATAATGTATCTGCAGGTAATTTCTGTGACGAAGCAAATAACAGTTATGCATCTGAAATTTCCACCACAATTAACGGTATTCCCAAGAGTATTTTCAGAGGCGCTGTCGATGGTAAAAACCGTGTCCACATTGTTTACAGATATTGGGCAGACAAAGATAAGAATGCTATTGATACCTCTATTGTCGGTACAGAGGGTAATGCCGGTTATTCATATAAACCCCTTACCGATGGAACAGGTGTTGTAAATTCACTTGTAAATCTTTCCGGCGTTACAGGTCAGAGTATTCTTACAAAGTCTCCCGATGCCGTTATCAAGTATATTTCCGGTGCGGAATCATGTAACAGCTACTATTGGGGACTTGTTAATATTGCGTACTCAGCGGACACTTCGTGGTTCTCTGACTATAATGTTACATCTGTCGCTAATAAGGGTACTGCATTTAAAACCTTCAGTTCGCAGGGTGCTGCAGACTTAGCAACTCCCGCAAATAACGGTTCCATTTATATTTTTGTTGACTATGCAAGACTTGAGACGAGAGATATCAGAGCCAAGGTAGGTACATCAGATGTTGCAACAACCACCTATACGGGCTCTCCCATAAAGGCTTCCGATATAGGCCTTCAGGTTCTTGACTCTATTACACAGGCAGACTATTCAAGAGAATATGATCTTGATTTTGCCAACAGCAATCTTATCAGTGTTTCTTATTCATACACAGGTACAAATGAGGCAGGTGTGAAGGAAACAAGCGATTCAGGTAAGCTTCCCACTAACGCAGGTACCTATGAGGTTACTCTTAAAATTGCTGAAAGTACTACATACGATAAAGACCCCGATCATAACAAAAACAGACACGGTCTCGAATTTACCTTCAAACTTATAATTGAGCAGGCTTCTGTTCTCAGAGGCAGTCTTCCCGAAAAGACCGCACTTACCTACGGTCAGAAGCTTAATGAAATACTTCAGCTGTCAACCTACACAGCTCAGGGTATTGCAGGTGAGCAGAATGTCACAGGTGTGTTCTCCTTCACAAACGCAGCCGACGGCTCTTCTTATAAGACTGTTGGTGAAAATCAGATAGTTTCCGTTACATGGACTCCCACATACTCCGTTGCTCCCACTGCAAAGAACTATAAGGCAACTCAGTTCAATGTTGAGTTCAACGTAAAGAAGGCTCCTCTTACCATAAGACCCAATGCTGCAGCAGTAGTATACGGTAATGATACATTTGATACTCCCTATTCTGTTACTATCACAGGTCTTGTAGGTAACGACACGGGAGATGCTGCAAAGCAGACAATAGCAAACGCACTCAATTATATGATTCTCAACGGCGACAGCTATGTTCCTTATGTTGCCGGTGAGGTTGCAGTTGGCTCATATTATATCCGTGCAACCTTCACAGATGTTCCCGAGCTTCTTTCAAACTATGAATATGTATATGCTTACGGTCAGGATGCCAACGCTGAAGGTGTTCTCAGAGTTTCTCAGAGAGCAATCAAGGTTGAGGCTGTGGCTAAGGACAGAGCATACGCTCCCGATAATTATAATGTAGATGTTACCTTCACAATCACAGACGGCAGATTCGGTGTTGACGACGTCCGTATCCTTGCCGCCTCAGGTGCACTCAGCGACAACACTGCAGGTGTAAGAGAAGTAAGCGGTATCACAAAGCAGTCTGTTGCAGACCTTGTAACAGGTGGTGCAGGTAAGAACTACTATGTATCAGACGTTATATATAAGTCCGGTGCAACTCTTCTTGTAAACATTCTGAAGGGTGTTCCCACAGTTACAACTCCCGTTGTTGAAGAGATGTATTATCAGAATGCAAGAACTCTTAAGGATATTGAGCTTACAGGCTATACATCATCCGTAGAAGGCAACTGGCAGTGGGTTGATGAAACGATTAATCCTTCAGTTAAGGTTTCAACTTATAAGGCACAGTATATTCCTCTGGACCTCATGAACTACGAAATCAAGGTAGTTGATATTGCAATTAAGGTTAAGGCAACTCCTGTTGTTATATCCTATGCAGGCTCAGTTTCCTACGGTGACAATATTCCCAATATCACAGCTTATACATATAAGGCTGACCTTGATCCTACATTTGATATTGATGCTGTTACCACATCAGGTAACATCACTCCCCGCACAGATTATGTAAAGGGCTCACCTGTTGTTGAGGGCGGTTATGCAGTTGAAATTTCTGCTCCCAATTTTGTTGATGTAAACGGCAACTATACATTCACAACAACAAACGGTGTTATTACTGTTAAACCCAGACTTATCACCTTCAAGGTTGAAGATGCAACCGCAACCTACGGCGATAACTTCGTACCCTCAGCTTCCACAGTAAAGGTTACCTATGACGAAGCTCTTCTTGTCGGTACAGATACAATTGAAGATGTTACTGCAAGCGGTGCTGCTCCCACATTCGAGTATTCAACTGACTTCAGATATATTGATAACTATCAGGTAGGCACATACTACATCAAGGCTACTCCCAACTTCATCACATCTCCCAACTATGAAGTAGCCACAACTGCAGGTAGCCTCAAGGTTACTAAGGCACAGCTTGTTATCAAGGCTGATGACATCACTCTTGAATACGGCAGCACTATCCCTGCTGATATTGAAACTGCATTCTCTGTTGTAGGCGCAAAGAGAAATGAAACAGCTGAAGAGGTTGTTTCCGCAGGTAAGATAAAGATCGACACAACCTATGAAAAGGGTTCGCCCGTAAATAAGGACGGTTATCCCGTTACTGTTGATGTTACAGATGCCATATTCAATAACTACACAGTAACAGTTCAGCACGGTGTTATCACTGTTATCAAGGCAACTCCCAGAGTTCTTACTCTTCCCACCGCAACGATCGTTCACGGTCAGACACTCGGTGATGCAGTATTTACAGGCGGCAATGTTGAAAACGGCGTAACAGGTAAATATATCTATAATGCAGCTTCAACAACTCCCGCATACCGTGCAGAGGCTTATACAATTTACACAGCAACCTTCGTTCCCTCAGATACCGTAAACTACAATTCAGTATCAGGTCTTTATGTTGCTCTTACAGTTAATAAGAAGCCCGTCAGCGGTACACTTGCTGTTGCAGGTATCCCCATGGTAGGCGAAAAGCTCACTGTTGACGTAACAGGTCTTAATCCCGATGAAATCGGTGTATATACTCTCACATGGTACAATGCTTCAAATGTTCAGGTGGGCACAGGTGCAGAAATCGTTCTTGCCGAGGCTCACAAGAATCAGAAGCTCACAGTAAAGGCTGTTGCAAATGCTCCTTACACAGGAGAGGTTACTTATGTAACAACGGTTATTGCTCCTTCTCTTACAAAGGTTGAAACTATTCTCGGCGCAGATGCATATGATAATTATTTCGATCTTGCAGGTCTTTCCACATACGGCGGCGATGCAGAATATGTATATAATGCTCAGCCTCACTATGTAGAATTCCACAGAGACGACAAGAGCCTTTCAAGTGCCGCTATCGGTAATGTTACCGTTAAGTACAACGGCTCCGTATCCGCTCCCACAGAAGTAGGTTATTACACAGTTACAATCGATATCGATACTCCCGATGTTGATTTCACAAAGCTTCAGACGGTAGACGGTCTTACAACAGTAAACGGTCAGGTCGTTTATTCTCCTGTCGCAAACTACAAGATCGGTACACTTGTTATCACACCTGCTCCCTATTATGTAAATGTTGAGGTTCTTGACAAGGTATATGACGGTACAGGTACAGCAGAAGCCACAGTAACTGAAGAATACGGTGCTATGCTTCTTTCAGACGGAACTTATGATAATGTTGCATTTGACAGTGAAGCGGCAATTTACTACTTCGCATCTACAAATGTCGGCAATGATATTGATGTATTTATAAATAATGCTGTACTCAAGGGCTCAGCTGCCGATAACTATGAGCTTCTTGTTTCAATGTCAAACGATGCAAAGGCTGACATCACAAAGAGAACTCTCAAGGTTAAGGTTGTTCCCGTAGAAAGAGAATATGAAGAGAACAACTACTATGTAGATCTCAGCTTCGAGCCTGTTGCAAACACACTCGCTGAAGGCGATGACGGCTTTGTATATGTTGATGAGGCTCTCGTTCAGGGTGCTATCGACAACTACAGAGCAGGTCTCAGAAATGTAACAGTATCAGGCGCTGTTCTTGCAGGCTCAAAGGCAGGCAACTATGATCTTGAGCTCACAAACCTTGACGGTCTTACGGTTCAGATCCTTAAAGCAACTCCCTTCTATCCCATTCCCATGACAGATGTTCTTTACTATGACAGTGCAAGACCTCTTAACGCTATCTCCCTTGGCGACAGCCGTTGGACATGGGCTTCAGATGTTGCAAATGAAGTTCCCGGTGCAGGTGTGCATACCTATAAGGCAATTTACACTCCCGATGATACAAATAACTATGCAACCGTTGAATATGAAGTGGATGTTGAAATTCTTAAGACAGTTGTCACGATCACAGCAGCTAACTTCACAGTTACATACGGTGATATTGAGCCCACATACTACTACAATGTAACAGGCCTTACAGGTGCTGACACAATAAAGAATGATGTTGACGGTTATGTTCTTATGAACTGCTCATATCAGGCAGGCAGCGATGTAGGTCAGTATGATGTTGTTCTCACAGGTGCTTTCGAAAGTGAAAATTACGATTTCATCTACAAGAACGGTATGGTAACAGTCAATAAGCGTCCCGCATATGTTGAAGCTGTTGCAAAGAACAGAGAATATGCTCCCGGAAATCTTAATGTTGACGTAAGCTTCTCTGCTATCACTAACCTCTATGGCTCCGACGGTGCAAATGACGTATTCCTTGAAGGCTCATTCCCCATCCAGGGTACTATTGAGGATGAAAATGCAGGTATCAAGAATGTTAAGTACACAATGCCCGCACTTGCAGGTGCTAAGTCAGGCAACTATGAACTGAGACTTCTTAATCCTACTCTTAACGTTGAAATTCTCAAGGCAAAGACTCCCGGCGTTGTTCTTCCTCTTTCAGGTACGGTAGGCTACGGACAGAAGCTTTCAACTGTTAAGTATACCTCAAGCTATTCCGGAACAGAATTCGGTACATTCTCAATGGAAAATCCCACTACTACTCCTCTTGAAGTCGGCACATTCGCTGATGTTTATAAGGTAGTATTCACTCCCTTCAACACTCAGAACTATGCAACAATCACACAGTATATCACTCTTACCGTTGAACCCTCAGAGCTTAATATTGCAATCTCATTCACAGGCACAGCTCAGAGCGGAAAGTCACTTTATGTTATCACAAATGACATTCCTCAGGGTGCTAATGATTATCTGTGGTTCGAATGGTACAGAATTGATGATCCTGAAGATGATCCCAGAAACGGTATCAAGGTTGCATCAGGCACAGACTTCTACACACTTACTGATTCCGACAGCGGAAAGTTTATTGTTTGTACTGTAACAAATATTGACGGCGCACCCTACACATGCTATGCAAAGTGTGCTACCGATACAGCAGTAGAAGAATTACAGCTTTCCTTCTGGCAGAGACTTGTTAACTGGTTCTACAGAATCATTTCCAATATCACTCAGATATTCGGTAAAATAATGTAAGTTGCCGGAAAAAAGTAAATAAAAATTGATTTCACCCGGGTGCTGTCAAGCATCCGGGTGACTTTGTTTTTTTACTTTATAGGAAATTCCTTCCTATAAAGTAAAAAGATTATATGTCCCGCCGAACGGGAAGTAAACTTCCCTCGGCGATGGACTATACGAAAGCGTTTCGCCGCAGGCGTACGGCGAAGCCGTTTTCTTTTGCCGGTGAT
>JAZNSD010000129.1:0-9120 GCA_045591055.1 Acutalibacteraceae bacterium | reverse complement strand
CGTGCAGGTAGGCTCTTTTCGTTCGGTTGTAAAGCTGTGCTCGTGTACGTCGCCGCCGAGAGCGGGGATTTCTACCTGTGATTTAAGAATTAAACCGCATGCTGAGCAGCGCTCACCGTCGGTAAGACCGGGCTCGGTTTCGGTTGCAGGACGACCGGGAAGAATTTCTACAGTATGTCCTGTCGCGGGAACAGTTTCTTCAAATTCGTAATACTTACATTCAATGCAGGTTCTTCTGATACCGCCGGGTGTAGTGCAGGTGGGATCAACTGTATCCTCAAAGAAATCGTGAACATGATCTTCACCGACACCCGTAGCCGGGATTTCTTCCTGTTCGATAAATACAAGACCGCACTTGGGACATTTTTCACCGTCGGTAAGTCCCGTTTCATATTCGGTGGGAGGATAGCCGGGAACGGTCACTCTGTCGTGGCCTGTAGGGGGGATAGTTTCAGCGATTTCGTAATATTTACATTCAATGCAGGTTCTTCTGATACCGCCGGGAGTAGTGCAGGTGGGATCAACTGTATCCTCAAAGAAATCGTGAACGTGATCTTCGCCGACACCCGTAGCGGGGATTTCTTTTTGTTCGAAAAATACAAGACCGCACTTGGAGCATTTTTCACCGTCGGTAAGTCCTGTTTCATATTCGGTGGGAGGATAACCGGGAACGGTCACTCTGTCGTGGCCTGTTGGGGGAATGGATTCATCAATTTCGTAATACTTGCACTCAATGCAGGTTCTTCTGATACCGCCGGGAGTAGTGCAGGTGGGATCAACTGTATCCTCAAAGAAATCGTGAACGTGGTCTTCACCGACACCCGTAGCGGGGATTTCTTCCTGTTCGATAAATACAAGACCGCACTTGGGACATTTTTCACCGTCGGTAAGTCCCGTTTCATATTCAGTGGGAGGATAGCCGGGAACGGTCACTCTGTCGTGGCCCGTTGGGGGAATGGATTCATCAATTTCGTAATACTTGCACTCAATGCAGGTTCTTCTGATACCGCCGGGGGTGGTGCAGGTGGGGTCAACAGTTTCCTCAAAGAAATCGTGAACGTGATCTTCACCGACGCCCGTAGCGGGAATTTCTTCCTGTTCGATAAATACAAGACCGCATTTGGAGCATTTTTCACCTTCGGTAAGTCCCGTTTCATATTCGGTGGGAGGGTAGCCGGGAACGGTCACTCTGTCGTGGCCTGTAGGGGGGATAGTTTCAGCGATTTCGTAATATTTACATTCAATGCAGGTTCTTCTGATACCGCCGGGAGTAGTGCAGGTGGGGTCAACAGTTTCCTCAAAGAAATCGTGAACGTGGTCGCCGCCTGTGCCCGGAGCGGGGATTTCTTCCTGTGCCTTGAGAATTAAGCTGCAGATCAGGCATCTTTCTCCGTCTGTGAGCCCCTTTTCTGTTTCGGTGGCGGGATAGCCTTTAATAATTTCAATTTCGTGACCGGTGGCTTCTATTATTTCTCTTTTTGATTCTCCGCAGGAGCATCTTGAGATAATATAACCGTTTTCGGTGCAGGTGGGCTCCGTTATGTATTCGGTGAAGCTGTGCTGATGCTCATCCTCACCACCGCTGTCGGGGGGAGCAATTTCCGCCTGTTCTTTGAGAATTAAACCGCAGACCGGGCAACGTTCACCGTCGGTAAGACCGGGCTCGGTTTCTGTGGGTGCTCTGCCGGGGATGATTTCTATGTCGTGTCCTGGAGCAGCTTGTATCTCAGTTTTTGTGATTCCGCATGAGCTGCATCTTAAAATCACATATCCGTCTTCAGTGCAGGTGGGAGCCAATGTGCGCACCGTTACATAATCGTGAATATGCTCCCCGTCGCTGCCGTCTGCTGAGGGATATTCTTCTTTCCCTGTGGAATCTGCTGCAAAGGTAAAGGGAAAGGATGTTACAACCATCATCATAGCAACAATTATTGCAAGTAATGAGCTGACAGATTTTTTCATTCCGATTTCTCCCTTTACATATAATTAATTTTATTAAAGCATATGCATATGAACTTGTCAATCAAATCAGGGTATTTTTGTTCAAATAAATACAAAAGCAAGAAGAATTGGCATTTTATGATGATCGGCAGTTTGAAATATAAAACACAGGAACCGATGAAAATGTCGGCTCCTGTGTTTTTTTACAGTCTTATTGTTTTGATTTCCCAGGGGGTGAAGGAGAGGGTGTTGTTGTTTATTTCCTTTTCGGTGTTGCCCAGTAAATCTGTTTCGGCGGTTATATTTTTGCCGTTAAGAGAGAATTCTGCCTTTGCGGGGGAGTCGGAGAAGTTGCAGAAGCGTGCCGTGATGCTGCCGTCCTCGGGGTAGAGTGCGGTGAGAATAACCGAAGGGTTGTCACTTATAAAGTATCCCATATCATATTCTTCCGGGCTGCCCTTTCCTTTTTCAAGCACACGGCTTATTGCGTCATAGTTGAAAAGCATTGCTTCCTTGTGTATTTCTGTATTACCGAAGGATGCATCGAAGGGGAGAAGTGAGAAATCGTTGGTGAATACGCCGTCCAGCATCTTTGTTCCGCACATATACTCATTTGCATAAAGGAGGGGAATAAGCACGCGGTTGCCCTGAACGGCACTTCCCATACAGCCCTTGTTTATAACTGCAAGGCCTTTTCTTTCATCCCTTAATGCAACCCAGTAAACACCCTGAAGATGGGTGGTGCCCTTGAAGGACTCCTCAGGGGAAACGGGGGTGTCAACAAGAATACGGTCGTTGTCGTACCAGTATTCCTCGGTTTTCCTCAGCTGTCCGTCCCATTCGGCAACAGAATAGGGAAGATCTCTGAACATTTTTCTGTTTTCGCTGAGATCAAGATTCATAACAAAGCACAGCTTGTCGTTGTGATTGTGTCCGCATACGGTGAGGGGTACGGGTCTGCCCTCGGTGATGTCGTTTCTGCCTACGGTATCTCCGTGAAGCTCAAATGCTGTATGGCAGTCGATTCTTCTGCTCTTTCCGTTGAAGGTCATACTGAATTCTGTTTTTACATTGCCGAGAGTTCCCTTGTGGGTTGCTCTGAGGCTGTGGCGATTTATGTCAACAGTCCAGATGCCGTCGGATGCCTCATCCTTGCCGTTTACGTTTGCAGTGAATAAGGCGCCCTTGTCCGAAGAGAAAATAACACTTTCGTCCTTCTTATTGAGAAGGCTCACTATACCTTTATTATTAATCACAGCCTTATAAAGAGGTGTGGTGAGAGTGCCTGTGTTTTCGTCGTAAGAAAACACATCCGACGAAGCATCCTCTTTTTCTGAAAGCTTATATGCCTTAGCTGTGAGGGGCGGGAGAACAATATGTGTATTGAGGAAATCAGTGTTATTCTCCGTGATAATTTCACTTTCGGCATTTTCGGGGAATATCTTTTCGCTGACAGGTGTTTTTACCCAGGTGTCAACGGGGAAGGAATGGGGATTCATAACAAAAAGGGAGCTGCTGTCGGGAGAAGAAAAGCTTTTTTCAATAACACTGAGGCTTTTTTCTCTGACATTTTCTGAAAGCTTAAGAGAGGAGGGAATAAATCTTCTTGCAAGATCCAAAAGTCCGCATATTGTCACATCGTGGTGCTGTGCGGCAAGGATGTATTTCCATGCCTCTTCATTTTCTTTCTGTAAGGATTCTCCCCCGAGCATCACGGAAAGAGTGTTGAGCTTTTCAGCCTGCACGGCATTCACTTCGCCTTCACGGCAGCCGCCGAATATTTCGTTTCCGCAGTAGCCCCAGGGCATCTGAGAGTGAAAATCATTATCTGTTGTGATAAGCTCTTCTATAGGCTCTCCGTAAACAGAGGGGATATCCTCAAGAAGAAGATATTTATAATCGTTGTGCTTTTCAATTTCAGCGGTGACCTCCTCAATGGGCTGTGTAAGGTCATCATAGCGTGAGGCAAGAAGAGGAGAATAATCCTTAAAGCGTTCTCTGAAATCCTCAAGAGAAATTTCCGTGTCACGGGGCCAGCGGGAAAGTATCCAGTTGTCGAGAGTGGTGCAGTTGTAGCCTCTGCCCTGATAGTCATATACAGGCACTGCAGGCACTCCTGTGCCGTCTTTCCCCTTCCACATTCCGTAGGGCACGGAAAATGTTTTCGTGTAGCCGTAGCCCATAACGTGGGAACGTAAAATTGCACCCTTGTAGCCGCATTTTTTTATCATCTGAGGCGTCTGATTATTCAGTGCGAATTCTGAAATACAGTATACCTCAGGTGTTTTTCCGTAGTAGCTGAGATTTGTTTTTACAGCGTATGTGAGCTGTCTTATGTTTGATTCTTCGGATATATAAAGTGACAGAGGCTGTCCGTAGGTGGTAGCGCCGAGGCCCACTCTGTCGGGATATTCACTGAGTAATTCTCCGATGAGCCTTACAACCTCGGGGTCTTCTCGGCTGAATTCATCAAAGGTGAAGGATTCATAGTCAAGACCGATTCGAAGCTTCGGATATTTTTTCATCCATTCCTTTATCTTTTTAAGACGGGGCTTTACTTCATCCTTCCATAAAACATATCCGCCGTGGTCGTATGTGAGTATATAAAGAGGTTCTTTTGACAAGACATATCATCTCCTGTTAATTTGTTTACTTTGAGTATATCAACATAGAAAAATGATTGCAACATTTTCTTGACTAATCGTAATAATTTAATATAATATAAATGTACTACAAAGGAGGTAATTCCCGTATGAAAAATTCTGTTAAGCGTTTTATTGCGCTTGTACTGTGTCTTTCAGTTATGTTCTCAGGCTCTGTTATGAGCGTTTCTGCCGCTGCAGCTGAAGAAGCTGATATTATGGAAGATGCAGGAAATGCAGTTGCAAAAGGTTTTTATGACACTCTCAATGTTATCGTTGAGATGCTTGTAAAGGTTATCTGCACAATTTATCCCAATCCCAAGTCCTGGCAGCCTATCGACGAATACGACAGCGCTGAAATCGGCTTTATGCCCGGCAGAAGCACTTATCAGACCTCTGCAGGTGCAGAAAATGAATGGTCACTGGGCTATGCTTCACGCTCACTTGTTCCCGAAGATATCGACTGCGGAAAATATTTCCTCGGCAGAGACCTTATGAACAAGTATGCCGAAGGTGTTTATGATGATATGAAGATCCGTGTAACCGCTATCGACGACGGCAGCGGCGAAGGTCTTGCAGTTTTCGGTGCAATCGATGCTCTCGGTGTTACTTCAACTGACACGAGAAGCATAAGAAAGCTTGTGCTTGATTATTTCAGCACTCTCGGAGTTGAAATTGCAAGCATCAATATTATGGCTACTCATTCACATTCCGCACTTGATACCCAGGGTGTAAGCTCAGGCTTCTTCACAAAGTTCTTCCTTGCAGGCGTATATAATATGCTCGGCCTTGATGCTTCTTATCCCGGTCTTGAAAAGGCAGACGAATTCAAGGAGCATTTCGTTAATGAAGCTGCACTTGCTGTTATTGATGCAGTAAATGATATGGAAAACGGTAAGCTTTATTATGATACGGTTGACTGCTCAGAGATTATCCACGATAAGCGCGACCTTATTTCAAGAGAGGATATCCCCGAAACAGCCGTTCTTTATTTCGTGCCCGCTTCAGGCTCAGAGGCAACTTATATCGCTGATATCAGCTGCCATCCCACTTCATTCTCTGCAAGCAACGGTCTTGTAAGCTCCGACTATATCTATCATCTTGATAACTATATCAAGGCTCAGACCGGCGCAAACTTCCTTATGGTTCCCGGTGCTATCGGTCAGCTTTCCCGTGATATTGAGGTTGACGAAACAGGTCTTACAGAATGGGAGGCAAAGGGTGCATCTGCAAAAACTCTCGGTGAAGCCTTTGCAAAGCTTATTCTTTCTGGCGACTATTCCGAAGAGCTTGCTCCCGTGCTTAATGTGAAGCACAGAGAGTTATTTATTGAGCCCGAAAACAGCATTCTCACACTTGCTTGTGAAATCAATCTTGTAAATAACCGTGTGTTCACTCAGGGCCCCGCTTTCACAAGCCCCGTTATGGCAACTGAGCTGGGTTACATTGAATTCGGCAACCGTGTAGGCTTTGCTATGTTCCCCGGTGAATTCTATCCCGAAACCTTCTGGGATGATGAAATCACAAACGGCACAAACTGGGACGGCACCGAATGGCAGTTTGATTCTCTGGGTGAATCCGTAGAGGGTGTTGAGGTACACTGTGTATCCCTTGCAAACGATGCTATCGGATATGTTCTTACCGACAATAATTTTGCATTTATGGGTCACATCATCGGCGAAGAAATCGCAGACGAGGTTCTCTCCGTAGGCAAGCACACAGGTTCATTCCTCGTAAGCGAATACCTCACCCTTATCGACAGCCTTAAATAAAATGATAAAAAGACAAAGGACTGTTGCAGTTCTTTGTCTTTTTTGAATGAAGTCTGAAGTTTTGTGCTGTGAAATAAAAACATACAGCCGTGTTCTGCGGTTTTTAAGAAAGGAAAGAAAATTATGAGAAAAAATTTCGGGGCTAAGCCTATGATTTATCCGATGCCGGTGCTTATTATCGGTACTTTTGACGAAAACGGTGTGCCTGATGCCATGAATGCGGCGTGGGGCGGTATCAGTGAGGAAAAGGAGATTTCAATCTGTATTTCCGCAGACCACAAAACTACAAAGAATATTCTTCTCAATAAGTGCTTTACCGTCAGCATTCCCGATGTGAAAAACACCGTCGCAGCCGATTATGTGGGCATCGCTTCGGGAAATGATACGGCAGATAAGATTGAAAAAGCAGGCTGGACATATGAAAAGAGCGGAATTATCAATGCTCCCGTTTTCAATGAGCTGCTTTTCACTCTCGAATGTAAGCTTACATCCTATGATGAAGAATCCTGCCGTCTTGTGGGCGAAATACTGAATGTTTCTGCAGATGAAAGCATTCTTACCGACTCAAAGGTTGACCTTTCAAAATTCAATCCCATAACCTATGATCCCGCGAACCACAATTATGTGGCTCTGGGCGAAACCGTAGGCAAGGCATTCTCCGACGGAAAAAAGCTGAAATAAGAAAATCTGAGGCATTCTGACCGTAAGGCTGTATAGAATAAAAGAAGGAATAGATTTTTAATGAATTCAGTTTCAATGAAAATGAATTCATTGCATCAGCGGTGAAGAATTATATATCTGACCGTCGGAACTTAAGATCGGTTGCTTTGAAAGATTAAACCGGTATAAAAAACAGAAAACCCCCCGCACATCGGCAAGAATTTTGCCTTGTGCGGGGGTTTATTCCGATTTTATGAAATTCTCAATAATTATTTATACTGATAAACTCTTACGTAGTCAACGATGAATTCTGCCGTGTCACCGGGCTTCATACTCATCTTGCCTGTGCCGTGGCGGTCTGCGTGGGCAATGCCGTTGTCGCCGGCAACCTCACAGGAAACAAGGAGCCATTCGGGATTCTGACTTACGCCGCCTGCACTTGTTCTGCAGGTTTCTACACCGTTAATGTAGAAAATGTATTCGTTTTCGTTCCATTCAACGCCGTAGGTGTTATATTCCTCATAGGGGTTTTCTGCATAGTATTTACCGAGACCTACACCTACATTTGCTTCGCCGTAGCCGTCGTAGATAATGCCTGTCTGTACACAGTCGCCGTAGCCCCATATCTCGTCTTTATAGAACATTGATTCGAAGATATCAACCTCAGTACCGTCTTTACCTGAGCCGTCTTCATTTACAACGCCGCCGTTCATCATCCAGAAGGCAGACCACATACCTGTGGACTTGGGAAGAATACAGCTGATTTCAAAATAGCCGTATTTGAATTCGTGAAGACCCTGAGTTGAGATACATGCAGTATACCAGCCTTCTTTATAGGGCTTGAAGTCGATAGAATCACCCCACTGGTCAAGATATCTGTTTTCAAGGGGTTCTGCGAAATATTCTGTGGTGATGATGAGATTGCCGTCAGCAACGTCAACCATATCCTCGTGCCAGTAGCCGCCTTTTCTTTCGGTTACCCACCATTCTGTCTGCCACTTTGTTTTATCAAGCTCTGTGCCCTCAAATTCGTCCTGCCATACAAGCTCGAATCTGCTGTCGAGGTCAAGCTGCTGACCTGCGGGCTTTGCGGGAAGTCCTATCTGATTGGGAAATGCAGGGGAAATAAGCATAAGTAATGTTACAATTGCTCTTAAAAGTGCTCTGAACATAAGTTTATTCTCCTTTTCATTTGTTAATTTCAGTATACCAAATCATTATATATGTGTCAATTCGGTATTTATTATTTCATTCGATTTTTATATAGAAGGGAAAATGCAGCTCAGAAGCCGTTTTCCTGTTGACATACAAGAAAAACAGGTGTATCTTATTAAAGGTTTTGCTTCCTGTGATATCAGGCGGGGCAGGCTGTATTTTCTGACAGGCACGGTGAAAAATATGATGTATTATATCGGTCAGGCATTGGGTATTCTTGTTACCCTTGGTGCTATACTGACACTTCAGATGAAGAATAAAACGCAGATGCTTATTGTGTCTGCCGTTGTGAATATTCTTGCTTCTCTTAATATTCTGTTCCTTGATTCCTTCAGCTCCGGGGTTATAATAAACCTTGTTGCCGTGATTCAGATTGTTCTTTCCCTGTTGCACGAAAGAACAGATACAGATGTTTCACCTGCGGAAAAAATTATTTTTTTTATTCTTTATGTTTCGGGCGGACTCATAGGCTTCAAATCTCCCGTTGATATTCTCTCTATTATTGCCGCAGTATTTTATATGCTTGCAATGTTTCAGAAAAAGGAGCAGAGAATACGCCTGTTTTTATTGGGTAATATGCTTTCCTGGACGGTATATCACACAATTCTTCGTTCCTCTGCAGTGTTCGCTCAGCTTGCAGGTATAATTTCCTCAGTCATTGCACTCATCAGATACCGTAATACGGATAAATACACCGACAATTAAAAATAATAAAGAAAGAAAAAGACGGAAGAGTGCATAGTCAATACTGAACTGCCCCAAATTGTACGGACAGCACAAAAAAGACCTTTATGGTAGAAAAAATTAAATTTTAAGCAACATACTGACTTCGAAATTCCATCGGAGTCAGTTTTGTTTTCAGTTGAATTCTTTCGTTGTTGTAGAAATGG
>JAZNSD010000128.1:0-12497 GCA_045591055.1 Acutalibacteraceae bacterium | reverse complement strand
ATCACTCACAAAAACTGACAGTTTTTACTGTCGGTCTGCTTTGCATATCTTGATTTTTAAGAAAATCAGTTTTCAACAAATTAACAACATAAAAAATCATCCGAGACTCACAATATCGTGAATCTCGGATTTTTCAGGCTGTTTTTTACAGCACCTTTATTTACACGTCTAAAGACACCAAAAAAAGCTGCCTGCAATATCTTACAGGCAACTATAAATATCTGTGAAGCTTTATCAGAAATCAACTTCTGTATCATAGTAGCAGCACTTGAGGAGAGCTGCCATCTGCTCGGGGTCAATAGCTCTGGGGTTGGAGCCTGTGCAGGCATCGCCAACTGCGTTCTTAGAAATCTCGGGAAGTCTTTCAAGGAATACATCTTCGGGTACGAAGCCCTGCTCTGCAAAGTAGCTGTCTGCACCGTAGTTTTTAATACACTGAGGAATATTAAGTGCATCATTGAGCTCTCTTACAAACTTAATAAGAGCGGCTGTCTTTTCGGCATTGGTGTTGCCGCCGAGAGCAATGTGATCAGCAATTTCAGCATAACGTGCCTGAGCAGCTTCTTCCTTTGCATTGTAAGCAATAACCTTGGGAAGATACATGGCATTGGCAGCACCGTGGATGATGTGTGCACCGAAATCATCGAATGCTGCGCCTGTCTTATGAGCCATTGAATGCACAATACCGAGAAGTGCATTTGAGAAGGCTTCACCTGCAAGGCACTGAGCATTGTGCATTACTGCACGTGAATTCATATCTCCGTTGTAGGACTTTACAAGATGCTCCTTGATGAGCTTTATAGCGTGAAGAGCAAGAGGATCGGTGAAATCGCTGTTTGCTGTGGAAACATATGCTTCAACTGCGTGAGTAAGAGCGTCCATACCTGTGTGAGCAACAAGCTTCTTAGGCATTGTTTCTGCAAGCTCGGGATCAACTATTGCAACGTCGGGAGTGATCTGGAAGTCTGCAAGAGGATATTTGATACCCTTCTCATAGTCTGTGATAACAGAGAATGCTGTAACCTCTGTTGCAGTGCCCGAGGTGGAGGAAACTGCACAGAAATGTGCCTTCTGACGAAGCTCGGGAATACCGAAAACCTTGCACATTTCGGGGAATGTGATTTCGGGATATTCATACTTTATCCACATAGCCTTTGCTGCATCAATGGGTGAGCCGCCGCCGATAGCAACGATCCAGTCAGGCTGAAATTCAGCCATAACCTCAGCACCCTTCATAACGGTTGTAACTGAGGGATCGGGCTCGATGCCTTCAAAGAGCTTGACCTCCATACCTGCTTCTTCAAGGTATGCTACAGCCTTATCAAGGAAGCCGAACTTCTTCATTGAGCCGCCGCCTACACAAACAATAGCCTTCTTGCCCTTGAGTGTTTTCAATACCTCAAGTGCGCCCTTGCCGTGGTAAATGTCTCTGGGTAAAGTAAATCTCTGCATAGTAAATCTCCTTTATATTTACGGAAAAACCGTTTATTTTACCGAATGTTAATTTTTTAACAATCCACATATTATAATATACTATCTACAGAATTTTTTCAATAGCATAATAAGAAATTTAACAGTTTATTCACCAATAAATTCACCTTAAGAATTATTACCTGTTTTCCTGCAGAAAGTATCCTTTTTATTATACAGAAAACACCCACAGATCCCGGGGAGGGAGCTGTGGGCGGGTGTCAATCCGTAAGATTTTCTCTTATAATTCTTACCTTTGATTCGGGGAGATACGTACAGAATGTCCTATACTTTTCTGCTTTCTCACTGAGTGAGCATGCCCATCTGCCGTAGTAAAGCATTTCCTCGCTGTTAAGAATATAAGCACCGAGCAGGCACGAATATACCCTGCCGTTATAGGAATTAAAGCCTTCATCAGGCACGGCAATTATAAGCTTCTCCCCGTCATAATACCAGGAAGCATCATAGGGTATCGAGGTCCAGTTGTATCCGTTTTCCTGAGGTATAACAAAATCAAGGACAATTTCATAGCCGCCGTCTGCTGTTCGTTCAATAACCTTGATTTCAAAATCATTTTTCACAAACACCGAAAAATCCTTTTCCGTAAAAAAGTAAACCCAATCAGCGGAATCTGAATAAGGAAAAACCTCTGTTTCCGCAATGCTTTTCATTGTGTCGGTGTCTATCACATCAAAAACATATTTTCCGTTTTTGTAAAGATACAGATACAAAAGATCATTTTCCTCATCGCCGTAAAGATCTATAACGGTTGAATCATCAGCAAGAGGATATACATTTTTCATTCCTTCAATGTCTGCGTCCTTTGCGTCATAAGAAAAGGAATATATTCCGTAGCCTCCCGGGATAAGCGAAGTATCAACAAGCTGTCCTTCCCTGCCGTCTGAGCCCACAGTCCTGTTGCGGAACGAGAAAAAGCATCTGTCGGAAAAAACCGCAGAGTACGAGGTGAATTCGAAGGTTTCGCTGCCGCCCGAGGAATATGAGCATCCTTCCACATTCTCATTCCCCGTATATTCGGCTTCAACGGTGATCTCTCTTACTTCGTCACGAAGCACGGGAATTTTTATAAAATCTGCAATGGCTTTATAAATTTCAGTTCCCCGCTCTTCCGAGATATCGGTGCAATAAACGGGAACGGGATTCTCCTCCCCGCGGCTGTAGGGTCTTTCAACAGCAAAGTCAGGAAGAACCAGAGCAAAGAACAAAGGATAGTATTCATAATAATCTGCAGTTCTGATTTTCACGGTTTCTTTACCGCCTGATCTGCTTACCTCTTCTGCAATTCTTTTTATTTCCTCGCTTATTTCACCTGCATAATCAAGATAATACTCCAGATCCGTCCACATCAGAGTAAGCCCCGGCATATTTCTCGGCTGTCTGTAGGGATGTCCTGTTTTTCTGAAGGAAAGCGTGCTTTCCGTATCCCCTGAAAGATCAAAAATATTCTCCCACAAAAGCACCCTGTCATGAGTAAGCGTGGTTTCGACGGAAATTCCGTCAAGATAAGCTCTGTCGCCGTATTCCTCAAGCAGGTGATAGCGCACATCATCTGACATCTTATTGATATTCACAGCAACTACTGCCGCAGAGCCTGAAACCGCAAGTATCACCGCAAGTAAAAAAATGAGAATCTTTTTCATATTTACTCCGCCTCTCCCGTAATATCATCAAGAGCCTTGCTTACTCTGTCACCCCGGTAGTTATACATTTCCTTAATATACGATGTGAGTGTTTTTCCGCTGTTTTCTATTTCCTCTGTCTTTACATCACCTGTTATACTTCCCTCTCTTATGAGAACGGCTCTTGAAATAAAGGAAGAAACCTCCTCTATAAGATGGGTTGACAGAATAACCGTTTCATTGTCCTCAAGTATACCCGAAAGTACCTTATAGAAATCCTCACGGTTAAAAATATCATTTCCCGCAAAGGGCTCATCCATCAGAATGTAATCTGCTCCCTGAGACAGGTCAAGAATCACTTCAAACTGATTTTTCTGTCCTGTTGAAAAGGCTCTCAGGGGCTTATTCAGAGGAAGAGAAAAGAATTCCATAAGCCCCGTGAATCTTTTTTCATTGAAAGCGGGAAAATGCTCCTTATAAAACTCCATATGCCCCGCGGGTGTGAGAGCGGGAAAAAATGAATGCTCACAGGTGGCAAAGGACAGCTTTTCAATATTGCGATGACTTATTTTTTCTCCGTCAAGAGTGATTTCTCCCTCATAACGGATAAACTGCAGAATACTCTTCATAAGTGTGGTCTTGCCTGCCCCGTTTTCTCCGAATATGCCTACGATTTCACCCCGGGGAAGCTCAAGACTTATTTTGTTGAGGGCAGTTTTTGTACCGTATTTTTTTGTCACTTCATTAATCTTAAGCATACTAAAACCTCCACATTCTTTCCCAACCGGGCAAAAGACAGCCGGCAGGAACCACAAAAATATATATCAGATAAAAGACAAAATTCAGAAAAACCGTACTCAGAATAATAACAAGCACTGATGCAACAGGTACACTCACACACCTTATTATCAGCTCCTTACGGCTTCTGAGTCTGAGCATTGTGTATATACTTTTTGAGCCTGTGAAATGATAAAGAAAATTATATACGAGAAAAGCAAAGCTCAGCACAGCCGCTATAAAAAACAAATTGAAGCAGTCTTCTCTTATAAATCTGAAGTCGGGCATATTCACATTTTCTACGATTACTTTGTTTCCCGATCTGTTATAATAATAAAGTCCGTTAAGAGCAGATGTAAAGTTCTTGACAAACCAGAACACGGAAAAAACAAAGGAAATTATATAGCCCGCCAGAGAATACCTGCATACATCGGATGAATTTATTCCCACAGGCAGATATTTTTTTAATCTGTCAATCATACTGTTCACCCCTTGTAAGAACAAAAGCTACACTGATAAGTGCCGCAGCTGCAAAGAATACCATGAACGCAACATCATTCCCGAGCAGCTCAAAATTATCATTTTTCACATAGAGGAAAAAGCCTGCCGCCGCTGTGATAACAGCACCTGCCCATTTTCTGCCTCTTCTGAAAAGGAAGGAAAAAGCCGCAAAATTAACAGCAAAAGAAACAAGAGCCGTAATATTTCTTATAATTCTTATAATGTCCCGCCCTGCAAACAGATGCATCAAAAAGCTGTTATCATAAAAGGCGATGTATATACTCTGCTCTGTGATATACGCCTCGGGCAGAATCCTTGAGCCGGCAAGGGCAAGAACAAAGCAAAGCACAACCTCTGAAAGAATGACAAGAAGCAGCACGGTAAAATTATATACACTCTGCCATAAAAACACTCCGTTTTCACTTATTCTCAGACGCCGTAATGTGTAACCGTTTTTTGAATTGAACTGCATTCCTGTTTTTGCCAGAAGCACAAACACCGCAATAAGAAAAACAAAAAAGATATATTTCACATAAGAAAGCTCAAATGCAAGTGACAGCGAGGGAGTCTCGCTTATCAGCGACAGCTTTTCAGCCTGTATAATAAACGCACCTGCCTGCAGGGCGGCAGAAAGCAAGCACACAAAAAAGATTCTGAAAATACTTTCTCTTGCAATAAGATAAAACACAGATAAATGCTTTTTCATCCTTTTCACCTCAATCCCAATACTGAATTATAAGCTGAGCGGCACGCTCTTTTGAAAGCCCCATAAGCTTCAGTGCGGAAGTGATACTTCTGATATCCTCCCGAAGCAGCTGTTCCTTTATTTTTTCAACAGTTTTTTCATCAGCACTGATAATGCTTTTTGCTCCTGCTCTTGAAGAAATAAGTCCCTCCTCTTCAAGAAGCGAAAATGCCTTCTGAACCGTGTTCGGATTCACCCCCAGAAGTGCCGACAGCACTCTTCTTGAAGGAAGCTCATCTCCGTTTTTTATTGTTCCCCCGATAATTCCTCTTTTTATAAAAAGTATTATCTGAAGATAAATAGGAAGTATTTTATCGGGGATAAAAGAATCAAATGAAATCATAATCTCACGCCCTTAACTGTATTAGTCAATTAATACACTTTACAACTGTATTATACATATAGTACAGTTTGTTGTCAAGCAAAAAATAAATCAATTTTATCTTTACCGCCGCACCCGGAATATGATATAATGATATAAATATAAAATTAAGGAGGAAGGCTTATGAGTAAAGATGTTTTTATAAGCTACAAATCCGATGAATTCGGAATTGCCTCATACATATATGAAGAACTGAACCGAAACGGTATTTCTGCATGGATGGCACCACAGGATATTCCCGGAGGCTCAAGCTATGCTATGGAAATAACCAAAGCGATAAAAGGATGTAAAATTTTCCTTCTTGTGCTTTCAAAGGCGGCTCAGACCTCACAATGGATTCCCAAGGAAATCGACAATGCAATAAACGAAAAAAAGCTGATACTTCCCTTTATGGTGGAAAAATGCAATCTTAATGCCGAATTCAGCTTTCTTTTGTCAAATATTCAGTTCAAGGACGGCTACACAAACCGGGAAGAAGCTCTGAACAGGCTGATTGCGGAAATGAAGCAGTATCTCGGAATTAAGGATACACCGCCCCGTGCAGCTTCCCCAAAAACAAAAGCGGCTTCACCTGAAGCCGAAAAGGTATCAGCTGTTCCCCCCGAAAAAATAATCGAATTTGTAGGAAAGCAGCTCAACGGAGAGAATCCCCCCGTGCCGACAGCGGAAAAAAAGAAGGATGAGCCGAAAAGAAAGGCATACTCTCCCTATGAAAAAAAGGATGACATAAAGGCTGAAGCTCCCGATGAGAAAAAGCCTGAGCCTCCCGCCGCAGCTCCTGCAGCTGAGAAGACATCCTCATCCTTCACCTATACTAAAAGCAAAAAGAAGAAGAGCAAAAAGAAAATTCTTATTATATCAGCAGCCGTGCTTCTGGTTTTCATCTGCGTGGTTGCAATAAGTCTTTCAGATTTCTCATTCTCCCCCTCTGTGGTTATTGCGGGTGAAGAATATACAGCAGATGACTCATATTTATATCTCAGGGAAAAAACGATCACCGAGGAAGATATGCTGAGCATTGCTTCCTTTGAAAATCTTACAGATATTACATTTACCGACTGCACCATAACCGCCCAAAGCTTTAACCCTGACGTATTATTTGATTTTTCATCAATAGAAATCAAAAACTGCAATATGTCTCAGGAGTTTTATGACAGCCTGAAGATAGGCAGCTACCCCAATATTTACAATCTTGATATTTCGGGCAACCCCCTTATCACAGACCTTGGCATAAATGAAGGCGAGCTGCCGAGGCTGAGATATCTCAATATCTCGGGAACCTCCGTTGAAAATATTGACACTGTATATAACAGCTGTAAAAGCATCGCCTCACTTAATATATCAGGTACCAAAATCCGTGATATCAGCTTTCTTGAGGGCAATCAGGAGATAAGCGAGCTGGGAATAGCAGATCTTGAGCTTTACTCCCTTGAAAGCCTTTCGGAAATGATCTATCTCAGAGAAATTGATGCCTCGGGAAATCCTGTCGGCTCAATTGACGCATTATCAAACTGCGTGCTTTTCACAAATGTAAACTTCTCCGGCTGCGGAATAAGCAGCATTTCGGTGCTTGAGAAATCCTCAGAATATCTTACTGAAGCGATCCTTGCAGACAACAGCATTTCGGACCTTTCTCCTCTCAAGGACTGTACAAAGCTTACTGTGCTTGATGTAACATCAAACAGCATTTCCTCTCTTGAGGCCTTAAGTGCATTGACTGAGCTTAAAAAGCTTTACGCATCAGACAATGCTGTTTCTTCCGTAACAGGGATAGAAGCACTTACAAATATGATAGTTCTTGATCTTTCCGGCAATAATCTCACAAAGATTACATCTACCCTTGTTTTTGCCGAGGGTGCAAGTGTTTATCTCAATGACAATGAGCTTACCGAATTATCTCTTTCATCCGAATACAGATATAATACTCTGTCACTACACAGCAATAACCTCACCGACGGAAAATACCTTGAGGGAATAAGTGCATTCAGCCTCACGGCAGATTATTCCGAAAGCCTTAACACCGAAACACTGAATTCAGGCTTTACTTCGGTGACCATATACGGCTGTCCCCTTGACAAGCAGGCAGAAATGTCCTCCGCAGTCTACGGCGTGACATTTGAGGAATGATTTTCTGAATAAAATCAAAATTTAACAACTCAAAAAAGTACCCTTAACCGTTACAAGCGGTCAAGGGTACTTTGTTAATCTGATTCTGCAATTTTGTGGGAAATAATATTATATTTTTCACCGATTTTTCCCGTTGTGCTTCTGCTTACACTCCGGATACTGAAGCTCTTACCGTCTTTGGTATCGGCAAGAAATGCCTGCGATTCTACGGTATTGCCGTACGATACAAGAGTGATATCAAATACGGCGTCGTCCTTTATATACTGTAAGGGCTTTGCTACAGGAAGAAGCGTGCCGTCTTTTACGAAAACGGGGATGTTCTCGCTTTCGTATGTAAAGGTGCCGCTTTTTTCTTCACCTGTATAAAAGTCATACCACTTGCCTTCGGGAAGAGTAACCTCTCTTTTTGTTTCGGGATAGAGAATGGGGGCAACAAGAAGAGAATCACCGAACATATATTCATCGTCACACTCTTTTGTGAAGTCATCCGCAAAATCACATATGAGTGCTCTGACGGGCGGTATTCCTTTTGTGTGATACAGATAATACTGATAATAAAGATAGGGCACAAGACTCATTCTCAGCTCAAGCAAATCCTTGATTTCCTTCACGCAGCCGTGTGTTTCCCAGGGCATTTCATCAAGATACCACGCATTTGTAAGTGCCATAGCTGAAAATACCACACACTGCATACGTCTTATAAGCTCTTCCTTGTTTTGTGCATGACGCACCTCAGGCGACCAGAGAATTCCCGAGAAACCGCTGTTTACCGTAGCCATGAGATAATCCTTCTGGTGATACAAATCGGAATACAGCACAAAAGGATATGATGCCGACAAAGCACCGAGAGCCCTCACCTGTGAAAATGTTTTTTTATCCTCAAGAGCCTCAAGCATTGTCCGGCAGTAAAGCACACCTAAAAGATTGTGATATCTTTCGCCCTCTATACCTGAAGGAAACTCTGTGCTGTCAGGGAAAAACCATCCTCCCGTATAATCGCTTCCGTCACATTCATCCAGCTTAAAGCCCGAAACACCCTCATCTATAAGTGTTTTCTGATGACGGGCAAAAATCCTTCTTGCTTCGGGTATGGTAAAATCAGGCACAAGTCCTTCCCATAAAAGCCAGTCTCCGCTATACGGCAGCAGCTCATCAAAAACCGGAGAGGTAGGATGCGTATAGCAATGCTCCCAGAGATTTATATGGAAATTATTATCAACAAGAGTTTTCAGGGTATTTTTATGGTCGGGGAATCTTTCTTTTTCATCCCATAAGAATGAGCATGAATATGACTTTGTCTGCCAGCCGGGTTCAAGACCTAAAATGTCACAGGGAATTTCATATTTTCGCATTCTTTCTGCAAGAGACATCACCTGCTCTTCGCTGAATCTTCCGCAGCAGCGGTAAAAACTGCCTAATCCCCATAATGGCGGCATACAGCCTCCGCCCGACAAAAGATTATACTGCGAAACTACATCAAGAACATTTTTTCCGTCTATAAAATATATATCCGCACCCTTTGCAACAGGTATTTCAATCACAAGATATTTTTCACCTGCGGTTTTCTTTGCAGAATAAAGCTCTGTCTCCGAAAGAGCAATTCCCTTTTCAAGTGTAGCGGATTTTTTTGATTTTTTCTCTTTTCCGCAGTAAAATGAAATATATCTTGCACTGTCAACATAAATTCCGAAGCCTTTATCCGTTACACAGAAGGGGACAGGGGCATGGGAGCTGCCGTTATTGGCATTCGGATCGGCATTGGTCTTTATCTGAAGACGGTTACCCTTCTGGTTGAAGCCCTTCTGCTGAAGTCCGAAGCCGTAATAGTTTGTATCCTCAGGTACTTTTATACTGAAAACACAGCCGCCGGCGTTTGTCTTAAAGCAGATGTCCTCTTTTTCTCCCGGAGTAATATTTATTATTTCCGTCTTAGATTCAGGTGAAAAGGTAAAAGGAGTTATCTCCTCGGGAACACCGTATCTTATCTTATATATACTCATTTTTCTGACACCTTGCTGAAATTGTTCCTGATTTCCTGTACATTGCCTGTGGTGAGACAGAATTCGTAGGATGTGGGGTTGAAGCTTCTGAATTCATAAAGGTCAACTGCTGCAATATACGAAGTGGGACCTTCTGTTGCAGGATCTGCTGTGGTACATTCTCCTCTTGCAAAAACACCTGCAAGGAAGGGAACGTCATTATACACATAAACACCTATACCGAAGCTGTCGTCAAACTCACCGGTAAAGGCTGCCCAGTTTTCCGTTGCATTAAAATTGGGATAACCCGCATCCGGCCAGAAAATGAGGTCATTCTCATAAGAAAGTGTGCTGTCGCCCGTCCAGGGAGCATTTCCGCCGTAGTATACAAAACGGTTGAGAGGCTCAACACAGTAGAATGCGGGGCATTCCTGAGTGGTTTCGGCTGAGGGATAGCCGGAGAAATCCACAAAGCTGCACTCTGCCTTAACCAGTCCGCCTTCAAGGGAATATGTTGCTTCCATATAAGAGGGAGTGATATATTCCTTTTCCTTTGCCCAGTCAAGTGGACGGCACTTGATATAAATGCTGTTTTCACTTATTCTTATATCCACGGTTTTAGCAGAATCATTGAACTGATTTCCGCCCTGCACGGGATTGTAGTTCCACTTAGTATCCATATACACACCACCGGTATACTGCTCACAGTCACCCGTGCCGTAATAGGACTGCTGAATAAGTCTTCCCGTATCGTTGGCATTGATGAGATTAACATGCTTGCTCTTTGCTCTTACACCGTAGCGGGATGAGGCATCGGAGTCAACCTTTGTGGCACCGTCAACAATAACAGCCTCTACAGAGGAATTTTTATCCTCAAGATAGCTGAGAGCTCCGCCCCACTGAAGGGTTACGCCAAGCTTAAGCTCATCGTTTTCAATATATATTTCATTGGGAAGAATCTCTCTGTTGAAAAGTCCCACACCGTGAAGGGAGAAATCTGCAGTCTCCTTATCAAGGGGAGTGA
Source organism: Acutalibacteraceae bacterium (assembly GCA_045591055.1). Taxonomy (GTDB): domain Bacteria; phylum Bacillota; class Clostridia; order Oscillospirales; family Acutalibacteraceae; genus RUG806. Next base: position 1,852 of record JAZNSD010000128.1, on the reverse strand, counting down.
ATTCAAGAGAAATAAGCTTATGTGCCTTTTCCTTTTCAAGATAACCGTCGGTAAGGCTGAAAAATTCACCGTTTTCGGCAGGAGTGAGGAAGAATTCTTCCGTTCTTTCCTCTGCAAATACCTTATAGGTAACAACACCCTTCATATAAGCATCGGATGTGTACTTTATACCGTAATAGTTGAAAAGGGATGTTTTATATTCTCCGAAGTAATATCTCAGTCCGTTATCCGACACCTCGGGAGAGACAGCACCACCGTCAACAAGAAGCTCGGTGTCCGATACGGCAATATCAAAGCTCTTGTCGTAATTGCAGGGGAAAAAGCTTAAGATAAGTGAGGGAAAAAGCATCAGGAATGCCAGTAAAAATGATAATGTTTTCTGCATGGTAATTTCTCCTTTATCAAAGATGTGTATTTCTTATAAAATAATTAAGACCGCCCTCTAAAAAGCCGGGACGCCTGAGCGCCCTTTCGCCCATTATATCCATAAGCTTCAGATGCTTTGTTTCAAGGTGTCCGTCTTCATATATATCTATGACTCTGCCGCCTCTTACATCATCGTGTGCAGACATATCATAGCCTACACAGGAATCATATCCGAGAATGATTCCGCAGTATTTTCCGTGATAAGCATTCATATGCTCGTGACCGCAGAATATACCCTTTACATCGCCTCTTTCAAGGCATGCCGTAAACAGTCCCGAATTCAATTCAGAGCAGCAAACAGCCTCTCTTTTTTCTCCGTACATATCACACTCCTCGGGATTGCGGAAAATGAGGTTGAATTCAATTACGGGATTGTGCATAAACATAAGCGCGGGAATTTTTCTTCCGTTTTCCTTCTCCATATCCCTTGAGGTATTATAATACCACATCACCTGCTGAAAAAAGGGCATTGCCTGCACACTGCCTGAACCGAAGGCAAAGGGCAGAAGCATATTGTTATCCTCTTCCTTTATTCCGAACTGCGAAATATAATCCGATATTTCACGGTTTGAATCAAGAGCAAAAAGATTATATGCAATTTTTTCACCCTCTGAGGAATAAACGGGAATCACATAATTGCAGACACCGAAAATATCTGCAGGACCCCGCTTTGAAAAGCAATGGGGAATGCTTTCATAAACATCCTCCTGCTCATACGTGCTCATATTCATTTCCCTGTCGTGGTTTCCGTATACGTGTGCCCAGGGCAGGCTTCTTTCAAGCACGGGGGACATAATATCCGTAAATGAATTATAAAGATACTCCGGGCTATGACCTATGCACTGATCTCCGCCCACCATAACAAAATCAGGGGCAGTTTCTGCAACCAATGCTTCAACGGCTTCTTTTATTTTCGGGCTGTAGGGATTGCCGTCTTCAAAGCCCTTACGCCGGGAGCCTGCATGAAAATCCGATATCATCAATATCCTGAACCTGCCGTCAGGATTGAAGCTGAGTTTTTTGTTTTTTGCATCATACACAAAAAATCACCTCAATAATAAGGATAACAGAATTTTACAAAAAAGCAACATTTTTTTATTATATAGGAAATTGCTCGCGTTGTGAGCAATTAGCATATAATTCGCCTGCGGGCTCATTGAATGACGCAAGCTTATTGAACAAAAAACACCTTTTCGCCCCCAAGATTGGGGGATGGGGGGTTGAAGCAGAATGCTTTTTTATAATAATAATTATATAAAAACGCATAAGAAAAGCCCCGCCGTTGTGCACAAGTCCGTTAAAAACGGACAATAGAAAAAAACACCCTCCTATGGTAGAATAGAAATATCTACCGTAGGAGGAATTTTTATGCCCAGAGACTACAGACACATTCAGCAATACGAAAAAGAGATATTGGAATTGAAGG
>JAZNSD010000127.1:0-7098 GCA_045591055.1 Acutalibacteraceae bacterium | reverse complement strand
GAGGTTTGGCACCTCGATGTCGGCTCATCACATCCTGGGGCTGTATTCGGTCCCAAGGGTTCGGCTGTTCGCCGATTAAAGTGGTACGCGAGCTGGGTTCAGAACGTCGTGAGACAGTTCGGTCCCTATCTGTCGTGGGCGTAGGATATTTGAGAGGATCTGTCCCTAGTACGAGAGGACCGGGATGGACGCACCTCTGGTGCACCAGTTGTTCTGCCAAGGGCATAGCTGGGCAGCTACGTGCGGATCGGATAAACGCTGAAAGCATCTAAGCGTGAAACCGGCCTCAAGATAAGATATCCCATAGCATAAGCTAGTAAGGTCCCCGGTAGACTACCGGGTTGATAGGCAGCATGTGTAAGTGTAGCGATACATTCAGCTAGGCTGTACTAATAGACCGAGGGCTTGACCTTTTTCGTTCCTCTAATGTTTGCTACATTCATCTTTGTTCAGTTTTTAAGGTGTGATTAACATCTTAATAAGTTGGTGCCGATTGCGATGAGGGTCCACCCGTTCCCATCCCGAACACGGAAGTTAAGCTCATCAGCGTCGAAGATACTTGGCGGGCAGCTGCCCGGGAAAATAGAACGGTGCCAACACAAAGAAAAACACACAGATTTCTCTGTGTGTTTTCTTTTATATGTAAGACAAGGAAGATACTCAGCCGTAGTATAAAGAGGATCTACGCATATTGCTAAATTCACCACACAAGAAATTGTAAACTGATGATATTACATATTAGGATATATATTCTGGCTATGTAGGTGTTATGAGATTGTTTTATATTGGTTTTAATATCGCATTTTATAATATCAACTAAAATTCAACACCTAATTTCTTGAATTAGTATAATAATTATGTTAATATTCAATCACAAAAACACCGCTGCGGTCAAGTTTAAGAGGATAATAGCTTTCTTGCTTGATTGGAACATTATAGGCTTTTCGGTGATGTTTTTAGTCTTTTTCGCAAAAACCTTTATTGATGAGAGTTCATATGTCATGAGCGACGGTGCAGTATTCTTATTAATGGGTACAATCCTTTTATATCCTGTGTGCGTTGCGCTGCGCGATGTAATATTCGGCGGCAGGAGCCTCGGCAAGAGGATAATGGGACTTGTTGCGGCGGATAAGACAACAGGCAAAAAACCGAGTGTAGGAAAGCTTATGTTAAGAGGTGTTTTTTTCCTTATGTATATTGACGGTATAATTCTGTTTGTCTCAGGAAAGTCGGTGGGTGACCGTGCGGCGGGAACAATTGTTGTGCCAAAGAAATCGTTGGAAAAAGAATTTGACCAAAAGTCATACACAACAAAGGTTGAACAGATAAATTCTTATAAAGCGCCAAAAACAAAAAGTGCGAAATTTATTGTGCTTACTGTAATTGGTATTTTCCTTGCTTTTTTACTTGTCTTGTTTGTGATCATTAATATCGGACTAAACGCTGCTAAACAAACTGAAGAATACGATATAGCGTATAATTATCTTGTTAACAGCGAGGAATTTATAGAATCGGGTTCGGAACCTGAGGATATTAGGTTGACGCGGTATTCTACCGTTCAAAATTTGGCTGCTGACGGAGCCACAAGGACCACTTCGTTCACATTCAAAGCAGGAGGTCGCTCTTATGTGGTGAATCTCATCTATAAAGATGGGAAATGGGAAATCAATGCCTATACTATAATATTTTGAAATTGATACAAGAGAACAGATTAATTTCTATGATGATTTAGTCTGTTCTCTTTTTTATTTCTACAACTTCATATAATCGACATCATGCTTAGACATATATTTCAGTCAGCTTGGCTTATAATGTAAGAACGGTATAGGGGGAATTTACTTTTAAATTACGGAGATGTTGAAAAATGAAGGAAAGCATCAAGAAAAGGGCGGGGCTTAATGAAATAGGCTGGAGAGAACTTGTTCAGGAGGTAATACGGCAGGGCATAGTTGCAGTAATAGCCTTTGTAACGGCAACGGCAGGGGTGTTCGGCGAAATGCGACCGTTTGGATTATCTTTTCTTGCCGCAGTGCCGGGCGAATATCTCGCACTTTCTACATTTGGAGCGGTATTAGGTTATATAATACCGCTATCGAGCTCATCAGGTTTTCGGTATTTTGCCGCACTATTTGCTATTGTTGCGATTAAGGCGCTGCTTTCGGCAATAACAAAGTATGCGTCGCGACCGGTATGGTCATCACTTATCTGTTTTGCTGTAACTGCATCTACGGGTCTTGTAGTCACAAGCGGCAACATCGCGGGTATGCTTACGTCGGTGGCTGAGGGAATATTTGCAATGGGCGGCACATATTTCTTTAACCGCGCTTTCAAAATAACAAGACGGAAAATATCGGGCCTTCGCGGAGAAGAGCTTGCTTCGGCGCTTATCGCTGTAAATATAATTGTCATGGGCTTTATGAATGTTACAGCGGGCGACATAACACTAGGAAGAATACTTTCAGCAGCATTTGTGCTTATAGCTTCCCGTTACGGACAGACAAACGCGGGAGCCATCAGCGGCATTGTAGCGGGCTTTTGCACATGCCTTGCAACGGGTGAGCCTCTAGACATTGCAGTGTTCGCATTCGGAGGACTTATGGCGGGTATATTTGCCTCTCACGGAAAATATATTCAGGTCTTGATGTATATAACCTCTACATCTGTTGCATCGGCACTCGGTGGTAGTTTTGTTATGTCGGTAGGTTATTTTATCGAGGCGGCTTTCGGTGCGGCTCTTTCACTATGTATTCCGAAAACCCTCTCTGTAAAGGTAGGCAGAATGTTTTCTCCGCCTGTCAAAACGGTATCAGAAAACGGTATGAAAAAGTCGGTAACTATGCGACTTAAATATGCCGCAGGAGCACTTTCGGACGTTTCCGAAACGGTTGAAAATGTTGCTCGCGAGCTCGGACGCATAAACGCGCCCGATTTTGAGACGGTTATCTCGCAAATAGAAAAGGATGCCTGCAGCGGATGTACTCTTTGCGTACATTGTTGGGAGCAAAAAAAGAATGATACTGTTTCGGCAGTTTTGGATATGATAAAGGCGGTAAAGGAGAATTCGGAGGATATCGCAGCGGCGGCCCCCGATGAATTTAAGGGCAGATGTATAAGAGGCACAAAAATGGGACAAGCGGTGTTCCGTCATTATTCCGATTATGCTTCTCGTTTAGCCGCTGAGAGCCGACTTTCGGATGTCAGAAATGTCGTGTCCGACCAATTTGCGGGGATATCAAATATGCTGACTGACCTTGCCACTGAGCTTAACCGAGACGAAGTATTTGACGATTTGACGGCCGGAAAAATAGCAGCATCCCTTAAAAACATTGATATACGCGCCGAAGAATGCGGATGCAGGCTTGATAAATACGGTAGAATGACGGTAGAGATAATTGTAAAGCCAACAGAGAAGATACGCTATAACCGTATGCAGATATTAAGGTGCGTTGAGGCTTGTTGTGATAGGGACTTCGAGCCACCTGCAGTCAATGAGCTTGATAGGAATGTATATATAACCCTTACTGAAAAGGCTGTTATTTCTGCCGACATCGGTGTGTCGCAGCACGCCTCGTCGCCGTCGGGTATATGCGGCGATGCATACAGCCATTTTAACGATGGCAAGGGAAGGGTATTTATGGTGCTGAGCGACGGTATGGGTGCGGGTGGCAGAGCGGCGGTCGACGGCGCGATGGCGTCAGGGCTTATGTCACGCCTCTTGAAAGCAGGCTTTGGTTACGATTGCTCGCTTGGTATAGTAAATTCTGCCATGCTCTTTAAATCAACAGATGAGTCGCTTGCGACGGTCGATATTTCCTGTATTGACCTCTTCAGCGGTAGAACCGACCTTTTAAAGGCGGGCGCGGCACCGACCGTTATTCGTCGCAACGGTAAAAGCGGAAGGGCGCAGTCGACTTCGCTTCCTGCAGGCATACTACGTGAGGTAGGCTTCGATAAGGCAACGGTTAAGCTTCGTCCGGGCGATGTTGTGGTTATGATGTCGGACGGAGCAACAAGCGAGGGAACCGAATGGATATGCGCCGAGCTTGAGGCATGGCGGGACGGAAGCGCCCAGGCACTTGCTGAGCATCTTTCTCACTGTGCAAGACGTCGCAGAAGCGACAACCACGATGACGATATAACAGTAATGACTGCTATAATTGAACGAGCGGTGTGAAGAGACACTTGATTTTTAAGATTTTGTATGGTAGTATAAAAATGCAGTTATAAACCCGACAACGAGAGCGGAGTGTATTTTAATCGTTGCCGAGTTATCTTCATATAGATATCGGTATCAAAACAAAATATGTAAGCGCATAGGTTGTACGGGAAAAACTATCCGTCTGCTTATGCGCTTTTTTACATATAAGAGTTTTTTGTTATGAAGCGATAAGAGGGTGTCATTCGCGAGACGGTGTTAGTTTTTAAAAGGGGGATTACAGATGAAAAAGTTATTGAAAGTTTTATGTATGGTTATGAGCGTATTGGTGATTCTTTCTTTTGTTTCATGCAACAAGGAGGCAACATCGTCCGATACATTGAGTGAGGGTCAACCCTTTATACCCACCGATGCAGCTTCTCTTTGGAATAAGATAGATGAAACGATGAACAGTATTGATTCCTATGAAGTGAACTCAATAATTAAAATGAGCTTCTTTAGCAACGGCAGCAAGATTATTGTGTCGGGAGATCAGTTTGGTTTATGCTGCAAGGGTGATGATTACTATTCATATATATACAGCAAGACGGAAATGAGCTGCGATGAGCCGAAAATTAATGACACCTACGAAACTATAGAGGCATATTATGACGGCAAAATGTATGTTTATACCAAGGATGCTAAATATGAACAGAAGCTATATTCTAAAATGACATCTGATGACTATATAGCATACGGTGATGAATTGGATATTTTCAAAGATATAGATCTTGCAGATTGTAAGGATCCGGAGTTTTCAAAAAATGAGGACGAAACGTATAGTATAAAATTTTCGGGCTATACCAAGAAAACCGTAAACAGTTTTCTTGATAATATGGCAATGCCAGAAGAAGAACTGGGTGCAGATATTATAGATGTTGAGATAAACATATCAACTGATACACAGTTCCACGCAAAGAAGATGGAATTTAAGTTCGTTTTTGAAGAAGGGGAAGATGCGCTTACTACACCCGAATTTACCGCAACGAATGAGTATTCAAAATTCAATGAGGCCAAGCCTAATCCCGAAGACATTAAAACCGAGGATTATGTTGAGGTTAATGATGTACGTATACTAAAGAGAGTAGAAGATGGTATAAATGATCTTCAAAACGCGACATCGGGCAGTTTTACCCTAAACATCAAACAGGATATAAAACTGGCAGGCCAAACAAGCTCTGTGACTGAGGACGACACTGTTTCGTACGGAGTAGAAAACGGAAGCTATTACTACGATATAACCGCAATATCCAACAATGTGAAAACAACTATAAAATATAAATGCGGGATACAGACAATATCTACGCCTGGTTATGAAGATCAGGTTGCGAGCCTGTCTGAAGAAGCAGCAAAAGAAGTTATTAACAGTTTGATAAATACAGCCGGATATACCAAAGAATATGTTTCAGGAGTAACAAAAGTTGATGATGAAAAGTATAAAATAGAAATGGGATATGTTGTCGGCGATGAATATCAACAATACTTCGAAAGCATCGGCGCAAAATACAAATCCGCTTCTCTAGAGATGGTTGTATATTCACAGGGAGATAGGATAAACAAGATAGAGGGAAAGCTGAAAGTTAAAGGAACATATAATTCGGAAAATCTTGAAATGACCATTAATTCAACTCTTAGTATTAAGGATGTTACAATACCAACGGTAGATATGTAGGGGAAATGCAAGGGCTCTAAATTCCTGTATTATATAGGTATACTTTTTAATGGATAAAAGGCGGTGCGAAAAGCTGGTTGAATTATCTTTTGTTGTATGTTACTATGATAGTGGACAGACAGATTTCGGCGGCCTGTAAGAATTGATGTGCTGAATACAAAAGAGGGGGATTACCATGAAAAAATGTTTATCGGGTGTTTTAGCAATTTGTTGTGTGTTGACCTTTGTATTCTGTGGCTGCAAAGAAGAGACAGTGGAATTTACCGCACCTGCAGAGTACGCATCGGTAGTTCAGGTTACTATAAATCCTACGGTTAATCTGTATCTCGATGCAAATGAGGTTATTTTGGCTGTTGAGTATGTTAATGCTGACGCTAAAGAATGTTATGAAAAGATCGAGACTGAACTTGTAGGTAGCAATCTTACTGCAGGGTTAAATGCCGTAATTGAAACTGCAGAGGCTGACGGCTTTCTTGAAAAGAATAAAACTGTTACTATTGATGTTGTAGAGGCCAAACAAGAAGATAAAAAGCTCGAAATTCTTAATACAGCTACCGATTCGGTCAAGAACTTCATAACCGAAAAGAAAATTCAGGCAGAGGTTGTCTTGACCGAAACCGCGCAAAAAGAGATAAATGATAAGGCTGCTGCAGATAAAGCCGCCGCAGAAAAAGCCGCCGCAGAAAAAGAAAATAAGAATCCTATAAAAAAATTGAAAAAGGGCGTTGAATATAGCTTTTTCAAACCCGGTGAAGATGAAATGTTAATTACAGGTTTTTTCATAACCTTCAACGAAAACGGAAGATACTCCTATTCTAAGGCACCTTACACCTATGACGAATACGGAGAGGGCGAATTTGTTATCTATAACGGAAAGAAGTATTATTTGGCAGGCGGAGGCGGAGGCGCTGGAGCGTATACTCTTACCGAGGAAAAGATAATTATGACCGAGGCTTATGAAATGGTACTCACAATGGCCGAGGACGGAGCTCTTGTGATAGAAAAGCAAGACCCGAATTCTGATTTTTTCAAGGTTGGCGACAAGCTTACTGTTAAATAACACGGTATATTATACTTATGAACTTAAAAAGCTCGGAAGAATTTTCTTCCGAGCTTTTGTTGTGTGATTTGAATGTTATCTATATAAGCCTTCGGCGGTCATTTTTGCTATTGCATCAACAACGCCCTGCTTATCCTCGCGGTAGGTAACTCCGTACCAGCGGTCGCGGCT
>JAZNSD010000126.1:0-1572 GCA_045591055.1 Acutalibacteraceae bacterium | reverse complement strand
TGTCCGCAAAGCTCATCATACTTAAAGGCTCTTATATCCTCTGCAGGAATTTTACAAATTCTGCACACAAGATGCTCCCAGAACGCTCTGAGGAACGTGCCGAAAAACGTGATAAGTCGTGTAACTACATATACAGTTGTCATTCGATATCACCCGTTCCTTCCCCGAACAAGCTCTGTAAGGTGAGCTTACCCGCAAGATAATCCTGTGTACGCTGAGGAATCTCTATTTCATTTTCCTCAAGATAATCCTTTATTTCAGCTACGGTTTCTTTTTTACCCAATTCATTTTCCACTACCAGCAACGTGATATTAAGCAAGCCGTTTTCTTCTATAACCAAAGTTTCCTCAAGAAGCTTTTCAGCAGCTTCAAGCTCACCTGTCATAACTAATGCCATAGCCTTATGACGTCGAATTTCAGCATTATCAGGCACTTTTTCTATTCCTTTATCTGCCCATAAAATAGCCTTATCTAAATTACCCGCAACACGCTCGGTGCAGGAATACACGCAGTATGCACCATAATCTTCAACATTGTTTTCGTGCATTTTTTTCGCAAGCGCTCTTGCCTCTTTGTAGTTTCCGGTCTGAGAGTCCACAACACCTAATTCGTAAGCATACAACCACAAATAATCAGGTGTATCCTCGGCAACCTGTCGCATATATTGATACGAATCTTCATATCTGCCCGCTGTATAAGCAAACATAAACTGACAAAAACGCACAATAGATTCATCTGCGGGGTATGTATTTTGACCGCTACCATCTATTTTTTTTACTTGAATTTCTTCATCAAGAATTTCCCCGATTGCAGTCATTGCCTCTGTATATATTTTTTCATCCTCAAAATCAGTATATTCCGCATTGTTGATTACAACGTAGAATTTCTCCATAGTTCCATACAAAACCATTACTTTATCATGAAGATCAACATAGTTTTTATATATAGGCAGCTTTGCTTCGAAATCAGTAAATGCATCTGATATCAACTCGGATATCCTTGTCATTGAAACTATACCTTGCGGCATGCTGTCGTAAAGAGCTTCTGCACAATCAAGACGCAGTTTTTTAGCGTTGATATCTTCTTCATCAAATATAGCTATTGCATTTTCGTAATTGCTTACCGCACTTGCAAGCTCGCGATTATTGTGTGTTTTTTTTGCGTTGTAAGCCATATAATATCCATCGAAATCGCCGAAAAAGGTTATGCATGACACAACAGAAAGCACCACCAATGCAAGTGCTACAACAACATTATACCAGCTAAATGGATAACGGCTCATTGCCTCACGGCAATCGGCACAATAAGGATAACTTTCACCAAAACTCTTATCCCTGCGGGTTTCACCGCAGCACTCACAAAGCTCATCCTCGGTGATTATACCTTCCTCATCCTCAAAAAATTCCTCACCCTGCTCCGCCTGAGTTTTTCTCAACTCATCACGGAAGGTTTGTGCAAGAAACTCAAGCTCTTGGTCAAGCTCAGATTTTTTATAAGATTTTTCACCGCTGAATTTCTTGGCGGCTTTTTCCTCCAGCTCAGGGTTATCCCCTGCGGGTACGGTGTTCTCAT
>JAZNSD010000125.1:0-4377 GCA_045591055.1 Acutalibacteraceae bacterium | reverse complement strand
TAGGCCTTGAAAATTACAAAGAGGATTCCGCACAGTATAAGGCTGCAAATGTGGGCAGTGAAGACAAGCTTTCAGCCGCCGATGCAAGACTTATTCTCCGCGCTTCGGTCGGGCTTGAAGATCCGACAAGCTGGCTTAAATGAATTACAGACACACAAAGCAAAAGCAAGGGGAACGGCTCAAAACCGTTCCCTTTGTATCTTTGTTTATGATACTGTCCGAGTTGTGATAATTCCTCTCATGGGAAAGGGTAGGAAAATCAATAATCTCCTTGAAGTCAGATTTGTTGTGTGATATATTTATGTTGTAGTGAAGATTCACAATTAGTTTTTTATTCTTTTTTTGATATTTTGTTGATTTGTCATCGTGTAGAAAATTAATTATGATTTTTTATTACAACAGATGAAGCACAGCATAATTGTGTTTCAATAATATGATTTACGGAGGCAAATAAGAATGAGACGACAGCAAAAAAACTTAAAAACCTTACTCAGTGTTCTTCTGGCGATTTTTATGATGTATTCATGTATGTCAATCGGAATTGTTTCTTATGCTTCGGCCGAAAAAATTTATTATGTTACCGACTCATATTACAATGCTTCGTCTGAAGCTATCTCTACTGCTGAGACAGAGGTTCCTCTTGAGGAATATCTTATCAGTGAGCTCAGAAAATGTCCCGAGTCTGTCAATCTCAGTGCATATTATATAAAGCCTGAACAGATGAATGATATCGGGGATCTTATTTTTGATCTCTCTCCTGAGCTTTTCCACATTTCAAGAATAGCCTATTCAACTCTTTTCGGCTATGTTGTTTCAATTATCCCTGAATACAGATATACTGCTGACGAATATGAGATAATGTATAACGATTGTCTTGACAGCGCGCAAGAGCTTCTCAGCGGAATTAAGGATAATGATAAGCTTTCTGATGTACAGAAGGCACTTCTCCTTCACGACAGAATTGCCGTATTATGTGAATATGATTATAAAAATTTGCAGCAGAATACAATACCCTATGAAAGCTATACGATGTACGGTGTGCTTGTGAACGAAACTGCTGTGTGTCAGGGATATGCCGAGACATATTTATATCTGCTCAGAGAAATCGGTATCGACAGCTATCTGTGTGAATCTTCTGAATTGAATCATGCCTGGAATATTGTTGAAATCGACGGCGAGGAATATCACGTTGATATAACGTGGGATGATCCCGTAGATGATATTACCGGCAGAGTCCGCCATGTCAACTTCCTTCGTTCCTCTGAGGGTATTTATGAATCAAAGCATAATGCCGATGATTATATAACCACCCCCGATTCAACAAAATACGATGATTATTTCTGGCAGAATTCAACAGCAGCCTTTCAGCTTGTCGGGGATGAACTCTATTATATTGATGAAACAGATTCTTATATCAAAAAATACAGCGATAACTCAAAGGTGAAATCGGTATCCGATATGTGGATGTCAGGCCCTTCTTCATATTATCCCGGATGCTATGCCCGTCTTTCTGCCAAGGGAACGAATCTTTATTATAACAGCAGTCAGTCTGTTTTTGAATTCAATCCCGAAACGGGAGAGACAACAAAAATCTGGACTCCTGAGGGCGAAAACGAGTATTTCAGAATATACGGCTTCAGATATCATAAAAATTATCTCTATTGTGATTTGTTTTCCTCTCCTAATTTTACGCTTACCACAAAGGCTGATTATCAGCAGAAGAAGTTCTGGTTTTCAGGGGATGTACTGCTCACGGGTATCTCAATAAATACTTACCCCGATAAAACAGCATATGACCTGAATGAGTCTCTTTCTGCTGACGGCCTGTCGCTTCTTCTCAGCTATAATGACGGCACATCGGCTGTAATTACAGAGGGATTTTCCGTAAGTGATACAGATACCTCATCAGAGGGTGAAAAGACGGTTGTTGTTACTTATGAGGATTTTTCTGTCAGCTATACAATTAATGTTGCTTGTCTGCACAAGAATATAAGCAATGTTCCGGCGGCAGAATCAACCTGTGAAGAACAGGGACACGGTGCATATTCAAAGTGCCTTGTCTGCAAGAGGCTTCTTTCAGGCTCTGATGAATTGCTGCCTCTCAAGTCTCACAACTATGAAGCTGCTGTAACAACACAGCCTACCTGCACGGAAAAAGGTGAAAGAACCTTTACCTGCTCAGTATGCTCTGACACCTATACAGAGGAAATTGCCAAAACTCCCGGACATAATTACAAGGCAGAAGTAACAGCTCCCACCTGCACGGTACAGGGTTATACAACCTATACCTGCGAATGCGGTGACAGCTATGTTTCGGATTATGTTGTTGAAAACGGACACAGCTACACATCAGAAATCACAACACCTGCTACACACACCGAAAAGGGTGTTATGACCTACACCTGCTTCTGCGGAGATACCTATACAGAAGAAATTGCAAAAACTCCCGGGCATTCTTATGAGAGCTTTATTGAAACAGAGCCCGGCTGCGAAACAAACGGCACGAGAGCTTTTGAATGTGAGTGCGGAGATGCATATTATGATCTGATTCCCGCAACAGGACATACTGACAGGGATAATAACAATGCCTGTGACAATTGCGGTACGGGTGTGTGCGATCATATGTGCCACAAAACAGGCTTTACGGCATTTATCTGGAAGGTAATCAACTTCTTCCAGAAGCTTTTCGGAGTTTCTCCCGTATGTGAATGCGGTGTTGCCCATTATTAAATAAGCTTAAGGGAGCGGTTTTCCGTTCCCTTTTTTTCTACTGTTGTAAAATTCTGTTTAGAATGCCGATAAAAAGATTTTCTTGAAGTTATTGCGGGGATATAGTATTATTATCTTAAATCAGAGTGCATTTTTTTGTGTATGGCTATTGCATTTTGTCTGACTCAACACTTCTGACGGAGGTAAAAATAATGAAAAATATGATCGGTAAATTTTTATCGTTTGCTCTGGCGGTGTTGATGTCGGTGACGGCTGTTCCGTTTTCCGTAAACGCATCAACACAAGTAGCATCAGGCGTGTGCGATGCAAACAGACACTCTTATGAGGCAGTCGAAACAATACCTGCAACACATCTCACTGAGGGTGTTATGACATATACATGCTCATGCAGTGATTCGTATACAAAAGCAATAATGAAGCTTCCCGAGCATATTTATAAGGTGACGGTAACTGCACCCACCTGTACCGAACAGGGCTTCACGCAGTACAGCTGCGAATGCGGTGACAGTTTTTCGGCAGATTATATTGATGCAAAGGGACATGATTATGAAGCGGTTATCACAACTCCCGTAACACATATTTCAGAAGGCATTATGACCTACACCTGCTTCTGCGGATATTCTTATACGGAATCGATCACAGTGCTTCCCGATCATATATATAAGAAAGAGATAAGTGCACCTACCTGCATAGAGCAGGGCTTTACGACCTACACCTGTGAGTGCGGAGAAAGCTATGTTGCAGATTATGTTGATATAAAGGCGCACAGCTATACTGCAGTTATAACAACTCCTGCAACTCACCTTACTGAGGGAGTTATGAATTACAGCTGCGAGTGCGGTGATTCTTATACGGAAATTATTCCGAAACTCGGGGAGCATAACTATAAAGGGGAAGTAACAGCTCCCACGTGTACCCAAAAGGGATATACAACATTCACCTGCGAATGCGGTGAAAGCTATGTTGATATCTATGTGGATACAGCTGAGCATAACTACACTCAGGAGATCACAAGCCCCGCAACCTGTACTCAGGACGGTATAAAGGCTTATACCTGCACGGTATGTAAGTACGCTTATACAGAGGATATCCCGAAGCTCGGGCACGATTTCAGCAAGGACTTTACCGTAGACAAGCAGGCAACATATACCGAAGCCGGCTCGGAGTCAAAGCACTGCCTTCGCGAAGGCTGCACGGAAAAGAGTGAAGTAAGGGAAATTCCGAAGCTTGCGGCTGTGTTTACTGACAGCGATGCTGCAAGGCTCAGGGGTGAAGATATAATGATGATACCTGCCACTTCTGCTGAGCAGCTTCTTTCACAGGCTGATAGTGGTGCCGTGCTTAAGGACAGCGACGGAAATCTCCTCACTGAAGGGGGGCTTCCCGGAACAGGTATGACACTCACACTTTCAGACGGCAAAGCTTATACGCTTGTTGTTATGGGTGACGCAGACGGTGACGGAAAGGTCAGTGCTGCCGATGCAAGACTTGCCCTTCGTGCCTCTGTAGGCCTTGAAAATTACAAAGAGGATTCCGCACAGTATAAGGCTGCAAATGTGGGCAGTGAAGACAAGCTTTCAGCCGCCGATGCAAGACTTATTCTCCGCGCTTCGGTCGGGCTTGAAGATCCGACAAGCTGGCTTAAAT
>JAZNSD010000124.1:0-4033 GCA_045591055.1 Acutalibacteraceae bacterium | reverse complement strand
CTATGGTGGGATGAGTTCCGTCCCAGATAAAATATTCCATTCTCGATCTTTCTGCATTTTTTTTAATTTTATCATAAATAGGAACGAAAATGCAATTGAATTCCTTGGAAACTCTCTTTGTTGCCGCCCTGATTCTTGCGTTTGCCTCCTCACGGTATGCAACGGAATCCTCCGGATCACCGCTGTCTGGTCTTTGGAAGGGACCTTCCACTCCGTCGGGATGCGGTGTAAATTTATAGGAACAGTCCGATTTATCAAGCGGATAATAAAACGGCTCACATACTATGATTTTTATGCTGCCAAGCTCATTTCTTGTTTTTTCAAGAATTGCACGGAGGTTTGTTTCATAGCGCTGTGCCGTTTCCTCGGGCGTGATTCCGGTAAAATAGCCGTGTCCTCCGTCGTTTGCTCCCACAAGAATGCTTAAGACGGTCGGCTTGTTATCGATAACATCCTCCTGCCATTTTTCAAGAAGTTCCTCTGATCTCTCGCCTGAATAGCCTTTGTTTATAAATTTGGGCATATTTTCCGCATTTTCGAGTGCAAGCTGTGATGCAACTATATACTGATAACCGTGACCCATAATGTGGTTGCAGTCCATGCACTTGCCTCGGTTTCCGTCGGTTATGGAGTCACCCGAAAACAGCACAACATCATTTTTGTTAAGCTTCATAAAGGAATCCTCACCTTCTTTCTCATCTGTCAGAAGTTTATTGCGGATAAAGAATCAAGGCAATTTGTTTTCGTAAATAATTATTTTCTTTGGCATAGTCTGCTGAAAACGCAGGAATTACCGCTGTTAAACAATGTAAAAAGCAAGATTTGCCGAGATAATCATTCCCATTATACTCCTTCTATTTTAAATTTTATCATTTTATATAGAAAAAATAAAGGTCATTATTAGAGAAAAAAGTGTCCTTATTTGCAACAAAAGAGTTGAAATAGCATCAGCAATAAGTTATACTGTGTGTAAGAGGCGATGATTGTTATGAGAAATGATCTGATAGAAAGACTTATCATGCACACATATAATAATCCATCTTTTTTGCTTAAAAATAAAAATGATGATGAGAAAATCATCATTGAGGGCTCCAAGTTAATGAAAAAAGAAAAGCTTATTGCGGTAAGAGCCGATACAAATACTAACCATTTTCCGGAACACAGCCACGATTATGTTGAGATTATTTATATGTATCAAGGAACAAAAATCAACATTATAAACAATGAAACCGTTGTTCTTAATAAGGGAGATATCCTTTTTATGACCCAGAATTGCAAGCAGGAAAATTTGCCCTCAAGCGAACAGGATATAGCGGTCAATTTCATTGTTCTGCCTCATTTTTTCGAGAAAGCTCTTAAAATGCTGGATAGCGAAGAATCATTGTTGCACAGTTTTATAATTCAATGCTTGCGAGGCGATAACGGTAAATCAAGCTATCTTCATTTCAGAGTTTCAGATGTGCTGCCTGTGCAGAATCTTATTGAAAATCTTATTTGGAATTTGCTTGATGACCGTCAGGAGCAAAGAAATATAAATGAAACAACAATGGGTCTTATTTTGCTTCAGCTTCTCAGTCATATTGATGACCTTGATTATAACGGTGATGACAGCAGCCTTATATTCCACGTACTGAAATATATTGAGGCGCATTTTGCCAACGGAAGCCTGACTGAGCTTTCGCAGATGCTTTTTTACGATTTCAATGCACTGTCAAAGCAGATTAAAAAGCTGACAGGCAAAACCTATACGGAGCTTGTGCAGGAAAAGAGAATGTCTCATGCTTGTTTTCTTCTTGAAAGTACAAACCTCGGAATTTCGGAAATTTCGCAGCTTATAGGTTATGAAAACATCAGCTATTTCCACCGTGTTTTTCGTAAATTTCATAGTATGTCGCCAAAAAAATACAGAGACAAAACGGTTACCAAATAAGAAATTGCGGGTGTGATAAAGAAGAATATTGTGTAAAGCAAATATTATAACAGATGAAGCCGTGAATCGTTGAGTGTTCTCGGCTTTATACTTTGATTATGATTTAACGGTAGGTTTTTGCTGTAATTGCGGTATAATTCAATCAAGCGAATAAGGACACTTTTTTAACTAAAATGTGTCATTTACTTCTCTGTACCTTAATGATAAAATTAAGGTGACCGATTGGTGAAAACACACTGAAATAAGCTAAAAAAAGGGAAATGATATGGCAGAATTTATCAAAAACTTTGCGTTTATTCTTTCTTTCCCGCAAATGATTGTGCTCAACGTCAGCTACGGCAATTACACCGAGTCCGTAAAGCCCGAGACATAAGAAACACAACTTGCAAACGATATCAGCGGTGATACTTCACTTGCCGATTCCATAAAGTTCGCTTCTGAAATGCCGAGCGTTGGCTTATGCAATGGAAAACACGATATTAACTTTTTCTGTTTTTGCTATATAATCAACCCAACAAATGTATAACGGAGGTTAATATGAAAAAATATATTTCAATTATTCTTGCAATGGTTATGATGTTTGTATGTGCTGCACCGGCATTTGCCGTTCAGGCTGAACCTGAGCAGACGCTGTATCTGCTGCAGAAAAAGAAAACGGCGACAATGTATTCATTGCTTTCTTCGACAAACTGTTTGCCAAAATCAGGGCGTTTTTTGGAAGTGTGAAGTACTGCTTCGTTGTTAAAAAAGAGGGCGTTCCCAACACTATGAACAAAAACGCAATTCATATGCTCAAATCTGTTGAAGACGCTATAGGCGACAGCTTTATTATCACAACCGAGGACGGCAAGGTTATTGCAATTGACGGCGGTTATAAATTTGAAACCGATTACTTCATTCAGTACCTCAGGGCTGTCACGGGGCAGATTGTGCCGAAAATTGACGTTTGGTTTCTGACTCATCCCCACACTGACCACGTTCAGGTTTTTAACGAAGTGGCTGAAAACCGCACAAATCAGGTGAAATTTGACAAGGTTATTCTTAAATATGCTCCGTATGACTTTTACGCTTCCATCAACTCAACGGAAGGTGCGGAAATGGTGGGCGAGTTTGACAGAATAAGTAAGGCTTTCCCCGAAAAAGTACAGATTGTCAACGACGGTGATGTTTTTAATATCGGTGCTGCAAAAATAACCACGCTTTTCACTTTTGACCCTGCTTTCACAAACGTTAATGATGCCTCTTTGATATTCCGTATGGATTTGGGTGGAAAAAGCGTATTGTTTACCGGTGATGCCGGTGTAAGCTCAGGCAACAAGGTGCTTGCAAACCCCGAATATAAGGAGCTTTTGGATTGCGATATATGCAAAATGTCACACCACGGACAGGCCGGTGTATCGAAAGAATTCTATGAAGCTGTCGGCCCCGAAATCTGCCTGTGGCCTACGCCTTCATGGGTTTGGGACAACTCCCACGAAACTCTTGTGCTTCTGACGCCTGAAGTTCGTGCGTGGATTGAAGAAATCGGTGTAGAGAAAAACCATCTTTCCTGGCAAGGCTCACAGGTTATATATCTGGATTAATCGACACCCGGCACCTAAGAAATACTATAACAGAATACAGGCGATTGTTCATGCATTAATACTGATGGAATGATAAAACAGTGTGGGCAAATCAATTATTTTGTGTTATATTAAATATGTAATTCAATCGTAAGGTATTGTTATGAAATCGGTCGGAAAAACAACCGCAGATTCTCGAATTACAAACTTGCAAAAATAAAAATTATCATAAAAGGGTGATTGCTTTGAAAAAAATTCTTTCCTCTATTCTTTCGTTTGTTTTCCTTTTTCCCTCATATCTTTTCAGTTTTCTGCCGTCAAAAGCAGATACGGATTTTGCAATTGAGGCAATTGCGCCTGTGTCCGTAAGCGGAATTGAAAACGGTATTATATCAGAAAAAGCCGAGTTTGATTTCGGCGATGCCGATTGCGGCTGGTTCAATTATTACGGCATCAGCTATAAATCCGACGCATATATGAAAGGTGTAATTACATATACGCTCAAAGGTGAACAGTATTCCGAGGAATTCTTCCTTGAGCC
>JAZNSD010000123.1:0-34933 GCA_045591055.1 Acutalibacteraceae bacterium | reverse complement strand
TCCGACTTCATTGTTTGAATATAAACCTTACCGGGACCTGTAACGCGCGTGTGGAACAGTCCCTCTCCGCCAAAGAAAATGTTTTTAGCACCTCTTACGGTTTCAATATCCATAGTACAGCTCTCGCTCATAGCGGCAAGGTAGCCTGTGTCTATCACAATGCTTTGTCCTACTGCGAGGTCATATTCCTTACAGTGTCCGTCAATTTCCAAAAAGACAAGGCCGTCACCTGTAATTCTTTGCATAATAAAGCCTTCGCCGCCGAAAAAGCCCTTACCGAGCCTTTTCTGGAAAAATACAGACAGTTCAAGCCCCTTTTCCATAGCAAGAAAGCCTCTTTTCTGAACGACGATTCCGTTTCCGGGGGAAACCTGATAGGGAATAATGCTGCCGGGCAGAGAAGATGCAAAGGCGATCATACCGGGACCGTTCATGGCAGTATATTCGTTCATAAAAATGGATTCGCCCGAAAACATTCTTCCGATAGCCTTTTTGACTCCGCCGCCTGAGGTGGTTTCCATTTTCATATTGGGACTCATCCAGCTCATAGCACCGCTTTCGGTGCAAAGAGTCTGTCCCGGTTCGGGATAACAGGTAACAACAGGCAGATTTCCGCCTTCTATTTCATATCTTATCATAAGCTTTACTCTCCTTTTCAAAAGTTTATTCCATTTTACCATATTACGGACCCTGTGTAAATATTTATGCAAAAGGAAAATTATGTAACCTCCGCTAATGCCGGTCACTTGATTTTTTGCGGGATTAGTGATACTCTTAATATGATAAATTTTACGGAGAAGAAAAATGAATATAAGACCCTATGAATCCCGAGACCGTGACGATGTGCGCTTTGTGTGCCTCAACTGCGACGGTCCTTCTGATATGTCTCCCGAATCGGAGCATTTTATACTTTCGACCTATTGCGATTATTATATCGAAAAAGAGCCTCATAACTGCTTTGTTGCCGAAAATGAAGAGGGCAGGGCTATAGGCTATATAATCTGTACTGAGAATTTTGACAGCTTTTATGAAATTTTCAGAAAGGAATATATTCCCCGCATTCCCGAGGAGGATGCAACAAACCGCTTCTATGCATCAACCTCTGCCGTGCTGCAGGAAAAATACAAGGACAGCTATCCCGCTCATTTTCATATAGATATTCTCCCCGAATATCACAGAATGGGCATAGGCCACAAGCTTGTTGACACTCTCATAAAGCATCTCAGGGAAAAGAACATCCCCGCCGTAATGCTCGCTGTCAGCAGAGAAAATCTGCAGGGTGACGCCTTTTACAGAAAATACGGCTTTAAGCTTATAGAAAGCAACCCGTCGGCAAATGTCTACGGAATCAAATTCAGGAAATAAGGAGAAAAGCTATGAATAAGCCTCTCGAATATCTTAAGAATCTGAATAAAATTATTGAAAGCATAATGTCCTCACAGCTTGGTGCGATTGAAGACTGCGCAGAGGCCTTTGCCGAAGCACTTATGAATGACAGAAATATATTCCTTTTCGGCACGGGACATTCCCATATGCTGGCAGAGGAGGTCTTTTACCGTGCAGGCGGTCTTGTAAAGCTTCAGCCCATACTCGAAACATCTCTTATGCTTCACGAGGGTGCGGCAAAAAGCACGGAGATCGAAAGACTTGAGGGCTATGCGGATATACTTGCCGACACCTACAGCTTTCAGGCAAAGGATGTGATAGTAATTATCTCCAATTCAGGCAGAAACGGTGTGCCCGTTGATATGGCACTGCTGGCAAAGGAAAAGGGACTTAAGGTAATTGCCCTCACAAATATAAGACATTCCTCCATGAGCCCCTCAAGACACAAAAGCGGAAAAAGACTCTTTGAAATTGCAGATATCGTCCTTGACAATATGGGCTGCCCCGGCGACGCTTCGGTTTATTTTGAAAAGCTGGAAAGAAACGCCTGCCCCACCTCAACAAGCGCCGGTGCCGCAATTCTTCACGCCGCTGTTGCAGGTGCAATAGAAATTATGCTGGAAAACGATGTGCTCCCCGAGGTATTCTCCAGCAGCAATGTGGACGGCGGAGATAAGATAAACGAAGAATTCATAAAAAAATACAAAAACAGAATAAAATCCCTGTAACGGAATATCTTATTAACACACGGCACAGAACTGCAACAATGCAGTTTTGTGCTTTTTCGTTAAAAAGGTATCAGGAAACCTGAAAGCAGACAGATTTTTGAGGAATCATGTCTTCGGAAGCTCAGGTTATTTGTTTATAAAAATGACGGAGAAAAAACTATTGTCTTTGCACAAGAAAAAAAGGAGAATAAGCATGAAAAAGATTCTTAAAAAAATATCGGTCGAAGTGTTGAAATATATACTGATCACAGTTTTTTTGCTTAGTTTTATTATCGGCGGCTATAATCTGTCGGGGATGAACTCAATGAAAACACATAAGTTTACGCTGGACAATTCCGAGGTCGGCGCAGAATCGTTTTTTCCCTTTAATGATCCTTATTATTACGAGTACAGATTTTATGTTTCGGATGATCCTGACTGCGGCAGTGAAATAAGGATTTTCGAACAGGTCAACAAAACCATAGGCGCCGTGTTCCATCAGCAGAACAGATATAAAAACTATATAACTGCCTGCACCCGGGAAGCAATCGGCACGCTGTCCCTGCAGCTGAACGGCTCCGCAGAAGGAGTCAGCGACGAAAAAAATACGGTACTTATCTATTATTCAAATAACAACGCAGGTATCGAAACAGTAGTTTATTCAATAAAAGATATTGACACGGGAACGGTTGAAGAAAAAACCGTTGACACGACCCGCCATCAGCCGTTAATGCTGTTGATTCCCTGTATCTATAATCACGGCAACTACCGTTTTGAGGTGCTGAAGGCATCATTTTATGACATTGACGGAAATCTTGTTTTTGAAGATAACAGAAAAAATGCATAACAAAAATATGCCTCAGCCGTAAATTTCTGAAGCATATATAAAAGACCGTGCTGAGGCAATCAAATGCCGGAGCACGTTCCTTTTTTACTTTATAGGAAATTCCTTCCTATAAAGTAAAAAGATTATATGTCCCGCCGAACGGGAAGTAAACTTCCCTCGGCGATGGACTATACGAAAGCGTTTCGCCGCAGGCGTGCGGCGAAGCCGTTTTCTTGTCAACCGATTAAAAATTTCAGATTTCAGCTGTCTGTTTTTTCAAGAGAAGCTATCATTTTTAGTGCTTCATCCGAAGAAATATCCCCTCTGCATTCAATTGAGAATAAATATCCTCCGTATTCTGAATAAACCAATGTATATCCCGGATATTCATAGATATGAGCAGTAATTCCGTCTGACTCAACACTATAAACACAGCCGCCCTTTCCCAGATACAGCCCGTCTTCGGGAATCAGGGTCTGGCTGAATATAATTTTTGCATACATTGAATTATCCTGATTTCTTTCATATACCGCTCTTATTCTTTCAGGTTCGGCTTCCCGTGAGATTTCCCTGAAGCCTGCAGGCTTATAAGAAGGCTCATATATCACATCAAGGGTTTCCGCTGCGATATCAGGCTTCCACAAAATACCGAAGGTATGTTCATAGGTTGCTATAAAAAAGTTTTTTACACCTTCTCTTACAGAAGGCACCGAACAGCCTGCAAGAGCAAGAAAAACTATAATTGCAGCCGCAACAGCAACTATCTTTTTCGTTTTGGGCATAAAATAATTTTCTCTTACTTTTATTCTTTCTGATTTTCTGAGAAATCCGGCGGAAAAGCTGTGATCTATATTCTCTTCTTCAGGAATAAAGCTGTAGTCGGCACTTACAGCCTGACGAAATGCATTCTGAAACAATATCTTCGCATCATTCATTATAACAAATCTCCTTTAAGCTATCGGTTAAAATGCTTTTTCCTCTTGTTATCTGCTTTTTCACGGCAGCAACACTTCTGCCAAGCTGACGGGCAATGTCTGCAGGTGTCATATCAAGCACAAAATAAAAATACAGCACATCCTTATACGTGTCATTCAATTCTCTGATAGCTTTGATGATTGTGTCATAATCCGCCCTGTTTATAATATAATCTATAAATTCCGAATCATTCGTTCCATAACAGAGTGTATCATACTGTACATCCTCAATAAGTGCTGTCCTTTTTGATTTTTTGACAAAATTAAAGGCGGCATTTTTTGTTGAAGTAAGCAGATAATTCCTGAGGTCAGTCGGATCGGTTATTCTCATAACAGCAGGCATATATTTTTGTGCAATATTCAAAAAAACAGAATGCACAATATCCTCAGCGTCTGCGTTATTCTTCACAACACTCTGAGCCATAATAAACATTTGTTTTTTGTATAAAACGTATATTTCATTGAATTTACTCTTATGTGACATATCATCAATAACACTAAGCAGGCATATAAGCATTATTCCACCTCCCGCTGCAATAAACAATTATATCAGAAAAAAAGGGACAAAAAACAGAAATAATTATTACCGCTGACGGATATACTATTTTTCATATAAGAATTAAACAATAAATCCCTCCTGTCTTTTTGGCAGATTACACAAATTTCCAAAACAGAAAATTTATTGTTTATTTTTCTATTGACATAAAAACAAAAATTATATTTAATAATTATATTACCACAAAAAAGGAGCTTTCTGTATGAAAAAGATTATTTCCCTGATTTTATGTGCAGTTTTAGCCTTTTCCCTTGCTGTTCCTGCATTTGCTGCCGAAGCCCCTGTTATAATCACGGTAGCAAACGATCTGCATCTTGATCTTGATGATTCATTTGCCGAATCCGTAAATAAAAGAAACAGTGTAAGCGAAGAATATGCCCACGTCTCCTCGGGCGGTCAGCTCACATATGAATCCTATGCCATTATCAAGGCATTTCTTGAAAAGGCAGCAAAAAATAACAGTAAATATGTAATTCTCCCCGGCGATATCACCAACAGCGGTCTTATCGAAGAGCACGAATTCCTCGCAGGTATGCTCAGAGAATTTGAAGAAACCTCAGGTAAAGAGGTTTATGTTGCTCCCGGCAACCACGACTTATTAAAGACCACAGTTCAGGAATTCGAAAGCATTTATGCGGAATTCGGATTCAACGATGCATATGCCAAGGACACAAAGTCTGCCACTTATCTTGCCGAGCTCGACAATAACTATGTTATTCTTTCCATCGACTCCTGCACACCGAAAAAATCCCCCCACGGTATGACAGAAGAAAGAATCGACTGGATCGAAGCACAGGTAAAATCAGCCAAGGCAAAGGGCAAAAAGGTTATTGCAATGCTTCATCATAATCTTGTTGAGCATTATATTCTTGAAGCAAAGATCCACACAGGCGCAGTTGTTACAAAGGAATCGACCCGTCTTGCAGATGTGCTTGCAGACAACGGTGTAAAGTATGTTTTCACAGCTCACACCCACAGCCACGATATCACATCCTATACCTCTCCCGCAGGTAACACTCTTTACGAGGCAGTTACAAATTCTCTTACTCAGTATCCTTGTGCATTCAGAGTTGTATCCTTCGGTGAAAAGGTTGATTTCACAGTGGACTACGTACGTGAGATAGACACATCTCTTCTTCCTGCAGGTATTCACGAGGCTGCTTTTTCTCTTGCAGAAAGCAATTTCCTTATGTATGCAAAAAACTGCACATATCTGGGTGTCAAAAATATTGTTTCCTCTTACGTAAAGGCTTCTCAGCTTAAGAAAATACTCAAAACAGATAACGAAACAATCAATGCAGTTATTGACCGTGCTGCCGTAAAGCTTGAAGCGATTGTAAGACTCCCCATCTACGAAAAGGATGCCGCTGAGGGAGAAGTCTCCCTTGAGGCAATGGCAGCCGAGCTTGATATAACTCTTCCCGAAACCGGCTATATCACTCTTCTTGATCTCGCAACAGAGATCTATCAGGCTCAGTCCACAGGCGATGAAAAATATGCAGCATATACCGATGAGATGATTCTTTTCACAAGACTTCTTGCAGTTGCCATAAACGACGCCTTCAGCGATGTTACAAATGAAGAATTCACACTTGTCCTCAGCTATGTTGCAAATCTTTTAGGTATTGATATTTCTCAGGATATCATCAACGCTGTTGGCGGCTCTCTTGACAAGTTCAGAGGGGCGGAGCTTTTCGTTACATCAGTTGCACTTCCCATCCTTGCCATGTACGGAGAGGACCAGGGCATTGCCGACAACAGCGTAAGTCTCCCCGGCTACGATTCAACACAGAAGAGCGCAGAAAGCTTTCTTGATATGATAAAGAATTTCTTCAAAAAGATATTCGACTTCTTCCACACCCTCTTTGCAATGATCGCATAAGAAAACTTCAACATAATACCGCAGGCTTCGTGTCTGCGGTATTATTATATCCGTTCATATATTGAAAAAAATCATATGCTTTGTTATAATTCAATAATAAAGCACTAAGGTGGTTTTTATTATGAGTAAGTTTTTAGAGGATTTTGCACAATTTATAAAAAACAACAACGGCAGAGTATTTTCAATTGCAGAAATGGCGGGGGATTCCGATCCCGAAAGAATTGAAATCACAGAAAACAATGCCTGTCAGAATATTTATTCCGTATCAAAGGTATACACGGTGAGTGCTGTGGGAATTCTGTGCGACAGAAAGCTTCTCAGCGTAAATGAAACCGTCACCGATATTTTAGGGGATGAATGTCCCGAGGGATATGACCCCTATTGGAAACAGACCACCGTGGATATGCTTATGCGCCATATGACAGGTATCCCCGGAGGCTTCGATACCGACGTTTTTGATGCTTCTCAATATGATCCCGATTATCTTAAAGAAATCATGCTGAAAAAATGGACCTGTCCGCCCGACACGGAAAGGCACTACAGCGATGCAGGCTATTATGTTCTCTCCCGTATAGTGAACAAAAGAGCGGGTAAGCCCTTGTTCGCATTCTGCTGGGAAAATATCTTTCTGCCCTTAGGCTTCAGAGAAGCTGCATGGAGCTGCTGCCCGCAGGGTCATGCCATAGGAGCCACCGCGCTTTATATAAGATGCGACGATATGATAAAAATAGGCGGAGTGTATCTCAACGGCGGCATGTATCACGGCAAACGCATAGTTTCGGAGGATTGGGTCAGAAAAGTGCTTGAAAGACGGTATGAGCTTGCACCCAACGGCATAAGAGATTCTTATAACAAGGGCGGAATGAACGGTCAGAATCTCCTTGTTATCCCCTCTGAAAACAGAGTGGTAGGCTGGCAGAGCTACGACATCCACCCCGGCGGCCCAAATCTTATAAAATATGCAGCATCATATACCTCGCAAGAGGCGCAAAAATAACCATATTTGCCGCGCAAATAATATAATGGTGCAAGCGGCTGTAAAGGTGTAGTGCGAATTGTTGACATAGTACCTCATATAAAGAAGGGAAAGCGCTTTGTCTTTGCCATCCTCGGCGTACCAACGTACGCCTTCCGGTGTCAAATCCAACAACTATGGCAATTTTTGTCCTCTTGCTACTGCAGTGACTTTAGGGAAGTTTGTGCGGGACTGTCTTCGTCGTTCCGACGAACTTTGGTTTTTTTGGTTTTATTGAAGAGGACAGTATGGTCGGCGGTTCATAAATGCCCACATTTCACGCCATTGCATCCGTTTTTCCAAAACGGCGCACTGACGCAAAATCTGAACATTTCTGAATCCGCTCTCCCGATGGGATATTTTGGTTTTTATCTGTTTTTAGTTTGTGCGGATGGACGCTCGTGCTTCGCACATTGCTGAATGTTTGTTTTATTTGAGTTTTTTGGCTCGTGCGTTGCACATCGCTGAATAAATGATTTATCGGTCTGATGAAATTGCCCGTAACAGAACAAAAAGAGGCTGATTGAGAGGATATTTGTCAGTGATACGAGCATTTTTGATTTTGCAGTAAAATGTACAGGATGAAGAGGTAACAAATATCAGATATACTGATTTTTATGCCCATTGTGGCTCTGAATTATAGCTTCAGGAGGTTTTTATATGAATACAGCTCATCTTCCTCCTCTTCTTTCTCCCGAAGAGGTAAAGGAAATAATTCAGAGGGAGGAATACGGATATTATCCCGGCTTGCCCGAAGGCATCAGCTTTGAAAAAAAGCAGCTTCGTAATGACAATGTTTTTGCAGGAAAAGGAAAGCTCTGGGAAATCACCATAACCGTTACCGTAAACGGCAGGGATTTTTCATTCCCCGTTTCCTATATGGTGCCCGAGGGTGAGGGACCCTTCCCGTTTTTTGTTAATCTCAATTTTGAGAAAAATGTTCCCGATTTCTATTATCCCGCAGAGGAGATTCTTGATAACGGCTTTGCTGCCTTCAATCTTTATTTCAAGGATGTCACCTCCGATGACGGTGATTTCACCGACGGTCTTGCCCGTCTTTTCTTCCCCGACGGAAAAAGAGGGCCATCCGACTGCGGAAAGCTTATCATCTGGGCGTGGGCAGCCTCCCGTGTGTTGGACTTCGCCTCTACGGATTCACGGCTTGATTTATCAAAAGCTGCCGTGTGCGGTCATTCAAGACTGGGAAAAACCGCTCTGGTCGCAGGTGCATTTGACCACCGCTTCCGCTATGTTCATTCCAACTGCTCGGGCTGCGGCGGTGCTGCAATTGCAAGAGGAAACACCGGTGAAAGGGTCGACGATATCTGCCGCAACTTCTGTTACTGGTTCTGCGAAAACTACAAAAAATACAGAAACAACGAGGAGAATATGCCCTTTGACCAGCATTATCTCCTGTCGCTTATTGCCCCGAATTTCCTGTCGGTCACCTCTGCAACGGAGGATGACTGGGCATGCCCCAAAAACGAGCAACTCTCCTGCTTTGCCGCCTCCCCTGCCTTTGAGGATGCGGGAGTGACCGGCTTTGTCTGTGATAAAGAGATACAGACGGGAGACAAATTCTTCCGCGGCAGTATCGGATATTTCCTCAGAAAAGGTACCCACTTTTTCTCCCGTGAGGACTGGAACGCTCTGATGGAATTTATCAAGTCAAAATAACCTGCAAAAAAAGCCGCTATAAACAAAAAATGCTTATTTCAATAAAAATCAAAACTGCCGCAAATCCGTTAAGGTAGCTGCGGCAGTTTTGTTTTTTATCTGTGAAATTTTCAGGCTGTGTTATCTGTAAAGCGAATGCTCAAAGAAAAATCCTCCTATAATATAAGCAGCAACAATTACAATAAATGCTGCCTTTACAAGCCGCTTCTTTTTCCCTGATGCTTCAAAAAGCTCAATAACAGACGGCACTTTCATAATATAAAAAGCAAATAATGTAACGAACTGACAAAGCATGGTGCTTCCTATCCATCTCCAAACATCCGACGACAATATAAGCTCGGGCACAAGTGCAAACGGCATTACAAAAGCGGCTATAAAGGGAAGCTTTCTTTTGCCCTTTTCTTTCCTGATAAGGCATATCCATATTATCCAGAACAGAATAAGGGGAATGCTTATAAACAAAAAGTACTTTATATAAACACTCGGCGCCGTGAGTCCCATATTTATCTTAATAAGCTCAGTAAGTGAGGCCTTGGTGTCGGGCATCTGAGAGCCTTTATAAATATCAAAAATATAATACTCGAGATAATCCTCAAATACATATACACTCTCAGGGTCAGTTTTTGATTTAATATAATAAAGCATTTCTTCGGATGTCATTTTCATAAAATTCTTGGCAAAAACAGAAAGCCAGAAGAATACCCCGATGCTTGCGGCAGAATTGATTCCCAATGCTGCTGCTTCCACTGCGTTTTTTTTCGGTGCTGCGTTGACGGTTCTGTATAAGCCGAGAACAAAAAGAGCAGGAAAAAATGCAAAAAAGAAGGAATAGTGAATCAGCAGACCGACTATGCCGAGAACCGGCACAGCAAGCTGAAGCTCTGCTTTTCCCTTGACAATAATTGCAACGGCAATAAGAAAAACAATGTAATTATACAGATCAAGAGTTCCGAAATAAAAGGTGTAGGTACACACGGTAACAGGATTCACAACAAAAACTACTGCAAATAAAAGGATAAAAATATTTTTCTCTTTGATCCCTTTTTTCAGCACTGCCGAAGAGAGCACAGCCTGCAGTAAAAGAGCAGCATAAAGCGCTGTTTTTGCAAAGATATTTATGCTGTCTGCCGTAATAACATCGGTAAACAGAGAAATGATGCTGCCGACAAGCAGTCTTGAGCTAAGACCTATGGAATAATCTCCCAGATAAAGGCAGTGAAAAATACCGTTCACCTTAAAATCAGGAGAGAAAATTCTGTAGCCTCCGCAATAGCAGATAAGGCACATAAGAGAAAAACAGATAATTATCAATGCAGGAAAACACAGTCTGCTGTCTGCGAGCCTTTCGGTAAAAACAGAAATTTTCATTTCTGAGCGCTGCTTTCTCTGAAGAGAAGCCTGTTTCTGAAATTCAGGATCAGCCTTCAGTTTTTCCTGCCTCCTTTTTTCAAGAGCCTTACGCTTCTTTTCAAGCTCCTTTTCCTTCTGCTTTTTTATATCCTCAGGTTTTTTAGGCATAATACTCAGCCTTTCATAAATTGATATTGTAAAAAACTTTTTTCTTTGTTATAATAATATAATAAAGTTACAGACTTTGTCAACTTCAGTGATATTCAGACGGCAGGTGAGATTTTGAACGGCTTTACGGGGCTTTCGGTGGTTATACCCACTATAGATGAAACAGAAGATGTAAAGGAAGTCGTAAGCACCATACTCGGCACCTGCAAAAAAGAAGACATCTGCGATATTGCACTCATATATTCTCCTTTGTCGGACGAGGAATTTATAAAACAGCTTCATTCCCTTAAAGAAAAATATCCCGGCACCGTATTCAACATAGCCTGTCAGCCGGGCAAGGGTGTGGGCGATGCCGTAAGATACGGTATTTCCATGAGCCGCGGCTCCCATATTACAATGATCGGTGCGGATATGGAAAATGACCCCGCTGATATTGCACTTATGGCAGAGCTTTCAAAAAAGCATCCCGAATGTATAATCACAGGCTCAAGAAGACTGCGAAAAGACGGCTTCAGCGAATATCCCAAGGTAAAAATACTGGCAAATCTTGCCTTTCAGCTTGTGCTGAAAATTCTGTTCAGAACAAAAGGCAGCGATGTTACATATCTTTTTCAGTCTACCCCTGCACATATAATAAAAAATCACGAATTTCTGTGTCCGGAGGCCTTTGTGCTTGAGCTTGCACTTTTAGCGGAAACAAACAGTCTCCCCTTCAGAGAATTCCCGTCAAAGGTTTACCGTCGCAGACACGGTTCTTCACATCTCACATTCAGATATCATATTGGCTTTATAAAAGCCACATTCAAAATATTTCTCGAAACAAAAAAAAGGAGAAAGAAATGAAAAATATATATTTCGTTCAGGCCTGCGAGCTTCACGGTGAAGGAAAAAACAAATCGGCATATCTCCCCTATGCAACGGGGCTTCTTGCCGCATACTCATTTACGGATGAAACAATAAAAGAAAACTATACAGTAAAAAGATTTCTCTATCAGAGAGAGGATATCGATGAAGCACTGGCTTCTATGGAAGAGCCTTCGGTTGTAGGCTTTTCCTGCTATATCTGGAATTTTGAATATAACAAGATATTTGCCCGTAAATTAAAGGAAAAATATCCCTCCTGTACCGTTATTTTCGGCGGTCACAATGTAGATAACGATTCCTGTGAGCAGCTGAATGAATTCCCGTATGTGGATTTTCTTATTCACGGTGAGGGTGAAATTGCTTTTCACGACATTCTTCTTCATCTTGTTACCGACAATGATTTTTCGGAAATTCCCAATATTTCCTACAGAAGCGAAGCAGGTCCCGTGCTCAACCCCTTTAAGGAAATAACCACACTCGACTATCCCTCACCCTATCTTGAGGGCTGGTTTGACGACATATTAAAGAATGACAACATAACCTTCTCGGCACTTTTTGAAACCATAAGAGGCTGTCCCTTCAGATGCGCCTACTGCGACTGGGGAAGCTTCAATCTCAAGGTGCGCCACTTCCCTCTTGAAAGAGTTATTGCGGAAATTCAGTGGTTTGCCGACAATAAAATCGCCTTCTGCTTCTGCATCGACTCAAATTTCGGTATGTTCCCCCGCGACTATGACATAGTTGATGCATTCCTGAAAATCAAGGAAGAAACGGGCTATCCCGAGGCATTCAAGTGCTGCACCACCGAAGGCGGAGGAATTCAGGAATTCAATATAAATAAAAAGCTCAATGACTGCGGAATTCTCAAGGGCGCTTCCCTTGCACTCCAGACCCTTTGCCCTGAGGCACTCAAAAACATCGGCAGACGGAATATGACTCTTGAAAAATACGGAAAGCTTACCGAAATGTATAACGAGGCAGGTATTCCCGCATATTCCGAATTCATATACGGTCTTCCCGGAGAAACCTATGATTCATTTGCAGATAATCTCGATGTTATGATGCATTCGGCAACCACAAAAAGCTGCTTTATGCACTACTGTGAGCTTCTTATGAATTCAAAGCTCGGTCAGAAAGAAACCATAGAAAAATACAAGATAGAAACTGCAAAAATCCCCTATGCACAGCTTCACACAAAGCCGCAGGAGGGCATAATAGAATACTCCAATATCATAATCTCCACCTATTCAATGGACTATGATATGTGGGTAAAGACCTGTACCTTCGGCGCTTTCATAAACTGCTTCCACTATATGGGAATCATGCAGTTTGCCGCACGCTATATGAATTATGAGCACGGTCTTTCCTTCAGGAATTTCTATGAGAAATTCATAGACTGGGCAAAGGAAAACCCCGGTACGATTGCAGGAAAGCACTATCACGATATTACAAGAAAGCTGGGCGCTAAAAAATACGGAAAAACCATCGAAAGAGTTTATATGGACCCTGCCTTCGGCAACATAGAATGGCCTCTTGAAGAGGGCATCTGCCTTGAGGTTATAAGAGAGCCCGAGCGTTTTTATGAGGAAACAATGTCTTTCATAAACGGTCTCGGTGCCGACAATAATATTATGAAGGAGCTTATAAGCTTCCAGTATTCAATGCTCAGAAAGCCCTTCGACAGCACAAGGGAAAATACCTTCTCCTATGATTTCTACAGCTATTTCAGGGGTGCGGACATAGGAAAATATGCCCCCCTTGAGAAGAAGGAAAACACTCTTGTTTTCAATAACACTTATCCTACATCCTCCCTTGAGGACTACGGCAGAAGAATTGTGTGGTTTGACAGAAAGAACGCAAGAGTTATGTATGACACTCCCGAAATTTCCCGCAAATAAGCCTTATTCATTTCTTTTACGGCAGAATTCATATCAGCAAAAACAATCCTCACAGCCATCCTCCCCGGATAAAGCTGTGAGGAATTTTTATTTTTTTACTCTGCAGCTTCAATATATCATCGGTGTTTCCCGTCGCATAGAAGCTACAGCCTGTTACAGTCCCTTTTATTTTTGCTAATAAGGCTTAATAAGACATTTATCTCCTGCAGTAAGTGACAGTTTTTTTCTTTACACAGATATATCATACAATGTGAAGAAAAAAAACAAGGAATGAAAAATAATGGAAAAACTGTCAGAACTGCTCGCTTCAGGTAGAAAGCTGAAAAATATATCCGTCATAAAAGAATCTTTCGGACAGATAGCTTTCTTTTCTATCAGCTTTATCATGAGTGCCGTTTCCTTTGCAGGGGGGCTTTCGCCCTTTTCGGTGGCATTCGCCTCAGGTGTATCAACACATTTTTTTCTTGCGAGCGCTCTCGGAAGTGCCGCAGGCTATGCTGTTTTCTCAGGGCTTTTTGATTCCCTGAGATTCATTTCCGCCTTATGTCTGCTCACACTCATAAGACTCGGCATTTATGATAAGATAATACCGAAGCGCAGAATCTTCTTTGTGCCGCTGTTTACTTTCGGCACTTTATTTTTATCCTCTGCCGCCGTTGCCCTTGCCTCATCAGGAGGTGCGGCATATATAATTCTCTGCTTTTCAGAGGCACTTATTGCAGCCGCCTATTCTGCCTTTACAATGAAGCTTACGGAAATTGCCGCTCTTAACAAAAAAGGGGCATTTTTTGCTCCCACCGACACGGTCTCCGTAATATTTTTCAGCTGTGTGCTGCTTCTTGCTCTCGACAGATTTTCCCTGTTCGGCTTCTCCTTTGCCGGATGCATAGGATATTTTGCGATTATGCTTTTTGCATTGTGCGGAAAGGAGGCTGCCTCATCTATAGCAGGAATAAGCTGTGCTCTGACCCTGGGCTTCAATGAGACCCGTCCTCATCTTATGCCCTCATACATACTCACAGGACTTTTTACAGGGCTCACGGGAGTGTACGGAAAAATTCCCGTTGCCCTGAGCCTTGTGATATCCTCCTCTTTATCCCTGATTCTCTCGGGCAGCAGCGAAACTGCCGTCACCGCAATTGCGGAAACAGTAACAGCAGGCATTATTTTTGTTTTTATTCCCGAAAAATATCTTTATTCCATGGCTCAGAGAATAATTCCTTTAAGCCGCGATGCATATTCCGAGGAAAAAGGAAGAAATCTCCGCTTTATTCTGAAGCGCTCCGCAAAAGCCGTAAAGGATATTTCCTCCTCGGTAAATGCGGTTTCTGCCCTTCTGCAGAAGGCAGACAAGCCGTCAACAAAGGGGTTTGCGGATTTTGTAAGAGAGGATGTATGCCGCGGGTGTATAAAATATGATTTCTGCTGGGAAAAATGCACCCCTCTTTCTCAGGATGCCTTTGAAAAAGCAAAAAAAACACTTCTCACCGACGGTAAGCTTATAACAGAAAAGCTCCCCGAAAGGCTTTCCATAACATGCCGCTTTCCCGACAGAATAGCAGACAGCTTCAACATGGCATTATGCCGTCACAATGCTTTTCTTGTGGCAAAAAAAGACATATTCAACGTAAAAAAAGCAGCCTCAGAGCAGTTTTTTCTGTTGGGCAGCATTCTTGACGATGCGGCAGAGAATCTTTGCAGCATCCCCGAATCCGACCCGGTATTGGCAAATGCACTTATGCCCGTTTTTTCCGAAATGGGTTTTTCACTCGGAGGCCTCAGCGCCTTTACAAACTCATCGGGGAAAAAATGCGTGCAGGCATATTGCTCACACATCCCCGTAATGACTGATACTGCCATTCTCAGAGAAAAGCTTTTTGAAGCAACGGGAATAAGCTTTATGGCACCCGTAGCAGACGAATATACCGAACAGGGCACGGTGCTGAGCTTCTGTGAGGAGCCGAAATTCTCCGTGAAATACCACACAAGTCAGCACACGGGAGCAGGAGAAGAATTTCCCGGTGACACCGTGGAATGCTTTTTTGACGGAAACGGCTTTTTTTATGCCGTGTTAAGCGACGGTATGGGCTCGGGCACCCGTGCCGCCCTTGATTCCGTTATGACCTGTTCTCTTGTTTCCCGGCTTATGCGTACAGGCTTTTCCCCTGAGTGCGCCATAGAAACGGTGAACTGTGCACTGCTCATAAAATCTGCGGAGGAAACTCTTTCCACTCTTGATATTATTAAAATCAACCTTGAAACAGGTCTTTGCGAATTCTATAAGGCAGGTGCGGCAGCGTCAATAATAAAAAAAGCGGACAAGACTCTTGCCGTTGAGAAAAGCTCTCTGCCTCTGGGAATTCTCAGGGAAACAGGCTTCGAAAAAAGTGAAATAGACCTTTCAGACGGGGATATGATTCTGCTTATGTCCGACGGTGCGGGAGTGATTCCTCACATACGTTTCAAGGATATGATAAGAGAAAATAAAAACGACAGCATAAGCCGTCTTTCCCAAACAGCGGTTAAAACGGCACTTGAGCTGTCGCCTGCGGGAAAGCACGACGATATTACAGTCACCTGTATTAAAATAACTGAAAACAAAGTCTGATTTTAGGTATTTTTTAAGTCAGTTTTTTATGCTATAATTGTTATAATACATAATAATATGCCGCGCCCCCTCAGTATTATAGCAAAAAACTGCGAGGTGAAAGCTTATGAGAATACTGCTTGCCGAAGATGAAAAAGACCTTTGCGAGGCACTAAATGTGATACTGAAGCATTCAAATTATTCCGTGGACACGGTGCATAACGGTGAGGATGCCGAGGCTTATCTTATGACAGGTCTTTATGATGCGGCAATTCTTGATATAATGATGCCTGAAAAAGACGGCTTCACAGTGCTTAAAAATATCAGAGAAAAGCGTATAGACACCCCCGTTCTCATTCTTACTGCAAAAAGCGGAATAAATGACCGTGTAAAAGGGCTTGATATGGGTGCAGATGACTATCTCACAAAGCCCTTTGCCACAAAGGAGCTCCTTGCAAGGCTCAGGGC
This sequence comes from Acutalibacteraceae bacterium, assembly GCA_045591055.1. Taxonomy (GTDB): domain Bacteria; phylum Bacillota; class Clostridia; order Oscillospirales; family Acutalibacteraceae; genus RUG806. The sequence goes on along the minus strand of JAZNSD010000123.1, from coordinate 18,575 downwards.
CATAATAAGAAGAAAAACAGACAATGCCGACAACACTCTGCGCTTCGGAAACACCGTGCTTGATCCTCTTACCTTTGAAATAAGAGCAAACGACAAAAAAGAACAGCTTTCAAACAGGGAATTCCAGATGCTTCAGATGCTTATGTTAAACCCCGGAAAAATTATTTCCGTTGAAAGATTTATGGAAAAAATATGGGGCTATGATTCCGATGCCCAGATAAATGTGGTATGGGTGTATATATCATACCTGAGAAAAAAGCTTACAGCCATAGACGCCGATTTCAGAATAAGCGTTGTGCGTAATATCGGCTACAGATTACAGGAAAATAAAAAATGATAAAAAAACTACAGAAACGCTTTATTATTATAGCAATGTGCAGTGTTGCTCTTACCCTGTTTTTAATTATAGGCTCAATAAACTATGCCAATTATTCGGATGTGCTCTCTTCTGCCGAGATGAGACTTAATATGCTTGAAAACGGTGCTGCGGGAATGCCCGTTTTTGAGGATATCCGCGGCAAGGATTTTTCAAGGCCCGGAAAAAAAATACCGCTTTCTCCCGAAGCACCTTTTGATTCAAGATACTTTACAGTGATTACGGATAAAAACGGAAATATTCTCGGCAGCAACACAAAAAACATTGCCGCCATTGATGACACCGAGGCCGCAAAAATTGCACTCAGCCTTCTGAAAAAAGGAAAAACCGAGGGTATCACAGGCTCTTATGCCTTCCGTATGCTTGAAACAGAAGAAAATATTATGTTTGTTTTTCTTGATCATTCAAGAGAGCTTAATACCTTTTATTCCTTTCTGTCCTCAAGCCTTATAATAAGCTTCTGCGCCTTTGTTTTTACCTTTATCCTCGTTGCAGTCTTTTCAAAGCAGGCTATAAAGCCCATTACCGAAAGCTATGAAAAGCAGAAAAGATTCATCACCGATGCCGGGCACGAATTAAAAACTCCCCTCACGGTGATAAATGCGGCAAATGATGTGCTTGAGCTTGAATACGGAGAAAGCAAATGGACCAAAAGTATAAGCAGTCAGGTTCAGCGCCTTACGGAGCTTACAAACAAGCTTGTCGTACTCTCAAGAATGACAGAGGAAAGCGGTCTTAATTTCTCTGCCTTTTCCTTGGGTGAAATCCTGGGAGACTGTGTTTCATATTTCGAGGCTGTTGAAATTTCCAGAGATAAAGAAATTGTTCTTTCAATTGAAGACAGCACGGAATTTATCGGAGACGAAAAGGCAATTGCACAGCTTTTTACTCTTCTTACCGACAATGCGCTTAAATACTCCCCCGAGGGAAGTAAGATACATATCAGACTTTGCCGTCAGGGCAAAAACAGAATTATCACATTCCGTAATCCTGCCGAAAATATTGAGAAAGGCAACAATGATATTCTTTTTGAACGTTTTTACCGTCCCGACAAATCAAGAGAAAAAGTAAAGGGCGGTCACGGAATAGGTCTTGCCGTAGCAAAAGCCATCACCGATGCCCACAAAGGAAAAATCACCGCGGAAAGCCCCGACGGAAGAAGCTTTATTGTTACGGTGATTCTGTAAATTTTATTCAAAAAAAACCTGCCGTAAGCAGATGCCCGGATGCATCTGCCTTCTGCAGGCTTTTATTTTTTAACTTCACTGACTGTCATCAGTTTTTTCCGCTATGATAAATCTCGGTCTGCCCTTGGTTTCAAGATAGATTTTTCCTATATATTCACCTATGATGCCGAGGCTCACAAGCTGTACACCGCCCAGAAAGCAGAGGATGCTTGTGATCGATGCCCAGCCTGCCACGGACTTTCCCGTAAGCTGAACCGCAACCGACCATATTATTCCCACAAAGCTCAGAAGTGCCACAAGACAGCCGAAAAGAGTTATTATTCTTATGGGCTTTACGGAAAGGCTTGTGATACCGTCAAGGGCAAGGGCAAGCATTTTTGCGGGGGAGTATTTGCTTTTCCCCGCAAGTCTCTCAGCTCTGTCATAATACACGGATGTGCTTCTGAAGCCCACAAGGGGGAACATTCCCCTGAGAAAAACATTCACTTCCGTGAATTCCTCAAAGCTTTTAAGCACTTTTGAGGAAACAAGACGGTAATCCGCATGGTCATAAACGGTTTCCACACCCATAAAGGACATCAGCTTATAAAACAGACGTGCGGTGCTTCTTTTTAAGAAGGAATCCGTTTTTCTGCTGCTTCTCACACCGTATACTATTTCACAGCCGCCGAGAAATTCATCTACCATTTTGTCAACTGCATTTATATCGTCCTGACCGTCTGAGTCAATGCTCACGGTGATATCGCACTTGTCCTTTGCCTCGTAAAGACCTGCAAGAAGTGCATTCTGATGGCCGCGGTTACGGCTGAGAGATATCCCCTCAACAAGAGAGCATTCCTTCGATTTTTCTTTTATAATATTCCAGGTATTGTCACGGCTGCCGTCATCCACAAAAAGAACACGGCTTTCGGGGGATATTTTTCCCGCCCCGATAAGCTCTTTTATTTTTTCAACAAATATAGGACAGGTTATCCCGATAACCTCCTCTTCATTGAAGCAGGGAACAACCAGGTAAAGCACAGGCTTCATCTCAACACTTCCTTTTTTATATCATCCATATAGGTATGATGTAGTTTTCCGAATTAATGGCTGAAAGCGTGGGGCGCATACAAAGAAGTGCACCGTTTCCTCTGGGAACAGAAGCTTTATCAAGAAGACTGAATGTGCCGATAAGCTCTTTACCGGGATTTACGGAGCGTTTGATTTCCAGGGGATGAAGCTTTCCGTCACTTTCAATAACCATATCTATTTCATTTGAGTTGCTGTCACGGTAATACCAAAGAAGACAGTCCTTTGCATTATTGTGATAGGATTTCAGAAGCTCGGTTACTACAAAATTTTCTAAAACAGCCCCTGCAATTGCACCGTTTGCCAGTATCTCAGGGGAAGAATATCTGGTCAGATATGCCACAAGTCCCGTATCAAAGAAATACATTTTCGGAGTTTTGACCGTACGCTTCAGAAGATTATTTGAATAGGGGCGAAGCAGAAAAATCACATCGGATTTTTCAAGCACTCTGATCCACCTTTTTGCTGTATCGTCTGATACTCCCACATCCTGTGCAATATCGTGAATATTGAGCATCTGCCCCACACGGCAGGCAGCGGCACGCACAAAATCACGGAACATAAGAGGATCTGACAACTGTATCTGTTCCTTGATATCACGCTCTATATATGTCTGAATATAGCCCGAATAAAACACATCCCGATCAGTAAATTTTCCGCTTGCAAGACCGGGCATTGAGCCCTTCCATATTCTTTCATATATTTCCCCTATATCAGCGGGGGCATTGGTTTTTTCTCTTGCTTTAAGGCTGTTTATTTCTGTGGTGAACGGGGTGCATTCTCCGCTGCCGTATATCTCATGCTGAGAAAGACTTGACATATGAAGAATTGCAACACGGCCTGCAAGAGATTCCTGTGCCAATTCAAGAAGGGAAAATGCCTGTGAGCCTGTAAGCCAATAGGTTCCCGGGGCTGCACCCTTATCAATCTCCATTTTGATATAGGAAAAAAGCTCAGGTGCATATTGAACCTCATCAATCATAATCGGAACAGAGTGTATCTGCAGAAACATCGCAGGATCACGTTTAGCAAGAGCTCGCTCTTCCAGATCATCAAGTGTTACATATTCGCGATCCTCCGACATAAGACGGCGTAAAACCGTAGTTTTTCCGACCTGACGGGGTCCTGTTACCAGAATACAGGAATATTCCTCCGACAACGAGAGGATTTTCTCCTCGATATCTCTTTTTATATAAACCATATTGACCTCCCCTGACGCTAAAATACGATACAATCGTATTTTAGCGTTAAATTACAAATCTGTCAAGGCAAATATACGATACAATCGTATTTTTGCCTTAAATCTGATAAAAATACTTCTCTGATAATAAGTTTTTCATCTGTTCCTATTTAATTCTTGAATTTACAGAAGCTTCGTGATATAGTTTAAGTACCACACAAAAACTAAATATTGTACCATCATAGGAGTAGGTGTTTTTATTTCCGGTAAAAACGCATACTTCACTTTTCGCATTTCTGTTTCTATGATGGTTTGTGATTAGTTTTTGTGTGGTAGCAAAACGAAGTTTGTGTTTTTCAGTGTGTACAAACTTCGGTTTGTGCACACTTTTTTAATTTACGGAGGTAAAAACAAATGAAAAGAAATTTCAGTAAGCTTTTGTCTGTCACTATTGCTGTGCTGATGCTTATATCAGCCGTGCCGTTTTCTGTGAATGCGGCAGTGATGGCTTCAGGAAAATGCGGAGAAAATCTCACATGGACATTAGACAGTGAGGGAACTCTTACAATTTCAGGTACAGGAAGTTGGTACGATGAAGAATATGATAATGAAGTTTACACGGAATATCACTATTATGATCAATACAAGCAGCAAGTAAAAAAAGTTATAATAACAGACGGAGTAACCGGTATCGGTATAGCTGCATTTAATAATTTCCGCATTCTTGAAAGTGTGTCTATTCCGGAGAGTGTGACATATATTGGTAACAAAGCATTTATGGAATGTCTCAGTCTTAATGATATTACTTTACCCCAAAGTCTTTTGACTATCGGAGAGTATGTTTTTATGCAAACCCCTTTGAAAGCATTATATATTCCTGCTAATGTAAAAAACATTCGCGGACCTTTGGTAATACACGCAAACTTTGAGGGTTATACGGTTGATGAAAACAATAAATATTTTTCAGTTGATGAAAACGGAAATCTTTTCAATAAAGCAAAAACGAAACTTATACACCTGCGTTTTGATCCCACAGTAAAAGAATATACCGTGCCGGATTCAGTTACAACCATAGGACGAGCTGCATTCACAAACTTTTATCTTGAAAAAATAATTATCCCCGAAACCGTAACTGTTATTGAAGAAAGTGCTTTTGCCGGTACTTTTTGTCTCAAAGAAATTAATCTTCCGAAGCATCTTAAAAAATTATGTTGTTTTATGGATTACGGTGAAATATCTTTTGTCGGACTTGAAAAATTAACAATTCCGGAAGTAGATTCATTTATATGTAGCCGTGAATACGAGGAGGATGACTCCGGAGTAATACACACCTGTAATCATTATAAGGTGTTTAATTACAATGTGCTTATAAGCGAAATTACCGTCTATGACAGAGATATGGACTTTTCGGAAATTACATCGGGATTGACAAATCAACTTAAATTTAAACCTGACGGATTAAAAATCTATCGGGAGGCAGTTAGAAATTATTATGCAGATACATATTCTTATTATTTTGGTTATGGCACAGAAATCGGAGGAGTGAATATCAATGAAGACGAAATATTTATAAAAGATGCCGAAGCTGATTTTATAATTAACGGAGAAAACTATTACAAAATTCCCGGCTTCACTGTTCGTTGCTATCCCGGCTCAACTGCAGAGGAATATGCAAAGAAATATGATTTCAATATAAAATATATTTGTGATGAGCATACGGAAGAAATACTTCCTGCCAAGTTCCCCACCTGTACGGAAACAGGACTTACCGAGGGCAAAAAGTGCAGTGTCTGTGATGAAATCCTTGAAGCACAGAAAACTGTTGAAGCAAAAGGACACGATTATAAAGCTGCAGTAACCAATCCCACTTGTACGGCACAGGGCTTTACAACCTACACCTGCTCCTGCGGTGACAGCTATGTTTCTGATTATGTGAATGCAAAGGGACACAGCTACAAATCTGAAATAACAGAAGAGCCCGGTTGCAAAACTGCGGGTGAAAAGCTTTATTTCTGTGAATGCGGAGATTCTTACACGGAAAGCATCCCTGCCGCAGGTCATAAGGATAACGACAATAACAACGCCTGCGACAACTGCGGTGTGGTTGTTTGCGACCATCTGTGCCACAAAACAGGATTCTTAGGCTTTATCTGGAAGATAATAAACTTCTTCGGAAAGCTCTTCGGAACAAATCCCGTATGCGAATGCGGTATGGCTCATTATTAATACTTAAAGCCGCAGAATAAACTATATAACACAAGGCGAAGGAGCGTAAAAAAATGCTCCTTCGCCTTCAATTTTTTACCGGATCATAATTCAGCAACAAAAAAACAGATAAATGCTTCTGCTTTTATTTTTTTGGTTATTAAGCCTGTTGAGAAGTTCTTTGAAAAATCAGCGAAGTTCTCAACAGACTTTTTAATATCCGGCAATTACTCTCTCAGAATAATGCTTTGAAAACGGCAAAGCAACACTGCTCCTGAAAGGAAGTGCCATTGCTTTATTAAGCTTCCGGGAGCGAATACATTTAATTTTTTATAATAAAAGTATATACAAATCAGAAAATATTTGTTAAAATACTATTTATTAATATAAAGAGGAGAAAATACCAATGAAAAAGATAATCAGTATTGTTCTTACAGCAGCGCTTATCCTCTCCACCCTCTCAGTAATGTCCTTTGCCCTTGTCACAAAGGATAATAAGGAGTTGGGCTTTGCGGTGGCATCCGACCTTCATTATAATGTGCCCGAGGAAGAGCTTACAAAAACCAACGACCACGAAATTTTCTGGTATGCAAACAGACGTGCATCCATGGATAATGAAAGCGGACTCATCATTGATGAATTCCTTCGTCAGTGTGCTGAAGACGATTCCGTCGAATATGTGCTTATCCCCGGTGATCTTGCAGATAACGGCAGAAGCATTTTTGAAGAGCATTATGCAGTTGCCGAAAAGCTCACCGCCTTTGAAAAGGAAACAGGCAAGCCTGTTTTTGTTATCCCCGGCAACCACGACTACGGTCAGGGCGAAAATGATTTTAAGATAGACGATTTCAAATCGGTTTACGGTGAATTCGGCTATAACGGTGCTTTAAGCGTTATGGAAGAAAACGGCTCCTACACAGCAGACCTGGGCGACTGCTACCGTCTTATTGCTCTCGACAGTAATGACCCCTCAAAGTCAACCGAAGACGGTATGAGCATCAAAAAGGTATCCTGGGTACTGGATGAGGCAAAGAAGGCAAAGGAAGAGGGCAGATATCCCATTCTTATGATGCACCACAATCTTCTTGACCACCTTCCCATGCAGAGAATCATCAGCCGTAATTTTATTGTGCGTTTCCACTACACCACGGCTACTCTCTTTGCCGATGCAGGCATAAAGCTTGTTTTCACAGGTCATGAGCATTGCTCCGACACCACATCCTACACCACACCTCTGGGCAACAAGATTTATGACTTTGCAAACACATCTCTTTCAATGTATCCTCTTCAGTATAAGGTATTTTATATCAACGACGCAGAAATAACCTACAGAACAAGAACAGTTGATAAGATCGATACCGACAAGCTCAGAAGCATTGAGGGCTACACCGAAGAGCAGTTCACTGCAATGAATAAAGGTCTCAACGACTATGCAAAGGGATATCTCAAGGCAGGTATTCAGTACAGACTTGAGCTTTCACTTTCAATGGAAAAGATGGGAATTGCAGAGGATTCAATATTCTATCCCCTTGTTTCCACAGCAGTAGGCGGACTTACCGACCTGCTCAGAATGCCTCTCTACGGTGAAAACTCCGTTCAGGAGCTCGGCCGTGAATATAACATCGAAATTCCCGATTCCGATTATGAAACAGGCTGGGATCTTGCAACAGAGCTGGTTTCCTGGCATTATGCAGGCGAAGAACCCTTTGAGGTTCAGAGCGATGAAGTAAAGATACTTCTGAGAACCGTTTCTCTTATCCTCAAGGACGACCTTTCAACGGTAAATGATGAAATCTTCTTTGCCTGTGCAAATGAGCTTATTGAAAAAATGGGCGGTACGGGCAGTATGTCAAAGGATTTCACAAAGCTTACATCAGAAATCTTCGGCGGTGTTACAGCAGGTCAGTATTTCCTTGTTGCCCTCATATCTCCCCTTCTTTATGAATTTGCCTTTGACGGTGATCAGGTTCCCGACAACAACGGCACTCTTCAGGGCTACGGCATTGAAATGAACGGCAGCAACATCCTTTCAGATATTACAAACACCGTGAACAAAATGATGCTCTTTATCGAAAACTTCTTTATCATCTTCATAAAGATTTTCGGTATAGGAAGATAAAAAATAATACCGGTATACGCAGACGGAAGAGAGTATATTCTCTTCCGCCTGTTTTATTGTCCGGGAAAAGAAAGAAATTTACAAATTTCTGTTTTTTTTCTCATTTATCTTATTGAAATAAATATTTATAACATATATACTAAATAGCAAGGAGGAATTTTACTATGGAAAAAGAGATGAAGAATAAATATATTATTTTTGCGTCGGTGGGAGTTGCAGGTATTGCGGCAGTCATCGGCGGACTTATCGGCTTTTATGATGAATATCTTTCATGGTCGAATATGGTGCTTATTGCCGTGTTCTTTGTACTCTCACTCATAGGTGTGGGCGCACTGGCATTTCTTACGGAGTTTTTTACAGAGGAGAAAAAAGCATCAAAAATTGTACTCAGCTGCGGGATCAGCGTTGCTGTATATTCCGCACTCGTATGGGGGCTGACCTTTCTCATAAATGTGGTTATCGGAAAGGAGCAGCTCAATGAGCTTGCAATCAGCGTGACCACCGCGGCGGCTCTTGTTTTCACTGCGGGACTTTCATCTGCAGCTGTGATAAAGGCAAAGCTTCACAAAGCAGTGAAGGCAGGGGTAAGCGTTGTACTTATCGCAGGCTTTCTCACAAGCGGCTATTTAGTGGCCGACAATTATATTTTTATGGCTGCATATTCTGATTATAAGGCGGCGGTACCTATGATCACAAGCGAGCTTCCCAAGGGGAACGGCGATCTTACCTTCGGCGACTATTATGTAAGCCCCAAGGGTGACGACAAGAAAAATGACGGCTCTGCCGAAAAGCCCTTTGCCACATTGGAAAAAGCACTTGAAACTGTTCAGAAGCTTGATAAAAAGGATAAGGACAGCGTTACAATATGCTTGAAAACAGGTGAATACTATATCGATCCCATCGTATTTACCGAAGAATTCACGGGAACAGACGGCTGCGCAATCACCTTGTGTGCATTCGGCAACGGTGAAGTTGTGCTCAACTGCGCAAAAACTCTCAATCCTCTTGACTTTATGGATTCATCCGAATTTCCTTATATAGCAGAAAGACTTACGGATGAAGCAAAGGACCGTGTAAGGATACTTGATCTTACCAGAAAGCCCTATGAGCTCAAGGCCGAGGACTGGGGCAAATTATATGCAATGGGCTCATATAACACAGCAGAAAAATATGACGGCGACTATGTAGGCCCTCTCTCCTGCGAGCTTTTCGTAAATGATGCCCGTCAGACAATAGCACGTTATCCCAACGAAGGCTTCCTTTATACGGAAGAGGTTATCAAAACAGGTACGGGACGTGAAAGTGACGGTGCTCTTACAAAAAATGAAAACTGGGATGAAATCAGAAATCCCGAAAGCGATGTATACGGTATAAGCAGTGAGCTTGCCGACAGAATTGCTTCCTGGCACGAGCACAGCGAAGTATGGATGATGGGCTACTGGAAATATGACTGGGCAGATGCCTCAAGCCCCATTGGCAGCTTTGATGCGGAAAATAAAACCATTTCCCCTAAATTCGTAAGCGTTTACGGCACAAAAACAGGTGCTCCTTATTATTTCTACAATGTACTTGAAGAGCTTGACACAGAGGGCGAATGGTATCTTAACAGAAAAAACGGTCTTCTCTGTCTTTACGGCCCCGAAAACTTTGACAATGCAAAAATTGACCTTACTCTTACACTTGAGCCCGTAATAAAAATCACGGCAAACAATATGACCTTAAGAAACCTCACAATTTCAGGCACAAGAGGCACCGGCATTGTGGTTGAAGGAAATAACAACACCATTGACGGCTGTCTTGTGAAGAATGTTTCCGAATATGCAATTGAGGTTACAGGCACAGGCAACAAGGTTATAAACAACGAAATCACCCACACAGGTAAGGGCGGCATCATCCTTAACGGCGGTGATACAGAAACTCTCACACCCGGTGAAAATATCGCAGACAACAATCTCATTCACGACTGGTCTGAAATCTTTTTCACCTACTGCCCCGCAGTTACTCTCAACGGAGTGGGAAATACCTGCTCACACAACGAAATCTATAATTCCCCCCACGAGGCTATTACCTATTCGGGAAATAATCACATAATAGAGTATAATCTCATTCACGATGTATGTCTTCTTTCCGATGATGCAGGTGCAATCTATTCGGGAAGACGCTGGGACTGGTACGGCAATGTTATAAGATATAACTGTATATATAATCTCGGTTCAGAGGGTCACCGTCCCGACGGCATTTACCTTGACGATGCACTTTCCGGTCAGGAGGTTTACGGAAATATCCTTGTAAACATCCCGAAGCTTGCTATTCATCTCGGCGGCGGACGTGATCTTAAGGTTACCGGTAATATAATAATCAACGCAGGCGAGCATCCCATTTCTTACGACGCAAGAGCAAGAGAGGGTGCACTTGAAAACGGATGGTTTAACCATTCCTCAAAAGAAAACGGAGATATGTGGGTAAATCTTCACAATTCACCTTATATGAGTGAAACCTGGAGAGCAGCATTCCCTCAGTACAATAATTATTCCGAGGACTTTTCAAATCCCGATATACCCGGCTTTGTACCAAATCCCGCTTTGAGCACAGTCAGCGGAAACATTATATTTGACAAGGGCTCATCCCTCGGCAATATAAGCGATGCCGCTATGCAGTTCAGCACAATTGACGGCAATGGGGTATATTCCCTTTCAAAGCTCGACAGCGTCTTCGAGGATGCCCAAAACGGCAACTACACCGTAAAAGAGGACTCTGCAGTATTCAAGGATATTCCCGGTTTTGAGAACATTCCTCTTGAAGACATAGGCAGAAGATAAATAAATTAAGGGAGCGATTTTTAATGGAAAGAACCTATAAAGCATTTTCCGAATGGAAAGAAAAGTCAAAGCAGACAGAATACACCGAAAAAACAAGACTTCTCGATTACGACGGCACTCTTCTTGCAAAGGGCTGGGCAAGACATAATGTTTTTGATTACGACAGAACTCTCTCAACTCCTAAAATGAGAAAAAAAGAATGGGACTTCTATCAGCTGGGCAACCGCAATTTTATGGTGCAGATATCCTTTGCAAATATTTCAATCGGCGGCTATGTCTCCGCTGTGCTTATTGACCTTAAAAACGGAAAGAAGATAGCCGACGGCACCTCCCTTTTCCTTGGCGGAGAAAAAAAATATGTGCTTCCCCCCAAGGGTGACGTTCCCAACTATTTTGAAGCAAAGGTAGGAAGCGCCCACGTTATATTCGACACAAGAGAAAACAAAAGAATTCTCTATTTCAAAAAGCCTTATAAGGGCTCATACATCGAATGTAATTTTGAAATGGATATCCCCGAGGGACTTGAAAATATAACAACGGTTCTCCCCTTTGAGAACGATCCCAAGAAATACTTTATGACAACAAAGCAGAACTGTATGCCCTGCAGAGGTACTTATAAGGTAGGAAACACAACCTATGAGTTCAAAAAAACAGACACCTTCTGCGCTCTTGACTGGGGCAGAGTAAACACTCCCCACGAAATGGTTTGGTATTGGGGCAACGGCTCAACCTATCTCAGAGACAAGGACGGAAAGCGTCACATCTTCGGATTTGAAATCACCTGGGCAATCGGTGATGAAAGCAATGCCACGGAAACAGCTCTTTTCTATGACGGCAAGGCTCATAAATTCGGTGCGGTTGATGTTGAAACCTTCCCCAAGCCCGACAAGTTTATGAACGAATGGAAATTTATTTCCGAAGACGGCAGATTCAATATGACAATGACTCCCTACTATGACCACCATTCTGACACAAATGTGCTGAATCTTGCAAGAATGCACACCCATCAGGTGCACGGCATCTGGAACGGCGACGTAACTCTTGACGACGGCACAAAGCTTGAAATCAGAAATATGTATGCCTTCTGCGAATATGTGGAAAATAAGTGGTAAAACAGTAATTAAAGGAGAGACATTATGTCACAATTTGTTATAAAACTGTTCAGACCCATACTTTGTATTATTGCATCCTTTGCAACCATGCTTTTCGGCTACGCATCATTTCTAGATGCAAATATATTCGATAAATATTTTGAAGCTTATCCTGTAGCAGCTCCTGCAATTGAAAGCGGATGGGACGCTTATGAGTATCAGCTTCCCGACGGAGATTTTTATGTAAGCACAAAAGGTAACGACAACAATGACGGATCGCAAGCCTCCCCATTCCGCACAATTGAAAAGGCTGTTGAAGCAGTAAAGCACACCGACAAAACGGGAAAAAAGGAAATAATTATTCTTATTGAAGCCGGTGAATACAATGTTTCTTCCCTTAATTTAAGCGGACTCGGTGCCTCGGAAGAATGTCCCGTCACATTTATGGGCTTTGGCGGTGCTGCCGTTATCAATGCAGGTGTATCTCTCAACGCCTCAGACTTTGTCACTGCAGATAACTTCCCTGAAATTGCAGAAAGACTCAATGTCAGCGCAAGCGACGTGCTCGTGCTTGATCTTACAAAAGCACCCTATAATCTCACAGCAGAAGATTGGGGAAAGCTGTATCCCATCGGTACATATAACACAGCCGACAGCTACAAGGGTGACACTACAGGCCCCATTTACAGTGAGCTTTTTGTAAATGATGAAAGACAGACCCTTGCACGCTATCCTGATGAGGGCTTTCTTTACACGGGCGAGGTGCTTGCTACGGGAATTGATATCAGCACCCCCGATATAAACGGAAACCCTGCAACCGACAAGTATAAAATCTCATCAGACCTTGCACAGAGAATTGCAGGCTGGAAAAATACTGAGGATGTATGGATGTACGGCTACTGGAAATATGACTGGGCAGACGGCTCCTCTCCCATAGGAAGCTTCAACAAGGATGAATGTACACTTTCTCCTGCATACAGAAGCTTTTTCGGAACAAAGGAAAACGCTCCCTATTATTTCTACAACTGCCTTGAGGAGCTCACCTCTGAAGGCGAATGGTATCTTGACAGAGAAAAGGGCCTTCTCACAGTATATGCTCCCGAAAACAGAGATACCGCAACCTACAATCTGTCACTTTCGCTTTCTCCCGCAGTTGTTCTCAATTCAGATTATGTTACTCTGCGCAATCTCACTGTAAAGGGCTCAAGACACAACGGCATTGAAATAAACGGCAGTTACAACACGGTGGAAAACTGTGTAATCAAAAATGTGGCATACTCAGCTATAACCGTAAACGGATATAATAATTTTATTTATCACAATGAAATCGCACATGTAGGTGCAGGCGGTATTTCCCTGACAGGAGGTGACACAGTCACCCTTTCGGCAGGAAATAATATTGCAGGCAACAATCTTATTCACGACTGGGGCGAAATCTACCGCACCTACCGCTATGCCGTTGATCTGGGCGGTGTGGGAAATATCTGCACAGGCAACGAAATGTATAATGCGCCCCACGGCGCTGTAACCTTCAGCGGAAACAATCATATAATTGAAAAGAATCTTATTTATAACGTATGTCTCCTTTCTGATGATGCAGGTGCAATATATGCCGGCAGAAGCTGGACCTCATACGGAAATATTATAAGATACAACTGCATTCACTCCTTAGGCTCAGACGGACACACACCCGACGGCATTTATCTTGACGATGCCCTGTCCGGTCAGACGGTTTACGGAAACGTGCTTGTGAACATTCCTAAAAATGCCATATTTGCAGGCGGCGGAAGAGACAACATTATTCAGAACAATCTTATTGTAAATGCCGGTGAACAGGCAATAAAATACGATAACCGTGCCCGTGACGGCGCTCTCAACAACGGCTGGTTCGGTGAACATTCGGGTGAAAGCGGCGATATGTGGACTGATCTCAGAAATTCACCCTACAAGAGTGATATCTGGCAAGAGGCTTTCCCGCAGTACAAAAGCTTCACCGACGATTTCTCCGACAGCGACAACCCCGGATTTGTACCGAATCCCGCAAACAGCCTGGTTACAAACAACATAATTGTTGACCGCTCGGGTGCTGTGGGTGATATAAACGAGGATGTCACAAGATTCAGCACCGTAGAAAATAACGCAGCCTATCTGCTTTTCAAGGCAGAAATGCTTTTCAATGATGCAAATAACGGTGACTACACATTAAAAGACAATTCCCCCGTTTATAAAGCTGTTCCCGATTTCGAAAAAATCCCCTTTGAAGAAATAGGAAGACAGTAATCAAATAAATCCGATAAAAAAGCTCAGGTATACTGCAAGGTGTACCTGAGTTTTTTCCGTTCAGGCTTCAAAAATGACCGGATACCTCCGGAATATTTACATTCTAAAAATTTTATTCTAAAATTACCGTTGAAAGGAGGAATACTCTTGAAGCTTAATGTTTTTGTCGACAAAACAAAAGAAGAAAAAATCGATATTTTTATTCATGAGGAAAGAAAAATAATTGATGATATCAGAGATCTGATCTCCCGGGAAAATATTTTATTGTGTTATAAAAACGCAGAATGCCACAGATTGAGCTTTTCTGAAATAGTGCTTTTTTCTGTAGAAAATGACAAGGTGTACGCTTATTCAAAAAACGAAAAATATACCGTAAAAGAAAGGCTTTATATGATCGAGGAAATAATGCCCGATTATTTCATAAAGCTGAATCAATCAGCACTCTGCAATATCAGAGAAATAAAAAAATTCGACTGCTCTGTTTCGGGAACACTCAAGGTCTCGCTGAAAAACGGTCTGACGGACTTTGTATCACGCAGACAGCTAAAAGCAGTCAAAGAAAGGTTAGGTTTGTAATATGAACAGCTATCTTAAGGAGTTTCTTAAAAGAGGATTTATGTTTTCGGGGCTGGGACCCGTAACAGCAGGAATTGTATGCTTTTTTGTATCCCTGGGAGCAAAGGGGTTTTCACTTACGGGAACACAGTTTATGATCGCCGTGATTTCCACCTATTTTCTCGCTTTTATTCAAGCCGGTGTCACGGTTTTTAACCAAATAGAGCATTGGTCTGTGCCCAAAGCCCTCGCCTGGCATTTCTCATTCCTTTATGTGACTTATCTTATCTGCTATCTCGTAAACTCGTGGATTCCCTTTAATACAACTGTGGTACTGATTTTTACCCTGATTTTCTCATTGACATTTTTCATTATATGGATATCGGTGTTTGTCACGGTGCGTACCTTAAGCCGCAGGCTTAACAAAAAACTCGAAAAAACAATTTGACAGAAAAGCACATTATCTCTTATAATTATTCTGATTTCACTAAAAAAGGAAACAGAATTTATGGAAAATATCACACCTGTAAAGGAACTTGAAATATATCTTATCCGTCACGCTCAGAGTAACGGCAACGCGGGTATAAAGGTGCACGATGAGCCCACAATTCAGGATATGGCAGACCCGCTTCTGACCGGGCACGGTATAAATCAGGCTGAGAAGCTGGGAGAGTTTCTCTCAGACACCGATTTTGATGCAGTTTATTCCAGTGCACTTTTAAGAGCCGAAAGAACAGCCACAGAGGTTATAAAAAGACAAAAAACACATAAAGCTCTGCGTCTTCTCCCGCTTCTTACGGAAAACGGAATGGGAGAGGAATATAAGGGTGCATCATGGGAGGAAATTCACGAAATCAATCCCGATGCCGCACTTGCTCCCAACCTTCCCGAAGATACCCCGCTTATGTGCTATTCCTCAAAGGATGACGACAAAGCACATTTCATAAGAGCAAAAAAAGCGGTGGAATATCTGAGAAATCACCATAAAAACGGTGAAAAAATCTGCGTAGTCTCCCACGCAGCCTTTATAACTCATATTGTGTTTTATCTTATGGGGCTTGAAGAAGTGCCTCTTTTTGACATAAATTTTGCCAACACGGGAATAACAAAAATAATGTTCTACAAGCCCGGCACAAATCAGTACGGCGACATAATTTTCGACTACATAAACCGCACATCCCATCTCCCCGAAAACAGCGAAACCAAGTAAAAAATATGCAAAAAACAGACTGTAAAAAAGCATTTTTCCTGTGCTTTTTACAGTCTGTTTAAATTACTAAAGGGTATCTAATATCTGCTTTTTTTGTGCCAAGAATTCTTCCTCTGATATTTCTTTTCGATCATACAGCTCTTTTAAATGCTTCAATTTTTCATTATGCGAAACAGTATGTTCAACATCCTTTTCCTTTTTCTCTCTTTTTTGTACTTCTTTTTTTTGAGATAACACATAAGCCCATGTAAAAACTAAAAGAAGTCTATTGAATACAGTTTCTATGTCATAAACAAATTCAAGTATTGTATCATAACGATCCAAAATTATGAGACTAATTAACATGAAAACAAAATACAATGTTATGAAAAACTCCAACGCTATTACAACAACATTGGATTTCTTTGTTTTTCTTTTAAAAGCATAAAACTGCAGCAAGCCCGGAATTATATAGATAATAAACCATAAAGAAATTTGTTCAAAATAATAAGGCAGAACAAGATCAAAACTACTGAAATCATTCTGACTTTCACTTATATAATAACCTAAGGATCTGATTATAAATATTATACATTCAAAGATTCCATAAAGAATCAACGTCGCAGATCGTGCGAGAATCAATTTACTCCTTTTATCACAAGGATTAGCATAGTAATACACAATCAACAATATTGCTGCTATTTCTAATATGCTGACAAAATCAAAAACAACACTTAAAAATCGAAAGGAGCTTAATAGCCTGCTTATGGACCTAACTAACTCAAAACAAGATATAAGGAGTGGCACAAGCGCAATTATTATCCCGACATAGCAGGGATTTTTTTTATCACTGACATTCATACTATTCCCTCTAAAATCATCATTTTGGATTCATATTCTTCTTGCGTAATTAAATTATTATTGTACAACTCTGTAAGAACTCTCTTTTTTTCAGCTATTGCCTGCTCTTTTTTTGATAATTGTGCACGTATCTGAATCGTCTGATCGATAAGCTCCCCAAAGCCGTAAATAAAATAACTTCCAATAAAAGAAAGGAAACATCCGACAATAACAACCATACAGATAAATATTCCGACAAAATCCACAAAATCCGCATTTCCGGGTAATTCTGTAAGGCAGGCTAAAAGAATAACTCCCCCGATAATAAAAAACAAAACACCAAAAACAGCAGTCACCAAAGCAAGTCTTTTAATCTTTTTTCCGATATCCGAAAAAAGCATTTCGGCAATATTTAATAACATACCACATCAACTCCCATTAATAATGTATTTAAACAATAAATATCACATTTTGAGATATTTGTCAATACTATAATGTTCTGTGTTTAAAATATACATATTGACAGGAGGCATGAATATGCGTTTGAAGGATATCAGGGAAGACAATGATATGAAGCAGATTGAGCTTGCGGAAAAATTATATATCAAGCAAAACACTCTTTCTCAATACGAAAACGGTCTTCGTGAGGCTCCGTATAATATTCTCATTCAGGCAGCCCTGATTTTTAACACCTCCACCGATTATATTCTCGGTCTTACAGATGACAAAAAACCATACACACGTTCTGAAAAATACGAACAAAAATAACATAATAAATCCTCACAAACTGCAGTAATTACGGCATATGTGAGGATTTTTTTTAATCTGCAATATTTGTCTGATATTCTGAAGTTTTTCCCTTTAACGGCTCATTTTGAAAATAATTATTGACGCGTAAGAATATGTACGCTATAATGTACATATAATACAAACGGAGCTGATAAAAATGACTAATACAAATATAACAAATTTCAGAAACAATGTATTTGAATATATTAATCAGGCTGTTGAATGGGGCGACGTTATCAATGTTTCCACCAAGAACGGCAACGCTGTTATTTTAAGCGAAGAGGATTACAACGGACTTATGGAAACTCTTTATCTGTCAACAGATGTAAAAGTAAAAGCTGATATTCTTGAAGGTGCAAAGGAATCTATTGATGAATGTGTACCGGAGGAAGAAATTGAATGGTGAATTATAAAATAGTTTTCTCAAAATCTGCACAAAAAAACATTCCGCGGCTGAAAGCTGCAAATCTTGCAGAAAAAGCAAAAAAGCTTATTGATGTTATCCGGGAAGATCCCTTCAGAAATCCCCCGCCGTATGAAAAACTGATCGGCGATATGGAAGGTCTCTATTCAAGAAGAATAAATATTCAGCACAGACTTGTATATAAGGTTTATGAGGAAGAAAAAACCGTTCAGATCGTAAGTGTATGGTCACACTACGAATACTAAAAAGACAAACAAAAGACGAAAGAGTATTGAACAAGTCCAGTAAAAACGGACAATAGAAAAAAAGAGCCTCCTATGGTAGAATTAAAGAAACTACCATAGGAGGAAATTTTATGCCCAGAAGCTACAGACACATAAAAGAGTATGAACAAGAAATTGTAAAACTGAAAAAACAAGGAAAAACCAATCAAGAAATAAGTGAAATATTTGG
>JAZNSD010000122.1:0-91313 GCA_045591055.1 Acutalibacteraceae bacterium | reverse complement strand
ACGGGCTCTTAATTTATTATATAGGAAATTGCTCGCGTTGTGAGCAATTTAGCTTATAATTCGCCTGCGGGCTCATTGAATGACGCAAGCTTATTGAACAAGAAACACCTACAGCCCCCAAGATTGGGGGTAGGGGGTTGATAAATCGTAAGATTTTTTCTTATTTCTGTCTTAATGTGCGGAAAAAGTCTGAGAGAAGGGCGGCGCACTCCTCTTCCATGATTCCGCCTTCGGTTTCGGGGCGGTGGTTATAGGGCAGGTCGAAAAGATTTATAAGACTTCTTACGCTGCCTGCCTTTTTATCGTATGCGCCGAAATACAGTTTTTCAATTCTCGAATTGATAATCGCACCTGCGCACATAGGGCAGGGCTCAAGGGTCACATACATTTCACAGCGGGGAAGCCGCCAGCCGCCGAGAGCCTTGCAGGCATTGTCAATTGCCTCAAGCTCTGCGTGATACAGCGCATTTTTCCCTTTTTCACGGCGGTTTCTGCCTGTGGCAATAATCTTACCGTCGCGCACGATAACACAGCCTACGGGTACTTCTCCCTCTTCGGCTGCCTCTCTTGCAAGGGAGATTGCTTCTTTCATAAAGTCCATATCAGATAAGCTCGTCTGCGCGCTTGAGCGTGTTGAGACCGTAGGCTATGCCCTTCTTTGCCTCTTCCATACCTTCAAATTCAACGGTTACATAGCCGTTGTAGCCTGCTTTTTTAAGAATTCTCAGGCACTGTATAACGGGTACGTTGCCGTGTCCGATGATAGCACCTCTGAGGAAGTTTCCTCCTCTGGTCATAAAAAATCCGTCTGAGGGGATGAATTCCGTGCCCTTTTTGAGGTGGAAATCCTTTGCGTGCACGTGAATGGCATAGTCTGCCACATTGCCCACTGCAACTGCGGGGTCCTCGTCTGCACACATAAAGTTTCCTATGTCAACCAAGGCACCGAAGTTGTCGCTGTTTACACCGTTTATGATGGCGGCAACACGAAGTGAGTCCTGAGCAAAAAAGCCGTGGTTTTCAATGCAGGTTTTAATGCCCTTTGTTTTTGCATATTCCGTAACTGCTTTGTAGCCTTCAGTTATAGCGGGCAGAGCATTATTGAAGCCCATACCTCTTTTTTTGTCCTCTTCATTGTATCCGCCTGCGGCATCGTGGCGCATAACGGGAGCCCCCAGTGCCTCGCAGACATCAACCTCGCCCTTGAGTCTTTCAATTTCCTTTTCGGTATCGTAAATAAGATTTGCACCGATGCAGTAGGCTACGATTTCAATTTCGTGCTTCTCTGCTTCTTTTCTCAGCTCTTTTGCATATTCGAGCTTTGTTTTTCCTTCGGGAGTATGAATTTCTGCGAATTCAATACCGTCAAAGCCCATTTCTTTGCTTAAGCCGATGAGCTGCTTTTCTGTGTATTCTCCTTTTGAAGTGAGGGAGCTGAAGCTGTAGGAACTGACTGAATATTTCATATTATATCTCCTTTCAGGATGTTTTGTAGGTCAGTGAATATTCTATCTGATCAAAGAAAATTCCCGTTGCAACCCTTACGTAGTATTTACCTGCGGGAAGGGAGGGATATTTTACCTCTGTGTTTTCAGCGTCTGCTTTTATGCTTATTCTGCTGACAGTATTTCCGCCGTAGGAGGTTTCAATCGCCTTTTCATTTCCGTCATAAAGGGTGAAAATGAATATTTCCTTTGAATCCGTTCTCTTTTCGTGAGAGAAGAGCATTGTTATATCAGATGCAGATTTAAGCTCAAAAGTATAATAGTCGAAATCGTAATCGGTATTTTTATCTGCAAGAAGTCCCGTAATTGCCTTTCCTGCCGAAAGAGTATCTGCCGAGGTGAAGGAGTCGTTGCTTTCTGTTTCCCAATCTGTTTCTTCTCTTGTAAGAACAGACAGATAATATTTTTCCGTGCTGTGATAAAGTCCCTCGCTGTCGATACGTATATAATAAGTACCCGTGCCGAGACCAACCGACGAGGAAACGGAAACGTCATCTATCCATGCGGATGTGCCGCTGAAAAGCAGATTGTCATTTTTATCATAGAGCCTGAAATTCCAACCGAGCCTGTCATCATCGTCTTCAATGGGATTGTGGGAGAATTCAATGCTTATTACAGCGGGAGCAGACAGCGTGAATTTATAATAATCCACATCGATTCCGCTTATCTGATTTGCTATTATGCCAAGCATCGTGTCTCCGGGAGCGATAGTGTTTGCTGTATCCTTTGTATCGTTACGCTCATTTTCGTGATCGCTTACCGTTGTTCTTTCAACATTGAGTGTGTATGTCATATCGGTATACACGCGGTTAATTACTGCGATATAATAATTACCCTTTTCAAGACCGATTCTTCCGCTTTCAAAAAGATTTTTGTCAAAGGTGGAATTCACGGAAAACATCTCAGTCATGTCCTCTGAGTAGAAAATAAGCTGCCAGCATACCGTGAGCTTGTCCTTGACTGCAGGGTGGCTGAAGGAGAGCTCGATATAGCCGTCCTCATACATGCGAAGCATATACCAATCCTCGTCCTGCCTGTCGGGATATTTTGATGCACTTCCTTTGATAGAGGAATCACCGTAAATTTCTGTGTATCTGTAAATGTTGTCGTTGCATTCCGTTTCATATGCGTAGGTTTCATCAAGACTTACGCTTATCCTGAAGGCACTGCCGGTATATCCCTGACCTCTTGTGACAACAAGACGGTAATAGCCTGCCATAAGGCCCAGCTCGGGTGAGGAATCTGAGGGAGCTGTTGTGGTGGAAAGAGAATTTATGAGCCTGTAGGCTGTTTCTTCTCCGTCACCGTTTACAAGATACTCTGCATAAAGGTTGAATTTCCACCCTGAGGCGTCAGTGAATTTATCGTGAAAAACCGTAAAGCTGAAAACGCTTCGTGCATCTAATGTGAAGTCATACACATTTATGCTGTCTGACGCTTCAAGAAAGCCTACGGTGTCGGTAAAGAAATTAAGACCGCTAACTGTTTCGCCGGGTGTACCCGGAGTATATGCATTTTCTGTGTCTGCAGAAATAACGGAAAAATCTTTTGATGATGTATTTTCATTTTCATGAAGCTCAGCAGACACCTTGCCGGCGGAAGCTGCTTCTTCACCGGAAGCTTCATAAAGACTGCTGTTCTGAGCTTCAGTCTCTTCGTTTTTTTCAGAGGGTGCATTTTTATCAGATACCTCAGAGGTGTCTGATGAAAGGGATTCATTCACGGGGCTTTCTTCTGCTGACGGATTATCTTCAGCCGGGAGCACAGTATTATAAACGGTAGTTTCTTTGTCTGATTCTTTATAAACGGAGTCAGAAAGAGAAATTTCTTCCGTACAGGCATCTTTATCAAAAACGGAAACAGCATTTTTTATTGCATTTCCCGAAGCAAACGGCGACAGGGCAAGAAGGAGCATAAGCACTGCCGTAAGATAAAAGCATATTATTCCTTTAAGCTTTTGCATAACAGTTTCTCCTTCCGTTTTATTCATAGTTATATTATCATATAAAAAAAGACATATCAAGAACATCTGACGAAAAAGTATTATAAATCATTGACAATACGCCCGCAATTTGGTAGAATATCACCTGTCTGATTTATTATAATGATAATACGGCAGACTGAAAAATAACTAAAATGCCTCCTTAGTTAAATGGATATAATAAGCCCCTCCTAAGGGCTAGTTGTGGGTTCGATTCCCGCAGGGGGTGCCAGATGCGGCGAGACAAGCTCGCCTAAAAGAAGAAAGAATAAAGAATAAATAAGAAATAAAAATGTTACCGTTTTCGGTGCCGCTTCTGTATTATTCTTTATTCTTTATTATTTTTTCTTTATTCTTTAAAAAGGAAAATAACGATATGCAGAAAGATAATCCCTTATTAGATAAATCCTTGTTGTTTGCCGCAAGAATAGTCAAGCTGAATAAATATCTCACCAAAGAGAAAAAGGAAACAGTTATTTCAAAACAGATTATCCGCAGTGCAACATCGATAGGTGCAAACGCCAACGAAGCGATTTACGGTCAGAGCAAGGCTGATTTTATAGCAAAGCTTCAGATATCACTGAAGGAAACAGCCGAAACTGAATATTGGCTGCGTCTTTTAATTTTATCTGAATACATAACCGAAAAAGAAGGTAAAACACTGCTTAATGATTGCCTTGAAATTAAAAGAATCCTTATATCAACACTGAAATCTGCAAAAGAAAATAATAATTAAAAAGCCGAGAAGCCTTTATGATGTGCCCCCTGTCTACTTGACAGAGGGCACATCATTCAGCTTATAGCTTTTTTCATACATTTTATTCACTCAGGGACTTATCTCCGTAAAGCATATTTCCGTTTTTGTCGAAGATTGTTTCGCCGCCGAATACTGTTTCAGCCTGTGCCCCGTTATTTGATTCTGTCCAATAATGAACAAGGGTTTTATGAATATATCCGAGGGAGTCTTCGGCAATAACATATACCTTCAGTTCGTCACCGTGGGATACTTCAAAGGATTTTATGTATTGTGTGTTATAATTCTCTCCTGATTTGCGGACCTCGTCCGTAATGTCCTGTCTGCTGATTTCCTTGCCGTTTACTTCCTCGATAAGGGTGAAAGAAGTAAAGGTGACGGATTTGTTTCCGGAAGCGGGATGTGTTGCAATTCTGAAGCCCGCATCAACCTGTAATTTTCCGTTACTTAATCTGGATGATGCTGACATATCTGCCTCCAGGGAAGGTAAATAATTACTGAACAGATAAGAAACAGCAACATCCTCTAAATATTCGGTTTTTGTTCCGTCTGAAGTCTTAACAGAAAGCAACGGACATTGGTCATAGTCAACAAAAAGACCGACATCAATTGTACCGGTAAACTCGTTGCCGTTTCTTGTTAATGCAGCACTGTTGCCGTCGATTGCAACAGAAAGCTCCGTATCCTCGGAAATCACTTTTGGTATTACTGTTAAAGAAAGCTGCACGCTTTTCATATCCTCGCTTGGATTGCCGACAGTATAGTCAACGCCCGAAATTAAGCTTGCTTCTTCCTTCAACTGCTTATCTACGTTGGTGTAAACAGAATTTATTTCATTTCTTAACATTTGAATTTCCGAATCAAGCTCAGAAGTCTGACTTCTGAGATTTTTTATATCATCAGTAAGTGTGCCGATTTTTATAGCACCAAATACAAGTAAAACCGCAAGAAGCAAAACTATTATCCTCTGAGAGGTGATCTGTTTTTTGTTTTTATCCATTGCCAAAATCTCCCTTCAGGTGCCTGATAAAAGAATTAAACCTTTCCTGATTAATTATAGCATACCGGTTTCTTTGATTTCAATACAAACCGGAAAAGAACAGCCGGACATTTTACACATCAGAAAAATTGATAATGTATTCAAAACGAAGAAATCAAAGTTTTAAGTAATATTGTATCTTATAAAAAATAATGTTAAAATTTATGTAAGATAAAGCTTCAGAATCGGTTTATATAAGTGAAAGGAGGTTTTTCGGATGGAAGACAAAAAGATAATAAAACTGTTATTTATGAGAGCAGAAGAGTCACTTTGGATTCTTAAGGAGCATTACGGCAGTGCCTTGTACAGAATCGCAATGAATATTCTCGGTAATCATCACGATGCAGAAGAAACAACAAATGATACATATCTTGCTATCTGGAATGCAATTCCGCCGAAAGAACCCGAGCCTCTGGCTCCTTATGTATACCGCACGGGAAGAAATATGGCTCTGAAGCGAATGGAGTATCTTTCAGCCGAGAAACGAAACAGCAGATATGATTTGTCTCTGGATGAACTCGGAGCTTGTCTGCCGGAGGATAACAACGCTCCTGAGCAGGCTTTAATTGTTCAGGAAATTGCCGATTCAATAAATGAGTTTTTGGAAAAAGACAGTGCTTTGAACAGATATATTTTTATTCGCAGGTATTGGTACGGAGATGCGGTTGATGATATAGCAAAATCCGTCAACATGAAAAGCGGTGCCGTATCTGTACGGTTAAACCGTATCAGAGCAAAATTAAAAGAACAGCTTATAAAGGAGGGTTACTACTATGAAGCGTAAGCAGGTTTTGGAAGTATTGGAGAAAATAGATGATAAGCATATCAAAGAAGCTGAAAAGGCTCCCGTGAAGATAAAAAAACGGACATTATGGATAGGAACCGTTGCTTCTGTTCTGGCGGCAGTTATCTGCATAAGCTCTGTTTTTAATATTCCCGTAATAAATGCAACCGAGGTTGCTCTTCCCGGTGACGCACGAATTATGGAGTATCCTCGTTATGAAGATTATGAGGACAGAGAAAGCTGTATGGCAGATCGTGCTGTATGGGAAAATGAGTCGGAATACAGAAGAAAAACAAGAGAGAACGCCGCTATTTCTCTGTTGCCGTTTTTCACAGAAGGCTCTGCTGAATTCCTCATTTCACAGAACAATGAGAATACCTTGTGGTCACCTGTAAATGCATATATCGGCCTTTCTATGCTTGCAGAAATAACAGACGGTGACAGCAGAAAGGAAATTTTAGATTTATTCGGTGTAAGTGATATTGAAACACTCCGAAGTCAAGTCAGTGCAGTCTGGGAATCCGTTTATGAGGATGACGGAAATGAAATATCTACATTGGCTAATTCTCTTTGGCTTGAAAAAGGACTTGATTACAATCAGGATGCTATGAATAATCTTGCATATCACTATTATGCTTCTGTGTATCAGACTGACCTTGGCAGTGACAGCGCAAACAAGGCAATAGGTAATTGGCTTAATAAAAATACAGGCGGAATGCTAAAGGACAGCACAGATAAAATTGATTTATCCCCCGTTACGGTTCTTGCGCTCTATTCAACACTATTCTTCCAGGCTAAATGGAGCGATGAATTTAACAGCAAAAACAATACTGACGATATTTTCCACGGTGTTAACGGGGACAACAATGTCACTTATATGAACAAAAAGCTCTGTCAGATGAATTATTATTGGCACGATGATTTCAGTGCAGTAGCATTAAGCCTTAAAAACGGCAGTTCAATGTGGTTTATTCTTCCTGACGAAGGAAAAACAACTGCTGATGTTTTAAGTGACGGTGCTTGCGGAGAAATGATTTCTTCAGGCAGCGGTGAAGATGGTTGGCAAAACAAGAAGTATATGAAGGTCAATTTATCCGTGCCTAAATTTGATGTCTCTTCCACAGTAAACTTAAAAGACGGACTTAGTAAAATGGGAGTAACAAAAGTCTTTGATATGGAAAACTCTGATTTTACGGCAATCACTTCAGATTCTCCCGTGTATATTTCAGCCGTTAATCAGTCCGCAAGAGTTGAAATTGATGAAAAAGGTGTAAAGGCGGCAACATATATAGAAATTCCCGGTGCAGGTGCAGCCATGCCGCCGGAGGAAATAATAGATTTTGTTCTTGACCGCCCCTTTGTATTTGTGATTTCAAAAGGTAATTTACCTCTCTTTACAGGTGCAGTAAATAATATTGTATAATGATTTATCATGTTGCCGAATATGAAAAACCTTTCTGCGAGAATCTCAGATACTTTTTTCTTCAGTTATGAGCGATAAAAAATACATTAACAGAACAGGAGAGTTTTTATGAGTGAGTATTTTTCTCTCGCTCCTGCAGTTTTTGCAGTGGGCAGAGACTATCAGATCATGATGCCCTGTGAAAAGGAAGCCTATTTCGCAGGCTGCGGATATGTTTTCGGGGAAAACGATATAATGCTTACCTTTACCGACAGCAGGGGAGAAGTGCTGAAGGAAGAGAGAATAGAGAAATAAAGCATTAAAGCATAAAGCATAAAGATAAAGTACAAAGAACAAATAAACATCTGCAGAAAAGCAGGATAAACAAAATACCGTCGGGGAAGCCCGGCGGTATTTTTGCGTTGATTGCAGATTTATTTTGCAGGATGCTTTATTTTTTTTTTCTTTCTTTTCTGATGATTTTTTCTGCCAGCTTTATTCCCGAAAAGGCTCCTATTGTTGTGCCGCCTATGGGGAATAGCTTTTGTCCTGCTGCGGAGGCATTTTTTATGCCCGGCATATGACCTCTGCCGCAACGAAGATATATAAGCGGATTGAAGCTTTCGGGCATCCATCCTCCGTAGTTTACATCGGTGAAGCGCGCGTATGTCAGAGGGGTTGTCATTTCACAAAGCTGCAGCTTGTTTTTCAGATGAGGAAATTGCTTTTCAATGGCTGATAAAACGCTTTGGGCAATTTTTTGTTTTTCTTCCCTGTATTTTTCCTCCCCCTGATTTCTGATGCTTTTCCATTCGCGGAAATCCTCTTCATTCTGATAGAGGGTTACGGAAACTGCAGATTTTTCATTGCCTGTATTTTTCTGAATACGTACAGAAAACCTGTCTGTAAGTCTGCTTCCTGTTCTGAAGGGGGCACAGGGAATCGATATGCTTTCATGGGCTGTTTCAATGGGTGTGTCTGATCTGAAATAGAGCATACAGGAGCTTGTGATATGCTCATTCTTAATAGCTTTTTCTGCTACAGGCGGTTTCTTGCCTGAAGCCTTAATTATATTATTGACCGATGAAATATCGTTTGTGAAAATCACATAGTCGAAATCATTTTCGGTATGATCTGAAAACTCAAGTGCGCTGATGCGCTTGCCCTCAAAGGTAACCTTGTTCAGATTACGGTTGAAGCATACTCTACCGCCGCTATTTAAATAATTGTTATACAGAGTCTGCGTCAGCTCCTGCTGATTATTATCGGGTGTGCTGAAGTTCCCTGAGGAATAAAAGGACCACAGCGCTAAGTATTGCAGAACACTTCTTTTGCTGTTAAGTACATCCGAAAAGAATTCCTTTAATGCGGGCTCTTTGATAAAACTGCTGTAGTGCCTGAAATTTATAAGTCCGTAGCCCATTACCACGGGAACGACGGCAAAGCAGTTCAGGAATAAATGAAGCAGTCTGCGGGGAATGCTGCTGCTTGCCCCTGTTATCAGCGGCAGCTCGATTTTTCTGAGCCTGTTTACAGCTTTTTCCAGTCCTTCGATTTTTTTTCTGTCTATGGGGCTGAGTGAGATCATTTCTTCTGCGGTTTTTCTGAAATCACTGTAAATACTGATGCTGTGATTGTCCCATAAAAATGTGTTGAAGCTGTCTTTATGCTTCGGAGGCTTTAAGAACATACCGAGACTCTGCCATATATCATTGGAAAAAGTCCCCTCGGCTGTACCGAAAACAAATTCCAGAGCATTGTTTATGAGTATATCCTTTTTATATACGCTTATTACTCCTCCGGGAGTGTTCATTTTTTCAAAAATAACGGTATCAAAGCCGGCATTCTGCAGGGTTATTCCTGCACTCATTCCGGTGACTCCACAGCCGATAATTGCAATTTTCATAGCTTTCCTTTCGGATACTGAATAGTAGCTTCAGCATATGTTAAAGTGTTGTTATCTTTTGAACCTTCCTATCCGAAAGCTGTGTCGCAGGTGTTTTTTCGGATTATTTAAAGCGTGAGAACAGGGAGAAGAAGTAGTTTAAGAGGCTCACTATCCATTTGAGGGCATATTCAACAAAGTCGCTGAAGGAGTTTATTTCCATCTCCGTGTCGTCGATATCACCCTCGGTTTTTGATTCGGTGATAAGCCAGAATTCTTCGAGTGTGCCCTTTGCTGCCATTTCGCAAAGAGTGTTGAAGGACACCTTTTCGGTGCTGCCGTCTGCGGATATCTCAATGCTGAAAATAACATCAGATATTGTGGAGTCGGGAATCATTTCCTTTTCTCCCGTGTCTGCATTATATCTGTAGAAGGCAAGATCTGTTGAGGTAAACTTATTGAAGCTTATGTAATTGATATTATCATAATCCTCGCACATAGCAGCCGTAAAATCAAGGAATTCATATGTGTTCATTGTGATATTGCCGTTGATTTCAATGCCGCCGTCACGGTAAAGATATGTGTATGAATTCACACCCTCGGGCATATATTCATAATTATAGGGAAGACCGTATTCGACAAATATATTTATATAGAAGATATCGGGTGCAAAGGGATTTCCTCTGAGTGTGATCTCATCCTTGAATATCATTGTTGATAACTGGAAAGAATCGGGAAGGCATTTGTCGGAAAGAATGGTTTTACCCTCAAGAATAAGAGTTCTCAGTTCTATAAAATCCTTGAATGCATTTGTTGAAATTTCAGTTATCCCGTCTTTTACAATAACTGCCTTGGTAATTTCCGTGTAGGGAGAAAGAATATCCGTCACGGACTTTGTACGGTCGGGGAGTGCTCCCTCACCGCTGACAGTGAGCACACCGTCGTTGAATTCAATATTGATATTTTTATAAAGGTCAAGCTCCTCATAGGCTTCAAGGTCAATGCACATTGAGGGGACAACACCTATGTCCTGGCTGAATGAGTTTGTGCTTGATGAAATAACACCTTTTTCGGAAACAAATGCCACACTGCCTGAGGTGGCAGCATCTCTCAGATAGTATAAAGCTGCCTCGCCCTGATTTTTTGTGCCTGCAAACAGACCGTGCATATGTGCATAATCAGTGCCGTTTTTGATTCTGAGTGTATTTGAAAGACCGTAGTATTCATCGTAGCCTATTTCCTTGGTGCTGAGAATAAATACCCTGTCCTTTGTGTTATTGCCCGAGAATTTTTCATTTCCGCCGTTTACAACGGTATTTTCAAGCTCGGTTTCGCCTATAAGGGATTTTTCAACCTCTGAGAATGCCGTATCGGAGAAGGCAGTATTAAGAAAGCTTCTGAGGCTTGAATACTCCCAGGTGCTTGAATAGTGAGTAAGCTCTGAATCGGCATAGTAGTAGTTGAGTGTGGATGTGTCGCCGTCTTCGGGCTCACCGGGGTAAGCGTAGTTTGAGAATGCAGGTGCATCAAGTATGCTTTCGGCAATAACAAGACCGTTTGCGGGGTCAAGAATTCTCCATTTCACAGGCTCAAACTTAAAATAATATATTTCTCCGGGTATGTAGCCGAGAGGCTGCTGATAGGTTGCTGTAGGCCGTGAAAATGATTCGTAAGCGCGGTGCTCGGTGAAGGTGACCGCACGGTATTTTTCACCGTAATAGTCGATATCGCAATACTTCCCTGCATCCGTTTCATACATCGTGCCGGCTGCTCCCGTGCCTCTGAACCAGCCGAGGGACTGCCACATATCATCCTCAATATACCAGGAAAGCTCTTCTGCGAGTGCTTCATCGGTAACAAGAGTCTGAGGATACATGCCGAATTCAATTGTGTCACCCTGAGAGAAGGAAGAGTCAAAAGGAGGAGTCGGATCTTCAGCGGTTGTTTCCTCCGCCCTTGCCGTGAGAACTCCTGCCTGAGTTGTGATAAAAGGAATTATAAGAGTGAGACATAAAATGAAGGCTGTGAATTTTCTTAACTTTTTCATAAAAACACACCTCTGTTTTTCTTGTTTAGTTTATTTTACAGTAAATAACAATCTATGTCAAACGGATATTATGCTCCGAAATACCGTTCATGCACGAAATTTGTGCCATTCAATACAGGGGTACTTGTGTTTTTATGCCAAAAAACTGTAAAATAATGCTGTTTGGTGTTTAAATTCCGTTAATTTATGCTATTATATACATAATAGGGGGTAAATTCTTGAATATTGCGATTTGTGAAGACAATTTATCTGAGGCAAATGCTCTCAGTGTGAAGGTGGAAAATTATATGCCTAAAAGTATTCTCATTTCGGCTATAGATATATTTGAAAATGCCGAAAGTCTTCTTCAGTCTGATGAGCTTTATGACCTTGTTATATTTGACTGCAAGCTTCCCGATATGGACGGGGTGGAGGCGGCGCGCCTTTACCGCGAGAAAAACCGTTTTGCGGCTATTATTTTCGTTACTGCATATATTGAGTATGCGGCAGGGGGATATGAAGTGGATGCGCTCAGATATCTTCTGAAGCCTGTAAGCAACGAAAAGCTGTCCGAGGCTCTTGTTGCCTTTGAAAGCGGTCTCAGAAGTGAGTGTACCGTTGAGCTCCGCGGACTTCACGAACCGTTTTTTGTCAAATCCTCTGAAATAATGTATATAGAGGCTCTGGGCAGACGTACCGTTGTGCGCCTTGAGGGAATGAGTGTGGAGTCACACAAGTCCCTGTCTGTTTTTGAGCAGGAGATAAGAAGCGATGCATTTTTCAAGACCCGCCGTCAGTTTATTGTAAATATGAAATATATCCGCAGAAAAGACGGTAATGAGCTTTATATGGAAAACGGTGAAAAAGTTATTATCAGCCGCCGCACTCTTGCCAGCTTCAATAAGGCATATTCCAATTATCTGAAATTCTACGGAGGATAAGCAAGGGGAGTTTTGTTTTGAATGTGCTTGAAGGATTGCTTTATTCCCTTAAGGACATATCTGCCGCAGTCAGTCTCATCTTTTTGTTGGAATCGGTTTTCGGTGAAAAGCGAAGAGACCACAAGGCAGGCTTTATAATATGCATTCTTCTGCCTGTATGCTACAGTATTCCGGCATCGGTATTCCTGCAGTCTGTTTTTCCTTATACATATGAAGTTCTTGATGCGGTATCTAATTTCTTTTATATAGCCGCCGTGTTCATATGTCTTAAAAGACCTGCCGTTTTCAGAAGTATTGCAGTTTTATTCATTTATATTTTTACCGTGGATGTGCTGTGGTCCTTTGTTGCAGAGCTTTTGGGCAATTCAATAATTGCAGAATGTATATTCAATACCCTGCTGTTCTCCGGGATATTTGCCGCAGTTAAAATTATGGGCAGAAGGGAAGATATAAATATTCTTGCAGGTGCCTTCAGGGAGGTGCCCCGTTGGATGATAATTGCCTTGCTGCTATTTGAGCTGACCTGCTATTATAAGGAATTCGGTATAAGTGCAGCCTGGTATGACGCCTTGTATGCCGTATCTGCGTGTATGATATTTGTGTGTATCCTTGCGCTTGTTATGAGGATATTCCGTCTTATATATATGCAGAATTCCATTCTTGCCCGCCTTAATGAGCAGCTTTTATATACTCAGCAGCAAAGTCTTTCCGATGAGGCGCTGAGAAGCTTCAGACACGATTATAAAAATCATATCATTGTTATAAATTCTCTGTTTGAACAGGGAGACACTGCGGGAGCAAAAGAATACTTTGAAAAGCTGAAAAGTGATACCGTTTCTTCGGTTAATGCCTTTTCAACGGGAAACTCTGTGGTGAATTCTCTGCTTAATGTAAAAAAAGCAGATGCCGCAGGGTGCAATGCCGTGATAGATTTTTCGGGTATGGTTCCCGAAAAAGGAATAGATGCGGGAGATATGTGCATCTGCGTGGGAAATCTTATTGATAATGCAGTTGAAGCATGCCGTAAACTGCCTTATGAGGAGAAAAAGCTTATAAGTGTTTCAGGCTCAGTAAGAAAAAATACAATGATCCTTACAGTGAAGAATCCTGCAGGAAATATTAAATTCAAAAAAAACGGTGACAGCTTCGGAACAACAAAAAAAGATGTGAAGGCTCACGGAATAGGGCTTAAAAATGTGAAAAGCGTAGCTCAGAAATATTCGGGCGAGCTTTTGCTCAGCCTTGACAGTGGTGTTTTTACGGCTGAGCTTATGCTTCAGTTTGAGGAGAATATATAGACAAGAGACCCGGTAGACCGTCGGTACGGTATCCGGGTCTCTGCCTTGCTGCGGGGAAGTAAAACTGTTTTTACGGAGCTGGTTTTTTATATGATATAATGACTACAATGATTGCAATGTGAAAAATCAGAGTGAATTAATGTAAAAATATTGTAAAATTATATTTTTTATGATAAAAATATTTATATGATGTATCCGAAAAATTTGAGAGGAGAAATACGGATGTTTTGTATTAAATGCGGTGCTTTACTTGAGGATGATTCGAAATTCTGTACCGAATGCGGTGAAAGGGTGTATGAGGATGCACCTGTTGAGGATGCTGCCGGAGTGCATAATCCACCTGCCCGTGAAATCAAAAAAGAGACCTCGGATTCTGTAATTGCGGCTCCTGTCAAGGCGGCTGAAGCTCCTGCCGCTCACGATGCTTATGAAAAGCATCAGGACAGCACAATGGCAGGAAAAGGCATAAAAGAGCTTGTGCAGATTCCCGAGGAGCAGGAAAGCGAAGCAGAAATCGATCTTGATAAAACAGTAGGCGCTCATTATCTCCGCAACCGCAAGGCAGGCGGAGAAAATAAGGCTGCTCCCGAAAAAGAGCCTGTAAAGGGACCTTACGTAAGAACTGAGGAAAAGCGTTCTTCCGAAAAAAAGGAAACAGCAGAACCTGCAGTAAATAAAAACGGATTCTCCTTTGATCCCGGTGCAGTTGAAGAAAGTCCCGAGGGAGGACTTTCGGGCGCTTCGTTCTTTGAGGATGATGAGGAAGAAAAAAAGACTGAAAAGAAAAAAGCAGCTCCTGCAAAAAAGGGCAGCAAAAAGGTTGTTATCATATCTGCAGTAATTGCAGTGGTGATTGCGGCGGGCGCTGCGGCGTTTCTTCTTTTCGGCAACGGCTCAGGCTCTTCATATTATAATACATACAATATGTCGGGTGATAAGATAAGTGTTGCAAGAGATGCCGACACTCTTTATTACATAAACGACAGCTGTTATATTGTCAAAAATGAGCTTGAGGATAATGAAAGAACCGTAATTGTGGACGACAAGTCATCTGACATGGTGTATATGCACGGAGAAAAGATATATTTCCGCGCAACGGATGATAATTATCTTTATATGTGCGACAAGGACGGCGGAAATATTGAAAAGGTGGTTTCCTCAAGAGTTTTCTGGTTCACCTTTGTGGGTGATGAGCTTTATTATATCGACGGCTGCTATGAAAAGGATGAGGATTCTGACGAAGAAACTCCGGAGGGACAGTTCAATCTCTATAAGAGCAAGGCTGACGGTACCGGAGAAAAGCAGATACTGAATGACACTGTTTCAAGAGTATTTATCGGCAAAAGCTTTATTGTTTACTACAATGAAGAAGCAGCAGCCCTCTATAAAACAGATATAGACGGCGAGGACCGTAAGCTTCTGTTTGAATGCGAGGACGAGGCAGAGATAACTGATATAAAGGTGGAAAAGGAGACTGTTCTCTTCGCTTATATTGATAACTCAAACAAGGTGCTTTCAGGTGTTTACTCCATAGGTCTTGACGGCAACAACAAAAAGAAGATCGTCAATACTGAGGAGGGCTCTATTTCTCTCAGAGACGGAAAGCTTATTTATGCATCCTCATCGGATTCGCGCACATATATAAGTGATATTGACGGCAGCGACGAGGATGATATTCTTGACGTAGCAGTATATTCTCCCGTTATTTCAGGAAACTTTATGTATTTCTATAACAGTGCTGATGAAACGCCTTCCGTAATGGAATATGATTTCAAGAATGATGAGCTGAGATATCTTGAGGATGATCTTTACGGAAAAACCGTATTCACCAACAAAT
Source organism: Acutalibacteraceae bacterium (assembly GCA_045591055.1). Taxonomy (GTDB): domain Bacteria; phylum Bacillota; class Clostridia; order Oscillospirales; family Acutalibacteraceae; genus RUG806. The sequence goes on along the minus strand of JAZNSD010000122.1, from coordinate 75,861 downwards.
ATATTTTCTATATAAGCACGGAAGATAATAATATTTACAGATGCGATCACAACGGCAATGATGCTGTTCAGCTTACCGACGGTGAGTGTAAGGAGCTTTATCTTTATGAGGATGAACTCTATTTTGTCGGCTATGCAAACGGATATAACAGAAATGATTCCGTAACTGTAACAGGCATTGAAACCTTCGGGCTTTATAAGCTTGATGAGGAAGGCGAGTCCTGTGATGCAGTTGAACTGGGACTTGACGGCTCTGTTGCATTTGCGGGGGATTATGTATACTTTACCGAGGATGATGAAAAGGCTGTTTTCAGAACAGAGCTTTCAGAGGTGGATACCACTCTTCCCGATGCACCCTGGCTTACCGCATCCGGCAATATGGAATTCGGTGAGATATGTTTTGCCGCAAACGGATATTTATATCTTGAGGCTGAAGAGGACGGCAGCGAAAAGCTTATAAGGGTTGACATTGAAACAGGAGCCGTTGAAACGGTATACGACGGTGAAGTAAGTGATGTACAGTATGCCGACGGCAGAGTATTCTTTATTTCTTCCGAAGAAGAGGCTGAAGAATCAGACGAAAACAAGAATGAAAACACTGATGATAACAAGGATGAAGACAAGGATGAGGATGAAGCTGCAGAGGAAAATTCTCTCTATACCGTGAATCCCGACGGCAGTGCTCTCACAAAGGTTATCACAACCGATATGAATGAATACAGTGTAAGCGACAATGTTGTTTATTATATTGATTCTCTTACGGGAAATCTCTGTGCGGTGGCAGTAAACGGCAGTAACAATAACACGCTCTGCGAAACCTCTGCTGCAAACATAAGCATATATGACGGTTATGTTTATTTCACTGACAGATACGAAAGCGGTTATACATATTGCATTGAAAGCACAGGCGGTGCAAAAGAGGCTGTTATCGAAGAGATAGATGAGCCCACTGATAAAACCTCATATAAGACCCACGGCGTTGACGGTGCTTCTCCCGAAATTCCCGCAATGCCTGCGGCATAAGAATGAAGAGTATTGCAGGTTTATGAATAATAGATCTGCAATATTTTTTTGATCGCAGACCGTTCGTGCATAGTTTTTGCGCCGTTCGTGTATTTGTTATTGAGATATACCCTTATTTATGATAGAAATAAAGTACAGATTTTTTTACGGATGTGATGATTATGTTGCAAGCGGAATAGAATATTTTATGTAACAAGGCTCATTACGAAAAAAACTTGCAAAAATGCTGAAAAAACTACATTTGTATTCTTGCAATATCCGGATAATGATTATATAATATAGTTCAATTTATTTATAAAACAGGCAGGAGAAATTTCCGATAATGAAAAAATTCGCTTTATTGTTTCTGATTTCGCTTTTAGTGTTTGCATTTGCCTCATGTACAGGTGACAATGCAGAAGATACCACAGCAGAAGAGACCTCAGAGGAAACAACAGCCGCTGATTCTTCGGGAGATGATATAGGCTCAGATGCTTCAGGGGAAAACTCAGCAGAAGATACCGCAGGCTTACTTTATGAAAACGGCTTTACCTTTGTCGAATACAATAAAGATTTTTATATGATCACGGCTTGTGATAAGTCTATGCAGGAGAATCTCAGCATTGACCTTCCCTCTGAATTCAACGGTAAGCCTGTTACGGCTCTGGGTGATAGTGTATTTGCTGACTGGAGCACTCTTTATAATGTGAATATTCCTTCTTCCATCACTCAAATCGGAGAATACGCCTTCAATAACTGTGTGAATCTCAATGATGTGGAGCTTCCTGACAGCGTAACGCTTATAAAAAGCGGTGCCTTTATGAACTGCACGGCACTTTCCGATTTTAAGCCCGGTGCAGGTCTTGAGACAATTCAGAGCTTTGCCTTCAAGGGCTGCACAGCCCTTACGGAGTTTGCAGTTCCCTCAAAGGTGACTTCAATAGGTATGAACTGCTTTGAGGATTGCACGGCACTTACGAAGGTAACACTTTCGGAAGAGCTCACTTCTATCGGTCAGTATTGCTTCAAAAACTGCTCTGCACTTACCGATATTACGCTTACTTCAAAGCTTAAGGAAATTTCCGATAATACCTTTGAGTATTGCACATCGCTTAAGGAAATAGCTATCCCCGGAAATATCACAAAGATATGCTCTCACGCCTTCAACGGCTGTACCTCACTTGAAAAGGTAAGTGTGGGTGATACACTTAAAACAATTGAAGGCTCTGCTTTCAGAAGCTGCACTTCACTTTTGTCCATTGAGCTTCCCAAGAGAACAAGTGCAGACAGCAAGGCATTTTTTGACAGCCCCACCGAAAGAAAGGATAAGCCTGCAGCAAAATAACCCGCGGCTGAAATCCGAAAAATAAATAATCAGATAAACGGCACAGGATGAGAATAAAATCCCGTGTCGTTTTTTTTGCAGTTTTTTGACCGTTCATTGCATAAGAATATACCGTTGATGTACAAAAGGTTGAAAAAATATACTGTAAATGATATTATTTTGATTAAAGCAGAATAAAGAGAGGAAGATTTTTTATGTACGAAACATATGAAGCTATGCCCATGGGTACGGAAAACAGCTACGGTCCTGATGAGCAGGAACTTATTAAAAAAAGAAAAAGAGGTACGATAATTAAGCTTATTGCTCTTATCCCTCTTGCCGCTTTCTGTCTCTTTTTTTTCATAGGCGGTATTTCAATGCTCAGCGATATCCGCACCTTTGATGCGAAGGAGACCTCGTATACGGAGTTTATGAATAATGAAGTGTATTATTTTTCTGAAATGACACTTATTGACCTTGTAGAATCGGGCTATGAGCATACATCAGATATTGTAACTCCGGATACATATCTTGTCAGCTTCAAGGACAAAAACGGCGAGCTTTGCTTTGCTTATCTCAGCGTTTCTTATGATGATGCTATTGAAGAAACCTGCTATGAATATATTATGGATGATACAAAAATACCGGGAGACGTGGTTTTGTCGGGTTGCTTCAAGGTATATAATGATGAGATCTCGGATTATCGTGTTCAGGAATATATTTCTGAAATGTCGGGAAAAACCGTAAATATACGTTTCTATTATGAGGGACATTCAGTTGAGGAATATGTAAGTGCTGAAAGAAAGAGGCCTTTGATGACAATGATTATGGGCCTGATGATTCTTCTGCCTCTGATTATTTGTGTTATCAGGATATTAAAAAAATCAAAGAATGTAAAGAATAACCCTGCTGCAGCAGCTGCTCCTGAAGAAATATTAAAAAAATATGCAAAAGGAAAGAACAAGAAAAAGATATGTCTTACAGCTCTTTGTGTTTCAGCTGTTTTTGTTGTTATCGGATATGCAGGCTTCTTTTTTACTGAAGAGCTGATGGTATTTGCTGCTTTCGGTATGATAGGCGCAGTAACCGGCGGTGTATTATACTCGGTAGCTGTGAGAGAGGCAACCGTGAGGGTAAAAATTGATGAGCTTTTCCCCACAGAGGAAGAACTTCTTGCAGAGCTTCACAGGGCATATTATGCTGACGGTGAATTTCTTTGCACTCCTCAGCTTCTTATTTTACCCGGAGGCAGAATAATTCCCAAAAATATGATATTGTGGTTATATATCCGTAAGCAGAAAACCTACGGAATAACCGTATCAAGAAGTGTTATGGTAACTACCGTGGAATGCAAGCAGTTTGAAGTTCCCCTCGGCGGAATGATGGATGAAGAAAAATTCACACGGATGCTCAATACCGTAATAAATACCTTACCTCCCTATATCATATTAGGCTATAGTCAAGAATCAATAAACAGATACCGCGAATACAAAAAGCAGTATAAGGCAAACAAAAAATGATCTGACAAGCTGAAAGCTGCTTGATAATCATAAAAGGATGTGTATTTATGTTTTGTGAAAATTGCGGGACTAAGCTTTCGGACGGTGCCCGTTTCTGCAGCGGCTGCGGCTCGGCGGTTGCAGATATCACTTTGAGAGAGCCTGTGAAACGGCCTGTAAAGAAGCCTGTGAAACGGCCCACTTCAGATACTGAAAACGGGGTGGTTGCTGCACCCGTAAAAGAGGCGGTAAAGCCTGCGACAGATTTTGATTACGGTGATTTTGCCACACACTCCGGCTCTGCAGCAAAGAGTTCCCAAGGAAGCTATCAGCCCTATGATTATTCCTCAACGGACACAGGAAGTGTCAGCACCAACGAAATCAACAGGAATTCTTTCCTGCTTATAGCCGTGGGCTATGGTCTGCTTGCTCTGATTTTTTATAGCGTGGTAATATGGCGCAGCTGCAATGATTTTAATGGTTTTTATGCTATTGCTGAATTTTTCGATCTTATTTGGTCGGTTTTTCCATATGTCTTGCAGATTGCATTTGTTGTATATTTTGCAGGTGCATTATTATGTGTCAATAAACTGCCTTTTGCACGTATGGCAGCCTATATGCTTCCGTCAATTATTCCTTTTGTTTACTTGTTGGCTGATATGTTGTTTACGGGATATAAGTATTCATTTATGGAGATTGTCATTAGTTTTCTTGGTATATGCTCTATATTTGTCGTAGTGGGAGGCTTTGCCTTGCTGACGAATGAACGCATTGTCAGAGTTGATTATCCCATTTATCCCTTCGGTCTTGCCTTTGCTTTGCTTGGCTGCCGTCTGATTGCTGTTTGTATTCTGTATTTCATTTGTTACCATGAACTTTTTTTTGTCGGCAATGCTATTGAAGCGGCAGGTATATTCATATGCTTTGCGGCAGTGCAGTTTTTCGAAATGAGAAGAGAGTTTTAGTATTTATCGCCTTGTTTTCTTGTTACAGGTGAAATAAAAGCACACAGAGTCTTCTTGCCATGGAGGCTCTGTGTTTTTTAGCCTATAGGGAAAAACCTTACTGTGAGCTGAAAAGATTATTCGTACCGCAAAAAGGGAAGTAAGCACCCACGCCGGCGGACTGCAGGAAAATGATTCACCGTAGATGTACGGGGAATCCGTTTGTTGTAAGACTTGACTGCACAGGGGAAATAATGGTAAAATCAGATATGGCATATTCTGTTTTTTGCTCACGGCAATAATAATTCAAAGGCATTGAGCGGCAGAGATATTCTATATAAAACAATTATATCTGAAGGAAGTGTAAATGATGTTTTGTCATAAATGCGGAGCAGGCTTGTCTCAGGGAGACCGCTTTTGTTTTGAATGCGGTGCGGTTGTTGAGCCTGTCATAAAAGAACCTGTAAAAGAGCCTGAAATTGAACCGGGCAGCGAGACTGTCAGGGTAAATCACATAATGCCTGAAATTGAGCCCGGCAGTGAAACTGTCAGAGTGAGCAAAGAAAAGCCGGCGAGAAAGCCTGTGAGCGGACCTGTCACTGAGCCTGCAAGAAAGCAGTCAACGGATTTTGACTACAGTGATTTTGCTACGCACTCAAAGTCCTCAGGTGTGAATTCATCTTCTGACGATTATTCATACCGTGTTTCTCAGATACAGCCCGTCAGTGTCCGTGAAAATGAAATCAACAGAAATTTCTTTTTGCTGTTTGCTGTCGGTTACGGTTTGTTGTATATACTTAATATGCTTGCAACTATTTTTGCTCCCAGGTTATTCAATTCCCCGCTGCCCTCAACCTATTTTCAGATAGCAAACATAGTTATAGGCATTGCCTTTGTTGCATATCTTGCAGGTGCATTTCTGTGCGTCAATAAGGTGCCGGTTGCTCTTATGGCAGGATATTTGCTTCCGTTGTTTTTCCCTGCTGTCAGGTTTTTGGTTGATATACTGCTGTTCAAAACACGGTTTTATGTTGAAGGCTTGATTTCAATTGCGACAGACTGTCTTGGAATGATTATTATTGTTGCCCTCTTTGCTGTCCTTACAAATGAGCGAATAATCAATGTGACACATCCGATTTACCCCATAGGGGTGTTGTTTGTACTGCTGACTGTTTTTGCAGTCGGAGCTGCAGTACCATATTATTTTTATCAGCGCGAGCTTATTTTAACGTTGTATCATTATGGGGACTCGCCGGTCACTCCTTTGTATGAGTTTATACTGAGTAACCTTTTCAGAAATATGCTTGCTTTAGGCGGTTTTGCTGTGGTTCATTTCTTTGAAAGAAGACGGGTGGTTTAATTCTCTGCAGTAGCTTCAGTGTCAGATAATAATATCAAAGGCCTCTGTTTTTGCAGAGGCTTTTTTATTATATAGGAAATTGCTCGCGTTGTGAGCAATTTAGCTTATAACAAGAAACACCTACAGCCCCCAAGATTGGGGGTAGGGGGTTGATAAATCGTAAGATTTTTTCTTACTTTATAGGAAATTCCTTCCTATAAAGTAAATAGATTATATGTCCCGCCGAACGGGAAGTAAACTTCCCTCGGCGATGGACTATACGAAAGCGTTTCGCCGCAGGCGTACGGCGAAGCCGTTTTCTTCTGGGCAACTATTGACGTAATAAGCATATAATGGTATTATATGTTACAAAATGGTTACAAAATAGGAGGTATTCTGAATGAAGGTGTCGAAAAAGATAATCACACTTTTTTTGCTTGTTTCTATGATGACAGGTATTTTTTCCGTAGCCTCTTCTGCAGCAGTAAGCTATAAGGCAGAGGATTTTACAAAGGTGCAGGAGATAATTCCAAAGCTCAATAAGGTAATAAACGGCGGGGCAGAGCTTTTTATTGATAAGGAATATGAAAATCCCGACAGTACAGAGGATGACCTGCGTGTGGGAGGTTATATCAATCCTTCCATCCAGTATTCCTGGGGGCCCTCCTCACGTCCTCATTTCGGATGGACCTGCTTTGCATATGCTCAGGCTGTGTATTACTATCTTTTCGGTGATGTGCTTTACCGTTGCGAGGGACAGGACGGCTACGGGGTGAAATATAATGCATCCGAGGTGGTGCTCAGCGACGCAAAGGATGTTTCCTTTGATATTCTCTATAATGCAGGTGTGGGCACGGGCGCTTTTGTTGAAGCTCCCAATCATTATTATCTTATTCTCACATATGATAAGCACAGCATCACAACTCTCGGGGGTAACGAGGACGGCTACGGCAGAGGGGAGATAAAGATATCAAATTATACGTGGGAGGAATTCAACCGCAAGGGTCACAGAGTTCCCATGTATACCGTTGTTCAGCCCACGATCACCAAGAACACCATATGCAATCATAAATATGATGAAAAATCATATACCTGCTTCTGCGGTCATATTGATACATCAACGATGGAATATGTATGGCACGACAAATATGAGGTAATAAAAAACAAAGCCGTAAGCACGGCTTCTCCCTTCGGCTACGGCAAGACAGTTAAGACCTTCTCAGAGGGTGAGGCTGTCAGAGTGAGCGGATATATCACAAATGCCGACGGCAAAAGCTCCTTCAGGCTTTCTGACGGCAGCTTTATTACGGATGAATATATTGAGCCCTTGTTTGTTGAGTTTCCGGGGGATGCTGATAATAATTATGAAATATCAGCCGCCGACGCCCGACTGACTCTCAGAGCATCGGTAGGACTTGAAAAGGTTGAAAGGTTTTCTCCTCTTTTCCGCAATATGGATGTGGATTATGATAACAAAATAAGTGCCGCTGATGCAAGACTCATTCTCAGAGCTTCTGTTGACCTTGAAGAGCTGAATTAAAATAAAAGCCTTCCGGGTGAAATAAAGAAAAAAATGAAAGCAGTTTTCTGACATTTATCTTTGTCGGAAAACTGCTTATAAATTTATTGTAATCAAAAAGTCATCGCCTTTTTTGAAAAAACATATCAATTCGATTTTCTTCTTTCTCGGTCTTTACTCTAATCTGTATATCTTAATGAGGTAAACTTTGTATTTACTCTTCCATTCATTTTATGACCGTTCTTCTTAAGTACCGAATTTGCAGGGGATAATTAAATAACGTATACATCCGTTTAATGTTTATTCCCGATTTTCTTTGTTTCGGTGGGATATTATATGTTTTTAGTTATCAGAAAAATGTTTTTTCATTTGATTTTTTGTTTTATCGAACCATCGGACTCACTCTCTCTGAAATCTTGGAGGATTATTCTTTATTCGCCGGGTATATTCCGATAAGCACTCTTTATATTAAAGAAAAAGGTAGGTTACTTAGATTTTTGCTTTTGCTATTGATTATTTTTTTTGAGTTTCTCTTATCGGTAAGTTGCTGAAGCTATTTGATTTTTTGTCGGAACAGCTTCAATTGTCTGAGTTAAGCTTTAGTCGTACATCGGACTCACTCTCTCTATTTTTATTCACAAAGATCCTTACAGCAAAATACCACAAATTTGTTATTATATTATTTTTGGAGTTTTTTATGAACATATATTCTGCTGTTAGGGAATGTTTTTCTGAACCTTCAGGTTCCTGACCTTAATAGTACATCGGACTCACTCTCTCTTTGTGTTATCAGAAAACCTACTGTTCTCTGCGTCTTCATAGTAACACAGGTCAATAGTATATGTCAACACTTTTTGAACACTTTTTTAATATTTGTACAATTTTCACAAAGAGCGTGAAAGTGTAATTTTTTTGTCTTTTCTGAGTTTTTTCTCTTTTGTGCAAAATGACGAAAAAATCTGACAGAAAAGGGACTGTGCGAACACAGTCCCTTTTTTGTGATATTCAGTTGCCTTATGCAATGATCGTGATTGAGATTGTTGCTGTTTCGGGGATATCTTCGGGAATTTCAAATGAAAGTACTCCGTCAAACTCGGAAACAATAAATGTGCTTACATCATCTTCTAAGGTACATTCTGCCAATACTGTTGCATTACCGGGAAGATCCTTTACTGTAAAGGAAACTGTTGAGCCTGAAGCAACATCTGTTCCGGGGGCGAATTCAACTTCAAATCCGCCGTAAACAGCGATTCTGGTGTATGAGTATGTTTCATACTTTTCGTTACATTCTGAGCAGTATACAGAGCATGTACCGTCGCTTGTTGCAGTTGCAGGAGTTTCAATAACTGTTTCGCCTGCAGTATGAGGAAGCTTTGCAGTGGTCTTCTTTTCGATAATAAGCTTACATACGCTGCAGGAATGTGTGCTGTAGCCTTCGGTTGTGCATGTAGCTTCAGTTACTGTTACCCAATCTCCGAGCTGATGTCCTGCAGAGGGGATAATTTCAGTTTCTGTTTCGGAACATCTTGAGCATGTTCTTGTGTTTTCACCGGTTTCTGCACAGGTAGCTTCCTTTGTATTTGTCCATTCACCGAAGTCATGGCCGAGCTTTGAATTTTTTACGGTTTTTTCTGATCCTGCAATTTCTTCCTTACAGTATGTACATATATCCACTGTTTTTGCATCTGTTGTGCAGGTAGCTGCTGTAACAGTTTCAGTGCCGCCCTTCTGGCATTTGCCTAAGCTCTTGATCGTGCCGAACTTCTTATATCCGCATACTGTGCAGAGTATGTAGCCTCTGCCGTCTTCCTTGCAGAGAACACCCTCTGTATGATGAATAACTGCCTTGCCGTTTTCCTTTTCATTGAAGGTATGCTCAAGTGTGGGAATCTTTTCTTCAACAGCCTCGTCGCCGCAGACAGAGCATATACCCTGCTTGATGCCTTCCTCGGCACAGGTTGCAGGCTTGACGTTTACCCAGGATGAAACTGTATGTCCGAGTGCCTCAATATCACGCGTTACGGGACCGCAGTAACGGCATACTGCATTTTCGATGCCCTTTTCGGTACATGTGGGAGCGGTCTTTATTGACCATTCTTCTGTGAGAATGTGCTCAGTTTTTTCAAGAATCATTTCACGGGCTTCGCCGCAGGAGGTGCATACAACATCAGCAGTACCTGTTTCGGCGCAGGTGGGTTCTTTAGTTACCCTGTAGTGTGCGTTGTCAAAGTTATGTCCCAGTGCGGGAATAGTGCTTTCGTTCTGAGTATCCTGACAGAAAACACATACGTCTGCCTTTGTGCCTTCTTCAGTGCAGGTAGCCTTTGCTGTAACAATTGAACGCTCATAAAGGTGGCCGTGTGCCTTTGTTACCTGAGAGCTGCTTTCCTGACCGCAATGCTTACACTTATAAACATCAAGTCCGTCTTCGGTGCAGGTGTTGGGAGTTTTTGTTTCCCAGAAGAAATTATGTGCTCCGGGAGGATTTTCGGTTAATTCTTCAACAGCCTGACATACCTCGCAGGTTCTTATTTTTCTTACGGGATCAAGACAGCTCTTGCCGTCGGGATATTCCCAGGCGCCGCTGTGACCTGTTTTTGCTATCGTTGTTTCTTTTACAACCTCGTCACAGAAAAGACATTTCATCTGTGCAGTTCCTTCCTGAAGACAGGTTGCTTTTACGGTCGTTTCCCATTTGCCGCATCCGACATGCTCGGAGGAGGGTGTTTCAAACACTGCATAAAGCTTTATACATGATGTACACAGCTTTACCGAAAGACCGTCGGTAGAGCAGGTTGCGGGAATGATAGTTATATCAACTATTTTATGATCGGGATATTCTTCGAGACCTACAGAGAGACGCAGGGCAATTCTTGCATCTGCTGCAGTAAGCTTTCCGTCGCCGTCAACATCGGAATTCAGAAAGTTTGATGCATCGATGTTGTCAAGATTTACGGAAACTCTGAGAATGAGACGGGCATCGGATGCAGTTGTGCTGCCGCTTGCATCTGCATCACCTGCACTGAAGCATTCGTCCAGACTTTCAACCTTGTCCAGCTCAAGGATTTTGTCTTCGTCAATTTCATATCCTGCAGAAGCAGAGAATACGAAACAGCACATAAGAGCTGCTACGACGAAAAATACATATAAAATTTTATTTTTCATGCTGTTACCTCCTGAGAAGTATAAATATACTCAATAAGTATAACACATTGTTTTGTCAAATGCAATATTTTATCACAAATTCCGGGAGGGAATGAACGGTAATTTATTGTTTTAAGTTTTTTATATAAAGTAATATTCAATAAAAATAAACAACAGAAAATATAATAATTCAAAACGGCATAATATCTGCTTTTTCCGATGCTGATTCATGCCGTTTTGCGGTTTATTTAATATATGGATTATTTATTATTTACCGGACTGCATCCGTAAAACCTTTTATCAAAGATCTTTATATTTTTCTACCCATTTCTGCACCTTCACATCATCCCACTGTGCCGGCATGCTTCCTTTTACAAGAGGAAGCAGGGGAAGGGTTCTGAGAGTTTTTACAAGGTCGGGCAAAAGTGAGGCTTTAGGAAGAGCAGCTGCAACCTTTTCTATGACATACTGAGGATTGATTTCTGAAAAATTGCCGCCTGCCATTCCGATTTCTTTTTCCGTAAGCAGTCCTTTTTCAAGGAAAAAGTTTATGTCGTCTGCATTGATTACACTGAAGAAGCGGCGTAGAATGCTTATGTTTACAAGAGGCTCTCCGAACAATTTAAAGTATCTGTACTGATAATTCCACAGATCCTTTTTGCTGTAGCTGTTCTTTTCTGCCGCCATGATTGCAGATGACAGAAGTTTTCCTGCCTGCAGGGAAAGGTCAATTCCCGAGCCGTTGAGGGGCACGGTCATGCTTGCACTGTCGCCTATAAGGGCGTAGCGGTCTGCCACCAGCAGGGGAAGTGTTTTTGCAAGAGGAATCGTTGCCTTTACTCCTCCTCTTATAGGTGTTGTTCCCATACCGGGATAGGTTTCTCTCAGATCCTTGAGAGAAGCTTCAATTTCCTCATCGGTGATATAGCCGAATTTTCCGATAAGGACATCCATATAGTCCTCTTCTGTGATGACCCAGTCGATGCCGGGTTTGTCGCAGTTGAAGAAGAATACCGAATAATTGGGATCGGTTATATATTTCTCGGTATTTTCAAAATAAACGCGGTAGATTTCGAAGGTTTCATCCTCGGGAATTTCCTTCTGAATGCCGAAGGAATCGGGAAGTGAGCGTCTTACGGGGGAATTCATGCCTGCGGCATCAATGGTCATATCTGCAAGAAATTCCTTTTCCTCGCCTCCGATTATTGCTTTTACGCCGAGAACTGAGCTTTCGTCGGTAACGGCACCCGTTATCGTGGCTTCGAAAATAAACTTTACTCCCTGTTTTTCACAATGCTCAATAAGATAGTTTATAAGATATTTTCTGTCTATGGTGATGCTGTTCGAGGAGGAAAGTCCGGGGCCTGCATCCATGCAGAGCTTTACGGTTTTTTTCGGATTGAAGTAGCACATATGAAGCCCTCTTCTGAAATTCTCCTCGGGAGGAACGGGGATATCTGCAAATTTAAATGCGGGGATATCCATAGCATCGTGCCAGTCGTGACCGATATCCTCTCTTCTGCTTTTTTCGAGAACGGTTACATTATAGCCGGTTTTTGCCAGTATTGCTGCTGCGGAAAGTCCGCCGTGACCTGCGCCTGCTACGAGAATGTTCTTCATAAATATCGCCTCCGGATATATTTTTCTGAAATCTACAGAACTGATATTTTCATATGCATGCCTTCGTCTCTTCTTCCGTACCATACGCACTCTCTTGCGTATTGCTCAAAGGAAGAGGTTTTGCAGGGTGATGTGAAAACGGTATTCGTTGCATTTCTGAGAAGAGGAGCTTTCGTCCCTTTTTCAATATTGTCGAAAAAAGCAGGAAGGTTCCAGGGTAAAATACAGGAGAAACCGTCTTTGCCGGGTAGGTTGAGAATTGCCTTATGATATGCCGTGAGAATATCTGCTTCCTCATCGCTCATAAGCGTTCTGAAAAATGAATTTATCTCTTGGTAAGTTCTGTCACTGTCGTAAACACAGCTTAAAAACATATGCTCGTCGGGCTCATAGGATATTTTTCCGAATCTGTCGTCATAAAAGCCTATGGGATTTACAGCCATGGAAACACCGTCAAGATGATCTCTGATTCTTCTGAATATACCGTTGAGGGAAAGGTTTTCGTCTGCCTGCACGAAGAGAAGCAGTTTTTTATAGAATTCCGAATAGGGCATATTGTTTATTTCTCTCATATAAATTGCAGCCTCACGTGTTATGTCAAGACAGTGGAAGCTCTGGATAAGAGTGGCAAAGAAATATGAATCTACCCAACTCTCACGGCTCATAGCTGAGGTTGATGTTATAAGATTTGAGTATTCCGTGATTCCCGAGCTTTCTTTTACGCAATGGAACTGCAGAAAGGGGAGACGGGTAGTTTTTATTTCATATTTTTCAATAAATTCCTTTGAGCCGAGCCTTGAATTCGGAAGCAGCTCGCAGGGATAAATATTTATGGACTTATGCTGTCCGTTTTCTATAAGAGTGCAAAGCCCCTTGGTGAAGCTTTCATAGGTTTCCTCAGGAAGACCCAGTATCAGCTCGGAGTAAGTGGGAATGTCTGCTTTTGCATACATTGAAAGCAGGCTTCTGAAATGGTCAAGACCTATATTTTTTCTTCCTATAGCCGAAAGCACCTTGCCGTCCACACTCTGGAAGGAGAGTGTCTGGGATTTTCCCATATCGTTTTCGCTTAGCTTACGGCTTATGTCGCCTACAAATTCACAGCGGTTTTTTGTGAAATTTACCTTCAGCTTTTTCGGATAACCGTATTTGTTTTTAAGCTCAATAAGCTTATTTGTGATATCCATGTCCCTGTCGAAAAGACCGAAATTCGCATCGGCACAGTATACATATTCTATTTTATGAAGGCTGAGCCATTCAAGTTCCTTGTACACCTTTTCAATGTCGAATTTTCTTACCTTTGAGCGGAGAATTCCCCAGTCGCAGAATGCGCAGGAGTTGGGACATCCTCTGTTTGTTTCTATTATTGCCGAAAATTCAATGCCGTCATTCAGTATGGAATCAAAAATTCCCGTAAGATAGGGTGAGGGATAGTCGGGTGTGGAGGGGTTGCTTCTTTTTCCTGAAATAAATCCCCCGTCGGGCAGTTTTACGGAAATATTATCTATATCCCCAAGATCTTTGCTTTGTGCAAGATGAAGAAGAATATCTCTGAAAGCCTCCTCACCGCCGCCGTGAATAAGAATATCAGCGTTGGGGTATTCATTGAAGGCATATTCTTCGTCGGGGCTTATCTGATGCCCTCCGAATACTGTGATGCATGAGGGATATTTTTCCTTGACCGCTTTTGAAAGTGCCTTGTTATATTCGCTGTTCCATACACTTGTGGAAAAGCCTATCAGGTAGGGGTCGTTTATAAGAGAAACGGCTTTATCTATATCAACTCTCGTATAGATAAAGCGGGAAAGTCTGAATTCCTCGCTGATTCTTTTATCGCTGAAGGCATATGCTGCAAGACATCCTGCAGCATATGGAATGTATGTGCTTTTAGTTTTGTCACCGTACACGGCATTTGCCTGCACAAGATATATGTTTTTCATTTTTTATCCTTTTTTGCAACTACTTTTATTCCTTCTGCCAGCTCCTCGGGGGCGCAGGTGCAGGAAGTTATGACCCTCTTTGAACGTCTGAATTCAGAGGTTATCTCCGTCCGTCCGTCATAAGAAAGACCGACAGTAACATTTTCACGCTTTATGGTTTTTGAAAACGGGGAATATACCCATACAAAGCTCTGTCCGTTATCTGACTGTATGGCAGAGGAAGCAACGGTTATGGCATCTTCCGATTTTCCTGTGATAACTTTTACGTCAAGAGGCACTCCCGCCTGTGTGAAGCTTTCTGTTGAGTCAGGAGTGATATATACAGCATAAACCGAGGTCGCAGGCATCGTTCCCGTAAGGATATTGAAATATCTGGTGATGATATCGCTGCCGACAGGCTCTTCTTTTATTTCCCTGACAATGCCTGTAACGGTGAGTGAATCCTCAGTGGTCATTTCAACTGTCTGACCTGCAGAAATCATATTTACGTCATAGTCATTGTCGATAAACACGGCTTCGATGGAGCTGCCGTTGCTGTAGGTAACACCGATATTTTTTGCATAGGCGGTGATGGTTTCCTTTGCCGCCTTTGCATAGGTTACCTCAGGACGCTTTGCTCTGTCTGCAAAGAAGCTTATAAGGCTTATTGCTGTTATCAGAGCAATTAGTGCAGCTGCTATCATAATTATGCGTTTTTTTGCTGCCTTTGCAGCCTTGCGGCGTTTTTTCTGCTTCTGCTCCCTTGCGATAGCCTTGCGCTGGGGCTTCGGCAGAGTTTTTACCGCCTCCTGTGAAATAAGAATAGGCTCCTTCACTTCCTTCTGCCCGGGATCCTTTTCAATTATTTCCGAGGGGATATCTTTATCATCTATTCTGAATAACTCTGAAAAATCAGGATAATTGTCGTTTTTACTCATTTTACACACACCTTCTGAAAAGAAGTTCTATTGCTTAATTATAATACATAAGTATAAATTATGGAATAGTAAAATCTGAAAAAAATGTCATATAAGGAGAATATATTGATTATGTCAAAAAAAACGGTATCATTTTTGGTTATTTTTTTTATAGTTTTATTTTTCGGAGGATGTAAAAAAACAGAAAGACTTGACTTTTCGGAGCTGCTTATCAGAACAGAAAAATATAATGAGTCTCTTGATGCCGATATAAACAGAGCCTTTTATTCCGACAGCTGCTGGTATCTGTTCTTTTCGGTTACGGCGGAAAATGATGTGTTGCTTAAAGCTGAGGAGGATGAGAATCTTCTTCTTACAAAGGTGAGTGTCACCACTATGGATTCGGGACAGGATGCAGCCAAACAGGCATTTATTGATGTTGTACGTGCGGTGATGGAGGCATTCTGTTCGGTTGAGAATACGGATGAGTTTGCCCTGAATACCGGTCTTTATGATGAAAATATTATATTTTCAGATGAAATAAGGTATTATGAAGAGGGAAGGTATTCGACCGAATTCTTTAATTCGCCTCTGGGAACTGCTATGATGATTGAAATAAAATAAGAGAATAAACAGTGATAAAAATAGTGATAAAAATAACAGTACGCAGAAAAAACTGCGTACTGTTGTGTTTTTATGCTCTGTGCCATTTTACTCCCTGAGGGGTATCCTCAAGAACAATGCCCATCTCTGTAAGCTTGTTTCTGATTTCATCTGCCTTTGCCCAGTTCTTTTCTTTTCTTGCGAGAGTTCTTTCTTCGATGAGTGCTTCTATCTCATTGTCGTCAGAGTTTTCTTCTGTTTTTTCTTCGTATACAATACCGAGAATATTGTTGAAGGTATCAAAGAGCTCTGCAGCAGCTGTTATTGTTGCCTTATTGGCTTCGGGAGTGAGAATATTCTTGTTTATGTATCTTACAAGGTCAAAAAGTATGCCTATTGCATCAGCAGTGTTGAGGTCATCGTCAAGCGCATCGCAGAATCTTGTTCTGAAGCTTTCGAATTCCTTTGCATTTTCTTCACTGAGTACACCCTCATTTTCAGCCTTTGAAAGGCTGAAGTCGAGTGAATCACGGCAGGTGTGAAGTCTCTGAAGAGAAGCCTTGCACTGCATAAGAGAATCATATGAATAGTTGATAGGACTTCTGTAATGGCAGGAGATCATAAGAAGTCTTATGGGCTCATAGCCGAACTTTTCTGCTACATCGCGAACGGTAAAGAAATTGCCCTTGGATTTTGACATTTTTTCATTATCTACGGTTATGAAGCCGTTATGCATCCAATAATTTGCGAAGGGGACACCGTTGCAGCATTCGCTCTGTGCAATTTCGTTTTCGTGATGAGGGAAAACAAGGTCCTGACCGCCGCAGTGAATATCAATTGTTTTGCCGAGATATCTTCTGCTCATAGCAGAGCATTCGATGTGCCAGCCGGGTCTGCCGTTGCCCCAGGGGGATTCCCAATAGGGCTCGCCGGGCTTTGATGCCTTCCACAGCGCAAAGTCCATAGGCTCTTTTTTCTTTTCGCCTACATTGATTCTTGCACCCGACATAAGGTCGTCAAGAGGCTGGTGGGAAAGCTTTCCGTATTCTTTGAATTTAAGGGGGCTGAAATAAACGTCGCCCTCTGCCTCGTATGCATAGCCCTTTTCAACAAGAGCTTCAATAATGCTTATTATTTCGTCAATATTTTCTGTTGCTTTGGGATGAATGGTGGCTTCTCTTACATTGAGACCGCTTGCATCCGTTTTGTATTCTGCTATGTATTTTTCGGAAATTTCCGAGAAGCTTACGCCCTCGTCATTTGCACGGTTTATGATCTTGTCGTCGATATCCGTGAAATTCTGAACAAAAATACAGTTGTTGCCCTTATATTCAAGATAGCGTCTGAGTACATCGAACACACATATGGGACGGGCGTTGCCAATGTGAATATAGTTATAAACCGTAGGTCCGCAGGCATATATCCTGAATTCGCCTTCGGTGATGGGCTTCAGTTCTTCTTTCTGTCTTGTGAGAGTGTTGTATACCTTCATTTGCTGATTTCTCCTTTGATTGCACTGAGCTCTGCCTCGAGCCCGGCAATGCGTTTGTGTAATTTATCCAGTTCCTGGCTTACAGGGTCGGGAATGTGTATCTGGTCAAGATTGTCAACTCTTTTTCCGTCCCTTTTTACGACTCTGGCAGGTGTGCCGACAGCTGTGGAATTGTCGGGAATGGGGTGAAGGACGACCGAGCCTGCGGCAATATTGGAGTTATTGCCTATGGTGAAGGGACCTAATACCTTTGCGCCTGCTCCGATCATAACGCCCGAGCCTACGGTAGGATGGCGCTTGCCTGTATCCTTGCCCGTGCCTCCGAGAGTGACACCCTGATATATGGTTACATCGTCACCTATTTCGGCTGTTTCTCCTATTACCACACCCGTGCCGTGGTCGATAAAAAATCTTCTGCCGATTTTTGCGCCGGGATGAATTTCAATGTTTGTTTTTCTTGCAGCACGCTGTGAAATAAGCCGTGCTATAAAGTGCATATTGCGGTTGTAGAACCAATGGGCGCGGCGGTGTGCTCTTATTGCTTTGAGTCCCGGATATAAAAGTAATATTTCAAGAGATGAGGTTGCTGCAGGATCGCGCTCCTTCACGCTCCTGATATCTTCTTTCAGTAAGCTGAAATAATTGATAGTGCATCGCCGCCTTGCTTTGAGGATTACTGAGGCTGATTTGTTTCAAGCTCATTCAGGAATTCCTGAACAGAATTACCGTCTTCGGGATTCTGAACGGGTGCCTGTGTTGCTTCTTCTATAGCAGTATAAACAATAATTGTAACACTTGCTCCCTCCACTACAGCTTCTCCTGCAGCGGGAGTGGTTTCAAATACGGTTTCGGGGATATTTGAGCCGTCATTATGATAATAGGATTTTGAACAGACAAAGCCCTTTTCTGTAAGAAGCTTTTCAGCCTCCTCATAGGTAAGTCCCGAAACATCGTCCATCTTTATGGTCTTGGGGCCTGAGCTTACCGTGAGCGTTATTTTAGAGCCCTGATTTGCAGCGGAGTTTGCGGGGAGGCTCTGTGATAAAACATAACCCTCTTCTACTTCTGAGCTGCTTTCTCTGACGGTTTCTATTTCAAAATACTCCGTGTAATCGGGATTTGCTAAAATATCGTCGATCTTACCGTTGACAAAATTCGGCACCTGTACCGCATTTTCTCCCACAGTTGTCTGCTCTGCAGGTAATGTGGGTTCATCGTCATCCATGACAATAGCAAAGACAAGAATGGCAATGCTTGCAAGCAGAATTGCAAGAACAGCAAACAGAGCAACGATTATTGCATTCTTTTTCTTGTTCTGCTTTTCCTGCTCTATCAGACGGCGTGCCCGTCTTCTGTCCTCTTCGGTCGGTGTTCTTCTCGCGGGGGAGGAGGTTGCGGGAGTTCTTGCCGGGGGGGCGGCATCGGTTTTCTGTGCGGGGTGCTTTTCAACCGTAACGGGAGGGGAATGAGCGGGTGCAGAAGCCCCTATTACTCTCGGGGATGCGGAAAGGTCATTGCGCAGCTGCTCTATGTTATCGGTTCTGTCGTCAGCTTCTATTGCCATACCGTTTATAAGCGCGTTGATGACATAGGGAGGCAGCTTTTCCGCAAATTTTGCGGGAATCATCATTCGGTCATTCTGTGCTCTCGTTTTTGCATCAATGGGAGTTGTGCCTATAAGAGAACGGTAAAGAACGCTGCAGAATGAATATATATCTGTCCATGGGCCCAGCTGCTTGTTGATGGTATATTGCTCATATGCTGCATAACCGTCAAAAATTTCCGAATCGAGGGCGCCCGTAGTTGTCCGCACAGCTTCTATACAGAAGTCTGTCAGCTTCAGCTTTCCGTCTTTGGAAAAGATAAATGAGGAGGGATTTATTCCCTTGTGTACAATACCCGATGTGTGAAGCGTTCCGAGAGTTGAAAGCACCGGCATGAAAAGTATTCTTGCCTTTTCCCAGCTGATAAAGCCCTCTTTTGTTTCAAGCAGATAATCGCGGAGGGTTATTCTTTCGGACTCGTCATAAACAGCATATGCGGTGCCGTTATCCTGAAAAACTTCGGTTACGCTTATCAGGGAGGAAAGCCCCTTGAGACGCTGAAGCTTTATCCAGAGAAGTACAAAGGCGTTCAGATACTGTGTGTATACATTGTTGTTTTCGGGAGCAACAGCAACAGAAATAAGGTCTGCCTGTCTGTGCGCAATATTCTGAGGGAAAAATTCCCTGACGGATACAGGCTTTTCAAGCTTTATATCATATGCGGAGTAGGTTATCCCCTCACTGTTTCTTTTTCTGACTTTTGCGATAAGATAACGCTGTGCCACAATGCTTCTGAGCGGAAGAACGGGAAAGCTCTGGTCGTTTTCGGATTTGTTGCCGCAGACAGGGCATATGCCGTTTTCATTCTTTTCGTTTAAGCATTCCATACAGAGTCTTGATATATCGGTCATTTATTTCATCTCCGTATTATTTATAAATAATTATACATCATAAAGTATAGCATAAGAGCCGAACTAAAACAAGAGCTTTTTTTTCGAAAATCGTAATTTATAATTCTGATGTAATTTCAGGAGCTTGCAGGATAAAAATTCGGTTGATACAGAATATTTCCTGATTGTTTCCCGGGTGGTTTTTTTATTCCGGATGATGATTTGTTAGCAATCAGAGGGGCGGATTGCTATAAATTTTGAAAAATATTGAGAAATTTTTTAAAATTTGCAGATTTGCTCTTGACAAAATGTGTTGCGGGATATATATTATAGATGTAATTAGCACTCGGACATCAAGAGTGCTAATCAAAAAACAATAACAGGAGGAATTACCGTGGAGCTTTCCGAAAGAAAAGAAATGATACTTTCGGCTATCATTGAAAGATTTCTTACCACGGGCGAGCCTGTCGGCTCCAAATTCCTTGCAGGAATACTCACAGTTCCTGTTTCCTCTGCAACCGTCAGAAATGATATGGCGATGCTTTCCGATATGGGTTATCTCGATCAGCCCCATACTTCTGCGGGACGAATCCCATCAGATAAGGGCTACAGATATTATATCGACAAGCTTTTGCAGAATTTCAGTCCGTCCGATGCGGATATATTCAGAATAGTAAGCTCTATCGACCATTCTGAGGGTGATGCTGTGAGCATGCTTTCCGGAATATGCGAGGTGCTTTCTTCCGTAACGGGACTTGCAGCGGTAGTGCTTACTCCGGCCAGTGAAAACTGTGTTGTAACAGGTGTAAAGCTTACACCGCTGAGCAAAAAAACAGCAATGATAACCGTAAGCACATCAATAGGAATCACCAAAAGCCGTATATCAAGGCTTGAATGCGAAATAGATTATCCCCTTATGGAGCTGTTTTATAATGTTGCCGTGGCGAATTTTGTGGGGCAGGGAAGCGATGCCTTTACAAAGGCAAGACTGCAGTCGGTGGCTGCATCTCTCGGTGAGCGTTCCCTTGATATAATGCCGCTCATTGTATCATTTTTTGAGTGTGCCTCAGATTCACGCACCGCTGATATTATTGTAAAAGGCCACTCCCGCCTTTTATCCTGCAGCGAGCTCGGTTCAACGGGTGTTGAGATAATTGAGCTTCTCAGAAGCCGTGAGGCTGTGGCTTCTCTTATGGAGCCCGACCGTGAAAACAGGCTTTCTCTTAAAATCGGCTCGGAAAACGAATACAGATGCCTTCGCAGGGCAGCCGTTATCAAGGCGAATTATTATGTCGGAGAGGAAGCGCTCGGAACAATAGGCGTTATCGGACAGACAAAAACAGATTATTCAAGAGTTATTCCCATAGTAAAATATATAAGCGAAATTACAGGTTCTATTCTTACGGGAATGACAGAAACCTGATATCTAAGAAAGGACGGATTGGTTTAATTGGCAAAGGATAAGAAAAAGGATGAAAAAAACAGTCCCGAAGAGGAAAATATCAGAGCCGAAGAAATAAAAAATCCCGAAGCTGAAAAAAAAGCAGACGAAAGGGATACAATAATTGAAGAGCTTAATGAAAAGCTTCTGCAGGCAAATGATAAGCTTCTGAGAACTATAGCGGAATATGACAATTTCCGTAAGCGCAGTGTTAAGGAAAAGGAAGCTATTTATTCCGATTCAAAGGCAGATATCATCGGAAAGCTTCTTCCCGTAATTGATAATTTTGAAAGAGCGGCTTCGGCAGAGGCAGATCTTGAAAATTATAAAAAAGGTATCGAAATGACCGTAAAGCAGCTTGTTGATGTGTTTTCTTCACTGGGCGTAGAGGCTTACGGGGAAACCGGCGAGAATTTTGACCCCAATATTCACAACGCCATTATGCATAAGGATGACGAAGCTCTCGGAGAAAACGTGATCTCGGATGTGTACATGAAGGGCTATAAAATGGGCGAAAGAGTTATCCGTCCCGCAATGGTTATCGTTGCAAACTGATTGATTTTAATTCATTATAATATTTATTTTATTCGGAGGAAAAAACAATGGCAAAAGTAATAGGTATTGACTTAGGTACAACAAACTCCTGCGTAGCAGTTATCGAAGGCGGCGAGCCTGTAGTTATCGCTAATGCAGAAGGCGCAAGAACAACTCCTTCAGTGGTTGCATTCGGCAAAACAGGCGAAAGAATGGTAGGTCAGGTTGCTAAAAGACAGGCAATCACCAATCCTGATAAGACAGTAGCATCAATCAAAAGACAGATGGGTACTGAATACCGTGTAAAGATTGATGACAAGGCATATACACCTCAGGAAATTTCCGCTATGATCCTTCAGAAGCTCAAGAGCGATGCTGAAAGCTACCTCGGCACAACTGTTTCTGAAGCAGTTATCACAGTTCCCGCCTACTTCACCGACGCACAGCGTCAGGCAACAAAAGATGCAGGTAAGATTGCAGGTCTTGATGTAAAGAGAATTATCAACGAGCCCACAGCTGCTGCTCTTGCTTACGGTATTGATAAGGAAAATGACCAGAAGGTTATGGTTTATGACCTTGGCGGCGGTACCTTCGACGTTTCAATTATTGAAATGGGCGACGGTGTTCAGGAGGTTCTTGCTACAGCAGGTAATAACCGTCTCGGCGGTGACGACTTTGACCAGAGAATTATCGACTGGCTTGCTTCAGAATTCAAGAAAACAGAGGGCACTGACCTTCGCGGCGATAAAATGGCTATGCAGAGACTTAAGGAAGCTGCAGAAAAGGCAAAGATCGAGCTTTCAGGCGTTACCACATCTGCAATAAGCCTTCCCTTCATCACAGCAGATGCAACAGGCCCCAAGCATCTTGAAACAACTCTTACAAGAGCAAAGTTCAATGAGCTCACTTCCGATCTTGTTGAAGCTACAATGGGTCCCGTTCGTCAGGCTATCCAGGATTCAGGTCTTAAAATTGCTGAAATTGACAAGGTGCTTATGGTCGGCGGTTCTTCAAGAATTCCCGCTGTTCAGGAGGCTATCAAGGCATTTACAGGCAAAGAGCCCTTCAAGGGTATCAACCCCGATGAATGTGTTGCAGTAGGCGCTGCTATTCAGGCAGGTGTTTTAGGCGGTGAGGTTCAGGGACTTCTTCTCCTTGACGTTACTCCTCTTTCACTGGGTATTGAAACTCTCGGCGGTGTATGCACAAAGATAATCGACAGAAACACAACTATCCCCACAAAGAAGAGCCAGATTTTCTCAACAGCAGCAGACAATCAGTCCTCTGTTCAGGTTCACGTTCTTCAGGGCGAAAGAGAATTCGCGAAGGACAACAAGACTCTCGGTATGTTTATGCTTGACGGAATCCTTCCCGCAAGAAGAGGTGTGCCTCAGATCGAGGTTACCTTTGATATAGACGCTAACGGTATCGTTCATGTATCTGCAAAGGATCTCGGCACAGGCAAGGAGCAGGCTATCTCCATCACAGCTTCCTCAAATATGAGCAAGGAAGACATTGAAAAGGCTGTAAGAGAAGCTGAGCAGTTTGCTGAAGAAGATAAGAAGCGCAAGGAAGAGCTTGATATCAAGAATAATGCTGACCAGATGGTTTATCAGTGTGAAAAGCTTCTTTCCGAAAACGGCGACAAGCTTGAAGAAAATGATAAGGCAAACATCAACACAGCTGTAGATGCTCTTAAGGAAGCTCTCAAGGGTGAGGATTATAATCTTATCAAGTCCCGTCAGGAAGAGCTTACAAAGGTATTCTATGAAATCTCCGAAAAGCTCTATAAGGCTGCAGCTCCCGAAGGAGCACAGGGCGCACCTGATTTCGGCGGTGCAGGCTTCGGCGGTAATGCTGACGGCGGTGCTTCGGGCGAAGACGGATATTATGATGCATCCTACACAGATGTTTGATCAATGAAATCTCATAAGCTGCGGAAGACTCTCCGTTTTCCGCGGCTTTTACGGCTTAAATACATATTTAAATTTTTTTCAAGGATAAAGTGTTATGGCAGATAAACGAGATTATTATGAGGTCTTAGGCGTTTCAAAGGGCGCTTCTGACGATGAAATAAAAAAAGCCTACCGTAAGATGGCTAAGCAGTACCATCCCGATCTGAACCCCGGAAACACAGAGGCAGAGGCTAAGTTCAAGGAATGCAATGAGGCCTATGAGGTGCTTTCCGATGCCGATAAAAAGGCAAAGTATGACCGCTTCGGTCACGCAGGTGTTGATCCCAATTACGGTGCAGGAGGCGGCTTCGGAGGCGGCTTCGGAGGTGGTATGGATTTTGATATGGGTGACATTTTCTCATCCATTTTCGGCTCAGGCTTCGGGGGTGGCTTCGGAGGCTTCGGTGGT
Organism: Acutalibacteraceae bacterium; assembly: GCA_045591055.1. Taxonomy (GTDB): domain Bacteria; phylum Bacillota; class Clostridia; order Oscillospirales; family Acutalibacteraceae; genus RUG806. The sequence continues at coordinate 51,767 of JAZNSD010000122.1, read as the reverse complement.
TCGCAGAGAGCTAATCCCAATGCTCCCCAAAGAGGCTCAGATATTCAGACAAATATTACGCTTACCTTTGAAGAGGCTGCAAAGGGCTGCAGAAAAACAGTTGAGGTCAACCGTATTGAGGTGTGCGACGGCTGTTCGGGCTCAGGTGCGGCTCCCGGCTCTACAACTCAGAGCTGTACCACCTGCGGCGGTTCAGGCCAGGTAACAAGTCAGCAGAGAACAATTTTAGGTGTGATGCAGACTCAGAAGCCTTGTCCCACCTGCGGCGGTAAGGGTACGGTGATTCCCAATCCCTGTCAGAAATGCCGCGGTACGGGAAGAATCAGACGTCCCTCCAAGATAGAAATAAATGTGCCTGCAGGTATAGACGACAGACAGGCATTCAACGTTCGCTCACAGGGTAATAAAGGTATGAACGGAGGCCCTGCAGGGGATCTCAGAATCGGTGTCAATGTAAGACAGCATCCCTTCTTTGAAAGAGACGGCTATAATGTGTGGTATACCGCAAAGATAAGCTTTGCTCAGGCAGCTCTCGGCTGTGAGCTTGTTGTGCCCACTCTTGACGGTGATGTTAAATATTCCGTTCCCGCAGGTACTCAGCCCGGTGACGTATTCAAGCTCAAGGACCGCGGTATTCAGAATGTAAACGGCAGAAACAAGGGCGATCAGCTTGTTAAGATTGATGTGGTCGTTCCCAAAAAGCTCAACGAAACTCAGAAGAATCTTCTCAGACAGTTTGAGCAGGAGCTGAATCCCGCAAATATGGGCACCCTCAGTGAAGATAAAGGCAAGGGCTTTTTCGGTAAAAAGAAAAAATAATAAAAAACAATAAACACCGACTCTTTGCGGGTGTCCTTGTGAACACTCGTCTAAAGGGTCGGTGTTATGCTATAAACTGCAAAATAACTTTTTAAATCATAAATGCAGCATAAAGAGGAATTGTTTTTATGTTGTTTTCAAAACCGAAATTTTTTTCGGATAGCTTGATTGAGTATTCCGGATTGAACTTTTTCTGATATATTTTCAGACTTTTTGCTTTTACATTATCTGCAGCCTTTACTTCAATGGGAATTATTTTACCGTTGAGCTGAATTATAAAATCTATTTCAGCCTCTCTGTCAGATTCCCAATAATACGTGGTATGACCGTTTGTGCAGAGTGTATTATTTACATAGTTTTCTGTAAGACCGCCTTTGAAATCATTGATTTCATCTGATATATATAATATATCGTCAGCGTTAAGGTCTTTTTTTGCACATAAAAGTCCGCAGTCCGAAATATATATCTTAAAAGAATCAATGTCACGGTAATTTTCCAGGGGTTTTTTTATCTGTTCTGCTTTATAAACCTGAGAAACAATACCTGATAAGGAAAGCCACTCAATAGCATTTTCAAATTCGGCAGCTCTTGCTCCTTTTTTTATGAGTTTATACTGGAATCGTGTGTTCTTTTTTGAAAGCTGTACTGTAATATTATCGTAAGTAAGTCTGGTTTTTTTTATTTCGTTAGTGCTGTTGTATTTGCTCATATCATTAAGGTAGCTTGCGAGAATCATTGATTGAAGGTGTTTTATCAGAATAAAATCCTTTGTTGAGGTATACTGCGAAACACATTCCGGCATCCCACCGACTATGAGATATTCTTTATAAAGTTTGAGCGCGGCACTGTGGAGAGCTGCAGGCATTTCTTTGTTTTCATTGAAGCAATCCTTTATTCTGTTTACGAGCGAATCTTCACCGAGTGCAAGCATAAATTCTTCAATGTCCATAGGGTACATAGTTTTTATATCAACCTTTCCTACGGGAAAAGAAAATTTTGCTCTGTTGACTGCAACACCAAGCAGACTGCCTGCTACTATAATGTGATATCCGGGAGCATCTTCGCAGAAATATTTAAGTGAAGTCAATGCTCTTTCACAAAGCTGTACTTCATCAAAAATAATTAATGTTTTTTCTTTGAAGATTGTCTGTCCGGAAATATGGGATAAAACGGGTATGAGATATGCGGGGCTTATGTCTTCGTCAAAGGTTGCTTTGATCTTCGGATTTGTTTCAAAATTGAAATATGCCACATTTTCATAATGTGTTCTTCCGAATTCCAGTGCGGTATAGGTTTTACCCACCTGCCTTGCGCCTTGCAGAATAAGAGGTTTTCTGTAAGGACTGTTTTTCCAATCAATGAGATATTGCATTATTTTTCTGTACATAATTACTCCTCCTGTATAGAGTTTAACATTTATTCGTGTAAAAATCAACAGAAAAATATGAATAAATTGCACTAAAACACAGGAATAATTTTCATAAATCAACACTAAACTTCATGAATTGACAAAAAACAGTATGTCTGTTTATTTTTAATTATATAGGAAATTGCTCGCGTTGTGAGCAATTAGCATATAATTCGCCTGCGGGCTCATTGAATGACGTAAGCTTATTGAACAAATAACACCTTTTCGCCCCCATAACCGGGGGACGGGGGTTGAAGCAGAAAGCTTTTTTATTACCGTTTATAATCAAAAAACAGCCCGGAAATCCTGTTTCGGGCTGTTTTCATTATGTGTTGAATTTATAAGAGTTTTCTTCAAAAAAGTCCTTGTACACCTTCACACACTCAAGGTCTGTCCAGGCTGTTGCTTTCACAGGTGTGCAATCTATATCATATATTTTTGCTCCTTTAAGAGACAGCAGAAAGGGGGAGTGGGTGGATATGATAAACTGACACCCGTGATGCCGCACCGAGTCTTCGAGGAAATACTTAAGCTCGAGCTGATTTCCGGGTGAAAGGCTGTTTTCCGGCTCATCAAGAATATAAAGAGCATTGTCGTGAATGGCATCAACAAAAAGTGACAGAGCACTTTCTCCGTTGGAACGCTCCGTGATATTACGCATAAGTCTTGAACGGATATATTGGGATTGGCTGATGCTTTTGTTTCTTGCATCACGCACCTTTTTCCAGCGGTCATAGTCGTCCATTCCGTGAAGCTGTGTGTCGGCATTCCCGCTGCGGCTGTCTATCCATTCGTTTATAACAGACTCTCTTTTTGTGTCAATACCGTTGTTTATCATTCTGATATCAAGCACCTGACGGAACACATCGTCACTGGTTATCACGCGGCTGTCGGGAGAAATATCCTCATCAAGGGTGTATCGGCAAAGGGAAGTATAATCTTCAAAGAAATCACTTCTGTTGTAGGGTGAATCCCTTTTTATTCCCAGCTTTTCGGCAATTACATTGAGAATGGTGCTTTTTCCGCTGCCGTTATTTCCGCAGAAAATTGTAATTTCCCCGAAGGTGAAAAGCTCGGGAAGCTCATTTTCTGAAAAAAGTCCGAAGGGATATTTTGATGAATAGCAGGTAAGAGTGTTTTTTCCTGTTTTCGGAAATAAATACGAGAACTCCTGTTCGGCTGTGGGAAAGCTGAAAGAATCAAGATAAATCACGGCAAATTCTCCTTAGTGTTGATTTTTTTATAGTATAACAAAGGCAAAGTCCCGAATATGGTACTTCCCCTGTCTGATTGCAGTGTTGTTGAAAAAGATTTTAACAAAAAAAGAAGCCGTTTTCGGGGAAACAGCTTCTTTATATATGTGTTTTTACGGTGAATAGGGGATGATGTCAAGATAATCGGTACTTACCCAGCCTTCGACATAGTAGGTTGAATTGTTGTTTGAGAAGCCCTGATAGCCGTAGAATGCATATTGTACATATGCCCAGCCGTTATACGTACCCAATACTGCAACATCGGTCTGGTCGGCAAGCTGAGTCATAAGAGAATATCCCTTGCCGGGACCTGAACGCACATTGAGAACAGAGCCGCCTACCTCAACTCTGTAGAATTTGCCTGAATAATAGTCAACATAGTTTCTTCCGAACAGGCTGTAGGGATCAATATCCGAATAAGAGGATGAAGAGGATGAACTGCCGCTTTGTACATAAACCGTTTCTGTGGATGGGGCAGGCTGTGTTACGGGCTTGTCGGCAATATAGCCGTTTACAGGCTCGCCTGAGGGTACGACAGAGTATTTACCGCTGAGCGGGGGGAATGTGCCGGTATCATTTAAAAATGAGGTTGTAAGGCTTATTGCCCCGTCGGGATTAAAGAATATCTCGGTTCGGATTTCTTTTGTTTTGATATCGTATGTTACCCATGAGGAGCCGTCTTCGTTGTTGGGATACATAACCTCGGTAAGTGTTACGGTTGCTGCATAATATTTGCCCGAGTATCTGAGACTCAGAATACCGTTTGACTGTGAGATCGTGAGATCCATACTGCCGTCATCGGGGAAGGGCATATTATAAACGGTGCATAAGCTGTCAAGCTCTTTGCCGTTTTTCAGCTTGACCATAGACGTTGTCATTTTTGCAACGGCATTATAGAAAGAGTTGTTGATTTCTTCAACGATCTGTGTTTTGGAATTGTGTAAATCAGGGTCTTCAATAACTCTCAAGATTCTGCAGGTGTAGGTTTTGCCGTCAGTATCCTTTATAGAAGCGGTTTTGCCCGTATATTCATAAGTGAGCGTGTAGTCTGTGAATTCGGGGAAGGTTGAGCCTGAGGATATAAATACAAATCTTTCTCCCGTCGGACTCATTTGCCAGTAATCATCATAGCCGACCTCAGAGCCTAAGAAAAACTCTTTTCCGCCCTGAGAGAATTCCTTTAATTCTTCATAGATACCTTTCAGAGTGTCACATTGCTGAGATGCTGATATTTTGCTGTATACATAAAACTCACCTGTTGATAATACTGTCTGATAAGGCATATATCCAAGGTCTTTTTTTACTGATTCTACCTTTTCTGCTATGGAGGCAAATTCATCAGAGTAATTTATAAAATCCGTAATTCTTCCGTTTTCGCTGTATACCTTTGTATAAAGCTCCGTATAGAGCTTAAGAGTAGCTGCCGTTTCAGCCTTATCAAGCTGTGCTTTGCTGACAGCAAGAAACAGGGAGCTTTCCCATTGTTCGTAAAATTCATCCTCAGTTGCAGAATAATGGAGTATTTCCAGATCCTCTTCAGAAAGCTCTTCCGTTGAAAGGCTGTTGTTTATCCATTGCTTGATCTCAGATGCAGACCAGGGCTCATCCGTGGGAGGAGTAAAGCGTATATGATACACTGCAGCTATAATAACAGCAGATATTATAAGCAGAGTCACAACTGCAGCAACTGCGATGATCACAGACTTCGGAGATGACTTTTTTTCGGGTGTGGGATTTTCAGGAATTGAATTGTCAGGAATTGTATTGTTATTATCAGTATTCATCTGTTATTCCTTCTTTTTTCATAATATATTAATTCTACAATATATTGATTATTGTGTCAACTTTTGTTGATTAAAATATTTTATTGACTAAAACTCTTATTGTATGTTAATATAAAAATACTGATAATCTGATATCCTTTTTATGGAAGTTTATTCAGTTATTTCAGCAATTGTATTTTTTTTGAACGGAGATGTTTTTATGGGAATCAAGCAATGCGTAAATTGCAATGCGAGTATTGATGACAAGCTGTCGGTATGTCTTTTCTGCGGAAGTGCTCAGCCTGTTATCAATCAGCCTCAGCAGCCTTACGCTGCACCTCAGCAGCCTGACGCTGCACCCCAGCAGCCTTACGCTGCACCTCAGCAGCCTTACGCTGCACCTCAGCAGCCTTACGCTGCACCTCAGCAGCCTTACGCTGCACCTCAGCAGCCTGACGGCACACAGCAGCCCTACGGCACACAGCAGCCCTACGGCACACAGCAGCCCTACGGCACACAGCAGCCCTATGGCACACAGCAGCCCTATGGCACACAGCAGCCCTATGGCACACAGCAGCCCTACGGCACACAGCAGCCCTACGGTACTTCTTCTTCAACACCTGAAAAGAAAAAGAGCAAGGGCAAGATTATCGGTATTGTGATAGCTGTCATTGTTGTTTTATTTATCGCTATTATTGCCATCGGCTCAGGCGGAGATGATACATCAGAGCCTGTTACCGGAAATGTACCTTCTTCATCAACATACCCTTCAATTTCCGGATCTGATGATGAAACATATGCAGAAGATGCTGATCAGCCCGGTCTGCCTTCTGCAGACGAGAGCCTGCCCTCTTACAATAATCAGAGTTCATCTGTTGCCACCGATGCCTTCTCAAAGATTTTTGCAGACAGAAGAATAATATTTGTTCCTCAGGTTTTCTTCAATCTTAATCACGCCGCACTTGCAACGGTTGATGAAGACAACTGGGTTTTTGTTTATGAATTCGGTTATGATGATGAAGATATAATTCATACCATTGTTATGACAAATTATGTGGATGTAAGTAGCTACACTGATGAAGGAATTCAAGCTTTTATGGACTCTCTCGAAACCGCTTATGCTGAAGGAGATGCACTTGACTTTGTCGAAGTTTCATTGGTTGAGCTTGGTGATTTCGTTCAGATAAGAATCACTATGAATGAGCTTGATAATCAGTTTAATGTAAGTAAGCTTGAAGCCCTTGAACTTCTCAGTACGGACGGATTTTTCGGAGATATTTCCTTTGAACAGAGCCGTGACAGCCTGATTGCAGACGGATATGTGCTGAGATAATTATCAGAGATACAGTAAAAAGATCCGGAAGATATATCCCGGATCTTTTTTTGTTGAAAAACGGGTCTGTTGTGAAGGCCCGGAATAAGGCCCGTTGACATATGTATAAAATCTGTTATTACTTCAGACTGTTTATATCAATGGGACCGAGTCTTCCAGATTTGCTTTTTAATGGGCGGATTTTGCTGTCGGGGATATATTCCTCCTGCTGTTCTTTGTCTTCCGGGCTGTCGGATAAAGCAACGGAGCTGTTATTCTTATCTTCTTCTTTTATTTGTTTTGCGGAAGATATTCTTACGGTTTTGTCAGCCTTGTCTGTCTCGGCGGGAGCAGAATTGATTGCATCATCAAAGGAGCTCAGAGCCTTTGATTTCGGAACAAATTGCTGATCTCTGATATCTGCAGGCTTATTAAGTCCGCTTCCGGATGAATTGTTACCGCCGTTTTCCGGTGTGCTGCCGCTGTCTGAAGGCTTATTTATGACGTTGCCGACGGGGTAATAGTCAGGCAGGTCCGGCTCGCTGCCGTAGATTTTATCGTAGTCCGTAAGTATTGTAGGAAGAAGAAGCCCTGCCATCAATATCCAGAAGCCGTAGTCTGTTCCGTATTTCAGGAAGGATACGAAATCTGATTCCATACCCAATATACATATGGTCACTATATAGCTTATAATGGCAGCTACGCCGAAAACCGCTGTTATCACCTTGTGTCCCGTAAATACTGTGATTGCGCCGGAGAGGTAAGTAAGCCCCGTGAAAAGGGCAGTCCAGAAAATAAAGTTTTCAAGCTGCGATTCAAAAATGAAATATTCGGTAAACAGACATTTTAAGCCCGAGGGAGCATCGCCCCAGAAAATACTGATGGTTGCAAAGGGTGCAAAGCACCACAGTAACAATCCGATAACACTTACGGTAAGCTTGGCTTTGTTCTTATTGGTCATTGCAGAGTCCTCCCCTGAAAGATTGATGAACTGATTAACAGTATAGCATCAGAAAGAGCATATCTGTAAAATCGGTTTTATTGCAGAATAATAAGTGGGAAAAAGGCTTTGTTCTGCCGTAATGCAAAAAAAATTCCGGCATACAGTTTTATCTGTATGCCGGGATAAAATTGATTTTTGTGAAATTATTCTTCTTCGTCAAGCTCTGTGTAAGCTTCAAGAACTGTGCCGCAAGCGGGACACTCAAATGTTTTGCCTTCTTCGAAAGCTGATTCGTCGATGAAAATTGTTTCGTGGCAGTTTGAGCATTCGATTTCATACTCATACTCGTCATAATCATCGCAACCGTCGCAATCGTCGCAATCGCCGAAGCAGAAATCATCATCGTCATCATCGAAATCATCAAAGAAATCGCCTTCATACACGAATTCTTCAAGATTTTCAAGATCCTCATCGATAGCATCTATCTGATCGCAGTTGTCTGCAACTGTAAGAGCGATATCTTCAAGAACATCAGCCATTGCAGCAAGAACCTTGCCTTCTTTTGTGGACTTGTCAAGCTCAAGTCCGTCCATAAGACCCTTGAGATATGCAACCTTTTCTGTAATAGTCATTTTGAATACACTCCTTGATTTGTATTATCTGCAAAAAACGGCCGCAGAAAGTGCAGCCGTTTTTAATTTACTTACGCACGGCCGAGATATTCGCCTGTACGGGTATCGATCTGAATCATTTCACCTTCTTCAATGAAGAGGGGAACCTTAACAACTGCACCTGTTTCAACAGTAGCGGGCTTGAGAGTATTTGTTGCTGTGTCGCCCTTGAAGCCGGGTTCTGTTTCTGTAACCTGAAGGTCAACAAAGTTGGGGGGCTCAATGCCGAAAACCTTGCCCTTGTAGGAAAGCACACGGCAAACCATGTTTTCCTTTACGAACTTGAAGTTGTCGTCAAGGTCAGAAGCATTTACGGGAATCATATCATATGTTTCGGGATCCATGAAATAATAGAGATCGCCGTCGTTGTAGGAATATTCGCATTCCTTTCTTTCAACATATGCAGTGGGGAACTTGTCTGTGGGGGAGAAGGTTTTTTCAACAACGCTGCCCTGAATAACGTTTCTGATCTTTGTACGAACGAAAGCAGCACCCTTACCGGGCTTTACGTGCTGGAATTCAACGATCTGCCAAACTCCGCCTTCCATTTCAAATGTAACGCCGTTTCTGAAATCGCCGGCTGATACCATAAATATCAATCCTTTCTCGGTAATCAATAATTTTTTACTTGTATATAATATATTATTTTTTCGGTTTTTGCAAGTACCTGAGTAAATATTTTCGGTATATATACGGTTTTGATAAGAAAAACTGCAGAAATTCACCGATTATTTACATTTTTTTCAGCTGATTACAATAAGCTCCTTCGGGCAGGTGGTGAGGTTTATGCAGCCGTTTTCCGTGATCACAGCCATATCCTCTATTCTTACACCGAATTTCCCGGGAAGATAAATGCCCGGTTCAACGGTTACCACGTGGCCTGCTCTGAGGGTGTGCGGTGCTTTTGGGGAAAGGCGGGGCGACTCGTGAATTTCCACGCCAACGCCGTGACCGAGACCGTGTCCGAAGTTTTTGCCGTAGCCTGCATTTTCTATTACTTCGCGGGCAGCCTTATCTGCATCAACACCTGAAATGCCGTCGTGAAGTGCTTCAAGTCCCTTCAGCTGAGCTCTGAGAACAGTTTCATATACGGTCTTCATTTCTTCGCTTACGTTTCCTATTGCCACGGTTCTTGTCATATCCGAATGATATCCGTCGACGGTTGCACCGAAGTCCATAGTGAGGAAATCTCCGTCCTGAATTTTATAATCTCCGGGCACACCGTGGGGCATTGAGGAATTTTTTCCTGCAACGGCAATGGTTTCAAAGGAAACGGCCTCTGCACCGTGGGAGAGCATATAAAAATCAAGCTCAAGGGAAACCTCTTTTTCTGTAACACCGGGCTTTATGAATGTGAGAATGTGCTTGAAGGCATCCTCTGCAATTTTCTGAGCAGCCTTTATCTTTTCAATTTCATCCGCAGTTTTTACTATTCTTATTTCTTCAATAGCTTCAGAAAGAAGAGATGAGGTTATGAAGCTGCAGCCGGGAAGCTTTTTCTGCAATGTTTCAAATTCCATAAGAGTGAGCTTGTCATTTTCGACTGCTACCGTTGTTACTTCATTTTCTTTGAATAATTCATTTAATTTTTCATATAAATTAGAAGAATCAAGAACATATTCCCCGCCTATTGCCTTTGCTGCTGCCTCTGTGTAGCGGCTGTCTGTGAAAAACAGAGCAGTATCTTTAATTATAAGAAGCAGCCCGTCGGAAGAGGGGAACTGAGTGAAATATCTTCTGTTTTCTTCTGAAAAGATAAGTGCTGCATCAGCAAAGCCGCTTACCTTTTTTGCTAATTTTTCTGTGTTGAACATCATACCTTGTCACCTGAGCCTTTGCTTTCAAGATAAATTTTTTCCTTTTTTCTTATTGAAAGAAAATGGAAGAGTGCCAGAATCTCACGGGTTTTGTATCTGACCCTGACGGAGATCGCACCTGCCTTATTTGCTCCCTGCACATCTGTGAACAGCTGATCGCCTATCATAACAAATTCGGATATGTTTACTCCGACGGCAGAAGCTGCCTTGAGAAAACAGTCTGTGCCGGGTTTGGCGGCATTTGCAATAAAGGGGAGCCCTCCCAGCTTTTTTGATATCAGCTTTGCTCTGATATTGTAAGTATTTGTCACGATAATAACGGGCAGACCTGAAGAATGAATGTCCTCAAGCCATTTTTTTACACCGGGAAAAAGTGTGAGCGTGCTGTCGTATACAGTGGTGTTGTCAAGGTCAATCCCCACAGCCTTTCCGCCCATGCTGAAAATGTCTTCAGCTGTGATGTCCGTTATACTGTCATAAAAATACTTTGGCATTGAATCTGTTATAAGTGATGTGTTTTTTTTCATAATTCTCCTAAAAAACAATAACGAACCTTTGATAAGGCCCGTTATTTGTTTCATAATTATTTGTATTTGCGCTTACGAGCAGCTTCTGATTTTTTCTTTCTCTTTACAGAGGGTTTCTCGTAATGCTCTCTCTTACGCACTTCCTGGATAACACCGTCACGAGATGTCTGACGCTTAAATCTTCTGAGAGCGCTGTCAAGAGATTCGTTTTCTTTTACTTTTACCTGACTCATTGTATTCCCTCCCTCCGCATTCTGCGTGGGTCATTAGCATTAATTCTTTGACATTATACAACAGTACTGAGCCTGTGTCAATATGTTTTTTTGACCTTTTATTATAAATTTTTGTTATTTTCTTCATTAGGTGATTTTATGAGTCTCAAGTTGTTGCTTCACACTCTTGTGGGAATTTCTCTTTTTATTCTCGGAATGCTGATGATCAAATATTCTCTTAAGGAAAACTACGGCGACAAGCTGCAGAAATATCTTCTGAAATTCACCCGTAACCGTGTAAGCGGAGTGCTGACGGGTGCTGCCGTTACCTTTTGTATGCAGTCGTCATCCGCTTCAAGTGTGCTGACGGCAGCCTTTGTTGACAGCGGATACCTGGATTTGTACAGAGCTTTCTGGATAATTGCAGGCGCAAATGCAGGCACAGCCTTCACGGGACTTATTACGGCTATGGATGTTTCTGCTGTTGCTCCGGTTTTTTGTGTGGCAGGTGTTGTGATGATAAGCTTCTGCAAAAAGAAAAAGCTGACGGGTGCAGGTATAGTTCTGACAGGGCTGGGGCTTCTTTTTGTGGGAATGAATTTTATGACGGAGGCTTCACAGGAAATTTCGGGGCTGCCGTTTCTTCAAAAGGGACTTATAATGTGCTCCTCTCCTGTTACAGGTGTGCTTGCAGGTGCGTTTATTACAGCGTTGGTTCAGTCCTCGTCGGCTGTTACGGCAATTCTTCAGAGCCTTGCCGGAAGCGGAATTATAGGAATTGAGCAGGCTTACTATATAATACTGGGCTCAAATATAGGAACCTGTGCCACCTGTGCCGTATCCTGTGCAGGGCTTTCAAAGGGCGCAAAATATGTTTCTTATATGCATATACTTTATAATGCTGCAGGTGCGCTTCTGTTTATTGTTCTCGGAGAAATTTTTCCCGTTTCCTGTTTTTCGGGATATATTTCTTCAGATAATATAAAAACCGCCGTAGCAGGAATAAATATCATTTTCAATGTTGTATCTGCCCTTGCTGCCCTTATGCTGCCCGTCAGAAGCTTTACCGGTGAAAAAAGAAAGCAATATACTAAACAGAAGGGCAAAAGCACTGCAGTATGATTTTATTATGCTGACAAAGACAATAATTCGCTTTTTCTGTTTACTTTGCTTTTTTGCTGTGGTATAATCAAACAAAAAAAATAAACAGAGGATAAAAATTATGAAAAAGTTTCTTTGTGTGATTTTAAGCCTTGCTCTTTTGTTATCCTGCGGTGTCAGTGCATTTGCTGCGGATGCGGGAAACGGGAATGACGGTGTGATTGAGCGTGTCGAAACCGACACTCCCGTGGTTATTGTCCGCGGAATGCAGTTTTCCGACGGTCTTCAGTTTGACCGCGGAACAGAAAATGCACGTCCTGCAAATGTTCAGTTTGATGCAGGTGAGCTTTTCAGCTATCTTGCAAAAACTCTTGCAGCCGTTATTTCTCAGTTCAGCATTGAAGCCGGTGTTTCCGTTATCTGTGAATATGTAGTAAAGCTCTTTTCTGCATATCCCTGTGACAACAACGGCGATTCCCTTCATAAGAATGTTACTGCTGCATGGTATCCCGAGGCAGTTTCCGAATATCCCGGGATAATCGACAGAAGCTCCACCGATGAAATCAGCATCGTTTCATCCTTTGCAGACAGATACGGTGCAGATATGATTTATTACTTCGTATATGACTGGCGTCTTGATCCTATGGACAATGCCGACCTTCTTAATGAAACGGTAAACAGAGCGCTCAGTGACCACGGCTGTGACAAGGTTGATATCGTCTGCTGCAGCATGGGCGGCAGTATTACCATTTCTTATCTTGCAGAATACGGTCACGATAAGGTAAATACTGTTATTTCAAACACCTCTGTTATGTTCGGTTCAGATGTTATTACAGATCTTTTCAACGGAAAGGTATGCTTTGAGGCAGATACTGTTGAAAGATATCTTTCCCCTATGGTGCCCTCTCTCGCAGGTCTTCTTAAGTTTGCAAATCTCACAGGCGTGCTTGATGCGCTCTGCTCGTTTTTAAATAATTTTGCCGAAAAACACAAAAAGCAGATTTTTGATGAATCCCTTATTCCTACATTTGCAACTCTTCCCGGCTTCTGGTCAATGATGAAGGCTGAACACTATGAATCAGCAAGAGAATTTATCTTTGGCGGCAAGGAGGATGAATATGCAGGACTTCTTTCAAGACTTGATGCCTTTTATAATAATGTTTCTTCAAAAAGACAGACCATTATTGACGAGGCTATGGCTGACGGAATGAAGTTTGCCGTTCTTGCAAGTTACAACACTCCTCTTGTGCCTGCATATGAAAGCGCTAAGTATCAGGGCGACGGCATGGTTGAAACATCTCCCATGTCAGGCGGCGCTCTCACATCCGTTATCGGAAGCACTCTCACCGAGGAGCAGCTTGCTGTAGGCGAGAGCAGATATATTTCTGCCGATAAGTGCATCAATGCCAATACCTGTCTCTACAGGGATTATACTTGGTTTATGAAGGATGCGGGCCATGTTGTGGGCTTATACGGCTCTGACTGTGCATATTTCCTGTTTGCGCTTCTTGAAAGCGAGGAGCAGCCTACTATAAACACCTGGAGCAGATATCCTCAGTTTATGCAGAGCGATGCCTCAGAGCATCTTGCTCCCCTTGTATAAAGCAGACCGATAAGAAGGAGCATTATGAACAGAACAGTTGCATTACCTGATAATTGGTATTTATATAAGGATGAAAGACCCCGCAAAAAAGCCGGGGGATTTCTTAAAAAGCCTGTCTGTCTTCCCGTTCAGGGCGATTCTTTTACCCTCTGCAGAAAATTTATTTGTCCGAAGCAGGTAAATGATACCGTGACTGTGTTTTTTACAGGGGATTATTTAAGTATTGAGGTGTATGCAGCGGGAAAGAGACTCACCGGAGAAAAGGACGAAGAGGGACGAACCGTTTTTGATGTGACATCAGCCCTCAGAAAGGGCAGCACCGTTATCAGTGCTGTTGTTTCCGGCGGAAAAACCGAAGCATTTTATTTCAGAGTAAAGCGAAAAGAATAAAATATGAAAATCTGTCAAAACTTTCTGTAAAAACACAATTCCGCTGATTTTTATGCGGATTGGGAGGAATTGAATGACTCTCTCGTCAATTATCGGAAAGTATGACAGACACTTAAAAAAATATTATAAGGAACAGTTGAAGCAGGGGGTAAGTGACCCGTCTGCTGTGTGGGTATGTGATAATTACCACGCTTGTTCCGCCGGTCTTACGGCGGCAAAAAGCTTTGTTTCGCGAAATGGCGAAAAAGGGCTTTTGCCGCTTTTTTTAACGTGTAAGGAGCTTGCGGAAAAGGAGGGAAAAATAAGCCTGCAGCGTATAATCAGAGCCTTTCCCGAAAGGAATCTTACTCTCTTTCAGAGTGAGGCTCTTCAGTATCTCCTTTTTGCTGCTTTTTCTGCAGAATGCCTCGACAGAGCAGAAAACGGCGGAGATGCAGGGGAGGCAGTAAAGAATCTTTTAAGTCTCAGAGAAACGGATTTTTCCCGTGTCAGGGAAGAGGTCTGCTCTGCCGAGAAATACCTTCTTGACGATCCTGCAGGTATATACGGGCTTTGTGATGAAAGAACAAAGGAGCTTTACCGTAATGCTGTAAGACGGGGAGCCGGTGAGGAAAAAAAGAATGAAGCGGATTTTATAAAGGAAAAGCTTATTGTTGCCCGAAAGGATACGGACGGAAAAAACCATATCGGCTTTCATCTCGGCATCATGTCCCGTAAAAAGGCTGCCGGAACAGCATTTATTCTGGCGGAATGGGTGCTTTGCATAGTATTGTCAGTTGTTTTTTCTGTTTTTTTTGCAGGGAATTTCATAGGCGCTGTATTTATTCTTTTTCCCGTTTATGCAGTTATTAAAGGTGTGGGAGATATGATATATGTACGGCTTTTTCCTCCCTTTTCGCTGCCCTGTCTCAAAGAGGAATGTATTTCCTCCGGTGATACGCTTATAGCTGTATCCTGTGTTATGCCTCCCGCGGAAAAAGCACAGGAGCTCTATGACCATCTTGCAGCTGTATATTCATCGAATACCGCAAAAAATGTGAAGGTGATGCTTCTGACTGACCTCAGAAACAGCACCGAGCCGGATTGTATTACCGATAAAGCTGAGATTTCTGCCCTGAAAAGGCTTATTGACAGACTGAACCTTGAATTCGGCGGCGGGTTCTCTTTTGCTGTACGCGAACGTGTTTTTTCTCCGACGGGAGGCTGCTATACCGGCTTTGAAAGAAAGCGCGGTGCGATTATCAGTCTTGCAAAATATCTGAGAGACAAAAACAGCGGCGGCTTTTCGCTTGTTTACGGAGATAGTGAGAACCTTCAGAGTATGGATTATATTCTTGCTCTTGATTCTGATACATCCGTATCCTTTGAGGGAGTGCGCAGACTGGTTGCTGCCGCACGCCATCCTCTCAATTCTCCTGTGATTGATTCTGAGCTTCACAGAGTGGTTGCGGGCTTCGGTATTATAAATCCCATAACGGAAACATCAGTTGAATCGTCTGAAAAAACGCTTTTTTCATCGATTTATACCACAGGCGGCACGGGTGCTTATTCCGCTGCGGTTAATGAAAGATATTCGGATATGTTCGGAGAAGGGATTTTTACAGGTAAGGGTCTTATTCATATAGATTCTTTTATTGAAACGGTAAGTGATAAGTTTGATAATGAGCGCATATTGAGCCATGACATCTTAGAGGGTGCAGTTATGCGCACCGCTTTTTTTTCTCAGGTGCGTTTTACGGACAGCTTTCCTTTCTCGGCTGAAAAATACTTTCTTAGGCTGCACCGTTGGATAAGAGGCGATATGCAGAATCTCAGATATATTTTCAGACCTCTTGGAAAAAAAGGCGATTCTCCCGTTATGCCTCCTCTTGCAAAATATCAGCTTTTTGATAATTTCAGAAGAGCCGTTACTCCGGTGATTGCTTTCTGTATCCTGACGGCTGCCTGCTTCTGCGGCAGCTATTATGAAGCATATATGTATGTGGCAGCTGCGCTTTTTTGTATTATTGTGCCCGAAATGCTGCGGATTCTTATGGCTTTTATAAAACGGGGACCTGAGGTTTTTTCAAGCCTGTATTTTTCACGGGATCTTTCGGATATATATAAATGCATCTGCCGTCTTGTGCTCAACTGTGCAGCCTGTGCGGAATGTGCATTTTTTTCTCTTGATGCCGTTATAAGAGCGTTATACAGAAGTCTCATTTCAAAAAAGAAGCTTCTTCAATGGACAGCGGCAGCTGATGTGCATGCACAGAAGAGTACGACGCTTGTGTTTTCTGTGCTTCTGCCTGTGGCTGCAGCGGCTGTATTTTTTATCAGAGGACTTTATATTCACAGGCTTATTGCTTTACTGATACTTCTTTTTATTCCTTTTGCTTTATCCGACGGCATAAAGAATACCGGTACTAAGCAAGCGCCTCCGACTCAGAATGAGAAAAGGATTCTCAAGGCCTTTGCTGCCGGAATGTGGAAGTTTTTTGAGGATAATGTAACTTCCTTCGAAAACTATCTTCCTCCCGATAATATTCAGGAAACTCCTGTAGGTAAAAAGGCAAAAAGAACCTCTCCGACAAATATAGGCTTTTATCTTGTCAGCTGTCTTGCTGCGGCAGATATGCTTTTTATTGATAATAATGAGCTTTATAAGCGTATTGACAATACTCTTCACACCATAGAGATAATGCCGAAATTCAGAGGTCTGTTATATAACTGGTATGATACTGTAAGGCTTGAACCGCTTACACCTGCTTTTGTGTCCTCCGTTGACTGCGGAAACCTTCTTGTATGTCTTACCGCACTTAAGGAGGGGCTCAGGGAATATGCCGTTGCAGACAAAGGCTTTCTTACACTTATAAAAAGAATAGAGGCGGTGCTTGCTTCAAGTGATCTTACACCGCTTTACGATAAAAACAGAGAGCTTTTTTATATAGGAATTGACTGTGAGAGCGGTGAAACCTCCTCATCTCATTATGATTTATATATGAGTGAGGCAAGAATGATGTCTTATTATGAATGTGCGAAACGCCACGTGCCGCCGGGGCATTGGGCAGCCCTCGGGCGGGATCTCAGGAGAAGCGGTCCTTATGTGACGGTGCTATCCTGGACGGGCACTCTGTTTGAATATTTTATGCCGATTCTTTTTATGCCTGTTATTCACGGAACTTTTCAGTATGAGGCACTTAAGGTAAGTCTGTTTCTGCAGAAAAAATATGCTGAAAAGAGGAATATTCCGTACGGGATTTCAGAGAGCTGTTATTATTCCCTCGACAGCGATATGAACTACAGATATAAGGCTCACGGACTGAAAAGTCTTGCTCTGAGACGGGATGCCGATGAGGAAAAGGTGGTTTCTCCCTACAGTGTGTTTCTTACGCTTCCCTTTGACAGAAAAAGTGCCATGAAGGCACTTGCCCGATTCAGTCAGCTTCATGCTCAGGGAAAAAACGGCTTTTATGAGGCTGTGGATTTTACTGAGTCAAGGCAGGACGGAGAGGATTATTCCCTTGTTCGTTCTTATATGTCCCATCACGTGGGGATGAGTCTTGTTGCGGTATGCAATGCTCTCAGGGACAATATTTTTGTAAAGCGGTTTATGTCGGACAGGGAGATGAATTCGGCAAAAGCGCTTCTTGAAGAGCAGCTTCCCGTACACCCGCCCGTTTCAGGCCTTATAAAAAGACAGCTCTCTTCTGTTATGAAGCAGAAAAAAACTCCGCGGGGCAGTATTGACGCGGGGGACAGCGGTGTGTTTGCCTGGTCAGGCGGAGATGTAACCTGTATGGCTGATAAATACGGAAACAACAGATGTATATTTGCAGGAAATGAAATGTATAAATATACTCCTGTCAGCAGAGGGCTCAGCGTGGGTGTCTGCACGGATGAGGAAAATATCATCCCCTTATTCCCTTTATACGGCGAAGAGGTAAAGCTGACTTCATCGGGAATGGTAAGCTCATTGCGGACTGATGATATTCTTGTCAGATGTGCCGTTACGGTGCATAATAACGAAAATGCTCTTCTTGTTCCGGTGAAGCTTGAAAATGAATCGGAGGAGGAGAAGACTGCCGAGATCTGCTTTTTCTGTGAGCCGTCATTTATCAGGCTGTCCGGTAAAGATCCTCATCCTGCATTTTCCGATATGTTTTTAAGGGCGGAATATGATAAAAAAAACGAAGCTGCAGTGTTTTGCAGACTGAATGAAGATAATACGCCGTCATTTGCTGCAGGCTTCAGCAGGAATGAGAGCTTTATTTACAGCTTTGACCGTGAAAAAACAATAAAAAGACAAAAGGATGCAAAGAGCGTGTTTTTGCGGGGCTATGACAAAAATATCAGTTCCGGACGCGGTGTGAATCCCGTGTGTGCCCTGAAAACAAGTGTTGTGCTGAAGGCCGGTGAAAGCCGTGAAACAGTGCTCGTGCTGGCATTCGGAGGAGATAAAGAGAGCGCTCTGCATACTCTTTTTTCCGTAAGAAGCCGTGCGCTGCCCGTCTTGTCAAAGGGTGAAAGTGCATTGTTCCTGAGAGACGGTATGCTTTTTAATTTTGCGAAAAACTTTATTTCCTGTGCTTTTTTCGGCGGCAGCGTATCACCGCTTGTGAAAGAAGCCTCAGAAGCCTTTTCTTCATCATATGAAGCCTTGTGGAAATGCGGTATTTCGGGTGATATCCCTATATTTACGGTTTTTCCGGATGCGGATTGCAGCGAATCTCTGCTGAAGGCTTTTGTCAGATTTCATAAAAGACTTGCTAAATGCTCGGTTATGGCGGATGCGGTATTTGTTTTTGAGGGAAATAAGGACTATGGCTGTACAAGCCTGAGAAAGCTCACGGAAATAATCAGGGAAGAAGGAATGTCGGATTTTACGGACAAGCACGGCGGTATTCATATTCTTTACCGGGGAAATCTTGACAGGGATTCCTTTGAGGCTGTTGTTGCATTTTCTTCGGCCTGTTATCCTGACAACGGCTTTGTATCTTCCCCCGAAAGGCATTTTGTTCCTGAGCTTTCCTCTGCGAAGCCGGTTTCTGACTGTGAAAATCATTTCGGAGAAAATTGCTTTATAATAAACCGCCGTCCGGCTGTTCCGTGGAGCCATACTCTGTCCGATAAGGGCTTCGGTACTCTTGTTACGGATATTTCCCCCGGCTTTACCTGGGCTTATAATTCTGCCCTGAATAAGCTTACGCCATGGTCAAATAATACAGCAACTGATCTTACCGGAGAGAGACTGTTTCTTGAATATAAAGGCAGTATATATGATATTACGGACAATTCCGCTGCAGTTTTCTCTGACACTTATGCCCTGTATATGTGCAGGGCGGAGGATATACTCATCCGTACAAAAATATTTATTCCTGCGTCGGGAATGAAAAAATGTATTGAAGTAACCGTGGAAAACGAAGGAAACGGAAATGCTGAGGTGAGATTGTTTTTCTGCACATTTCCCTGTGCGGGCGAGGGTGATAAAGAGGTCAGATTCCTGAAAATCAACGCACAAAGGAACAGGGTTTATGTGAAAAATTGTCTGAATGCCGATTATCCGGGCGTGATAACAATAGGCTGCGACAAGGAAAGTGCCATAGGCTGTGACAGTATGCAGTATTTCTTCGGACAGGATAAGAAGTGTGCGGGGATATTGCAAAAATTTGTTGTTAACAATGAATCTGCAGAAAAAACCGTATTTTTTGTTCAGTTCTCCCGTGACAGGGAATCTGCGGATAAGCTTATGAAGATCCCTTTCCGTGAAAGAAAAAATGTGAGATGCTCTTTCAGTACCTTCTCAGAAGCCTTTAATGAGTTTTCCTCTGCTCTTTTATATCATCAGGTGAGAGATACGAGAATAAATGCACGCTGCGGTTTTTATCAGTGCTCGGGGGCATACGGTTTCCGCGATCAGCTTCAGGATGCATGTGCTCTCATCGGCAGAGACAACCGTCTTGTGAGGCAGATAATATATAAGGCTGCCTCGGCTCAGTTTCCTGAGGGGGATGTGCTTCACTGGTTTCATGTGATATACAGAAAAGGCCTGATATATAAGGGAGTCCGCACACGCTGCAGTGACGATATGCTGTGGCTTGTGTATGCAGTTTCCGAATATGTGCTTAAAACGGGGGATGCGGATATCCTTGATAAGAAAATCCCGTTTGCAGAAGGTGAGATTCTTAAGGACGGTGAAAATGAACGCTACGGCGAATACCGCCTTTCTGATAAAAAAGCCGCATTATTTGTTCATTGCCTTGCAAGTCTTAACCGCTCCTTTACAAAGGGGATGCATTCTCTTCCTCTTATCGGAACAGGTGACTGGAATGATTCTTTTTCACGGGTAGGAAATGAAGGCTCGGGGGAGAGCGTATGGCTTTCAATGTTCATAAGAAAAGTTGCACTTGATTTTGCAAAAATTTGTGATTTGAAGAAAGAATATGAGCTATCGTCTTACCTGAGAAGCGTAGCGGATGAGTATACCCGGGCTGCAGAAAAATATGCATGGAACGGCAGATGGTATCTGAGGGGCTTCTATGATAACTCGGATGCTCTTGGAAATGAGGGGAATGAAAGCTGTGAAATCGATATTCTCACTCAGGCGTGGAGTGTTCTTTCCGGTATGCCTGATGAAGACAGAAGAAGACAGGCACTGAGTAGCGCTTATGAAAAGCTTTTTGATAAAGAAAACGGTGTTATCAAGCTTTTTTCTCCGCCCTTCAGCGAAAAAAGCAGAGATACAGGCTATGTCAACCGTTATCCCGGGGGAATGAGGGAAAACGGCGGACAGTATACCCATGCTGCAGTATGGTTCTGTATGGCTCTCTTCAAAGAAGGAATGAGGGAAGAGGGCGAGAAGGTGCTGTCGGCTCTTCTTCCTAACGTGAAATATGAAAACGGCTCGGGCGAACGCTATAAAACAGAGCCGTATGCTCTGTGCGGTGACGTGTATTCTGCAAAAGGACATGAGGGCAGAGGCGGCTGGAGCCTTTATACCGGAAGCGCAGGCTGGCTTGTGCAGCTTGCTGATTTTCTTGAAAATATGTGATGCGCCAAGGCTGTAAGCAGATACCCCCTGTACGTCAATTTGAACGGGGTACAGGGGGATTTGTGCTGTCTGTGAAACAGAGCTGAATGAAGACTTCTCATACGGAAAACAGTTTTTCCGCAATGATATATATTTTATATTTTTTCTATTGCATTTTATTTTTACGTGTGCTATTATTTATTAGATTATTATTGAATAGAGGTATTATTATGCCCGAAAACAGATTTACCCCCTGTGTTATACTGCCGGGAATCGGTCAGTCAAAGGTTGAAATGGTCGATAAAAACGGACAGAAAATAAAAATGGCATGGCCCCTGGATGTGGACGGCGAGGCGCTTCTCGGTCAGCTTAAGGCACCTCTTATGAAAATGATGCTTTTCAGAAAGGATGCAGGCTTTTCCGATAAGGTGGCTTCAATTATTAAAGAAATTGCAGATCCTATCACTTCGCTTCCCGACGGAAGCATGAAGAATAATCTCAGGGTCGTTTCTTACCCTCAGAGTCTTGCCGAATGTACAGCGGATGAGAAAAGATATATCTACAAAATGGTTCCCCTGCAGATGCTGAGTGAAAGAATAGGTGAAGAGAATCTTTATTTCTTCGCATATAATTCCTTCGGCGATACATATGAAACGGCAAAGGAGCTCAGTGCTTTTATAGACCGTGTAAAGGAAAAGACAGGCTCGGATAAGGTAAACCTTGTTCCCGTAAGTCTGGGAGGTGCTCTCTCAACTGCATACTTCCAGCTTTTCAGAGAGAAAAAGGATATCAAGCGCGTGATGTATTTTGTTGCTGCCCTCGGCGGAAGCCTGCTCATAGCCGACATTATGGATAAGGCAGTCAAAACAGAAAACGGACTTGCTATGGTGGAAATGCTTGCAAATGCAAAAACTGCGGAAAGCCTCGGAGGTCTTCTTAAAATGATGCCCGAGGGAGTTTTTGAAAAAACCGTGGATAAGGCACTTGATGCTCTGATCTGCAGTGTGCTTGCAAATTCACTTTCAATGTGGGGCATTATCCCCCCTGAAAGATATCCCGCCCTCAGCGCAAAATATCTTTCGGATAAGGCTCATGCTTCTCTTAAAGAGAAAGCTGACAGATTTTATGAATACCGTCTGCACTTCAGAGAAACCGTAAGGGAGCTTGAAGCAGAGGGAGTGGAATTCTTCGCCGTGGCAGGCTACGGTCTTCCTCTTATGCAGCTTGTGAAGTCGGATAATGTATCCTCCGACGGTATCATTCAGATTTCCTCAACCACTCTCGGAGCCCTCAGTGCTCCTCTCGGAGAAAAGCTTACTCATTTCCCCGAAGAGGGAAGACTCTGTACCGACAGCTCACACAGCCACCTGTCACCCGACGGTACTGTTGATGCCGCCTACGGTATGTGGCCCGAAAGAACCTGGTATTTCGCTTCTCAGGGACACGATGCAACAGCCTATAACGATAAGGCTCTCGGTGTTGCCGCACGTGTTCTTTCAGATGACAGCTTTACAGATATTTATTCCGATGCTGATTATCCTCAGTTCGGAGTTGCACAGGATAACAGAAAGTAAGGAGAGAAAAAAATGGCATTCAAAAGAAAAAAGTATTCTCCGGAGCCCTTCGGCGTTGGCGAGCCTGCTGTAGTTGAAGAAGCTGCCGAGTATACCGAAGAGCTGACACCGGCTGCAGTAAAGAAGGATGAATTCGCATTCAAGGTAAGAAATCTTACCAAGGATTACGACGGAAATATTGTGCTCAATAATATTTCATTCGATATTCCCGCAGGTAAAATTGTCGGACTTTTAGGACCCAACGGCTGCGGTAAGACCACTCTTATGAAAATTCTTGTAGGTCTTATCCATGACTATTCGGGTATGATAAAGGTCGGCGGCAGACCTATAGGTATCGGTTCAAAGGCACATGTTGCCTATCTTCCCGATAATACCTTCTTCCCCGACAGATTCCGCACGATCGACTGTATCAACTACTACGGCGATTTCTTCAAGGATTTTGACAAGGTAAAGGCTGTTGAATTTGCAGCCCGCTTCGGACTTGACCTCAATCAGAAGGTCAAAACTATGTCAAAGGGTATGAAGGAAAAGCTTCAGCTTCTTGTTGTTATGTCAAGAAGCGCAGATATTTATGTTCTCGATGAGCCTCTCGGCGGTGTTGACCCTGCAGCAAGAAGTGTTATTCTTGACATAATTATGAGCAACTACAAGGAAAACGCAACTGTTATCCTTTCAACTCATCTTGTTAATGACCTTGAGCACAGCTTCGATCACATACTTATGCTGGGCCACGGTTCAATTCTCGTAAATACCGGTATCGAAACTCTTCGCTCCACCGGTAAAACAGTTGAAGAAATATTCAAGGAGGTTATCGGCGATGCTTGGGAAGTTGACTAAAAATTCATTTAAGGCAAATATGCACTCGGTTTCAAGTGTATATGTGGCTATGGGAATCATCGGCGTCATCATGGCGGTGCTCCTTCTTGTTGACTGGACTAAATGGGGAGATACAGGCACGGGACTGGGCCTTGTTATCAAGATCCTCGCTTCAGGTGCTTTGTGTCTTACGGCAGGCATCGGTATGATAATGACCATTACGGGTATCGTTTCCGAATATCAGAGAAATATGTTCGGCTATGAGGGCCATCTTACAATGACTCTTCCCGTAAAGAGCAGCACACTGCTTCTTTCAAAGTGGATATCAGGCTCCTTCTGGGTGCTTCTCAACTATCTGCTTCTGTGCATATGTGCCTTCGGCTCTCTTATCTATGTTATCAATCATTCCGTGAATATTGTTCAGGGTAATTCAATGTATTATTCGGTTTATGAGCTTGTTATCCAGATGATCGAAGAGCTCTGCCGTTCCGCAGGTATTGCAACTCCTTCCATGTCGGTGCTTCTCAGCCTTGCTTCTCTTTATGCATTCGACGGTGCTGTAAGAGCCTGTGTGTTTGTACTTATGATTTTCTTTGCAATCACAATTTCCAATTGCCGTCCCTTCCATAAGATAGGTAAATTCGGAAAGATCATCTATTTCTTCGGCGTATTCTTTGCCGTATCAACCTTCGCAAGCATGGTAACAAAGCTTATCAAGATCTATTTCATTATCTCAGAAACAGCTTATACCATCACTCTTTCAGAGGCAGAGGTTGCAGCAGCCTGGGATTTGGGCTTCGGTGCATATTCCATTACCAATCTCTACTGCACTGCTATGGCTGCAATATTTATTTTTGTTATCACCACCGTGCTTATTGACAGAAGAGTCAATGTAAGCTGATAATACGGTGAAAAAATCAGACTGACAGGCGGTGAAAAGTGTGGATTTCAGGATTATTGATATTTCAAAGGATCTTGTGAAAAGCGAACCGTATCCCGGTGACCCTGTTCCCGAGCTTTCTGTGTTTTCAAGCTTTGCCTCGGGTGACAGCTGTAATATGGCAAGGCTCAGCACCACGCTTCACTGCGGCACTCATGCCGATGCGCCTCTTCATTTTATCCCCGGCGGAAAAACAATAAACGCTGTTCCCCTTGATAAATTCATAGGAGAATGCCGTGTTATTGAGGTTGATACCGACAGGATCACGGGAGATTATGTTGATAAGCATTTTCCCCGCAGCTGTAAGAGGATTCTTATAAAAAGCGGCGGTAAGGCATATTTTGACAAAACAGGTGCAGAGGAGCTTGCTTTTTACGGCTACACTCTTGTGGGAACCGATTCTATGTCTGTAGGCAGTGCCGGAGACCAGACGGGCCCTCACAGAGCAATTCTCGGTGAGAATATAGCGGTGCTTGAAAATCTGAGGCTTGATGATGTAAAGCCCGGCAAGTATTTCCTTATTGCCCCTCCCGTAAAAATAAGCGGTGTGGAGGCTGCTCCCGTAAGAGCATTGCTGCTCGACGGCTATGTGTTCTGGAGCAATTAATCTGTTTTTACAAATTATTGCGAAAATACTTTCAGCCTTTGTGTATTTTAATGATTGATAAATTTTTAACATTATTGTAAAATACAGAAGGCAAAATAAAGTTTTTAATTTATATTCATTTATAAAGGAGTTATGACTATGAGCGCACTTAACAAAAAGACAGTTGAAGATATTGCTGTCAAAGGTAAAAGAGTTCTTGTACGTTGCGATTTCAACGTAAAGATGGAAAACGGTGTTATCACCAGCGATAAGAGAATCGTTGCTTCTCTTCCCACAATCAAGTATCTTCTTGATAACGGTGCAAAGGTTATTCTTTGCTCTCACCTCGGACGTCCCAAGGGTGAATTCAATCCCGAATTCTCAATGGCTCCCGTTGCAGCACGTCTTTCCGAGCTTTTAGGCTTTGAAGTAAAACTTGCTTCTGACGTTGTAGGCGAAAGCGCACAGGCACTTGCAGCCGAAGTTAAAGAAGGCGAAGCAGTTCTTCTTGAAAATGTACGTTTTGAAAAGGGCGAAACAAAGAACGATGAAGAGCTTTCAAAGAAGTTTGCAGCTCTTGCTGATATTTTTGTAAATGATGCTTTTGGCTCTGCTCACAGAGCTCACTCCTCAACAGCAGGTGTAGCTGATTATCTTCCCTCTGCAGTAGGATATCTTATCCAGAAGGAAATCCAGTTCATCGGCGGCGCTCTTGAGAATCCCAAGAGACCTCTCGTTGCTATCCTCGGCGGTGCAAAGGTTTCCGACAAGATCGGTGTTATCGAAAATCTTATTGACAAGTGCGATACTCTTATCATCGGCGGCGGTATGGCTTACACATTCATGCGCGCTCTCGGTCATCATGTAGGCACATCTATCTGTGAAGAAGATAAGGTTGAGCTTGCTAAGAGCCTTATGGCTAAGGCTGAAGAAAAGGGCGTTAAGTTCCTTATTCCTCAGGATAACCGTGTAGGTAAGGAATATGCTCCCGACACAGAGCATATGCTTGTTAACTCCGACGAAATTCCCGACGGCTGGATGGGTCTTGATATCGGTCCCGCAACAGAAAAGCTCTTCTCCGACGCTGTAAAGGGTGCAGGCACAGTTATCTGGAACGGACCTATGGGTGTTTCCGAATGGGAAAACTTCGCATCAGGTACAATTGCAGTTGCTAAGGCAGTTGCTGAATCAGGCTCAATTTCCATCATCGGCGGCGGCGACTCTGCTGCAGCAGTAAAGAAGCTCGGCTTCTCAGACAAGATGAGCCACATCTCCACAGGCGGCGGCGCATCCCTTGAATACCTCGAAGGTAAGGTTCTTCCCGGTATTGCTTGCATCGACGAGAAATAAGTTATATAAAAATTACGGTTTACCGGCATCTCTTTGGCGGTAAGCCGATTTTTCGGAGGATAATGAAATGAAAAAAGATATGAGAAAAGCAGTTATCGCAGGTAACTGGAAAATGAACAAAACCCCCGCAGAAGCTAAGGCTCTTATTGAAGAAATGAAGCCCCTCGTAAAGGATGCAGACTGTGAAGTTGTTCTTTGCGTTCCCTTTGTTGATATCCCCGCTGCAGTTGAGGCTGCAAAGGGCTCAAATATAAAAATCGGTGCTGAAAACGTACATTTCAAGGCTTCAGGTGCATACACAGGCGAAATCGCTGCAAATATGCTCGTTGAGCTCGGTGTTGAATATGTTGTTATCGGTCACAGCGAAAGAAGACAGTATTTCGGTGAAACAGATCAGACTGTAAACCTTCGCACACTCGCTGCTCTTGAAGCAGGTCTCAAGCCCATCGTATGCGTCGGTGAAACTCTTGAACAGAGAGAACTGGGTTATACAGAAACTCTTCTTAAGTTCCAGACAAAGATGGCTCTTACAAATGTTACTGCTGAACAGCTTAAGAACGTTATCATTGCTTATGAACCCGTTTGGGCAATCGGCACAGGCGTTACTGCAACTGATGATCAGGCTGACGAAGGCAACGGCTTCTGCAGAGCTGCTATAGCTGAAGCTTACGGTGCAGATGTTGCTGAAACAGTTACTATTCAGTACGGCGGATCAATGAATCCCAAGAATGCTGATGCTCTTGTTGCAAAGGTAAATGTTGACGGCGGTCTTATCGGCGGTGCTTCTCTCAAGGCTGAGGATTTCTCAGTTATCGTAAAGGCAGCATCAAAGTAATTCCGGATACTGTAAACGGCTTTCTGACATAACATTTTACGGGACGGTATACCCGTCCCATTTTATAAGAGGTATATAATAAAATGAAAAAACCTGTTGTTTTGTGTATTATGGACGGCTTCGGTATCAGAAGCTGTGACGAGGGCAATGCCATAAAATTTGCAAAAACTCCCAATCTTGATAAATTCTTCTCAGAAAACCCCTTCACCACAATAGGTGCTTCGGGACTTGATGTCGGTCTTCCCGACGGACAGATGGGCAACTCTGAGGTAGGCCACACCAACATCGGAGCAGGCAGAGTTGTTTATCAGATGCTTGTAAAGATTTCAAAATCTATAAAGGACGGAGATTTCTTCAATATTCCCGCACTTATCAGCGCTATGGAAAGCTGTAAGGAAAAGGGCACTGCTCTGCATCTTATGGGTCTTCTTTCCGACGGCGGTGTTCACAGCCACATCGAGCACCTTTTCGGACTTCTTGAAATGGCTAAGAATTACGGTCTCAAAAAGGTTTATGTTCACTGCATCATGGACGGCAGAGACGTTTCCGTTACATCGGGTAAGGGCTTTGTCAACGACGTGGAAGCAAAGTGCAAGGAGCTTGGCGTGGGTGAGATCGCTACTATCACAGGCAGATATTTTGCTATGGACCGTGACTTTGCATGGGACAGAGTTGAAAAGGCTTATGCCGCATTTGTTTACGGTGAGGGTATCGAAGACTCTGATGCAGTCGGCTCAATGCAGAAGTCTTACGACAAGGAAATTACCGATGAATTCATTGTTCCCACCGTTGTAAACAAGGAAGGCACAATAAAGGCTGATGATTCGGTTGTTTTCTTCAACTTCCGTCCTGACCGTGCCCGTCAGATCACACGTACATTTGTTGATCCCGAATTCGACGGCTTTGAGAGAAGAAACGGCTTCTTCCCCCTTAATTTTGTTTGTATGACTCAGTACGACGAAACAATGCCCAATGTATCTGTTGCATTCCCTCCCGAGGAGCTTACAAAGACCTTCGGTGAATATCTTCAGGATTGCGGCAAGACACAGCTGAGAATTGCCGAAACACAGAAGTATGCTCACGTAACATTCTTCTTCAACGGCGGTGAAGAAAAGACCTTCAAGGGTGAAGACAGAATCCTTATTCAGTCTCCCGATGTTCCCACCTTTGATCTTCAGCCCGAAATGAGCGCATATCCCGTAAGAGATGCTGTGTGCGAAAAGATCAGAAGCGGCGAATATGATGCAGTAATTCTCAACTTTGCAAACTGTGATATGGTAGGCCACACAGGAGTGTGGGAAGCTGCTGTAAAGGCTGTTGAAGCAGTTGACGAATGTGTAGGCGATGTTGTAAAGGCAGCTCTTGATATGGGCGGTGTTTGCTTCATCACTGCAGACCACGGCAATGCCGACAGAATGATAGGCGACGACGGCAATCCCTTTACTCCCCATACCACAAATCCCGTTCCCTTCTGCGTAGTAGGCTATCCCTGCGAGCTTAAGGAGGGCGGAAGACTTGCTGACATCTGTCCCACAATGCTTAAGGTAATGGGACTCACACAGCCCGCAGAAATGACAGGCGAATGTCTTATTAAATAAGGTTACATAATTTAATTCGGAGGATGTATCATTATGATATGTCCTCTTCTTTTTTGTTTCTGTAAATGAAAAAATCCCCTGCAGTCCTGTGATGGCTGCGGGGGATAAGTTTGTATGATTATTTACGCTTTTCGATTTCTTCGTCAAGGATTCTTGCGGCTGCGGCTATGCATTTTTCGCAGGGACGTGTGAGATAATATTCACTTGTTCTGTCTTCTGCGACGGGGGAGTATGTATAATTCTTTATCCCAAGAAGCTCCTTACAGATATAAGTCCCGAAAATATCGGAAAACTGATGTGCCATGCCTGCAATAAGAGCATAATGCTCTGTTTTGAAGGACTTGTCTTCAAGGTTATCATAGCCCCATAAAACGCCTGCGGCAAGTGACATTCCGCTGACAGCACCGCACACCTCACGGAGTCTTCCGAGACCTCCGCCGAAGGAGGATGACATACGAAGGGCAGTTTTTTCATCAATGCCTGTTACATCGCTGAATGCCGTGAATACAGCCTGTGAGCAATTGCAGCCTGCACGGAAAAGCTCCACTGCCTTCTTTTCATGAGGGGTCATCTCTTATGCCTTGCCTACTGAACCGAAGAGTTCCATCTTCTCTTTTACTGTAGCCTTGATAGCTTCTACACCGGGAGCGAGGAGCTTTCTGGGGTCGAAGCCCTTGCCCTGAAGGTCTTTGCCTGCTTCGATGTATTCTCTTGTAGCTGCAGCAAATGTGAGCTGACACTCTGTGTTAACGTTGATCTTTGAAACACCGAGAGAAATAGCCTTTTTGATCATTTCCTCGGGGATGCCTGTGCCGCCGTGGAGAACGAGGGGCATTGTGCCTGTCTGCTCTTGAATTTTTGCAAGAACATCAAAGTTAAGACCTGCCCAGTTTTCGGGATATTTGCCGTGGATGTTACCGATACCTGCTGCAAGCATTGTAACGCCGAGATCTGCAATCATTTTGCATTCGTTGGGGTCTGCAACCTCACCGCTGCCGACAACACCGTCTTCTTCGCCGCCGATAGCGCCTACTTCAGCTTCAACGGAAACACCCTTTGCGGATGCATCTGCAATGATCTGCTTTGTCTTTTCGATGTTTTCATCAATTGCATAGTGAGAGCCGTCGAACATAACAGATGAGAAGCCTGCGTTCATAGCTGCATATGCACCGTCGTATGAGCCGTGGTCAAGATGAAGAGCTACGGGAACAGTAATACCGAGAGTTTCGATCATACCGTTAACCATACCTACGATAGTGTTGTAGCCGCACATATATTTGCCTGCGCCTTCGGAAACACCGAGGATAACAGGGGAGTTTAATTCCTGTGCTGTGAGAAGGATAGCCTTTGTCCATTCAAGATTGTTGATATTGAACTGACCTACTGCATATTTGCCTGCTTTTGCTTTGTTGAGCATTTCTTTTGCTGATACTAACATGATATGAACCTCCGTTATTTTATTAACATTCTAATTATACTGTAAAATCCGAAAAATGCAAGGCTTTTTTAACATATAAGAAATTGCTCGCAAAAGTGAGCAATTTTGCTTATATCAAAAAACACCTTTCCGCCCCCCCGGTATAGGGGGTCGGGAGGAAGCAGAACGCTTTTTTTATTCTATTGCATATTTGTAAATAATAATGTTATAATTAAAGACAGTTTTAAGAAGACTGATATAATATTTTCAGAAAACGGGAGGGATCGTCTTTGTTCGGATTTGTGACAGCAGCCCCGGAAAAGCTTACCGAAGAAAACAGGGCGCATTATAAAGCTGTTTACTGCGGACTTTGCGAGGACCTGGGCGAAGACAGAAGAGCTCTTTCAAGAATGGCACTCACATATGATCTTGTTTTTCTTGCTATCGTACTCAGTTCTTTTTATAATGAAAAATATGAAGAGTCTTCGGGACGATGCCCCGTACATCCTCTGAAAAAACGAAGCTTCTGCCGTAACAGATTTACCCGCTATGCATCGGATATGAATATCGCTCTTGCATATTATAAATATATGGATGATGTGAATGATGATTCTTCATTTACGGCATCATTGAAAATGAAGCTTCTGGGGAAAGAGGCAGAAAAAATATCCCGTAAATATCCCCGGCAGTGCGCTGATATCAGAAGGTATCTGAATGATCTTGAGGAAGCGGAAAAAAATAATATTCTTATTCCCGATATACCTGCTGAGATTTTCGGAAGCCTTCTCGGAAGTATTTTTAAGTTTGAGGAAAATGAAGGTGGAGAAAAGCTTTTTGCCTTCGGAAAAGAGCTGGGAAAATTTATTTATATCCTTGATGCTGCCGTAGATATGAAGAAGGACATAAAAAAGCAGAAATATAACCCTCTTATCAGAATAAATACGTCAGACCATGAGGTGATTCTTCAGATGATAATGGCTGAATGTGTGGAGAAATATAATGAGCTCAATATTGAGCAGGATAAAGAAATCATAGAAAATATTCTTTTTTCAGGTGTCTGGACAGCATTTGATGCCATGAAAGAAAGGAAGAAAAAGTGAATAAGGACCCTTATAAAATTCTGGGAGTTTCACCCGGGGCAAGTGAAGAAGACATTACAAAGGCATACAGACGCCTTGCAAAAAAATATCATCCCGACCTTAATCCCGGAGATGAAGCCGCTGCAGAAAAAATGAGTGAGATAAATGCAGCCTACGATAAAATAAAAAACGGGTATGACCCCTCACAAGAAGCCTCTTCCCGATACTCCTCGAGGCAGGCTGATCCCTTCGGCGGCTTCGGCAGCTTCGGCGGCTTCAGATGGTATACCTATTCCCCCGGCGGCGGTGCCTCCTACGGCACGGACGATGCCTCCCGTATGGAATCTGTCAGAGTGCTTATTAATAACGGCAGATTCAGCCAGGCTTTGTCTCTTCTGAATTCAATAGAAAACAGAAATGCACGCTGGTATTATTTCAGTGCTGTTGCAAACTACGGTGCGGGCAACAGAATAACCGCCCTTCAGCATGCAAAAACAGCTTGTGAAAAAGAGCCCTTTAACGAGGATTATAAGGAGCTTTATGAAAGACTTTCAAGACCGGCTTCCGAATATAATGAGAGAGGAACGGTTTACGGCAGACCCTCCGGCAGGTTCGGAACTTCACTTCTGTGGTGCTGTCTTGCTAATATCTGCTGCAATCTTTTCGGCGGAAGCTGCGGCTTTTTTCCCTGTTTTTTCTGCTGATGAATTAATATAAAGGAGTATGTGAATTGAATTCTTTTATTGAAAAAATCTATCGCTTTATGTACGGAAGATACGGAATGGACCATCTGGGACGTTTTCTTATGACCTCGGGACTTGTAATGGCTGTGCTTTGTATGTTCCTGAGATTTATTCCCGTTCCGTTTGTTTACTATATATGCTCATTTCTTAATACATTTTTCTATGTGTTTGCTTTTTACAGAATTTTATCCCGCAATATTTCAAAAAGGACTCTGGAAAATGAAAGATTCCTCAGACTGAGAAACAAAGTAATGCCTGCTTTTGAGGAAAAAACAAAGAGCTTCAGAGACAGAAATTATATTTATAAAAAATGCCCCAAGTGCTCGGCAAAGCTCAGATTAAGGCGCATAAAGGGTAAGCATATCACAAAATGCCCTAAATGCGGTCAGAAATTCAATGTGCGTGTGTTTATTGAGTATAATGGTCACGGACAGGACACGGGCTCTTACGGATGGTAAATTGAATATAAACTAAGAAACAATTTCCGTTAATTTTTGCATATTTGCTATTGTACGGAAATTGTTTTTGTGATAATATGTAGCAAGCGACATATTGATTTCGGTTCTGTTATATAAATGAATTACAGCATCTGTTTCAGAAAAGTGTATTTTCTGATACGGCTTGTGTTGAAACGGAAGTGAATAAATGAAAAATAATGCTCACATAGGTCCGCTTATAAAGCTGCTTAATAAGGAGTTTGAGCTTCTTCATTCCGAAAAAGCAAGAAGCATCGGTCTCACGCCTGCACAGCTTTTTGTTCTTCATTATATATCTTCGCGTTCGGGAGAGAGTATCTGTCACAGGGATATTGAAAAACAGTTTGAGCTGTCTCATTCCACGGTGTCGGGAATAATTTCCCGTCTGGAGACCAAGGGCTTTATTGTCTGTCAGACAGATAAAAACGACAGACGCTTCAGATATATTTCTCTTACCCGAAAGGCCAGGGATTGTGAAGAGGAAATGAAAAAGCACATTGAACTGTATGAAAATCAGCTTACACAGGGGTTTTCCGATAAAGAAAAGGAGATGCTTATCTCTTTTATTATAAGACTTCTTGAAAATGTTGATGTAAAACTCGGTGATTGCAGATAAAAGGAGGAAGGAAAATGTTAAAAAGATTAGCCGGCTGCATCAGGGAATATAAAAAGCAGACAATACTCACACCTGTCCTTATGATAGGAGAGGTTGTATGCGAATGTATTATTCCCGTGATTACGGCAAGACTCATCAATTCAATCAATGCAGGCTGTGAAATGACAGATATAATAAAGTACGGTCTTTTGCTCGTGCTTATGGCATTCACATCCCTTGCCTTCGGTGTGCTTGCGGGAAAAACCGCTGCAACAGCTTCGGCAGGTTTTGCAAAAAATCTGAGACACGATATATTCTATAAAATTCAGGAGTTTTCGTTCTCGAATATCGATAAATTCAGCACATCATCACTTGTGACAAGACTTACAACGGATATCAACAATGTACAGATGGCATTTATGATGATAATAAGAACTGCAGTGCGTGCTCCTCTTATGCTCATATTTGCCACGGTTATGTCTGCCGTTGTGGGAAAAAAGCTCAGTCTGATATTTGTTTTTATCGCTCCTGCGCTTGGTATCGGACTTCTTGCAATAGGACTTAAGGCGTTGCCGCTTTTCAGAGCTGTGTTTAAGAAATACGATAAGCTCAACAATTCCGTTCAGGAAAATATCAAGGGTATGCGTGTTGTTAAAAGCTTTGTAAGAGAAGCGTATGAAAAGAAGAAATTTGCCGCTGCTTCTGAAAACATCAGGGATGATTTCACTCACGTAGAAAGAATCATTGTTATGAACGGGCCTCTTATGCAGGTGGCTATGTATACTTCAATGCTTCTCATTTCCTTCTTTACGGCAAAGCTCGTTGTTTCCTCCGGCGGAACATATCTTGATGTGGGAACTCTTTCAAGTATGATAACCTACTCAATGCAGGTTCTTATGTCTCTTATGATGCTTTCCATGATATTTGTTATGATCACTATGGCTGTAGCATCAACAAAGAGAATTATAGAGGTGCTTACTGAAACTCCCGATATAAAAGAAAAAGAAGATGCTCTCACGAAGGTTTCCGACGGAAGCATTGATTTCAGTAATGTAAGCTTCAAATATTCCGCAAACGCTGAAAACTATGCACTTGCAAATATCGATCTTCACATAAAAGCAGGCGAAACCGTAGGTATCATAGGCTCAACGGGTTCATCAAAAACCACACTTATCCAGCTTATATCACGTCTTTATGATGTAACCGAGGGCTCGGTCAGTGTCGGCGGAAGGGATGTAAGGGATTACAGCCTGAAGGCATTAAGAGATGAAGTGTCTGTTGTTCTTCAGAAAAATGTTCTTTTCTCAGGAACAATAAAGGAAAATCTGCGTTGGGGCGAC
The DNA here is from genome assembly GCA_045591055.1 of Acutalibacteraceae bacterium. GTDB lineage: Bacteria > Bacillota > Clostridia > Oscillospirales > Acutalibacteraceae > RUG806. The sequence continues at coordinate 17,590 of JAZNSD010000122.1, read as the reverse complement.
CCGGATGCAACGGATGAGGAGATTGAAAGAATCTGCGCTCTCGCTCAGGCAAAGGAATTCATTGAGAGCTTCCCCGATAAATATGATACATATATCGAGCAGGGCGGTGCCAATGTGTCGGGCGGTCAGAAGCAGCGTCTTTGCATTGCAAGAGCTCTTCTCAAAAAACCGAAAATTCTTATTCTTGACGACTCAACCTCGGCTGTTGACACAAAGACGGATGCTCTTATAAGAAAAGCATTCAGAGATGAAATCCCCGGAACAACAAAAATTATCATAGCTCAGAGAATATCATCTGTTCAGGATGCCGATAAGATTATTGTTATGGATAACGGCAGAATCGACGGCATGGGTACTCACGACGAGCTTGTTGCTTCAAATGAGATTTATAAGGAAGCATATGAAATCCAGTGTAAGGCAGGTGATGACAGTGAAGAAGAATAAAATGCCGCCGAAGGGCGCTCCCAAGGGAAAGGGCGTTGACCCCAAGCTCCTTTTAAGGCTTCTTAAGCTTTTTGTACACGATTATCCCGTTCACTGTATAATCACCGTGTTGTGTATTATTATCTCTGCCGTAATAGGTGTTATGCCTGCTATCTATATAGAAAATATAACATCAATTATTATTGAAGGACTTGAGCTAACCGCTTCGGTATCCTTCACCGAAGCATGGAAAACGGTATTGCCCGATATAATTTCCGCACTCATCACAATGGTGTGCTTATATGGTGCGGGACTTATAGTTTCCGTTCTTCAGCAGCAGCTTACCGCAATTGCCGTGCAGGGCTTTCTTGATAAAATGCGCAAAAGAATGTTTGAGCGTATGCAGGATCTTCCCGTAAAATTCTTTGATGCAAACAATCACGGCGATATTATGAGCTACTACACAAATGATATTGATACTCTGCGTCAGCTGATTTCACAGGGTATCCCAAGTATTATTTCAGCTGTGGTCACACTTATGTTCCTTGTCTGCGTAATGATGTATTTCAGCGTTTCACTTATGGTGGTTGTTATTGTAGGCGTTATTGCTATGTTCAAGGTAACAAAATTCGTAGGCGGTAATTCAGCAAAGTTCTTTATGGCGCAGCAGAAGGCTGTGGGTAAAATGGAAGGCTTTGCCGAGGAAATGATGAACGGTCAGAAGGTCATCAAGGTTTTCTGTCACGAGGAAGCATCAAAGGAGGATTTTGATAAGGTAAATGAAGAGCTTTTCAAAAATGTTGAAAAGGCTCATATTTTCGGTAATGTTTTCGGCCCCATTATGAATAACATAGGAAATATCCTTTATGTTGTCACAGCATTTGTGGGCGGTGTGCTCATTGTGTCCGACGGTATGCTTCTCAATGTGTCCTTTCAGAATCTTTTCACTATGAAAACCATCGTAGCACCTCTGGCAATTTCCGTTGTTGCCTCATATCTCGGTATGACAAAGCAGTTTACGGGAATGGTGAACCAGGCTTCACAGCAGATAAATTCAATTGCTATGGCTTTAGCAGGAGCGGGAAGAATATTCTCCCTTATTGATACCGAGCCTGAGACAGACGAGGGCTATGTTACATTGGTTAATGCAAAAATCGAAAACGGAGAAATCATTCCCTGCGAGGAGCACACGGGACATTGGGCATGGAAGCATCCCCATTCTGCAGACGGCAGTGTTACCTATACGGAGCTTAAGGGCGATGTTGTGCTTGACGGAGTTGACTTCGAGTATGAGGAGGGCAAGCCCGTCCTTCACGATGTTTCACTTTATGCAAAGCCCGGGCAGAAGGTTGCCTTTGTCGGTGCTACAGGTGCAGGTAAGACCACTATCACAAATCTTATCAACCGCTTCTATGATATTGCAGACGGTAAGATAAGATATGACGGAATTAACATAAATAAAATAAAGAAGGCAGATCTCAGACGAAGCCTCGGTATTGTTTTACAGGATACCAACCTCTTTACGGGAACTGTTATGGACAATATCCGCTACGGAAAGCTTGATGCCACGGATGAAGAGTGCATAAATGCAGCAAAGCTTGCCAATGCCCACGATTTTATCACAAGGCTTCCCGACGGTTATAATACCGAGCTTACTTCAAACGGTGCAAATCTTTCACAGGGACAGCGTCAGCTTCTCTCAATTGCCCGTGCCGCAGTTGCCGATCCGCCCGTTATGATTCTTGATGAAGCTACCTCTTCCATCGATACGAGGACAGAGCTTCTTGTTCAGCGCGGAATGGATGCTCTTATGAAGGACAGAACCGTGTTTGTTATCGCACACCGTCTTTCAACGGTCAGGAATTCCGATGCCATTATGGTGCTTGACCACGGCAGGATAATTGAACGCGGCGATCACGACGATCTTATCTCCCAGAAGGGTGTATACTATAAGCTCTACACAGGCGCATTCGAGCTTGAATAATATAATGAAAGAAGCTGTTGCAGATGACAGCTTCTTTTTTTGTCTTTACACTGTTGTTTTTTCAGCTTTATCCGATTATAATAAAAATAATTGAAGGAATAAATTATAAAAGGAAGAACGCTATGGTTATTCTTACACCTGATGAAATAAGAAGGGCTGAGGGTGAAGCCAACGCTTCGGGTCTTTCATATGAAGAAATGATGGAAAAAGCGGGGCTTGGGTGTGCCGGGCATATATTAAAAAGCTATCCTGACAGCCGCAATATTGTTATTCTTGCAGGAAAGGGTAAAAACGGGGGAGACGGCTTTGTTATTGCAAGAGCACTTTCCGAGGCGGGAAAAAAGGTTGACGTGCTTTGTATGTTTTCTTCTCCGTCGGATGAATTATCCGAAAAAAACAAAAGCCGTATTCAGGGTATTGCTGAAATACATAACGCTTCCGTTATAACCGGGAGTATCGTAAGGCTTATTGAAAAAGCGGATGTGATCGTCGATGCTGTTTTCGGTATAGGCTTTAAGGGAAGTCTGCCCGGAAATATAAAAGAGCTTTTCGGAATCGTGAATAAACACTCTTCCGTAAAAATAGCCGTTGATATCCCCAGCGGTCTTTCTGCTGAAAATGATAATACCGAGGACTGTTTCAACGCTGACGAAACACTTTCAATGCTCTGTTTCAAAAAAGAGCATGTTTATAAGCCATTCAGCAATAAATGCGGAAGAGTTACGGTAATTCCCATAGGTTTTGATGCCGTATCCTCGGGCAGAAATGCTCTGAGTGTTGAAGATGCCCGAAGGCTTCTTCCCGAAAGACCTTTTGACTCTCATAAGGGCACATTCGGAAAGGCAATGCTTGTTGCAGGAAGCTATTCAATGCCAGGTGCGGGAATCATTGCAGCAAAGGGCTGTCTTTCTTCAGGTGCAGGGCTTACTTATTTTGCCTTTCCCGACAGAATCTATAATACCGTGACCTCTCATCTTTGCGAGTGTGTCTTTGTACCTCTTGCCTCTTCCGAAAAAGGAAGCTTTTCGCGGGAGGCTTCTGAAGGACTCTGTGAAAATATTGATTCTTATGATGCACTGGCGTTCGGTCCCGGTGTTACAAGGGATGAACAGGTAAGGGAATTCGCGGAAAAAATATTAAAAAGCTATAAAGGTAAGCTGATTATTGACGCAGACGGAATAAATATTGTTTCCGGGAATATAAATTTACTGAAAGAGTCAAAAGCAGATATTCTTCTGACTCCCCATCCTGCGGAAATGGGCAGGCTTACAGGTCTTACTGCAAAGGAAATAAACGCTGACCGCGAGGGAATTGCACTTGCTTTTGCCAAGGAATACGGTGTTACTCTGCTTCTTAAGGGTGCGAATACGGCGGTTGCGGATAAAACAGGTGAGATATTTATAAACCCCACAGGCAGCAGCGCCCTTTCAAGAGGCGGCAGCGGAGATCTGCTTACGGGAATTACTTTGTCCTTTGCCGCTCAGGGGCTTTCTCTCAGAGACAGTGCCGTGCTTGCCGCCTTCCTGCACGGTCTTGCGGGAGAGAGAGCAGAAGAAAAATATACGGCATATGCCGCAACAACAGAAAATATACAGGGATGTATTCCCGAGGCTCTTTCTTCAATTCTGAGAGGAAAGTGATAATGTGAAAAAAACGGCAGCTATTGTTTTTTCTTTATGTGTTTTCGTGATGGCTTTGTTTTCTTCCTGTGAAAAGGAAATGTCGGCAGAGGATTTTATGCCCCGCGATTTTTTCAATCTGAGCATGAAGGGTAAAAAGGACGGCAAAATATTTGAAGCCGATGTTATATGCAGTTCATACGAGGATATTGAAATTGCATTCACATATCCTGAAGAGCTTTCGGGTTTTTCTGTTAAAACCGAGGGGGACGGCTACAATATAAATGCATTCGGTGTGCCCGATGAAAGAAAAAGCGATGAAATAAAGGATACCTCCCTTCTCAATGTGATAGTAAGAAGTATACGGCTTGCTGTTTTTACAAAGCACAGAACTATTACAAAAACGGAAAACGGCTTTGAGGCAGATGTGACAGCAGATACGGTGAATGTGAAGCTGGACTTTTCAGAGGACGGATATATCACTTATCTTTCTGCCCCCGAAGCGGGTTTTTCGGCAGAATTTCAAAATCAAGGTTGACAAAAGCATTAAAAAACAATATACTTTCTTTTGTAAATATCAATTGCTACGGTACAGTTAAGTATGATTTTTGCTTTTCAGAGAGAAAACGGTCGGTGCGAGTTTTTAAGTGAAATCTTGCTATGCCGCTGTACGGCATCAGGGTGATGAATTCTGCGTAATTTCTGCGTTAAAGAATAAAGAGTGGTGCTTGGCACAATCCGGGTGGTACCGCGGCGAAACAGCCGTCCCGGAAATGTGACGGGCGCTTTGTTTTTTTTCAGCGAAAATAAGAAAAAATCTTACGATTTATCAACCCCCTACCCCCAATCTTGGGGGCTGTAGGTGTTTTTTGTTCAATAAGCTTGCGTCATTCAATGAGCCCGCAGGCGAATTATAAGCTAAATTGCTCACAACGCGAGCAATTTCCTATATAATAAAAAAAGGACAGTGAAAAAAATGGAATGGACAGGACTTAATGAGATACGCGAAAAGTATCTTAAATTCTTCGAAACAAAAGAGCATATGCGTCTTCCCAGCTTCTCCCTTATTCCTCAGGGAGATAAAAGCCTTCTGCTTATAAATGCAGGTATGGCACCTATGAAAAAGTATTTTACGGGCGAGGTTACACCTCCCTCAAAGAGAGTTACCACCTGTCAGAAGTGTATACGTACTCCCGATATTGAAAGAGTAGGTAAGACCTCCCGACACGGTACTTTCTTTGAAATGCTGGGTAATTTCTCCTTTGGTGACTATTTTAAGCACGAGGCTACAAAATGGGCATGGGAATTCTGCACAGAGGTTATGGAAATGCCTGTTGAGAATCTCTGGGTAAGTATTTATCACGAGGATGATGAGGCATTTGATATCTGGACCAAGGAAGTGGGCGTTTCTCCCGACAGAATCGTAAGATTGGGCAAGGAAGACAATTTCTGGGAGCACGGTGCAGGTCCCTGCGGTCCCTGCTCTGAGATTTACTACGACAGAGGCGCTGAAAACGGCTGCGGCAGCCCCGATTGTAAGGTCGGCTGTGACTGCGACCGCTTTGTTGAATTCTGGAATCTTGTTTTCACTCAGTTTGAAAACGACGGTAACGGAAATTATACCCGTCTTAAGAATCCCAATATTGACACAGGTATGGGACTTGAAAGACTTGCTTGTATTTCTCAGGGTGTTCAGAACCTTTTCGAGGTCGACACCATTCAGAATATAATGAAGCACATAATGGAAATCGCAGGTGTTAAATACCACGAAAACGAAAAGAGTGACGTTTCTCTTCGTGTTATCACCGACCATATCAGAAGCACAACAATGATGATCTCCGACGGTGTGATGCCGTCAAACGAAGGCAGAGGCTATGTGCTCAGACGTCTTCTCAGACGTGCCGCACGTCACGGCAGACTTTTAGGTATTGAAAGACCCTTCCTCTCAGAGGTCTGTGAAACCGTTATAAAGGAAAGCGGTGAGGCTTATCCTCAGCTTACCGAAAAGAAGGACTATATCCTCAAGATAATTGCTATCGAAGAAGAAAACTTCAATAAGACTATTGACTCAGGTCTTAAGCTTCTTGAAGAAATGATTTCCTCCTGTGAAGGAAATACACTCAGCGGTGACGATGCATTCAAGCTTTCGGACACCTTCGGCTTCCCCCTTGATCTTACAAGAGAGATTCTTGAGGAAAAGGGAATGAGCGTTGACGAAGAAAGATTCAATGAGCTTATAAAGATTCAGAAGGAAACAGCACGCAGTGCCCGTAAGGATGCAGGTGCTGATGCATGGAAGAATTCCTCCGCATCTCTTAAGGATATTCCCGAAACTGTTTTCACAGGCTATGAGAGCACTGAGGGCAAGGGTAAGATCCTTGCGATCCTTACTTCTGACGGAGAAAAGGCAGACAGCATTTCCGAGGGTGAAGAGGCTGTGCTTGTGCTTGACAGCACCTCCTTCTATGCAGAAAGCGGCGGACAGTGCGGTGACAAGGGTACTGTCACAGACGGTAATTTCACCTTTAAGGTAAACGACACCACAAAGAATACAAACGGTATATTCTTCCATAAGGGTACTCTTACTTGGGGACTTGCAAGCGTGGGCGATGAGGCTCAGACGCTTGTATGCAAGTGCTTCAGAGAGGCTGTAAAGAAGAATCACACATCAGCTCATCTTCTTCAGGCTACTCTCAGAAATATCCTCGGCTCTCACGTTGAGCAGGCAGGTCAGCTTGTTAATGACAAGCTTATGAGATTTGACTTCACTCATTTCTCAGCTCTCACAACAGAGGAAATCAGAAATATCGAAAAAGAAGTGAATAAAGTAATTCTTTCCGCTCTTCAGGTTGAAAGCAGCGAAAAAACTCTCGCTGAAGCAAAGGCTATGGGCGCTATGGCTCTCTTCGGAGAAAAATACGGCGATACCGTAAGAGTTGTTGACGCAGGCGGATATTCCCTTGAGCTGTGCGGCGGCACACACGCTGAAAACACAGGCAAGATAGGTCTGTTCAAAATCATTTCCGAAAGCTCCGTTGCATCGGGTGTGAGAAGAATTGAGGCTGTAACAGGTCTTAATGCTCTTGATTTTGTGAATGAAGCCGAGCTCAGTCTTGCAAAAACAGCAGCTGCTCTTAAATGCTCCGCCTCTCAGGTAAGCGAAAAAGCTCAGACACTTACAAATGACCTCAAGGCAAAGGACAAGCAGATTGAAAAGCTCAATTCCGAGCTTGCAGCTGCAAAGGCAGGAGAGCTTTTCTCCGATGCGGGTGAATTCGGCGGTATAAAGGTACTCACTGCAGACCTTGGTGAGGCAGATGCAAACGCTCTTCGCACAATGCTTGATTCAAGCAAGGCTGACGACAAAATTATTGTTGTGGCAGGAAAGAATACCGAAAAGGGAACCTGCTCATTTGCATGCGCCTGCGGTAAGGATGCAATAGCAAAGGGTGCTCACGCAGGTAATATTGTAAGAGAGACTGCAAAAATAGCAGGAGGTGCCGGAGGCGGTAAGCCTGATTCAGCAATGGCAGGCGGTAAGGATATCACAAAGATTCAGGATGCTCTTGCAGCAGTAGGCTCAATTGCAGCAGCTCTGATTAAATAATTATTCGGAAGGAGACAGATTATGGATTGCATTTTCTGTAAAATAGCAGCGGGTGAAATCCCCTCAACAAAGGTTTATGAGGATGATAAAATACTTGCCTTCAAGGATCTTGACCCTCAGGCACCCGTGCATATTCTTGTTATACCCAAGGAGCATATAAAATGGGCATATGATGTTACAGCTGAGAATTCTGCTGTGATTGCTCATATTTTCGAAAAGATTCCCGTGATTGCAAAAGAGCAGGGACTGGAAGACGGCTTCAGAATAGTCAACAACTGCGGCGAAAGCGCAGGTCAGACCGTTCATCATATCCACTTCCATCTTATGGGCGGCAGAGCCTTCACCTGGCCTGCAGGCTGATGAATTAATATAAAGTAATATATAAAGATGACCTTCCGTGAGCGTTTGCGGAAGGTCATCTTTTTCCGTAAAATCAGTTTTACATAAAGAATAGGGACAAACGGTATAATTATGCAGAGTATAATTTTTACGGTAAAATTTGTTTATGTTTTACATTGAAAAAATTATAGAGGAATGATAATCTTTAACTGTATATTTATTATGGAGGAATACTTTATGAAAAAAATTATTTCTTTTGCAGTCAGCCTTGCTTCGGCAATATGTATTCTGGCTATCTGCGCTTTTACGGCTTTTGCAGCCGGTATCACCGAAAGTGAAAATAATGATTCTTATGATAAAGCAGATGTGCTGTATTCGGGGGACTCGGTTTCAGGCTCGCTTTCATCAAGGGATGATAAGGATTATTATAAGCTGACATTGAATAAAAAGGGATATATTGCTATTGATTTTTTAAATCCCGTGTTAACGGGAAGCAGTGCCCAGTGGTGTATTTCCGTTTATAAAGAAACAGATTCCTTTGAAAGAATAAATTCCTTTTATGTAGATACAAAACAGGAAAAAACAGCACTGCCGAAGGTCGGTGCTGATGCAGGTGTATACTATATAGTTGTAACGGATAATAACTACGGCTATTCATCCGGAATAAAATATACCCTGAAGCCTGTTTTTTCAGAAACAGAGTATTGGGAAACCGAATTTAACGATGTTTACACGGATGCAGACAAAATGGTGTTCGGACAAAAATACTCGGGGCATATTCATGAAAGAGCCCGTGGGGATTTTTATGAGCTGAATGTTGTAAAAAACGGATATGTCACTATAACATTTACCAATCCTGTTATCACATCAAGCAGTGCTCAGTGGGCTGTAAGGGTATACAGATATGATGATGAATTGCAGGAAATACAGTTTTTTACCGCGACACCGCAAAATGCAAAAACAACTCTTCCGAAGATAGGTGTTGAGCCCGGTGTCTACTATATAAAGGTTTCTGATAATAATTACGGCTATTCCTGTAATATAGAATACGGCATAAAAGCTGATTTTACTGCAACAGACTACAGGGAGACCGAATTGAATGATTCCTATGATAATGCCGATAAAATGGTGACGGGCGAAAAGTATATCGGTCATATCCATAACAGTAAAGCTGCAGACTGGTATGAATTGAATATTCCCGAAAAAGGTTATATAGGAATTACTTTTTCAAATCCTGTGCTTACATCAAGCAGCGCGGAATGGTCAATAACCGTTTACAGATATGCTGATGAGCTTCAGGAGATTCAGTTTTACACAGTGAGACCCGTGAATGCCTCAGCGTCTCTTCCCTTTATAGGTGTTGAACCGGGAACTTATTATATTAAAATTTCGGATAACAACTACGGCTATTCGGAAGATATTGAATACGGTCTGAAGGCCTCATATGTCAAAACGGATTATTGGGAAACGGAGAACAACGACAATTATTCCGTTGCCGATAAAATGGAGGCAAACAAAGAATACGGCGGTCATATCCACCGACGTGACAGATCCGATTATTATGAGCTTACGGTAAAGAATAAGGGTTATTATACAATTACCTTTAAAACTCCCGTGTTGCAGGCAAACAGCGGAGAATGGTGCATCAGCGTTTATAGATTTGACGAATCTCTGCAGCTTATTCAGGAGTATTATGCAAAGCCCACAAAAGCAATCTGGACCTTGCCCGCAATAGGCGTTGAGCCCGGTGTATATTACATTGAGGTACGTGATGTCAACTACGGATATGCCTGTAATGTAACATATTCTCTCAGGGCCGATTATGTAAAAAGTGATTATTGGGAAACTGAACTCAATAATGATTATTCCACAGCTGATAAAATGGAAGCCGGCAAGGAATACGGAGGTCATATTCACCGCCGCGACAGATCCGATTATTATGAGCTTACGGTAAAGGATAAGGGATATTACAGAATCACCTTCCAAAACCCCTTGATTCAGTCAAACAGCGGAGAATGGCGTATCAATGTCTATAAATTTGACGAATCCTTACAACTTATCCAGGAATATTACGTCAAGCCTACAAAAACAACATGGAGCCTGCCTGCAATAGGCGTTGAGCCGGGTGCGTATTATATTGAGGTATGCGACAATAATTACGGCTATATCTGTAATGTAACCTATTCACTCAAAGCAGATTATGTGAAAAGTAATTACTGGGAGTCCGAATTCAACGACAACTATTCTCAGGCAGAAAAAATCATTTCCGGTAAAAAATACGGAGGACATATTTATAACAGAAAAACCTCCGACTATTATGAGCTGAAGCTTACAGGATGGAATGATCTGAAAATAACCTTTGAGCATGCTGTTCTGACCCAGAGCAGTGCAAGATGGAAGATTACTCTTTACAAGTTTAATAACGGACTTGAAAAATTAGGTGAATTCTATTCCAAGGCGGATGAGGGAAAAGTTATTGCAGAGGCAAGCCTTGGTGCGGGTATTTACTATATTCAGGTTGAAGATGACAACTACGGCTACGGATGCAATGTTGAATACGGTCTTACCGTTTCGGGGGCAGGGGATGTGCTTCCCGGCGACGTAAATCTCGACGGGCAGATCACGGCTGCCGATGCAAGACTTGCCCTCAGGGCTTCCGTCCGCCTTGAAGCTCTTTCAGACATACAGCTTCTTGCTGCAGATGTTGACGGCAAAGCAGGCATCACAGCCGCCGATGCAAGACTGATTCTCCGTGCTTCGGTAGGTCTTGAAAAGCTTTGATGTCTTTGCTGCGGATTATGATTTATCTTAGTTGTCAAAAGGAGAATACTTTATGAAAGTCAAAAAAAATACTGTCTTTAGTTCTTTGTGCCGTGATGCTTACAGGTATTGCGGGGGCAGGTGCTTCAGGTGAAGCTGTCAGAATGATGTCAACTGTTGCTTTTGCTTCGGAAACTGAAGAGGAGCTGCTTGTTGAAGGTGATTATTATTATGAGGTGAAGGCTTCTTCGGCAATTCTCAGAGGCTATAAGGGAGAATCTGCAGAAGTGTTGACGCTCCCTTCAGAAATCGGCGGTTATCCCGTAACAGAAATCGGTCCTGCGCCGTCTGATGAATATATACATGATAATTCTTACAGGGCAGATAAGCTTATTGTTCCTGAGGGAGTGACGTCCATAGGAGATTTTGCTTTTTCCGACAGTAACGGTATCTCTGAAATTGTTCTGCCTGATTCCTTGCAACGTATCGGTGAATATGCTTTTTCAGGATGCGATTATATTACAAAAATTATGATACCGAAAAATGTCAATAGCATCGGAGCATACGTTTTTGGTTACATGGAAGGTCTAAAAGAAATCAATGTCAGTCCGGATAATAAATACTTTTCATCAAAGAACGGCATTCTCTTTGATAAAAAAGGAGAAAAGCTTATTGCTTATCCCGGCGGAAAGAAGGATGCAGAATATACAATCCCTGAGGGTGTGCTCACGGTAGGAGAATATGCATTTGTAACAAATAGTTTTCTTGAAAGGGTTTTGTGCCCCTCGGTAAAAACTGTTGAAGCATATGCTTTTGCAGACAGTCGTTTATGCGAAGTGGTATTTTCAGACAGTCTTGAGTATATAGGTGATTATGCTTTTTTGAATTCTTTTATCTGTTCTCTCACAATTCCGAAGAATGTTAAGGAAATAGGAAGACTTGATCTGAATTCTCTTGATCTTGAAAGCTTCAGTGTACATAAGGATAACAAGTATTTTACCGTGGACGAAAAAGGTGTTTTATATACTGCGGGAAAAACAGAGCTGGTTGCAGCCTTGTTAAGCGCAGAGGTCAGTGAGTTTACCGTTCCCGATTCGGTAACTGTTATCAGAGCCGATGCATTTACGTGCAATGAAAATCTTAAGAAAATAACAATGTCAGATAATGTTAAAAAAATCGGTGAGGATGCATTCAGCTATTGTTCGAATCTGTCCGAGATTGTTTTATCTGATAATATAGATTATATCGGGGCTTCTGCATTTATAAGCTGTTATAGCTTGCAAGGTGTTGAGCTTCCTTCGTGTATTACCGGACTTAACGAGCGCACATTTTACGGCACAGGACTTAAGAGTATTATTATTCCTGATTCGGTAACGAGTATCGGAGAGGCTGTTTTTGCAGAATGCGATTCACTTAATAAGCTTACGCTTAATAAGGAGCTCACTTCAATCGGAGAGATTGCATTCAGCGGCTGTGAATCTCTTGATAGTGTTACCTTGCCCGAAAAGCTTAAGGATATCGGTTGTAATGCCTTCAGCGGATGTGAGAAGCTTATTCTGAGTATACAAAAGAATAATAAGTACTACACCGTTGAAAATAATACAATTTACAATAAGGCAAAAACACAGCTTGTGTTCTGCTCCGAAAATAACAATGCATCCGTATTCAATATACCTGCAGGTGTTGAAGAAATATGTGATTATGCATTTGAAAACTGCAGCTTCACAACAATCGGCATCCCCTCAACACTTAAAATAATCGGAGAGGGAGCTTTCAGAGGAAGTGAAAAGCTTCAGTCAGTAACGATCCCCGACAGTACTGTTTCTTTGGGGGCATATGCATTTGAGGATTGTTCAGCTCTTTCAGGTGTTACAATCGGTAAGAATATTAAAATTCTTCCGCAAAATGTTTTTAATGGTTGCTCCGAGCTGAAAAAGGTTAATCTTCATGAAGGAATAAAAGAAATAAAAGAGTTTGCATTCTGCGAATGTTCATCGCTTGAAAACATTGATCTGCCGGATTCTGTTGCCGTAATTGAAGACAGTACGTTCAGCCTGTGTTCCGGACTCAGAATGATTAAGCTTCATGAGGGGATAAAAGAAATTGGAGATAGTGCCTTTTCCGGATGCGAATCGCTTACGGAGATTTCTCTTCCTTCCACTGTTGAAAGAATAGGAGGCCATGCATTTGCTTTCTGTAATAAGCTTAAAAAAATCGATCTGAATAAAAAACTGAAGGAAATCGGTTATTTTGCTTTTTCAGGCTGCACATCACTTGAAAGTATAATACTGCCTGAAGGAATTGCTTTGATCGATATAGGTACCTTTGAGGGCTGTTCTTCTCTTAACAGTGTGTCTGTGCCTGCAGGCGTGAAAAAAATTGATCAGGGTGCTTTCAGCGAATGTGAGGCCCTTAAAAATATCAGTCTTCCTGCAGACCTTGAAAGAATCGAATATTTATCATTTGCTGACAGCGGTCTTGAAAGTATAGTTATTCCTGAAAAAGTCAGATATATTGGCGTCTGTGCATTTGCGGATTGTAAGAATCTTAAGAGTGTAAGTCTGCCTGCCTCACTTCAGTGTGTTGAAGAGGCGGCATTTTACGGAACTGCCGTAAAGACTGTCAGCATCGGCGAAAATGTAAGTGTTATCGGCACTCAGGCATTTTGCACCTGTCCCGATATGGAGAGCATAAAGGTCGATAAAAATAACCGGTATTTTAAGTCTGTAAACGACAAGCTTCTGCTGAGTAAGGACGGAACTGTTCTGCTTTTGGATATTACTGCATATTCAGCCGAAAAGTATACCGTGCCGGACGGTATCAGAAAGATAGGCGACGGTGCATTCGCTTACAATGATGTAATAAAAAGTGTTGTTTTGCCTGAGGGATTGGAAACAATCGGAACGGAGGCGTTTGCAGGCTGTGCTTCTCTGGAAGAAATCATAATTCCCGACTCTGTTACGGCTATAGAAGAAGCGGCATTCTATGAATGTGATCATCTTGAAAATATTGATTTGCCGGATAAGCTTGATAAGATAGATAGTTGGGTGTTCGCTTATTGCACAAGCCTGGAAGGAATTGTTATTCCTGACAGTGTTGTGAGAATTGAGGAGTATGCATTTGCTGATTGCACAAAACTGAAAAATGTTGTGTTCCCCGAAGAGCTTGAATTTATCGGATATTCAGCTTTTTCCTATTGTGAGGAGCTTATGCTGCTTGATTTGCCCGACAGCATCGCGGAAATTTCAGATTCAGCATTTTCAGGCTGTAATATGCTTATTGCTGTTGTATTACCTTCTGACCTCAAGATTTTTAATGATACTGTTTTCGAGGGATGTGCTTCGCTTGAGTATGTTGTTATTTCTCCCGGTGTTGAATCGATCAATTATTACAGCTTCTATGAGCTTGAAAGCTTTGATACCGTATACTACAAAGGAGAAAAGAAGGATTTTGAAGGAACCTTTGTCTATTATAACAGCTTGGCAGAGGCAAGCTTCAGGGAGGTCTTTGTAGATTATTCAACGGGTGACGTTGATAATAACGGAAATATAACTGCTGCAGATGCAAGACTTGCTCTTCGTGCATCTGTAGGACTGGAAGAATTTGATGACAGCCTTAAGCTTTCCGCTGATGTTGATTTTAATACCAAGATAACAGCCGCCGATGCAAGACTGATTCTCCGTGCTTCGGTAGGACTTGAAAAGCTTTAATTATAATAGCCGCCCTGAGAAAGGGCGGCTGTTAAATTTTGATAAAGTATTGAATTAGCGTTGCTGTGATGTTATACTGAATATAAGCATGGCGATATTATATTTTACGGAGGGCTTATTATGAAAAAAATTATTTCTGTGTTTCTATGTATTTTAATGCTGCTTGCAGGTACAGGTATAAGCACCTTTACTGCCTCTGCTGCAACACCTGCAGAAAAAGCACAGCCTTTTTTCTATTTTGAAACAGCTGTTGATGCAATGTATGTTTATTTCTTTATAACAGAGGCAGCAGGTATATCATCAGGAGAGTTTACTTTCAGCTACGACCCCACTGTTTTTAGCTGCTCATCAGTACAGCAGGCTTATGAGAGTGCCGGAAATTATATATTTGCTGCTGATTCAGGTGTCAGCGGAGAGGTTTCCGGTTCATTTGCCTTTAACGGCACCTGCCCCGTTGATGAACTGGATGTATGCATTATGAAGCTTGACATAATAGGGGAGGTACATGATGTTTCTTATGCAGAAATGGGTGTTGTTATAGACGGTATTACTTTTACATTTGAAGCATATCCTATTGAGATCGTATATCTCAGATACGGTGATGTTGACATTGATCAGAATATTACAGCCGCAGATGCAAGACTTGTGCTTCGGGCATCTGTAGGACTTGAATATTTTTCTGAAACTCAGGTGCTTCTCGGAGATGTTGATGCGAGCGGTACCATCACAGCCGCTGACGCGAGACTTATTCTCCGTGCATCGGTAGGACTTGAAGTATTTGAATAGAAAATGATTTTGCGTGGGATAGCTTCTTCGGAGGTTAGCCCCGCAGTTTTTAATTTTTAATTAATTTTAAGGTTAATGTTGCGTTTATTTTTTTTCTGTGTGTTATACTGATTTCAGAGACTTTTGTCTTAAAAATTTATTCAGGGAGGACGTTCTTATGAAAAGAATAGTTTCGGTTTTTATGTGTATTCTTATGCTTTTCAGTGTCTGCAGTGTTGCTGCGGCAGCAGATGCTGCCGAGAGATTTTCAAAGGGCGATGTTGACGGCAGCGGAATCATTACCGCTGCAGATGCAAGACTTGCTCTTCGCACGTCCGTAAAGCTTGAAAAGCTTTCTCTTGTAGCTATGACGGCTGCTGATGTCAATGATGACAGTAATATTACCGCAGCGGATGCCCGTCTGATTCTCCGTGCTTCAGTCGGTCTTGAATCCTTCAGCGTGCCTGCTAAGATGCCTGAAACAAAGGCTGAAATCTGTGACTTCTATAAGAAGGGTGTAGATGAAATCAAGGCGGGTAAGGCAGGTTATATCAAGAAGGAATGGCAGAATGTTGACGCAATTAATATCGGCGGCAGCACAGTTAACAACCTTGTTAAAAGCGTTCTCGGTTCTTTCATGACAGATGAAGCTGATGCTTCTGAGCAGGTTTGTGCTGCGGGCTCAGACGAAGCTAAGAACAGAATTGCAGCATGGACACTTACAGACCTTTCTAAGGTTGCCGATGCTAAGTGCGTGAAGGACGGCTCTAACTACAGAATTACGATTATTATGAAGGATGAGGACACGCCTAAGAAGAGCGGTTCGGTTCTCGGACAGGTAACAAATTCTCTCATTTATTGGGAAGACCTCGAATATACACTTGAGAACGACAGCACAGTTGAAAAGATTCTCACCGAGTACAAAGACCTTCATATCGTCTATAAGGGGTTCAGAATTGAAGCTGTTATGACTCCCGACGGAAGGTTTGTTTCTATCGACCACATATCTGACATCGATATTCTTATCGGTTATGCAAAGATCACTGTTTATGCAATTGAAAACAAGTCCGGTCATATGTGGAATTATTGTAAATACTACGATTTTGATTACCCGGGTGCTTCATCCGGAAATAAGCCCGATGATAACAAGCCTGTTATTCCCGACACTCCCGTGAGCGGTCAGATGCCTGCCACAACAGCAGAAATATGTAATTTCTACAAATCAGGTATTGATAAGGTAAGAGCAGGAGAAGCCGGATATATGAAGAAGGAATGGCAGAATGTTGATTACGTGAATGTAGGAAACGCTGTAGTCAATAACGCTGTAACAAACGTACTCGGTAATTTTATGACACAGGAGGCTGATGCGTTTGAGCAGATCTGTGATAAGGGCTCAGAGGATGCAATGCGCAGAATTCCTGCATGGACTCTTACCGACCTTTCAGAGATTGCTTCGGCAACATGTGTTAAAGTCGGAAGTAATTATAAAATAACAATTATAATGAAGGATGAAGACACACCTAAGAAAAATGGCTCTGTTCTCGGACAGGTAACAAACTCCGTTCTTTTCTGGGAGGACATTGAAGCTACTCTTTCGGGAGATCCTACAATCAACAGAATCCTTAAAGAATTCAGTGATATGCATATTATTTACAAAGGCTTCAGAATTGAAGCTGTTATGACACCCGACGGAGAATTTGTTTCTCTCGATCATACGGCTGATGTTGATATACTGATCGGCTATGCAAAGATTCTTACTGTTGAAATCAGAAACAAATCCGGTCATATGTGGAACTACTGTAAATATTACAATTTCGAATATTAATAAGCGAGCAGCATAATAAATACCCCCCCCGGGGCCTGGTGCACAAGTCCGTAAAAAACGGACAATAGAAAAGAAACACCCTCCTATGGTATAATAAAGAAGAGCCATAGGAGGGTAAATTTATGCCAAGAGAATACCGACACATCAAACAATATGAAAAAGAGATATTTGCACTAAAGGAACAGGGATTAACACATCGTGAAATAGGAGAAAGGTTAGGGTTTCCACGAGAAAAAATCAAAAGATTTTTCAGTAGACATAACAGGGATCAGAAAAAGCTGTCAAGAGGAATAATGATCAAACCCAAAGGCAGACCGAGAAAAGACGGAACGGTATTACCACCATCAGTACAACAGATGAGCAAGCTCTCACAATTGCAATACGAGGTTGCACAGAAGGAAAGATACATAAAGAGCCTTGAAATGGAAAACGAACTAATGCGGGATTTTCTCTCGCTCACAGAAAGGAAGTGAGAACAAGCGTAAAATATATGGTAATCTACCGTCATAAAGAAAAATATTCGATCAGTGAGATGTGCCGGTTCTTCGAGGTGTCGAG
>JAZNSD010000121.1:0-3669 GCA_045591055.1 Acutalibacteraceae bacterium | reverse complement strand
TCGCCCCAATTAAGCTCTATAATTTTTTCCAGTCCCAACAAAACAGTATTTTTACCGTCAAGAGTTGTTGCCCAGCCTGCACCGTTGCAAAGCCCTAAATACAAAACAATATTTATGTCAGGCTCTTTGTCAAAAAGCTTCGAAAGATTTTCATTAAGCGTGTCAATTACAGCTTGAAAGCTCTTGCTGACAGAGTCAATTTTTTCTTCATTCAAAGCTGCCTTAAGTACAGGCAGAACATCCTTTTCAAAATCATAGCTTTCAGCATCATCTTCACATTTTGAAGGCAATTCCGCTGAGATTTCTTTTGCATACTTTCGCCAAACATTTATATCAAAGCCGTCTGCAAACAGCGTTTTAATTTTGGGACAAGTGTTAATGATTTTCATTTTTATACCACTCTTTTAAATCCGTATATTTCCCTTTGAAATGAAAGCAACTTCCGCTTTTATTAGTACCAATTTCTGATAAACCTAATTTCCCAAGAATTCCAATGGATTTATGGTTTTCAGTATTCGCATAAGCTTCTACAAATTTTATGTCCTTGTCCAGATTTACAATCAAAAAACCGTATAACTTTCTGAAAATTCCTTTACTCCTATATTCGGAGACAAGCTGAATTTCCTCCATCATAAATGTATCTGCATTGGTGTAATACTGAAAGAACCCTATAATGCTTCCGGTATTTTTAATAAGAACAATTTCCCGTTCACTACTCTTTAAGCCGTTGCTTACACCCTCATACCAACATTTATAATCTTCTTCTCTTGTGTTTCCTGTCGGAGCAATTTTTTCCATATTGTCTGCAAGAATGCTGAATAGCGTATTTGACAACGAATCAAATCGCTCTTTATTCAAATACTCAAAAGTTATTTCGCTCACGGCTTCAACCTCATCAAATTCACAAATACTTCTGCATATAAACTAAATCCTGATATGTACCGTTTTTAAGCTTATATGCTTTTGGCTTTTCTGACACAATTTCAAAACCAAATTTTTCATAGAGTGCTTTTGCCCTTTCGTTACCTTTGGTAAATTCCAACTCCATAAAATCTATTCCACCACGTTGGGTTGCAGCATTTATAAGCTCTCGAAACATAGCAGAGCCTATACCCATACTCCAGTATTTTTTGCGGAGTCCGATTCCTACCGAAGCTCTGTGACAGGTTTTCATTCCGGTTTTGAATGTAACATCACATATACCTACAATTTCATCATTCACACGGCAAATTAACACGAATGAATTTTTGGATTCACGGACATTTCGTATCCAATCCTCTTCACCCTCAGTGGTGACGCTTTCCCACTCCTCTTTATATCTTACAAGAAATTCAGTTTCACCGCTTACAGTAGCCATTAAATCAATAAGCTCAGGGGCATCGGAAGCTTCAGGAGTTTTTAATATAGCTTCCGCACCATTTTTCAATATAATTTTCTTTTCTTCAAATATCATTTTACTACCTCTACTTCAGTATCATAATACTGCTCTTGGAAATGAATTGCTTTTTCGATTTCTTCCTTTGTAAATCTGACACCAACAGGTACACCAACAAGCTTATCTTCAACATCATTATGTCGGTGTACTATTCCGATAATCTCACACTCATATTCAGAAACAGGCTCATTCACACCCAAAAGATAAACATCAAGCTCCTCGCCGTCTCCGCCGAGAACACCGGGAATATAGCCATAGTTAACGGGATATGTAAGTGCATAGCTTTCCTTTTTATGAACATATCCGATAGGTCTGTCTATACCTATAACTACCCTCTCACCCAAAAAAGATTTAACTTGATTTTTTCTTTCTTCAAAGGTCATTTTGTTCTCCTAATTTTTCAAGATACGCGTCTGTTTCTTCCCTTGATTTGAATATTACGACGTTTCTTTCAGACTTATATTTTTCAATCAGTTTATATATCTTAGGCAAGGATTTTTTAGAAAACTCTTTAATAAAGACCTCAAACATAGGGTCCAACCCATCCTCAATCCAAGGCAAATCATAGCGTCCTTTTCCTATTCGTTCACGTGCACCTTGTACACATACCTCTGTTGGTAAATCAAAGAGGAAAACCGTATCACACTCCTTGAGGCGCATCTCGATTGTGCGGTTGTAGTTGCCGTCAATTATCCATTCAGGCGTTGCAAAAATCTCCTGTATTCGCTCGTCAAACTCCTCACGCGGAATGTGGGTTTTATCGGGCTTATGCCATATTGCATCAAGGTAATACAACGGAATTCCCGTACATTTCTGTAGCTTTTCGGCAAAGGTTGTCTTACCGCTACCGGGACAGCCTATAACAATTACTTTTTTCATATATTTTTCTTTCCTTTTATCTCCAAGGATATATCTTGCGCTTATTGCCACAATTATACCACCCTGCAGAAGCAAAAAGCAACAACAAAAATATTGTTGCTTCAAAACTATATGGGTGATATAATTAAACGAGAAAGCTGGTGAGCATAAATGGAAACAGGAATTGTATTTAATATACAGAAATTCTGTATTCACGATGGTGACGGTATTCGCACCTGCGTATTCCTTAAGGGTTGTCCCCTCAGGTGTATATGGTGTCATAATCCCGAAAGCCTTGATAAGGCACCTACCCTTTCCTTTAACAAGCCAAAATGCTCATCCTGCGGTAAATGTATTGCAGAATGTCCTGCACGAATTGTTGAGAATGGCACTTTGAAAATCGACAGAGAAAAGTGTATTAAGTGTGGCAAGTGCATAGAAATCTGCCTTAACGATGCCAATGAAATAATTGGTAAAGAAATGACAACACAAGAAGTTCTTGACGAAGTTTTGAAAGATAAGATGTTTTATGACACGTCAGGCGGTGGTCTTACTATTACAGGCGGAGAGCCATCATATCAGCCTGATTTCACGATAGAGCTTCTCACCCTTGCGAAAGAAAATGGGATTAACCTTGCCATTGAGACCTGCGGTATCGGCTCACGGAAATTCTATGAAAAATGTGCAGACCTTGGCGCAACGTTTTTGTTTGATATCAAATGCCTTGACCCTGTCCGTCACAAGGAGCTTACAGGCGCAGACAATACTCACATCTTATCAAATCTTCAATATCTTATGGACAGAGGTGCGGACATTATCATTCGTCTCCCACTTATCCCCGATTGTAACGACAGTAACAAGGATATTGCAAAGCTTTGCGAATTTATTAACGAAAACAAAGGACGATACAGATACGCGGAGATTATGCCTTACCACACTCTTGGTATCGGTAAATCAGAATGGCATGGCACAAATGCTGCATACATTCATGATAGTGCAACAGATGAAGAAATAACACATTGGACTTCAATTTTCAAATCATATAACATTGACATCAGAGTATCGAATTAACGAGGTTTATATATGACAAATTTAGCACACATTGACCCTTTCCTTTATGGATATTTTTCAGATGAAGGTCTTGAAATTGGCGAGAGAGTAGGTCTTGCCCTGCTTCATGCATCAAAAAATCTTGAAATCAGATTTTCACGTCAGCTTCTTCCCGAAACGGCTTTTGTAACAGACAGCGGAAGCTCAGGTTACTCTCCCTCCGATGGGCTATGGTTTTCTGATGAAACCATTCTGAAGCTCTCCGAGAAATATCCCGAACACGAGGATACGCTTAAACACTATATTGAAGAAATAAATATATTCAG
>JAZNSD010000120.1:0-24753 GCA_045591055.1 Acutalibacteraceae bacterium | reverse complement strand
ATGTTCTTCTGATTTATGGGACAAATAATGCCTGGACATTTCGCATATCAGAACAAATACCGTAAAATTCCAATTTGTCGAACAGATAAGCACAGCCGTCTCCGCAATAGGAGGCGGCTGCTTTAGTTTCTTGACTAAAGTGCTGCCCTGTGCTACTGTAGATGTAGTAAAAACAGGAGGATTTAGGGATGAAAGCTGTTATTTATGCGAGATATTCTTCCGAGAACCAACGGGAAGAATCCATTGAAGGACAAATTCGTGAATGTACCGCATTTGCCGAGCGAAACGGCATTACTGTTTTGCAGCACTACATTGACAGAGCATATTCAGCTACCAACGATAACCGCCCCGAGTTCCAACGAATGATTAAGGATGGTGGCAAAAGCCTGTTTGACATCATCTTGGTTTGGAAGCTTGACCGCTTCGCCCGTAACCGATACGACAGCGCAAGGTATAAGGCACAGCTGAAGAAAACCCATGTCAAGGTCGTATCTGCCACCGAGCATATCTCGGAGGGGTCGGAGGGTATCTTGCTTGAATCGGTTTTGGAGGGTATGGCTGAGTATTATTCGGCTGACCTTTCTGAAAAGGTTACCCGTGGTATGACCGAAAATGCTTTGAAGTGTATGTGGAATGGCGGCGTTCACCCCCTTGGGTATATCGTGGATAAGGACAAGCACCTGCAAATTGACCCAACAACTGCTCCTTATGTGTTAGAGTGCTTCAAGCAATATGCCGAGGGTGCGACTATGAGCGAGGTGATGGAGTACCTAAACAAGCACAAGGTAACCAACGCCAAAGGCACACCATTCACATATAACAGCATTCGCAAACTGCTGACAAACCGCCGCTACATAGGAGAATACAGATACGATACGCACATTGTTCCAGACGGAATACCCACAATCGTGCCTACAGATTTATTTGACAGAGTACAGGAGAAGATTTCCAAAAACAAAAAAGCTCCCGCAAGAGCAAAAGCCAAAGAAGATTATTTGCTGACGACCAAGCTGTTTTGCGGTAACTGCGGTGTGTATATGTGTGGAGAAAGCGGCACAGGCAGAAATGGTACAGTTCACCGCTATTACAAGTGTGCAACCGCAAAGAAAAAGAGTGGTGATTGCAAAAAGCAGGCTGTACCAAAGCAATGGATTGAAGATATTGTTGTCAATGCGACCATGGAAATGGTGATGGATGATGCTGCTATTGAAGCGATTGTTTCCATGCTGATGGCGTTGCAAGAGCAAGAAAGCTCTGATTTGCCATTCTACGAGAAAGAACTCAAACGGACGGAAACAGGCATAGAGAATCTACTGGATGCCATTCAAAACGGACTATATACCGAATCCACCAAAGGACGATTGGAAAAACTGGAAGCCGCCAAAGCGGATTTGCAAATGCTCATTGCCAAAGAGAAATTGGAAAAGCCAATAATCCCTGCTGACTTCTTGACATTCTATTTCCACCGCTTCCGCAAGCTGGATGTATGGGAAGAAGCACACCGCAAGATACTGATTGATACCTTTGTCAATGCTGTGTATGTCTACGATGACAAACTACTGTTAACATTCAACTACAAGGACGGAACGAAGACTATTACATTGCAGGATGTTAAAAAAGCAACCGAAAGTAATAGCGGTTCGAGTTTAGATTGCTCTGCTGTGCCAATAAAGGACGGTTACTTTGATAGAGTAACCGTCTTTGTTGTTTTTGCCTCAAAACGCTCGTTTTTCGGCGATTTCCTAACTTTTTAAAGCATTATCAAAAACAATTCCGCAATATATACGCTCATACGGGCAGAAAGACGCATATTTTAGTAGAAAGAAATTTCAATGAGTTCGACGGACTACCATCAGTTCGTATATTCAGTATTTGTGCAATGCCTTTGCCTTTTATAAAGTCCGCAGATATGACATTAAAGGCAAAAAGTATCTTTCAAGCAACGACAAGTATTATCTGAGCGACCATACTTTCCGATATGCCAAGCTCGGCACGAAAAACATGGACTACGGCAGAATCCTTGAAAACGTTGTTGCCATAAAGAGCAACGAAAAGATTTATATACAGGTATCTGACAACATCAGTGATGATAAGACCTTTGAACGTGAGGTTTCGCCATTACTTCAAATCAAGGATGCTTATCCCAAAATGGTGATTGCCCGAACTCGGCACGATGAGTATCAGTACGAGGACGTAAGGATCGTTGATGTTGCGGATTGGCTGTTAAATTGATTTACAAAAACAATAATATTGCGTTTTTGGAAAACAAGAAACAGCGCAAATAATGGACATAACTGAACTCAAGAAAGTATAGGAGTAATGATTATGGAATACCCAATATCGCTTTACTACAATACAGAAGTGTCCGATGTAAAAACATTGGATTTGTGTCGTGGAGATGATGATTATAGAAAAGTGCATATTGTAGACGACGGTAATCGTAAGCTTGTAATTAAATATTTATCCAACACCTTCAGCGATAAGCGCAGAATTGAAGGCTGGTTCAAGTTGATGGATGAATACCGTAGAATAGGCTTGTACTGTCCTGCTGTCGTCCCGAATCGCAACGGAGAGTTGCTTCATTGCGATATTGTAGACGGGCGTAATTACTATACATATGCCGAAGAATATTCCATTTACGAAACTGCCGAACACATCGGCAAGGAAAAATACAAAGATGAACAAGGTCATGATTGCTTCGTTCCCGATGTTATGCGTTCTCTTGGCAAAATTGCTTCCGCCAAATTGAACATCTTGGATTGGGCTTCTGCATATTGCCTGCTTGAGCCGTTTTGTGCTCCCGATACTACTGATGAAGCAACAGAATGTGCAGTTGCTTTTGTAAATTACATTCGTGATAATGTTCCTGCATTTTTGTCACGAGCTGAAGCTCTTTTGGAAATGTTCTACAGGCGGCAAGAAGAATTGGGCACAGTTTATTCTTCGTTACCAACATCATGCTTCCAAGCTGATTTGAATGATAGTAATATACTTCTTGATGAGAATAATAAATTTGTAGGACTAATAGATTTTAATTTGTGCGGAAAAGAGCCAATTCTGAATTACGCCGTGCGGGAAGCATTATGGGGCATTTCAGACAAGCGACTGTTCGGAGAGAAAGACAGCCGATTGTATTTCTATGATAGTGATTTAGACGAGCTTCGGATAAAATTGTTTTTGGAGAATATCGGATATATTCAAGAAAACTACGAGTTTAGCGAGTTTGAAAAAGATGTTTTCCCAATTTTGTTCAGATACATGAATTCATTTTGGTGGTTCCACCTGGATGAAATCAAATTGATAAAAGAGGATGAACGTAAAATAACACAACTCTTTGATTGGCTTGAACATCAAATGACACGAGATGATATACGCTTACCATAATTTGATTACTGTACTGACAAAAGCAGAACAGGCATGACCGAAATCATGCCTGTTCCAAGAAAAATTGCGAATTACTGTTTTACCAGCAGGGAGGTTCATCCCCGTTATTTTTATTTATACGCTAACAAATTATAATTTATCGATGTCTCGGGTACGTAAAAATCAGTATTTCTGATGTTTGTTGCCTATTTATCCTGTAGGGGACGTCGTCCCCTGCAAAGAAAAAATTTATTTTGTGGTTCTCGGGTAATTATATCAAATCAACAAATTATGATTTATGCTTTTTCTTTTTTGAAATAAAAATTGTTGCGGTTAAGAATACGGATGTGAGAATGAGTATTGATGAAGCTGCAAGAATTACTGTTCCTTTTCGCATAAAGGGGAGGGAAAGCTCTTCTTCGGGGATGAGGCTTAAAAGCTTATCCTTGTCGGCTGCAGAGAGAATGTATTCGGAATAATAAGAGTTTTGGCCTGTAATCAGCTTAGCATCGCTTGTTATTCTGAAAGAAGCCTCAGGAAGGGAAAAGTCTGCCAGTATATACTCGGAATATGTACCGTGGTCTTTGATCTTACATACTTCTATATCCTTGCAGACTGCATAAAAATCACTGTAGGGAATGCTGTAATCTTCGGTTACCGATACCTCTTCAGCTGTGTTTTCGCTAAGGTTCAGTATTTCTGTGAGAGGATAACGCACTTTTTCAGAAAGCTCTTCATTGAGCCCGTCGATTCGTTCATTGTCCGCGTTTTTGTATTTACCCTCATTTATATAACGGATAAGGCGTTCATTATTGCTGTCTTTGTCATAAAAGGAAAGAGTGTCGGTATTATAGGATGTGGGACTGAAAACACAGGTCATATCAATATTTTCCGATATTGACGCAAAAATATATACATTCCCCGGAATGAGAGGCTCATAAACATTTTTTACAAGATAAAGCTTGTTCAGCGGAACATCGCCTTTTATGAGCTTTACGGGTCTTACCACTGCTGTGTTCTCGGAAGAAAAAACCTTTACTGTCTCGGCAAAATATATTTTTGCACTGTTCTCAGAGCTTAAATCCTCGGGAACGGACCATCCGAAGGCAGGTACTGTGTAAGTAAAAGCAAGAATTATCACAGTAAGAATTAAAAAAAGCTTTTTCATATCGGCACATCCTTTCATTTTCAGTATATAAAGAAAATAAAAGGATGTAAAGCAATATGAAAAAACTTAAGTAAAATATAATAATTATTCCGCTTAATCTGCTATACTTTCGATCTCTTCTGCCGAGGCTGTGCCCGTCATTCCGATTTTTTTAACTGTAACGGCAGAGGCAAGTCCTGCTAAGGCTGCTGCCTTTTCCATAGGTGCACCTGCTGTAATGCCCAGCGAAAAAGCTGAAAGGGAGGTGTCTCCCGCACCGCAGATGTCAAGCTCACCCGTAAGTGCTTTTGCGCCCACCCGCACACCGTTTTTTCCGTCAGTAACAAAAGAGCCCTTGTCTCCTAAGGTGCAGAAAACCTTTGCGTTATTCTTGAGTGCCAGAGCATTTGCGGCTTCAAGGAACTCATTTTCCGAAGCATTTATAAAGCCGTCGTTTCCGTAAACTGCTCTCCAGCATTCCACCTCATTGGGTTTTAATATGCAATCGGTATATTTCCCGATATTATAACGGCTGTCACATATAACGGTGAGGCCGTTTTTTGCAAGGGAATTTATTTCGTTTCTTACTCTTTCTGTCACAATTCCGTAGCGGAACTGATCGGCAACACAAAGCACCTCCACCTTTGATGCGAGTTCTCTCAGATATCCGATAACTCTGTTTTCGGTTTCTTCATTTATAGGACATCTGTTTTCAAAGTCAAGCCTCGGATCCTCATAAACCGTGGCTGAAATTCCGTGGCGCATAGGCTTGCAGTAAGCATTTGTAAATCTGCCTTCGGTTTCAATAACATAGTCGTCACTGATTCCGCTTTCTTTTATAAGGCTTCTCAGAAGCATTCCACGCCAGTCTCTGCCGATAAGCGTAACTGCATAGATTTTTTCGGGACAAAGAGCTGTGAGATTTGCTGCAACATTTCCGCCTGCTCCCATGGAGGTCCTTTCAGACGTTACGGGTAGGGGATAATGGGGAGTTTCACGGGATAATTCCGAAAGAGTCATATCTGCGTGCCAGTAAATATCCACACAGAAATCTCCGATGATTCCGATTTTACAGCCCTTTATTTTTTCTGTTATTTCTCTTACTTCTTTTTTAGTCAGCATTTCAGTATTGTTCCTTTAATTTATCATAGAGTGTGGGAATTGTTATCTGATGATCGCCCACAAAGTGCCATCCCATACCGCCCTTACAGGTGGGACGGTTGACGATATTCTTTCTCGGTCTGTAGTAATAATTGGGGTCTTCATAACCGATTTTACAACGGAAATTTCCGAGATTGATAAGGTCAAAGTTTGCTGTTGTGATATTGAAGGTGGGATATCCCTGATTTCTTGCTATTGAAAGAGTTTTTAAGAAAACCTCGGGACCTATAACGGAGGAACCGAAATTAAGGAAAACGCCGCCGTCAAGCTGAGAAACGGAATATGTCATTTTCTTGAAATCTATTCCTGAGCATTTTCCGATGCTTGCCATATCACAGGTGGGATGCTGATGGATGATATCGGTTCCCAGTGCAATATGATAGGTAGCGGGAATGTCGAGCTTATAAGCGTTCCATAAAATGCAGTCCTCACGGTTTGGGAAGCGCTCGGGGTGCTCGTCAATGTATTTGCCCAGAGCCTCACCGTAGCCGATGCCGAGCTTTGCCCCCTCGTTTATTGCTTCATTCATCCACGCACCCGTTTCCTCCCACATTCCGAATGAGCCGTCTTCTATTGCTGTGGGAACATCCTCAGATGTACCGCCCAGATAACAAAGCTCAAAATCGTGAATGCTGGTAGCACCGTTTGCCGCAATATGGGTAATAATTCCCATTTTCATAAGCTCGATTATATATCTTGAAAGGCGGTTTTTTATAACGTGCGCACCCATACTCCAGATAACGGGACGGCCGTTTTTTCTTGCCCTTATGATTCTTTCAATAAGCTCATCGAAGCCGTCATAGGTATATTCCTCGTGAGGGGTTACTCCGGGAGTCATCATATTTTCAATAGTAACAAGATTTATTCTGTCATTTGCAGAATATGTTTTTATGCCCGAAAAATCGAGCTGCTGCTGTCTTCTCATAGTTATTTTCCTTTACATAAAGATTATAGAGCTTGCAATTACAAACTGTGCAAGATAATATGAAACGTGATTTGTAATGATATCAACAGGTCTGTTTTTGCCTTCTCCGAAATATGTACCCGAAAGAATAAGGTCGGAAATAACAAAAAGCACACCGCCTATGAAGAATACGAAAAGATGCTTGTTCTGTGCAAAACCGCTGAAAATACAGGTGAAAAGACTGAAAACGGTAACAAAGAACAGAAGTGCACCGTAGCAGGCGGAAATATTCTTATAGCTGCCGTAGTTGAGCTTCATTATCTTTTCACCGAAATAAACGGCACAGCCTGCAACAGCTGCAATTCCGAGAGAGGGGAGAAGGGAAATTGCCTTAAAGGATGGGGCAGCTCCGAAAATGATTGCGGCAATATAGAAAAAGTGACCGAAGGAGAAGGAAATAAAGCCTGCATTTGTGAGAAACTTTTCATCCTGACGGTACATAAATTTCATATCAAGCCAGATGTCTCCGAGGATTCCGCAGACGAGACCTGCCACGATAAGCCCCGAATATAAAGAGGGCTTGCCGATTGTGAGAAATGCGCCTGTGAGTATAAACATCACGCTTGTTGCAGATTTGAGCATAAGAGATTTTACGTCGGTTTTCTTTACTCTGAAGAAAAGAAATGCTCCGAGAAAAATAAGACCGAGTAAAAGTGTACAGGTGTAAAGAATGAATGATGTATCCATAGTTTTTCTCCTTTATATTATTAATTCTATAATAACATATTCTTTTATTATTTTCCATATTTTTATAAAAAATGATTGATAAAAAATTCACCTTGTGCTATCTTAAATTTAAGAAAGATAGTAAGGAGTGAAGCTGTATGAAAATAATGAGCTTTAACGTTTTATGTGCAGGCCGCTGCAGCAGAAAATGGGAAAAGAGAATTCCCCGTGTTGTTGCCGCCATAAAAGAAAATGATCCCGATTCCCTTGGTGTTCAGGAGGCACATATAGGCTGGATGAAGGCTTTAAGTGAAAATCTGCCCGATTATGATTATGTAGGAGTAGGCAGAGATGACGGAAAGGAAGACGGAGAGTTTTCTGCTGTTTTTTATAAGAAGGATAAGTTCATTCCCGGTGAAAAGGGCAATTTCTGGCTCAGCGAAACTCCCGATGTTCCCGGCAAGGGCTGGGATGCCGCCTGTATCAGAATCTGTTCATATGTAATGCTTACAGAAAAGGAAACAGGCAAAAAATTCTGCCATTTCAACACACATCTTGATCACGTAGGTCTTGTTGCCATGCAGAAGGGTGCTGAGCTTGTGGCAAAGAAGGCAAATGAAATCTGCACCGACTGTCCCGCAGTATTTACGGGAGATTTCAATGTAACTCCCGAATCTGCTCCCTGCAAGGCAGTAAAGGACGGCGGCTTCTCTGATGCAAGAGATATAGCTGAAATAACAGATACCGATGTAACCTTCCACGCATTTTTAGGCCCCGAGGAGCATCGCAGTGTTATTGACTATGTTTTTGTCAAGGGCGATATAAAGGTCAATAAGCTGACGGTTGACAGAAACGAATATCTCGGAGATGTACCTTCCGACCATTACCCGGTTATAGCTGATATTGAGTTCTGATTATGTCTGAAGGACTGATATTCAATATACAGAAATTCTGCATAAATGACGGACCCGGAATTCGCACTACGGTGTTTTTCAAGGGCTGTCCGTTAAATTGCAAATGGTGTCATAATCCCGAATCTCAGAAAAAATCTCCCGAGCTGCTTTTTTCTTCAGATAAATGTGTGAACTGCAGAAAATGTGAGACGGTTTGTGAAAACAAGGTTCATGTTTTTACTGATAGTCATATTCTTCTGAGGGAAAGCTGTATTGCCTGTAAAAAGTGCGAAGCTGTCTGCCCCAAGGATGCAATTGAAATTGCGGGCAGAAGGGTGACTGCCGACGAGGTTATTAAAGAGGTTTTATCCGATAAGGAGTTTTTTGAAGACTCGGGCGGGGGACTCACTCTTTCAGGCGGTGAGCCCTTTATGCAGTTTGATTTTATGCTCTCAGTCTTAAAAAAAGCAAAGGAAGAGGGAATTCATACCTGCGTAGAAACCTGCGGCTTTGCTGCCCGGGAGAAGCTTCTTGAAGCAGCCCCCTATATTGATATTTTTCTTTTTGACTATAAAATCACCGAACCTTATCTGCATAAGGAATTCACAGGTGCTGATAATGCTCTGATCATCAGTAACCTTAAGGCACTCTGTGAGGCGGGTAGCAAAATAATACTTCGTTGTCCCGTTATCCCCGGAGTGAACGATAACGACAGGCATTTCAGAGCAATAGGGGAATTGTCCCGTGAGAATCAGGGAATTATATCTGTTGATGTTGCTCCCTATCACGAATTGGGTATTTCAAAAAGCGCAAGGCTCGGAGAACAATCTCAGCTTTTCTCAGTTCCCTCAGAAAACGACGAAGAATATTATATTGAAAGCATCCGGAAATATACCCATGTGCCGGTAAACAGAATGTAATATATCAAAAAAAGCTCTCTGCCGCAGCCTGCAGAGAGCTTCATTTGTTTTATGCGGGATTTATTACGTTTCCTAATGCTTCAAAAAGTGAGCAGACAATGTTTATAAGGATTGCATAGGATACGGGCATAAGAAGGTCGAGTCCTTCTGTATTGATAACAGGCTCTGTAGCTGTGCCGATGCCCATTTCACAGAGAGTGTCAAGCACAGCCATTGCAATAAGCTCGTTGCCCTTTGCACTGGGATGAAGCTTATCGTCGGCAAAGTTGGAAGCATCTCCGTTGAGATATTCGGCAACCTCAACAATAACAATTTCACCGGGATGCTCAGCGTCATACTTTCTTATCATTTCGTTTATCTTATCACCGCCGAGACCGTATACCTTACCTGCTGCTCCGTCCTGAGGATTATAAACAGTCTGCAAAAGCACGGGAGCATCGGGATTGAGCTCGTTTATTTTATCCATCAGCTGACAGAGCTCTTCATAATAAACATCTGCGATTTTATCAAAAAGCTCCATATCCCTTGTGATAAGGCAGTCAATTGCAAGACCTACCATATTGTTTGTGAGGAAGTTGTTTCCGCCGATGGAGATGCTGATGATTTCAGCTTTTTCAACAGCTGCACGCACCTTTTCACCGCTTGTGAGCATTGTGAGAAGCACACCCGATGTGATTCCGGGGATGGAAAGGTTGGTATATGTGTAGCCGTTTGTGTCTGCAACGATTTTGCCGTAGCAGGCTTCAACAGTGTTTATCATACCTGCACCGAAGGCAATGGAGTCACCGAGGATAACATAATCCACAGGCTCTTCCTCTGCAAAAGCCATAACGCCGAGACAAGAGAAAGCCATAACAGCACTTAAGAGAACAGCAATAAGTTTTTTCATATTAAAAACCTCTTTCTTCGTTTATAGAAGTATTTTAATACTAAATTAACAAAAAGTAAAGAAAAAATTTAATCGGGCGGTAAAAAAACAAATCAGGCTGACATGATCAGCCTGACTTTTAATTTCAGAATAACTGTGCGAAGAATCTGTATATCTTTCCCATAAAATCAAAGATATTTACTACAATATCAAGATAGAAGAAGCTGAAGCCCAACTGAAAATCCTGTCCTTCAGTTGTTATAACAGGCTCTTTGTATTCGGCAATATTGTTTTCGCTGAGAGTTTCAAGTATTTCTTCGGCAATGAGTCTGTTTCCCTTTGCCGAAGGGTGAATATCGTCTGCAGCGAAGCAATCCATGTCCTCACCGAGAGCCTCACCCACTTCAACTATAATGATTTCACCGGGATGCTCCTCGTTATACTTATTTACCATTTCGTTGAGTCTTTTCTGCCCCTCACCGTAAACAGGACGGATCTTGCCCGACTGAGGATTATAAAGAGTCTGCATAAGCACAATTGCATCGGGATTATTCTCATTGATAACATCCATTATTTCCGAGAATTCAGTATAGAAGCCCTCTGCAATTTTGTCCATTTCGCTGTAATCCGATTTGATAAGAGCATCAGCCATAAGTCCTAAAAGATCTGACATAAGGAAATTATTACCGCCAATTGAAATGCTGATGATTTCAGCCTCTTTTACTGCAGCAATAACCTCTTCTTTTTCAAGCCTTGCAAGAAGATTTGAGGTTGTGTGGCCGGGAACGGAATAATTGGTGTAGTTAAATCCGTGTGTATCGGCAACTATTTTTCCGTAAACCGCTTCCACAGGATTTGAAAGTCCCGAGCCGTAGGCTATGGAGTCGCCTAAAACAAGATAATCGGTTGTTTCATCTGCCGCTACAGAGAAAGCGAAGCAGCTGAGAAGCAAGCTCACAGATAAAAATACGGATAAAGCTTTTTTCATTTTATTTCCTCTTTTCTTTGACATTGTAATTTAATTTTATTCTTATAAAGCATTAAAGTAAATATTTACATCAGATGATTTGCAATATGTTAATAAAATTTATGTTTTTGTGCAACAAAAAAAGATAAAAGTACAAAAAACTTTAACCGTATTTTAATATATAAATTCTTTATAAACGAATTATTTCGCAAGTTTATTTTTAAGATAATCTATAGCTTCTGTATATCCCTCAAGTCCGTGGCCGGCAATGGTTTTTTCGGCATAAAGAGAAACAAAAGAGAATTTTCTGAATTCCTCACGGGTATTTATATCCGAAATATGCACCTCAACCGTGGGAATGCCCACAGCCTTGAGAGCATCAAGAATGGCAACGCTGGTGTGAGTATATGCTGCAGGATTTATAACAATGCCGTCAACATTCTTGTAGGATGCCTGGATTTTATCCACAATTGCTCCCTCGTGGTTTGATTGATAAACCTCATATTCAATATCCCTACAGGCTTCATCGATCATCTTAAGAAGAGTGCTGTAGTCCTGCTTGCCGTAGATGTCCGGCTCACGCAGTCCCAGCATATTGAGATTAGGTCCGTTTATTATCAGTAGCTTCATTTTTATATGCTCCTTACTGCTTTAATTATTCTGTCTGCGGTTTTCTCGGGATTCTCGCTTACATCAACGCACACATCCGAAAATCTTTCATAAAGGGAAGCCCGTTTTTTATAAAGCTCGTTTATATTATTCTGCTGAGATACGGGGCGGCCGTCAAGAGGCAGCAGGGAAGTGTCTCTTTTAAGCCATACTATCACCGAATTCTGATGAAGAGGATAATAGTTTTCCTCCCGGGTAATAATTCCGCCCCCTGTGGCAATAACTGCGCCTGAAAGCTTACCTGCTTCACGTGCTGCTTCGGTTTCTCTTTTTCTGAATTCTTCCTCACCGAAGCGGGAGAATATTTCGGGAATAGGCATATCGGAATTTCTGATTATTATTTCGTCTGTGTCAATGAAGATTCTTCCCAGCTTTTCCGAAAGAAACCTTCCTGCGGTTGATTTTCCGCAGCCGGGCATGCCTACAAGAACTATATTTTTAAGTCCTTCTTCAATGTTTCTTACAATGCTGTCGGTAGGATTTTCCTGAAAGCTTTTGTCCAAAAACAGCTCGCAGGCTTTTTTTGCCTGGGCAGACAGCATATGAAGTCCGTTGAGAGAGGGGATGCCGAGTCTCTTTGCATCATAAAGAAGCTTTGTCTCGGAGGGATTATATATCAGGTCAAGCACTCCCGAAAGCCTGTCAAAAATTTTAAGGTCAACAGGAGCCTTTCCGTTTTCGGGATACATCCCCACGGGTGTGGTGTTTACAATAACATCGGCATCGCGGTGCTTTTCAATATTATCATAATTATTTTCACCGTTTCTTGAAATGATAACGATTTCCCGTGCTCCCATATCGCTTATAACGGCATTCACGGTAAGAGATGCACCGCCCGAGCCTAAAATAAGTACCTTTTTGTCTTTGATTTCAATACCGCTTTTTTCTGCCATATATGAAAAGCCGTAGTAATCCGTATTGTAGCCGTATAATCCGTCCGGACGTTTTACAACAGTGTTTACCGAGCCGATTTTCAGTGCTGTTTCCGATATATGCTGAAGATAGGGTACAACGGTTTTTTTATAAGGAATTGTTACATTGAAGGCATCAAGAGGACAGCTTCTGAGAAAGTCTCCCACATCCTCTTCCTCTATTTCATAAAGCTTATACTCATATGAAGCAAGATATGAATGGATCTGAGGCGAAAAGCTGTGTCCCAGCTTTCGTCCGATAAGACCCGCTCTGAAATTATCGCAACTAAACATAATCAACCAACACTTTCCGTATAGCTTCCTAAATATCTGAATTCGCCCGAATATCTTTCAAGCTCCGACAAAACCGTTTTGAGCTTGGGGGAATATATGGAAACATCAAGATCAAGATAGAATATATATTCAAAATCCCTTGTGGGCATAGGACGGGATTCCAGCTTTGTGATATTGATTCCGTGAGCAAAGAAAAGGGACAGCAGCTGATAAAGTGCACCGGGAGTGTCGCCCGTTGCTGCCATGATAGTTGTTTTGTCCGCACCGGGATATATCTCAAGCTTTTTTGAAATGCAGATGAATCTTGTATAATTGTTTCCCTGATCCTGAATTCCCGAAGCGAGATTGGTAAGTCCGTAAAGCTCGGCACAGTGTCTTGAGGAGAGTGCCGCAACGTCATTTCTTTCAGAGCCTGCCACAGCCTTTGATGCCATAGCTGTATTTGCAACGGGAGTGAATTTTATTTCAGGATGCTGCTTTATAAATTCCGAGCATTGGTTTATTGCCTGCTCGTGAGAGAAAACCTCTTTTATATCCTCAGGTTTTGTGCCTCTTTTTGCGAGAAGACAATGGTCTATTTTTATTCTTGTTGACCGAACTATGCTGAATTTATGATGCATCATCAGGTCATATATTTTAACTACGGAGCCTGCTGTGGAGTTTTCAAGAGGAAGCACTCCGTATTGGCAGTCGCCTCTGTCAATTGCATCAAAAACATTGTCGAATGAGGGGCAGTATGTAATTTCTGGGAGCGAAAAAAGCCTTCCTGCCGCAATTCCCGAATATGCTCCCTCTACGCCCTGACAGGCAACTCTTGCCGTTTCGGGGAACATCTTATCAGTTTCGTCAAGTGCCTTGGTAATTTTTGAATACACATCGGATTCAACACCCAAAAGCGCTCTCTGATATGACTTTGAAAGTGAGAGAATCGTTGAATATAAAACTCTGCTGTAGTCTGAGAATTCATTTCCCGCCATCTGTGCGATTTTTGCCAGAAGCTGCCTTTCTCTGGCAGGGTCGTGCACAGGCATATTATTCTCTCTTTTATATTCGGCAACACCTGCCGCTACATCCATTCTTTCTCTGAACAGACGCACTATGTCTTTGTCTATAGTATCAATTTTTTCCCGAAGCTCCTCTATGGACTTTACACTGTCACTCATTTTTGCACCTCATCAAGCATCATATCAAGTATTGCAATTGCCGCCGCAGCCTCAGCCACGGGTACTGCACGGGGAACTATACAGGGATCGTGTCTGCCCTTTATAGTATACCTGATATTTTTCTTTTCGTATAAATCAACGGTATCCTGCTCTTTTCCTATGGAAGGAGTAGGCTTTATTGCAATTCTGAACACAAGGGGCATACCGCTTGTCATTCCGCCTAAAATACCGCCTGCGTTATTTGTCTTTGTTTTTACCTTATCCCCGTCATAATAAAAAGCATCATTATTTTCACTGCCATAAAGCGAAGCACAGGCAAAGCCGTTGCCGAATTCCACTCCCTTTACTGCAGGTATGGAAAAAAGCATTGAGGAGATAACTCCCTCTGCGCCTCTGAACATATGCTCGCCGAGACCTGCGGGCAGTCCCACTGCGGCGCATTCGATAATACCGCCTACGGAATCAAGCTCTTCTCTTGCCTTTTCAATAACTGCCTTCATTTCTTCGCCGGCTGCCGTATCAAGCACAGGAAAGTGTGAGTCCTGAAGCGATGTCAATTCTTTTTTCCCCACATTTACCATATCAAAGCTCTTGTCATAAGCTGTGCTTACAGAATAAACGTGTCCGAATATATCTATGCCCTTTTCTTTAAGATACATTTTGGAGAGTGCCCCCGCAACACATATAAGTGAAGTAAGTCTTCCCGAATAGTGGCCGCCCCCTCTGAGATCCGTGTCCTTGCCGTATTTCATAATTGCGGCAAAATCTGCATGTGAGGGACGGGGGATTCTTCCCGTATCCGAATAATCAGAGGAATGCTGATTTGAATTATATATCACGGCTCTTATATCTTCACCGGTGGTGATGCCGTTTTTAATACCCGAAAGGAAAACAGGCTTGTCCGCTTCCTTTCTTTTTGTTGACCAGGCATTCTGACCGGGGGCGCGCCTTGCCATAAAGGCGCTTAAAAATTCCTCATCGATTTTAACGCCTGCAGGGAAGCCCTTCAGGAGCATTTCTATTTTTTCGTCGTGGCTTCCGCCTTCAATATACAGTTTTATATTATTTCCGTAGGGAAAAAGCATATATTCACCTTATTTCATCCCAGAAAGTGGGATAGGATTTATTCACAGCCTCTGCTCCGATCACGGTTACTTCATTTTTTGTTGCAAAGGAGGCCGCAGCCGCGCTCATTGCGATACGGTGGTCATTTTTTGAATTGACACTGCCGCCCGGAAGAGGCGAGCCTTCTATTATTATGTCATCATTTATAACAGTAATTTTTCCGCCGAGGGCCTCAAGCATTTCTTTTACGGCTTCAATTCTGTCGCTTTCTTTAATGCGGAGCCTTGAGCAGTTATATATTTTAGTTGTGCCTTTTGCATTTGCCGCTATAACAGATAACACGGGGACTAAATCGGGGATATCCGAAGCATCAATGTCAATAGCTTTCAGTTCTGACGGAAATGAGGTAACGCTGTCATTTTCCGTTTTTATTCCGGCACCCATAGAGCAAAGCAAATCAATTATTCTTTTGTCACCCTGTCTTGAATTCATATCAAGCCCCGTAATAGTGATCGGTTTTTTTCCGATAACTCCCGCGGCTATAAAAAATGCGGCATTTGACCAGTCTCCGAAGCCTCTTGTTTTTTCGGGAGAACTCAGCGGACATATCTTTCCTACCGTTATCACGTTATCCGAAAAATCAATGTCACAGCCGAAAAGCTTAAGTGCATCCATAGTCATTTCAATGTAAGGCCGGCTTTCTGTCTTTCCCGTAATATTTATTTTTCCGCCGGTCATGCTCAGCATAAACATAAGTCCCGAAATAAACTGAGATGAAACATTTCCCGCAATAGAAAACTCGGTTTCACTGCATCTGCCGGAAACCGTGATGCTTTTTCCGTTGTTTTCTATTGTGATACCTGCTTTTTCAAGCTCTTCCTTAAGAGGGGAGAGGGGTCTTTCTGAAAGCCTGCCCTCTGTTTCGAACACACCGCCCTTGCCGAGAACTGAAACCACGGGAAGTAAAAAACGAAGGGTCGAGCCCGATTCGTTACAGGGAAGAACGGGATTTTCAGGGGTATCTTTTATAGGAGAAACGTAAAATATTCCGTCGGTATAGCTGATTTTTGCTCCGAGTGCCCTGAGGCAGTCTGCCGTGGCTTTTATGTCTGCGTTTGTGTTTTCGCATATTATCTCAGTTTCTTTATCTCCGAGTGCCGCACAGATGAGAAGACGGTGTACCTCGGATTTTGAAGCAAATGCCTTTATGCAGCCGTTTGTGACGGGATTTTGTATGTGCTTTATCATTTGTCCCACGCTCCCGAAATGAATGCTTCAAGCTCTGAAACGGGTATTTTTTCAAGATAGCAGCTGCCGGCTTTTTCGGGGATAACAAGCGTGATGCTGCTTCCTGCTCTCTTCTTATCATTCAGTGCAATTTCAGTTATCTTATCAGGGGAAAAAACAGGGTCTGCGGGGAGAGAGTATTTATCTAAAAGTCGGGTGAGTGTTTCAAGTGCTTCTTTCTCGCAAAGCCCCGCTTTTATGGCTGCTCTTGTCATAATTACCATGCCTATGGCAACTGCCGAGCCGTGGGAGATCGAAAAAGCCGACAAAAGCTCAATCCCGTGAGCAGGCGTGTGGCCGAAATTGAGAAGCTGACGAAGCCCTGTATCCCTTTCGTCCTTGTTTACAATGTCCCTTTTATCCTTAACGCATATTTCAATTATATCGCATATGTCCGTATCTTCCGCCAGCATTGTAAGAAAATCCGGAAGATTTATCATTCCGTATTTTATTACCTCTGCCATACCGTCGGAGAATACTGCTGACGGCAGAGTCTTTAATGTATCGGGATCGCAGATAACAAGTGACGGCTGACAGAATGCACCTGCAAGATTTTTTCCGCCCTTGAGATCAACTGCCGTTTTTCCGCCTACAGAGGAATCCACCATCGATAAAAGGGTGGTTGGAATGCCTACATATCTGATGCCTCTCAGAAATGTGGCAGCGGCAAAGCCTGTGAGGTCTCCCGTAACACCGCCTCCGAGAGCTACAAGCGTGTCGGAGCGTGTAACATGATTTTCTGCAAGAAATTCCCACAGCTTCACAAGTGTGTCGGTATTCTTTGATTCCTCGCCTGCAGGAAAGATAAAGGAAATAACGTTGAAGCCCTCTTTTTCAAGGGAGGCTCTGAGCAAATCACCGTATAAGGGATATACGTTTGTTTCGGAAACAACAACTGCCGTATCGCCCTTTGCTACGGTTTTTATAAGCCTTCCTGCCTCTTTAAGTATTCCTCTTTCAATTAAAACATCATATGCTGATGAAGCTTCAACCTTTACCGTTCTCATATTCTTCATGCCTTCTTCTGTGAATTTCCGTCTATTTTTTCTTTCATTTCACTGCCGTCTTTTAGAAGTCTGCAGAGTGTGTCCTTATCATTATTCTCAAGCGCTGTTTTATATTCCGTAAGTGAGCCTATTATATAATCAAGCTCATTTATAAGATAATCAGAGTTTTCCGAGAAAAGCTCTGTCCACATTTTTTCATTGAGCCGGGCAACCCTTGTCATATCCTTATAAGAGCCTGCGGAAAAGCCTCCGTGGCTTTCTGCCGTTTTACTTTTTATATAGGCATTTGATACCACATGGGCAAGCTGGGAGGTGAATGCAATCATTTCGTCGTGCTTTGGGGCCGTGGTTACCGAAATACTTCCGAAGCCTGCAGGGGAGAGAAGATTCTTTATTTTATCAAGAAGCACGATATCATCAAATCTCGGAGGCACAATTACCATCGGTGCACCTCGGAAAAGGTCTTTTCTTGAATACTTTATTCCCGAAAACTGTGTGCCTGCCATAGGATGTCCGCCAATAAAGGTAAAGCCGTGCTTTTCGGCAAGGGCGAAGCCCTTTTCGCATATTCTTCTTTTTGTGCCGCAAAGATCAATTACCGTACAGCCTTTGTTGATAAATTCCCCATTGTCCTCAAGATAGCTTCCTGCAGCCTCGGGATATAAAGCGATAAAAAGCAGATCGCACAAGCCTATATTTTCTTTTGTAAGCTTATCATCAATAATTCCCGAAAGAAGGGCATAACCGAGAGATGCCTCATTTATATCCGCGCCGAGCACTTTTTTATCGGCACTTTTGTATGCTCTTGCCATTGAGCCGCCTATAAGACCTAAGCCAACAACTCCGACTGTCATTATACTATCTCCTTCATTGCATTTCTGATTGAAACAACCGCTTTCATCATATCCGCAAACTGCGCGGGGGTGAGTGACTGTGCGCCGTCGCAAAGGGCATGCAAAGGATCTGAATGTACCTCTGTCATAAGACCGTCTGCACCGGCAGCCACAGCCGCAAGTGCCATGCTCTTAACATATTTTGAAGAGCCTGTTGCGTGTGAGGGGTCAATAACAACGGGTAAGTGTGTAAGCTCCTTGAGAACCGGTACTGCAGAAAGGTCAAGACAGTTTCTTGTATACTGGCTGTCAAAGGTTCTTATTCCTCTTTCGCAGAGTATTACGTTTTCGTTGCCGCCTGCCATAATATATTCTGCAGACATAAGCCATTCTTTTATTGTACTCGAAAGTCCGCGCTTAAGCAAGATGGGTTTTTGTGTTTTTCCCAATTCCTTGAGAAGCTCAAAATTCTGCATATTTCTTGCACCCACCTGAATCATGTCAACCTCTTCAAACAGGGGAAGATGCGCCGTATTCATAATTTCGGTCACAATGGGAAGTCCCGTTTCCTTTTTTGCCTTTATAAGAAGCTCAATTCCCTCGGCTTTCAGTCCCTGAAAATCATAGGGGGAGGTTCTGGGCTTGAATGCACCGCCTCTGAGCATATCGCAGCCGGCAGCCTTCACGTCTCTTGCAATACCGGTGAGCTGCTCCTCGGATTCAACGGAGCAGGGGCCTGCTATAACCGCAAAATGACCTGCACCGATCTTGATTCCCGCACAGTCAATAACTGAATCGTCAGGGTGGAATTTTCTGTTTGCGCTCTTAAAGGGGTCTGAAACACGCTTTACAGCTTCTACCATGCTGAGACTTGCAATAAGGTCAGCATCAAGCTTTGTCGTGTCGCCGATAAGACCGATAACAGTCTGAAATTCACCCTTTGAAATATGAACGTCAAGCCCCTGAGCCTTAAGCCAGGATGTAAAATTATTCTGCTGTTCTTCAGTTGTACCGTGCTTTAATATTGCAATCATTTTCAATTACCTCATTTATATTTTTTTATCCAAAAGAAATGCACCCGAGCTTTCACTCAGGTGCAGAAAAAAACAAGTACTATGCTTCTTTTTTTGCAAACAAGTGAAAACCCTTACCTTTTTTCAGAGTAAAAGTAAAAATAAAAGTATTCAGCTGCAAAAAAGTTCTTATTCATAATATCTGCCTTTCGGAATTTATGAGAATAGTTTAGCACCTTAAAGTGTGAAAGTCAACAGTTTATTAATTAAAAATTTTTATATCCGGTTTTCACAAAGTGTATAAGCGGTAATGCCGATATCTTCACTGCTTGCATCGGGCAAGGACCTGAAATCTGTTTTACGGCTTTCTCCGGGAAGAAGTGAAAAGTAATTATCGCTGAAAATATATTCACCCTCAAGCTCAAGCGCGTGGATATATTCAAGGGCTGTCACCGTAATTGAAGAATCTGTTTTTTCTGTAACCGTAAATGCATCGGAGGGCTTAATACAGAGAACGCCTTTTTTATAAAAGGATCTGTCCTTGTGCCTTTTACCTTCTGCATCACAAAGAAGCACTGCATCCTCGGGAATGGAGTCAGCCTTTAATGAAAATGCGTGTGCCGAGCTGTGTTTTTTTATTGTAAACTCAGTATCTGTTACCGGTGTTACACAGCCGTCCTTAAGATAGCTGAGCATTATTTTCAGCGGAACATCCTCCGAAGAGTCATTGCACACATATATTTCATAATCATCCTTTTTATCAACGGAAGTGAGAATTTCTCCCGCAAGACGTTTAAAGCTGTAAAATGATGCCTTGGGTGTGCAGTAATAGTCTATGAATGACCAACCGCTTGCAGCGGGCCAGCAGTCATTCCACATCCAGTAAACAATGCCGTTGATAAAGCCCCGGTTTCTTCTGATGTTTTCCATGGAAACTCTCAGCCATTCATACTGAATATATTTCAGCTTGAAATATCTGTCTTTACCGTCAGTAAATTTTCCCAGAACCTTTTCGGAGAAATTAATGAGCACATCAAAAAGGGAGAAGGGAAGTCCGGGATTGCTCTTGGTGTGATAATTCCACATATCGTCACCACCAAATATATCATCCTCGGTCATAAACTTTTTCAGCGACGGAAGATTTATTGCTCCCATGGTGGGCTCTTCCGCAATGAATCTGGCAAGATACTGTGAGAAATGCTCTTTATAATCCTCCATACTGCTGTTCATTATATAAGGGAATATTGAACAGCCGAGATACTGGGTATTATGGGTCGTCCCCTTGGTTTTTGATGCATAGGGAGTGCCCCCTGCAGGGCTTGAAAGCAGAAAACGGCGGTTGGGATCAAGACGGTTCAGTACGGGGAATATTCCTTTATGAATGGCAGTTCTTCCCTGATAGTTTTCAGCATCGTCATAGCCGTTAACTGCGTTTTCGTTATCACCCGACCACCACACAAGGCAGGGATGATTGCGAAGGGCAACGGCTGCATATTCCGTTTCTTTTTTTATGTTTTCAATAAATTCATCTTCATCCTCGGGATACTGTCCGCAAGCCATAAGAAAATCCTGGGTGACAAGAATTCCGAGTCTGTCGCATTCGTTATAAAAATGCTGACGCTCAAAAATTCCGCCGCCCCATATTCTCAGCATATTCACGCCTGCTTCCTTTGCAAGGGTGAGAATACGAGTGATTTTTTCATCCTTCTCCCCGGACGGGAACGGCTCAGATGGGACATAGTTTGCCCCCTTGCACATGACAGGTACATCATTAATAAAGAGCTGAAAGCCTGAAAAATCTTCGTTCCTGTCATATTCTCTGCCGCTGACAGAGTCTTTTATTTCAATGCATTTCTTATAATAATCGCTGTCCTTTTTATCGGGAAGCTCCAGAATATCTGCCGTGCGTATGCCGAAGGTGAATTGCTTTCCCGCAAGAATAAGCGTATATAATGGCTGCTCGCCGTAGCCCGCAGGATACCAGAGCGAGGCATCGGGAATATAAATATGCTCCTTAAGGAAATTCTCTTTTCTGAAAAAACGGCGGGAAACGATTTCTTCTCCCTCGGGAGATAAAATCTTCAAATCTGCATATGCACCGTTTTCGTATCCGCTGAAAACGGCTTCAACCACAATTTCAGCCGTATTGCCGAGAATTCTTTTTGTATATATGTAAGCATTCTCCACACTGAAGCCGTCGTAGGTGTCTATATACGCATTTTTCCATATGCCTGCGGTAACATATCTTGCCACCCAGTCCCAGCCGTAGGTACACTGAATACGGCGTGTGTGCATTCTTTCACAGGTAAATGCCCCGCCGAGAGCCTTTCTTCCCTCAACCTCTTTCACGGGAGAGCGGAAATGAACCGAAACAGTATTAGTTCCCTTTATAAGAAGCTCCGAAACATCAAAGGTGTGTGGAATAAACATATTTGCGGCTTCTCCGATTTTATTTCCGTTGAGAAAAACCGTGCAGTAGGTATCAAGCCCCTCAAAAACAAGCTTCGCCCTTGAGGGTATTTCATCTATATCAAAGCTTTTTTCATAAAGCCAGTTTTTTTCTTCTATCCATTGGCATTTATCCGTATTGTCACGGTAATATATATCCCCGGGAATTTTTGTCCCCATAAGGTCTGTATGAACGCACCCCGGCACATTTCCCGTGAACGAAAACTCATAAATATCATCAGCCGAAAGACATTTAGCCTCCCATCTGCCGTTAAGGTCAATTATCATAAAAAACCTCCGTAAAAAAGAATACAACTGAAATATAACACAAGGGAAGGATTATTTCAATTGAAAAACAAAGGTTAATAATGAAAAATAAAAAACTGAAAAAATGAGTTGATTTTTTCCTGAGCTTGGTATATAATGACTTAGTAATATTCGCCGGTGTGATGGAATTGGCAGACGTGACGGACTCAAAATCCGTTGGTAGCGATACCGTGTGGGTTCGAGTCCCACCACCGGCACCACGAAAAAAGTCACTTTTGTCTACCGACAAAGGTGACTTTTTTCAATGATATCCGTTCCCTGCGGTCACGGATGATATAGCTAACGCTATGATATCTGCTTTGCAGATGATATACGCTTCGCGTATGATGGGAACGGATATTATATCATATTTGCA
Source organism: Acutalibacteraceae bacterium (assembly GCA_045591055.1). Lineage (GTDB taxonomy): Bacteria > Bacillota > Clostridia > Oscillospirales > Acutalibacteraceae > RUG806. The sequence continues at coordinate 2,432 of JAZNSD010000120.1, read as the reverse complement.
GCGCAAATATATCATACGGCAACGCCGTATATCATATCGCACCAGCGATATATCATTGAAAAGCGCAGCATCTTATGGTATAATCTTTACGAAAGAAGGTGCTTTTATGTCAGAAAACAAATTGCTTGATCTATCTTTTGAATTTGCCGTTGCTATTGTTAATCTTGTTGATGGGGTAACTGCGCCAAAAAGTTCATACATGACCGATCAGCTTGCAAGAGCAGGCACATCCGTTGGTGCAAATATCCACGAAGCGCAGTATGCACAGAGCAAGAAAGACTTTGTTGCGAAGTTGGAAATCGCTTTGAAAGAATCCAACGAAACCAGCTATTGGCTGAAACTGATGTGTGAAACAAAGAGAATAGATACGGCTACTTATCAATACACCGAAAAGCTTTGTGGTAACATTCGTAGGCTTTTGATCGCATCCTGCCGAACCGCAAAGGAGAATGCAAAATGATAACAGAAAAATCCTGCGGTGCCATTGTTTACACATGCGAGAACAGTACAATAAAATATGTAATTATCCGTTCCAAAGAAGGAATATACGGATTCCCTAAAGGTCATATAGAAGGAACAGAAAGTGAAATAGAAACCGCTTTACGCGAAATCTCAGAGGAAACAGGCTTGACTGTCCGGTTGATCGACGGTTTTAGAACTGAGGATACGCACAGCTTTATGCGTAATGGTGAAGCAAGGTTGAAGCATATAGTATACTTTTTAGCTGAATATTCCGATCAAATACCAACTGCACAGGAAGCAGAGTTAAGCAGTGTGCATTTAATGGATTATGAAACTGCTATATCAGTGTTTCAGTTCGAGAGTTCAAAAAGACTTCTGACTGAAGCTCGAAATTTTCTGCTGCGACAGTAGGTTTACACTACTTTTAGGCTTTCTTACCTCGTGTTATACTACTTTTGGTAAAAAAGCACTTCGAAAGAAGTGCTTTTTTCAATGAAATAAATCCCTTGCGGGATTTGTGAAATCACCCTTCGCGTTATGAAATAGCTTCGCTATGAAATACGCTTGGCGTATGAGGGATTTATTTTATTTCACATTTTGCCGTCAAGGCAAAATATTTCATATTGCGCAGCAATATTTCATTAAAAAAACAAAGCAAGACCTGACCGATCTTGCTTTAATTTTTTATCAAAACACCGCGACCTTTTCGAGCCTTGCGATGATGGCTTTCAGTCGGTCGTCATCCTTGAAGCTTTCGAAGCTTTTGTTTATTCTTTTTAACAGCAAAGCGCTGTCGTTGCAGGTGTAATCTTTTCCTGTAGCTGATTTGCGGTGTTCTAAGGTGTTTACAAGCAAAGCGGTATATTTTTCGTCATTTCCTGTATCATATGATATTGCCGAATTTGCCGCTCTTTCGAGATATTTATACATATCTTCTATGTTTTCAAGATCGCGGTATGATTTAGCTAATCCGAGACATATATCGGCAACACGACAGAAATAAAAGCCGAAATTACCGTCGCTGTATAGGCTATCGAAGAGATTAAGCAAAAATCCGTATGCTTCGGCGCATTGCTTTGGATCAAATCCGCCGCAACATATCATATTAGTTACGTTTGCTAATATAAGATCGGCCATTTCCTGAATGTTCATCTGCGACTGATGAACACCGTCCTCGCCTTTAAGAATGTGTGACAAAAGCTCGTTACTTGATACAATGTAGTCATTGTTCATATTGGCATATTCTTTCGCTTTTTCAATGTCCCCTTGATCTCTGTAAGCAAAGGCAAGGACTTGTATTGCGGCGCTTCTGTTATATGCATGTGTCGATTCCGCAAGAATCCGTTCTGCGCATTTGGCAGCCTTTTCTTTTTGGTTGCAATTTAAATATGAGTACATCAGCATATAAAGAATTTCAAGATTATTCGGGAATTCTTTGTTTGCCTCTGTCCATAATTCAAGTTCTTTATCAACCTCTCCTTTGTAACCGTATTCTCTTGATTTTTCGTAATAGTTGTCGATCTTCTCCTGCTTTTCGATCTCCGAAACGCCGAGCAGATCGTCTACGCTGACATTGTAATAGGACGCGATCGCGGGGAGCAGGGTGATGTCGGGATATCCTTCGCCGCGTTCCCATTTTCCTACCGACTGCTGGGAAATGCCGAGGTGCAGGGCAAGCTGTTCCTGGGTGTTGCCTTTATCTTTACGAAGCTGTCTGAGCTTTTCGTTTATGCGTATCTCCATTTTTACGCTCCTTTATGAAGTAATAAGCGCTTATCCTGGTTCTATTATACTCCTTTTTACCGATTATTCAAGAACCGCCTTGTTGTTATACGGTTGTAAATTAAAACCGTTGGTTTTGAAGGGCGTTACGATATAAAGTATCATCGTAGGGCGGGGGCATGCTCCCGCCGCATACGTGGAGCTTGATCTGATTCTATTGAATACGGCGGGAGCAAGCCCCCGCCCTA
>JAZNSD010000119.1:0-4164 GCA_045591055.1 Acutalibacteraceae bacterium | reverse complement strand
ATACAACATCGGTGCTGTAAACGGAACAAGTGCAACAACCTTTGATCCGAATGCACTCTTAAACCGTGAACAGGCAGCAGCTATGCTTACAAGAGTATTTAAGAAAGTCTCTCTTGCAGGCTGGACGCTTGCAACAGACAGCCAGTTTACTCTGCCTTATGAAAAGCCTGCACTTTTCGCAGATGATGCGGATATTTCCGATTGGGCAAAGGACAGCGTTTACTTTATGGTAGCAAACGGCATAGTGAGCGGTGTCGGCAACAACAAATTCGCACCGAAGAATGTAACAAGCGCCGATGAAGCTAACAAGTCGGAGGCCAAGCGGTCTTAGGAAGACAAGTCCAAACAGCAACTCCTTGGCTCACAGAACGACATGGCTACGATCCGACTTGGCAAAGGACAGCGTTTACTTTATGGTAGCAAACGGCATAGTGAGCGGTGTCGGCAACAACAAATTCGCACCGAAGAATGTAACAAGCGCCGATGAAGCTAACGGCTACGCCAACGCAACAAGAGAACAGGCACTCATTATTGCAGTGAGAATGGTTGAGAATTTGAAATAAAAAGGAGGTCGAAAATATGGCAAAGTTTTGTACCGGATGCGGTATGGAGCTTACTGACGGCTTGATGTTCTGCACAGGCTGCGGAACAAAAGTGCCGGAGGACGCACCTGTCGAAGCTCCTGCGGTTAAGGAAGAAATACCTGCCGAGGAAAAGGTTGTGAAAGAGCCTGTAACGGTTCAGGCACAGCCGGAGCAGCAACAGCAGTACATCCCGCCACAGCAGCAGCCACCACCACAGCAGACGGCATACACACCGCCGCCTCTGCCGAGAGAAATTTTGGATAGTGATATAAAAGGCACAAAATACGAGCCGATTTCGGCTTGGGGCTTTATCGGAATTATGCTTCTGATGTGTATTCCGATAGTCGGCATCTTGCTTGTTATCATCTGGGCGTGCGGCGGATGCAGAAAGCTATGCAAACGCTCACTTGCAAGAGCAACGTTGATTATGGCGGCAATCGGGCTTGTGATAAGCCTTATTATAGGAATTGCGGCAGGAGGATTTATTAACTTTCTTTCAAAGAATGCAGATGCAGATGAGCCGGGCGGAATTGCGGCAGTCTTTTCCTCCATTACCGGAGATAAAGACGGCGAAGGATTGATGGGACTTCTTGAAAATATAGAAGGTATCAATAAAGATGCCGAAAAGCAAAATAACGGTTGGCCGAAAAAATTACGCAAATATCCCGGAGGCGAGGCAAAGTCCGTTACCTCATATCGCACTGAGATAAGCGGAACAACCGCTGATGAAATGTTTTCGTGGATTGAAGACCTGAAAAAAGACGGATATAAATTTCAGGACTTCTACGATATGGGTATGACCGAGCAGGATATGCTCGATATGAACGGCTGGTGGGCAACTGACGGAAAACTATATCTCAGTATGTCCTTTGCAGACGGAACGGTTACGGTGGATCACATGAACGAACTGCCGGATTTGGAAAGTTATTTTAATTAAATTTGAAGGAGGCACATTGTATGAATAAAAATTTACCCTTTTTACTGCTTGATAACAGCAGTATGATGTCAGTTATAAACGAAGGAGAGTTCAAGTGTTATAACATCTCTTTCGAGGAGGCAGGACACATTATAGACTGCCATGCAGAGGATGATTTGCTGAAATGCTTTTCCAATCCTGAAATTGAATCAATCATTTTCAATTACATAGGTGTACCGAATAAGAAGGTAGAATACAAAAAAATCAGAAATATGAGACCGGGACAACAGGGCATTGTTTTCAAGCTCTATATTGCGCCTTCGGAAACTCAGCCGATTATCCATGCGGATGACGGTGTTGAAGCAAAGAAAATTCAGAATGTATATTGTTATTGTCAGTATCTCGTAAGAATGGATGAAAAGTAAAGGAGGAATCAATTATGACATATTGCGGTAAATGCGGAGCGCAGGTTCAGGACGGCGTAAAGTTCTGTCAGGGATGCGGCGCAGCAGTAGAAACGAAAGTGGAAAATAACGCACAGCAGGTACAGCCTGCATCACAGCCACCACAAAACGATTTTTCACAAAAGATTCAGAACCTGAATAACACAGCGGACACAACAGCGGAATTTGATGCACAGGACATAAATTCAAACAAAGCAATGGCAATACTTGCGTATTTCGGGCCGCTTGTACTTATCCCGATTTTTGCGGCAAAGCAGTCGAAGTTTGCAAGATACCACTCAAATCAGGGCTTGGTGCTGCTGATTGCGGCGATTGCATACGGAATTGTGTATAACATTTTAAGTGCAATCATCCTTGCAATTTCGTGGAGATTGTATTTCATCACGACAATTATCGGTCTTGTAAGCATTGTGATTACAGTTCTTGCAATCATCGGCATTATCAATGCGGCAACAGGCAAAGCAAAAGAGCTTCCGCTGATCGGTAAGTTTAAGATTTTGAAGTAAGGTATAAAACAAATGGAGGCACGCCCAAAAAATGGTGTGCCTCCGTTTGCGTATTTGAATCTAAATTCCATTTGAGGTGCTGTTCAAAATTAACTTTCTCGCGAGTATAAACAAGCTGTTATCAACTGATGGAATATCTCTCGAAAGAGGATCTTTCATATATTCCACATCGGGATTAAAGTCAGGTTTGACAGATTGATAAATCCTTGTTCGAGCATTGAATTCTGCTTCTGCATAAGTGATTTTACCGGATTTATAATCTTCAATTATGGGAGCGATTATCACTCTAACCTTTTCAAGATTATTCACATAGAAATCAGGTCTCAGATACATATCTCGGTATTGCCATATTGCAGCGTTGGCAATATCTACAAGTTCTCCGTAACTATAACCGCTAGTCTGTCCGTTCAGCCAAGCGTTGAAGAATATGCGGTTTGATTTTGCTCTTGCATCAGCATATCCCAAGCCATTCTGCACCTCGGTTAAAATATCACCGATAAAACTTTCAACGATAACTATTGCTTCATTTGATGCATTACAGGGTGCCGCCTCTCTCGGCACCTCTGCAGCATTTACTGTAGATGTTATTAGCATAGTAATAATTAAATACATTATAATCTTTTTCATCAGAAATTCCTCCGTTCTAAATTTGGGTTTTAGGGCATAGCACTAACAACGGGAAATTTGACAGCAAATTTCCGTGCTTGCTAAAACAATTTTAAATATCTTAGAATATCATACCTGCATCACTTTTGAAGCAGTCTGCCATAAGTTGAACTCCGAGAATAAAGCCTATTTTGAAATTCTCAACACCGCTTGTAGCACTAATCTCATCACTTGCATTTACAAGCTCGTTAAATAGTTTTAAGTTTTCTCCATTTAATTCTTTTGTTAGCTTGTTTTCGATGTCAGAAAAGGTTCGTACAGCTTTTTCATAAGGCAGCGGTTTTCTGTTCCGGCATTCATTGGGATTTATATTTCCATAATATAATTCTTCAATAAAGCTCATTTTCGCACCTCCATCGAATAGACAAAATCTTTTAGCACAAATTCTTCTGCCGAGTGGCGAATGTTGTTCATAGCGCCAACCCAAGCCATTTGGTCTTTTGCTTTGAGTTCTTCCGTGATGCCTTGTTTGACTGCCATATCCTTTATAAGCCTATCAACCATTTCCTTTGCGGATGTGTCAATTTCTTCAAGATATGCAAGCCAAGTCCCGCCCAGCATTTTCATTGAGTAAAAACAAGATCTGTTCTCTTTGATAAATTTTGCGTGCATCCTGCCGTATTTACCGATGTTATACACCTTATCATCGGGAACAGTTAGGTTGGGAATGTAGTAATCGCCGTTTCTTACGTACTCAATTCCGTTTTCAGTAAATCTTTCCTTCATTTGAAGTACCTCCTTTAATTTGGTATCTTCATTTTATCAAAAGGAGTTTGATTTGACGAATGTACGGATAAAAAAGCATAAGAAAAAGAGATAAAACCTTTTACAGTTCTATCTCTTACTTCTTGACCTTGCAATGCTCGTTATACTATTTTCGGTAACTGTCCTTACCTGTACTCGGCATTTCCGTTGCTTTTTTTGTTGCAGAAGGATTCCGGAAAAAATCTTATTCCAGAATTCGCATCATGTTTTTATAGCAGATTTTTTCAATGAGATTTTTTGGGTAATTCCCACGCTCCATTTCG
>JAZNSD010000118.1:0-1518 GCA_045591055.1 Acutalibacteraceae bacterium | reverse complement strand
GGCACGATCAGCCGACTTCCTATTTTTAACGCAGGAAAGTCTTTCTCGTGCATTAGCTCGTAGGCAGTAGATGTAGCAACACCTAATGCTTTTGCCACCATTTCTGCATTGAGAAACAGAGGCATCTCATCATAAGATTTGAACATAGATTCCTTCATGGTTTATCACCTCACTTTCAAAAAAAGATATACTGTTCACTTAAAAAAGTGAGGGCAGTATCCATATTGCATTTTCAAAAGGTTTGTGATATAATTTTTACAAAGTGAGGTGAACCTTTATATGCGCAAGTATAAAATCTTTATGATGTCTGCAAGAAATATTATCAGCTACGCTGAGAAAAATTCTGACGGCATATACAAATTTAATTTACAGGCACGAGAAACAGAAAAATGCAAGGTGCCGACAGCAAGTCATGAGCAGGAAAGCAATGCATTGTTTTATCAAATAATGTGTCATCTTCACGGAGATAATTTTGAGTTCCCCGAGGATGTAAATTTAATAACTGACCTTGAGGATGTTATTTTCTACATGGATTTTTCAGGTATCTTTGACAGAAACGGACAACAGAAAAGGTATGCAGACAGACAACAAAAAGCAAGAGATATGTTTAGGGACGAGGGAATCAATTTAGATTTTGGCAGAGGTTCCATACCTTATGTTGCATTTGAACGTTCCCAAAGCATGAGCAGAAATGCAAGGCTTTCTTTTATCCGTAAGGATTTTTATGAAGCTGTTCGCCGCCGTATAATGCTTGATATGAAAATTGGAGAGTGTCAGCTTTCAAAACTATATGCATATAACGGTTTGATGCTTTCATCAGGAACTCGTATTGATGATATAGAAATTGACAAGCCTCACAGAGTTATTGTTGTAGAGAATAATAAATTGCAGGCAAGTGCTAATGTTATTACCGTTGAAGATGATGGCAGTAATTCTAATATGCGTAAGTATCACAGAGTGGAAAGGCATGAGCAATTTACTGTCCTTGAATATGATGGTGAGGGACTGATTTCAAAAGAATATGCCAATATTGTTGATAAAAAATTCTGCGGCAGAACCGTTCATACATCACTTCAGATTCGTATGCCTTATGTTAAGGGAATGCTTCATAAGGTAGATTTTAAAGATCTTCTTAGTAAATCAGGATTTGAATATATAATAGATATTTGGGGAGAAAAGCATTTAATAAGCGATGTGGATATTATTCTGACTGAGAGTATGTTTAAGGGGAAAGGCTGGCTCAGTGATTCCAAAATGACATGGCAGGACTATTGGGATAAATTTAGGAAATACAAGCATGCCCTGTATATTACTAATGTCAGCAAACAGCATCCTGAAAAGTTTACCGAGCTAAACTATCAATTTTTAAATACACTTTCTGTCAGGGCGGAAGAATTTAGACCGATTGATTTGCCGCTTAGTTGGGAACATAGTCCGGAGGAGGACACACGCAACTGGCTCACCAAGCAAACGGAAACAGAATATTACAATCTTTGTGCAAATGAAGAATACAGAAGA
>JAZNSD010000117.1:0-11668 GCA_045591055.1 Acutalibacteraceae bacterium | reverse complement strand
TTTAATTCAATTTTGATATCTTCAACAAAGAGCATAGAATTCTCCTTCTTTGGTTTGTCTCGCAACTACCATTTTGGAGTTTTCTATGCTCTTTTTCAATATTTATTTTTTAATTTCCCCCAACTTTCCGTGAAGAGGCTAAAATAAAGGGTTGACCCCGGCACAGGATAATATCCCGTGTCGGGGAAAATACCTTTTTCGCAGAAATATTATGATTTTACAATGACAGGATAAAACAAGACGGAAGAAATCTGTTTACATTCTTCCGTCTGTTTTTTTCTTATATTCTGATTATATTTGAGTCAAGGTCCTTCCATATGAAGGTATTATTTTCATATATCATATAGCCGTGGTGGCTGTTTTCCTTGGGAATGGAAACTGAGCCGGGGTTCATATATGTGTAGGTATCATATTCAGTATTCTTGGGGATGTGGGTGTGACCGCAGAGAAGAATACTGCCTTCGGGCATGGGAGGGGGAGTAGTTTCGGTGAATTTATGACCGTGGGTGGCAAAGACGGTTTTTTCACCGCACTGAATAATGCAGTAGTCTGCAAGGATGGGGAACTGAAGCACCATCTGATCAACCTCGGTATCGCAGTTTCCTCTTACGCAAAGAAGCTTTTCCTTTATATTATTCAGCATTTCAATTACTTTTTTCGGAGCATATCCCTCGGGAAGGTCGTTTCTCGGTCCGTGATAAAGAATATCACCTAAGAGAAGAAGCCTGTCTGCATTCTCACGGGAAAAAGCCTCAAGAAGCTTTTCACAGTAAAAAGCAGAGCCGTGGATGTCGGAAGCAATCATAATTTTCATAGCTTTAACCTCTTATACAAAAACAAAATTTATTAAAAGAATATATATTACCGTACCTGATATAATACTTAATAGTGTATTTCTTTTCCATATGTGAAGACCTGCAACCACACCTACGGATATAAGCTCGGGAATGCCGTGGGGAAAAGAGGTGAGGGAAGTGCTTTTCAGGCAGAACACCACAAGCATACCCATAATGGCAAAGGGAAGAACTTTTCCCAGATATGTAATGAATTCAGGTGTTTTTCTTTTGCCCGAAAAAACTATAAAGGGGATGAATCTCAGGGCTGCGGTGATGAGAGCGCATACACCTATGAGAAGGGCACTGTGTGTGTCAGGCATCTGCTTTTTCCCCCTTTCTTTTTCTTATGAACCTTAAAAGTGTGAGTGAAAGGGTTATAAGAAGCATTGCGGGAATAAGAAAGCTGTCTGCACCGAAAATAAGAAGACATAAAACTGAGGCTGTCACACCGATTATTGCTGCCGTGTGGTCCTTGGAGGACAGCCACTGCTCAACAAACACCGTTACAAAAAGTGCGGTGAGAGCAAAGTCTATACCCTTCGGGGCAAAGTCGAAGGCAGAGCCCACTGCAGCGCCGATAACCGAGCCTGTGACCCAGTATATATGATTTAAGAGAGAAATAAGAAAATGATAGCTGTGTGTGTTTTCTTCTTCCTCTGTGCATACAAGAGAATAGGTTTCGTCTGTGAGGGCAAATATAAGATAGGGCTTGAGCTTTTTTGCCCCCTTGTATTTATCTATCATAGATATTCCGTAAAACAGGTGGCGTGCATTTACAAGCACTGTGGTTACAGCCATTGTGATGACAGAAGCTCCGCCTGACAGCAGATCAATTGCAACATACTGCATTGAGCCTGCATAGATAAACAGACTCATACATAGTGCCCACAGCACTCCGAAGCCCTTTGAGTGAAGGACAATGCCGAAGCCGAAGCCGAGGACAATATAGCCTGAAAAGACGGGAAATGTGGCCTTCAGTGCTTTTTTTAGCTGTGCTTTTATATCTCTCATAGCTTTTTAGTCGGGAAGCTGCTTACCGCATTTTCTGCAGAATTCAAAGTCACTGTCGGCTTTTGTTCCGCAATATGGACAGAATTCGCTGTTGTTGCCGGGAATATTGCCCCGGGGTGTGTAGGAGCTGCCGAAGTGCTCGTTGAGAGGGTCGGGCTCTTCCACGCCGTCGGTTATATCATATTCGGAATATCTGTTTTTGCCTGTGGCATTTCTGAAATTTATAACGGCATTGCTCACACCGATGGCAACAAAAACAAGTCCGAACAGGGCGAAAATTCCGCCGCCGCTTTTGAACACGGCAATTGCCCAGATGAGTCCGAAGGCAGCTGCACCGAGAGAGGCAATACCTGCCGTAAACGAAGGAGCTCTTCCTCTTTTTACACTTTTCATTTTATCACCTTTTTCCTGATTGAATTATCCTACAGATACCAGAGCGTTGTGTCTTGCTTTTTTGAATTCGAGCACACGGCGCACGCTTTCATTCAGTCTTTCTTCGCTGATCTCTCCGTTTTCAACTGCCTTTACCACAGCTTCAAAAGCATCAGTAAAGTTTGCAGGGTCAAGAAGAATATCACAGCCGGCATTAAGTGCACCGATGCATACCTCAGCGGAGGTGTATGAATTGGTAACGGCACCCATAAGAAGGGAGTCTGTGAGGATGAGACCGTCAAAGCCCAGATAGTTTCTTAAATAGTCTGTTACCAGCTGATAAGATACAGTGGCGGGGGTGTTGTTGCCTGTGAGATTGGGAGTGGCGATATGTCCCACCATAACGCAATCGTCTTTTGTGAGTTTTTTATATGCAAGCCATTCGCAGCTTTCCATTTCCTCAAGGGTTTTGTTGTTTACTGCAAGAAGTGAATGGCTGTCTTCATTGGTATCACCGTGACCGGGGAAGTGCTTGAAAACGGGAGTGATCTGATTGTTTTTGAGTCCTTCGGCAAAGGAGAGAGCCATTTCTGATGCAATTGCAGGGTCTGAAGAGAATGCACGCTTTCCTATGACCGTATTATTGGGATTTGTGTTTACATCGGCTACGGGAGCAAAGTCCATATTAAAACCGAAGCTTCTGAGATATGAGCCTATTGTGTTGCCCATTTCAAGTCCGTCTGCAGGATTGCCTGATGCACCCACAGCGGCTGCACTTTCATATTTTTTGAGATTGAGCACAGATTTATTAGCAAGTCGGGCAACATTTCCGCCCTCTTCATCGATTGAGATGAACAAAGGAATTTTACTTTCATTCTGAAGCTCGGTATTGAAGGTTGTAATCTGGGAAGCCCCCGTGATATTGATCGCAAACATAGCAACACCGCTCACGGGGTATTTTTTCATAAACTGTCTCATATTTTCGGTTACTTCCGTAGCCTCTGTGAGAGTGCTGTCGAGCACCTCGGGACGGACAATAAACAGCTGACCCACCTTTTCACGGAGAGTGAGATTTTCGATATCGTAAATATCATCATCTGCGCTGTCTTCAGTAACGGCTGCATCGGGAAGGGTGATAATGCCGCCGGTGGTTGTTTCTTCTGCTGTGGGAGTATCGCTCTTTTTTGCGAGAAGCCCTGAAAGAGCCGACATATTGCAGGATGAGAGAATGAATGACATACAAAGAAGTGAGATTAAGCCTGATATTACTTTATTTTTCATAAAACGTTCTCCTCGTGAGAAAAAAATAATTTGCCTGAAAATTTACATCGGTTAACTATATTAGCATAAATTTATATGAAATTCAATATTCAGTATTTATAATTACAGTCTTGCCGGAAAAGGGCAAGGAAAAACCCCGTACTTTTTTGTACGGGGAAAGGCCTGATGATATATATTTATTTGAGTCCGCCGAAGAGGAGATTGAAGAATCTTGTGAGCATTTCGACGAAGTGATTGAGAAGTGCTTTATACCAGGCAAAGGTGTCGGTGTTGCCGTCTATATCAAATGCCTTGAACTGTGAGAAATCGTCTGTCCAGTTGACTGCGCCGATAGAATCTGCGTTCTCGTAATGAATATTACTGAAATCGGGCTCAATTATAAATCTTGTGGAATAATCCCCCTCGTAGTAATTCATGGGATAGTTGCAGTCGTAGGCAATAAGCACGTGATTTCCGTTTTCGTCGGTATATGCACCCGTGAAAAGAACGGTGTGACCGTAGGTTGTGAAGGCGGCGCCCTCATAGAAGGTGAAGATTACAATGTTGCCTTCCTTTACGGAGTTGAACATATTTTCAAGACATCTTGTATAAGAGGATGTGTTTGTTATAAATGCCTTGTCTTCAATGAGGAAAGAGCCTGCCACAACAGCCTGGTAGTAGTTTATGTAGCTTAAAAGCTCCTTGTCCATTTCCATATCAATGAGATTTTGGGCATTCTGAGTTGCCTTTACGTCAATTATGCCGTAGTGGTCAAGGGCAGTAACGGCGGCAATACCGTAGCAGGAGCCCTGCCAGGGCCACTGAGGATAGGTGGCAAGGACTATTGAAAGTGCGGGATTGGGAAGAGGACCGGGGCCGAAGGTTTTATAAAGATTCAGCTGAAGCATTCTGAAGTCGTCTTCATTCATGACATATCGGTCTTCATCATCAATAACAAAATAACGGGAGGAGTTTCTGAAGGGGAAAACCTCTTCGGGGGCGAGAGCCACCTTTGTCCATACCGCATAGAGGGTGACAGCATCAAAATCTGCAGTGATGGGAGCGTTTGTGCCGATAACAGCCTCACCGTTTTCTTCGGTTGACCAGCCTGTGAGGGCCTGAAGAGGGGGATTGAGAGAGCCGTTTTTATTCTCGAACTCTTTTATCGTTTCGATTTCTGTGCCCTTAAGATAGCATCTTGTAATGCTGCCTGTTTCTTCAAAGCCTGATACATATGTGATTTCGGTAACATCCTCGCTGTAGCAGGGAGTGACATCGGTTACCTTAAAGCCGTAGTAGTTATATTCCTCGTCGGAGGAGAGAACGATTGTGAAATTGTTGCCGCCTACAAAAACGGTCTTGCCTGCAAGTGCATAGCCGTCGTAGGTGTCAACCAGCTCGCCGTAGCCGTCGTAGATGCCTATGAAGTCACCGCGCTTTGACCAGTAGGAGCTGTTTACAAGGTCGCCTACCGTGATATTTCCGTCCTTGAATGCAGGGAAGATAACGTCAGTTGTGAAGGAGAATTCAACATTGGTATCATAAGAGAAGGTAATGAGAAGACCCTTTGCATTTTTGTCTCCCTGATAAGTCCATTCACCGTAGAAATTATCGCTGTAGTTGTGTTCGCTTTCAGGGAGTGCGTCCTCGGCAGAGGAACTGAAAATGAAGCAGGAGAATAAAAGTGTCATGCATAAAACCAAGGAAATAAGCTTTTTCATAGATAAGACCTCCTTTATACTATGGATTCAGTATATCAAATTACCGGTTTTTTCACAAGATAAATTTTTTACAAAATGCCCTGCATGTTATTAGTAAAAATACCTTGTTTATTTTATTAATGTGAGTATAATTAAATTGAATATCCAAAGGAGGTTTTTCAGTATGGATAAAGCAACTGCAAGGCTCAGAGCAAAGGAGCTTGTGGCAAAAATGACTGTAGAAGAGAGAATAACTCAGCTTCTCTATAATGCTCCCGCCATTGAAAGGCTGGGAATTAAAGAATATAATTGGTGGAATGAGGCTGCTCACGGCGTGGCAAGAGCAGGTACTGCAACGGTATTTCCTCACGCTATTGCTATGGCTGCCACCTTTAATCCTGAAACGGTGAATAAAATCGGTGATATTATTTCCACTGAGGCCAGAGCAAAGTATAACAAGAGTGTGGAATTCGGTGATTATGACATTTTCAAGGGACTTACCTACTGGACGCCCAATATAAATATTTTCCGTGATCCCCGTTGGGGAAGAGGGCAGGAAACATACGGAGAGGACCCGTTTCTTTCTGCTACTCTCGGCTCTGCTCTTATAAAGGGTATTCAGGGCGACGGAGAATTTCTCAAGGCATCTGCCTGCTCAAAGCATTTTGCGGGACATTCGGGTCCTGAGGGAATGAGACACGGCTTTGATGCAAAGATTTCTCTCAAGGATCTTCACGAAACCTATCTTCCCGCATTTGAGCATACCGTCAAAAACGGTGTTACCGGTGTTATGGGTGCATATAACAGAACAAACGGAGAGGCATGCTGCGCTCATTCATATCTTTTAAGCAAGGTGCTTCGTAAAGACTGGAGCTTTGACGGCTATGTGGTTTCAGACTGCTGGGCAATTGCCGATATCTGCGGAGACCACCATATAGTTGAAACAAGAGCAGAGGCTGCAGCCCTTGCTCTTAAGCACACCTGTGATCTCAATTGCGGTGAAACATACTCAGCTCTTGTGGATGCATACGAGCAGGACCTTGTTACTGAGGAAGAAATCACAGAAAGCTGTGAAAGACTTTATACTATCCGCCATCTTTTAGGTGAATTTGAAGAGGTTCGCCCCTACAGTGACATACCCTTTACAAAGGTTGACTGTAAGGAGCACAGAGACTTCAATCTTAAAGCAGCCGAAGAGTGTGTTGTTATGATGAAAAACGACGGCTTCCTTCCTGTTGATAAAAACACAACAAAGAGAATTGCTGTAGTAGGTCCTAATTCTCTTTCCGTATCAGCTCTTGAGGGTAATTATAACGGACACGCTTCCGAATATATAACTGTGGCAGACGGCATCAGAAGAGCCTTCCCCGAGGCCAGTATTGCTGTTACAAAGGGTTCAAACTATTATAAGGAAAAGATGCTTGATCACGACGGACACGGAAATCTTCTTTCCGACGGTCTTGCTGCTGCAAGCACTGCCGATATCACAGTTCTTGCATTGGGTCTTGACTTTTCTGTTGAGGGTGAGGAAATGTCAGGCTTCAGTGACGACTTCTTTATGAAGGGCGACAGAAGATATGTCAATCTTCCTAAAACCCAGATTAAGCTTGCTGAGGCTGTGTGTGATGTATGCGAAAATGTTATCGTTGTTATTCTCTGCGGAAGTGCTGTGGATCTCGGGGAGAAGGTAAGAAATCACGCAAGAGCAATTCTTCACGCCTGGTATCCCGGCTCTCAGGGCGGTATGGCAGTGGGCAATATTCTTTCGGGCAGAGTGTCACCCTCAGGCAGATTCCCTGTTACGGTGTACAGTGCCGATAAGGAGCTTCCCGCCTTTGAGGATTATTCAATGAAGGGCAGAACCTACCGCTTTATTGAAGAAGAACCCTTGTACCCCTTCGGCTTCGGTCTTTCATATTCGGAGTTTTCTTACAGTGATTTCAAAGTCACGGAAATTAGTGATACCAATGTGAAAGTAAGCGTAAGGGTGAAAAACTGCGGCAGTATAAAGGCAGATGAAAGAGTGCAGTTTTACGGGCAGTTTACATATTCTGAGAGTATAACTCCCAATTTCCAGCTTTGCGCAATATGTGCCGTTTCCCTTGAAGCAGGTGAAGAAAAGACAGTGTGTGCCGATATCGACAGATATTGGCTGAAGGCTGTGACTGAGGACGGCAGCAGGGTCACCCCTGACGGCGGTATTACTCTTTGGGCGGGCGGACATCAGCCCGACAAGAGAAGCGATATCCTTACAGGCTACAGCTGTGAGAAAATTGTGCTTCAATAAAAAATATTATTGTCTTAGTTTCCCATGAATTCAATAAAGCTGCCCCGTAAGAGCTGTTTCTTACGGGGCTGTCGTTTTTTTTTGAAGCTGTTTTTATGAGAACATTGCTTCCACCTTTGAGGTCTGGTTGTCGCCTATGGTGGTTATGAGTATAGTACAGAAATAATCACCGATGGGTCTTACATAATAGGTCTGTGTTCTGCTGTAGCCGTCGGTGGTGTTGGTGGTTTCCAGCTTTTTATAAGTGTTGCCGTTGAGTCTTTCTGTTTTGATCTTATCCTCGAAGGTGATTTCCAGAACAGTTGATTCAAGCTGCTTTTTCAGCTCATCAAAATATTCCTCTTCCGTTATTTCCTTGCCGTATGTGAGGGCGATATTTTCATATGCTACCACAACCTGTGCATTTGTATCGGTGTCAATTGCAACCATATCATACATTACGGACATCTCTGCAACAGTGTGCTCAAATACCGTTCTGTCAAGAAGAGAAATGCTTATGTCGAATTTGCTTGCAATTTCTTCATCGGTGAGATACTGCCAGGAATCGCCTATCCTGAATTTCACACCTGTTGATGTGTTTGTGAAAACCTTGTCTTCTATCACGCCACGCGCGATTTTGCCGTCGGTGAAAATTGAAGCAGGGGTGGTTTCGGGCTCATTGGATTCGTTTTCGTCATATGAAGCCGATATGTCATCCGTGCCGCCTTCTCCTGTTGTGCCCGCAGTGCCATCATCACCGCAGGAAACGAGAGTTAATATGAAAAGAATGCTTAAAAGCAAAGAAAGTATTTTTTTCATTACAGACCTCCGTTATTATAAGTCAATATATATTATACTTATAATTCAGATTTTAGCAATACCGTAATTAGGCTGTTTGCTGTTTTTTTTGTTCTTTTTATTCCTGAACAGTCTTGCTTTTTTACGGTGTTGCTTTTTTACTGCTTAAGTGCTATTATTTATGTATCAAAGCAAAGAAGGTGGTTTTTTATGGCAAGAGAAAAGAAACCGAAGGAAATCAATGACCATCCTAACAGGATAGGTGTAAAGGAGGCTGCGGGCTATACTATTGCGGAAGCAGGCAATATGTTTAACCTCACCTATATTTCGGGCTATCTCAAGCTCTTTATGACAGACGTACTGAAAATTCCTGCAGCACATGCGGGTATTATGCTTATTATCACAAGACTGTGGGACTGCATAAATGACCCTATCTGGGGTGCGATGGTTGCAAAAAAGCCTCCGACGAAGGACGGAAAATTCCGACCCTATCTCAAATGGGTTGCAATACCTTTAGGTATTTCTACCGTGGTGTGCTTTTTGCCCCTGAACGACTGGGGGATCACATCAAATACGGTTATTCTCTTTATTATATCACTTGTTGCCTATACCTTCTACGGTATGATGTATACGGGTATGAACATTCCCTTCGGTTCGCTTGCATCCGTTATCACAGATGATCCCAAGGGCAGAACTCTTCTTTCCACCTTCCGTTCTATCGGCTCGGGCGTAGGCGGTGCTGTTGTTTCGCTTCTTGCTCCCATGCTTATTTACAGAACAAGGCTTAATGAAATGGGTCAGCCTGTTATAGATGAGGTAACAGGTAAGGCAGTTCAGGATGCCGACGGAAACAAGATGTTTGTTTTCGGTCTTGTTATGGGTATTCTTTCAATTGTTTTTTATTTATGGGGCTATAAGACCACAAAAGAGAGAGTTCCCTCACCCAAGGAACCCAAGGTCGATTTCAAGGCTACATACATAGGACTTCTTAAATCCCGTCCTTTTGTTACCGTTGCCCTTGCAGGTGTGCTTATAAGCGGTCAGCTGCAGTTCAATTCCTTCAATGCCTACCTTTATAAAAACTATTTCCTCAATACAAATCTCGGCACATTAGGTACTGTTTGTAACTATCTTCCCATGGTAATATTTGTGCTTCTCACGCCCAAGCTTGTTGCACGCTTCGGCAAAAAGGAGCTTTGCGGAAACTTCTCTGTAATTGCCGCGGCAGCATCCGTTATCATTGCAATTATTGCAAATAATCAGAATATCCTGAATGCACTGTTCCCCGCCACAGGAAGACTTCCTGCCTGGATATTTATGGCAAGCCTTCTTCTCATAGGCTTCGGCTACACCTTTGTAAGCCTTACCTGCTGGGCAGTTGTGATGGACGTTATCGACTATCAGGAATACAAAACAGGCATCAGAAACGAAAGTGCCGTTTATGCGGTTTATACCTTCTCAAGAAAGCTCGGTCAGACAATTGCTGACGGCAGCGGACTTTTCTTGCTGCAGTGGGCAAATTATACGGGTGACACCTACGGCTTTGTTGAGGGCACAAGCCAGAAGATAATGCTCATATGCACCGTGATTCCCGCTGTTGTTTACACAGGCGTGTGGCTTCTTATGAAATTCGGCTATCCTCTGGATAAGAAGAGACTTGAGCCTATTTATGCTTTTGTAAGAGAAAAGCGTGCTATGGAAACAGAGCTTTCTCAGGCAGACCCCACAGTATAAAACAAAACAGTATAAAACAAAAAAGGGGCTGTAAAAAAAGTGCAGACCGCATAAAACAAGATAAACAAAGGGTTTCCTGAAGCTTTGAACTGCCCCAATTTGTGCGGACAGCACAAAAACAGACCTTAATGATAGAATATTAAAAATTAAGCGACATACTGACTTCGTTTTTCAAGCGGAGTCAGTTTTGTTTTCAGTTGGATTCTTTCGTTGTTGTAAAAGTGGATATATTGACCTATGATGAGGCGAGCCTCATCATAGGTTCGCAACTTGGTTCTGTAAATGCATTCAGTTTTTAAAATTGAAAAGAAATTTTCAGCCATTGCATTATCATAAGGATTTCCTTTTCTTGACATTGACGGTGTAATGTTGTAAGATTGTGTTAGCTTAAAATACGGATGTGAAGTGTATTGAAAGCCCTGGTCACTGTGGAGTTGCAGCTCTGCAGTGACCTTTTCCTTTTTCTTTGCTGCTCTGATTGTACTTAACACTAAATTAAGGTTTTGCTTTGTTCCTGTTTTGTATGCGACTATACTGTTATCATACAAGTCTCTGATTATCGAAAGATAAAGTGTTCCTTGATTTGTTTTTATGTATGATATATCAGTAACCCATTTTTGATTAGGTCTCTCTGCATTGAAATCTCTGTTCAAAAGGTTTTCATAACGATGAGTATGATTGTTGTAATTGCGATATCTCTTTCTCCTAACTACTGATAATAGGCTGTATTTCTGCATAACTCTCAATATTGTTTTGGGATCATAGTGTATGCCTTCTCTTTCAAGCCATAAGTGAACTCTGCGATATCCGTATGTTTGACCGCACTTACTCTGACATTCTCTTATTTTTTCTGCAAGAAGTAAATCTCTTGCAGGCACATCCATTCTTTTTACATAATCATAGTATCCACTTCTTGACACATTGAAAAAACGGCACATTTCACTAATTGAATAATTATCCTTATGTCGATAGATGACCATATATTTTACACTTGTTCTCACTTCCTTTCTGTAAGCGAGAGAAAATCCCGCATCAACTCATTTTCCATTTCTAATTGTTTTATGTGTCTCTCTTGTCTTGCAATTTCATATTGTAGCTGAGTAAGCTTACTTAATTGTTGAATAGATGGAGGTAATTCATTTCCATCTTTTCTTGGTCTTCCTTTGCGTTTTAATGTCATTCCTGCCGCGAGTTTTCGCTGTCTTATGTTATATCTTGTTTTAAAGTTCTGAACCTGATTCTTTGTGAAGCCAAACATTTCTCCTATTTCTTGTAATGTTTTGCCTTGTTCCCAAAGCTCTATTATTTCTTTTTCGTATTGACTTATGTTTCTGTATTCTCTTGGCATAATAATTCCCCCTATGGTAGTTTCTTTTATTCTACCATAGGGGGTCTGTTTTTTCTATTGTCCGTTTTTAACGGACTTGTTCAAAGCGGTCGCTTTGGTCTTTATTTTTTGCTCAGTATATCTGCAAGGATTCTGTCTGTATCCTTCAGATTAATCCTCTTTGAGCAGATGCTTGTTTTAAGCGTTTTTCCGTCGGAGGCTTTTAATTCGGGATCGTACTTGCCATAGCCCGAGGTAACGATTGTGCCGTCTTCGAGTACTACATTGCCGCAGTAGCCGGTGTCGGAGTTTGCATAATAGCGGGGCTTTCTCTGATAAGTCGGAGGCCAAGCGGTCTTAGGAA
>JAZNSD010000116.1:0-2417 GCA_045591055.1 Acutalibacteraceae bacterium | reverse complement strand
TATCCTTTTGTTAAATCCAAAAGGGCAGTAAGTGCATCCCATCTTGAAGAAAGCTGAACACCGATCTGGCTCATTGAATTGTTGATGTTTTCGTCCATTACAACGAGCTTTCTCTGTACTGAAATAAACCATAAAACCACGGTAGCAATAATTGCTACTAAAACGATAATTGTCATAATAAATGACCTCCTTAAAAATATAAAGTTTAATTTTTAACTTATTTAGATGTCAGGCGCTTTGCAAATTCCTTTGCCTTTTCTTTTCGCTTTTTATTAAGCTCAATTTGAAGGCATTTAGGGCATCTTGTGAGTGATTTCGCACGACTTCTTACCTGAGTCTGCCATGAATGACCTTTTTCACATTTCCACCATACGGGAACTGTGCTTCCGGAACTGACATTTTCGGGAGTAAAAGGCAGGTTTTTTTCATCATCCCATTCTTCCAACAAATACGCCTTTTTTTCCTTAATGCAATAATCTTTCAATGTCAAATGTATCACCCTCCACAACGTAAAATTTTAAACGAAAATTTTGTATTTCATTAACTCCTTTTGTCAATGATTGTTTTAAGCTTGCCTGTTCTTGCATTATATTCAAGATCTGACATCTTACACCATACAATTTCAGGCTCTGATACATCTTCAGCGTCAACTGCATCTTTAAGAAGAGGTCTTTGAGTATAGAGTGCATTTACAAAAGCTTCTTTGTCTACGGAGTCAGGGTCTGATACTGCTATTTTGAATGTAAATTTATCTTTCATATCATGGGTTACAATAATCTGATATGCATCATAAGTAATTGATGCACACTGGAGCACATCAGCAATATCCTGTGGTGAAATTGAGACATATCCTGCTTTTGCAGCCGTCTGTGCTCTGCCAAGCAGTCTGAATTTTCTGTCGGGAACTCCTTCAGGCTGTGTGTATTCTCCCATATCACCGCAAGGATAACGCACAAGCGGTATTAAGGTTTTAAAAAGAGAAGTAATATATATTTCACCGGGGCGGTTCATTTCTGTAATGACTTCTCCTGTGTCCGGATCGATGATTTCCATAAGTGTAAGGTCGCTCATTACATGATGCTCATTATATCCGCAATCGGTAGCATAATAACCAATAGGACCGCCATCATTTGAAGCAAAGAATACCGAACGAAAATCAAGCTCGCGTCCAAATGTTTTGCAAACTCTTGCTCTCTGGTCGGGATAAAATGTTTCTCCCGCAAAATAAATTGTGTCAACAGCAAAACCCGTAAGCTTATGTTCATCTATATATGCTGCAATCTGTGTAATAATAGACGGAAGACCTGCTATACAATTTATCTGATGGTCAAGTATGGTTTCTGCCATTTCGCTGATTGCTCCATTGCCCGAAATGTTATACATAATTGTCTTTGCAGGTGAAAAATAAAGCATACTGTATGTATATAAAAAGCTTGCATACATACCACCTGCATAAAAGAGGTTGGCAACCTTAGCACCGTTAGTAAGTCCTCCTTTTGGAAGAAGTGCACCGCAGGCTTCGCACATACCCTGCCATTCCTCCGCTGTATACAGAGAATATTTGGGGTCCCCTGTAGTACCTCCGCTTTTGAACACCTGTCCATCGGTTTGTTTTGCAGTTGCTACCTTTCCGCCGTGCTTATCACAGTTATCCCAAAAATTCTTCTGATCAATTAAAGGAAGCTGTTCCAAAGATGCGTTTTCGGGAATATCCTTATAAAGTTCCTTGTAATAAGGCGAATTTTCTCTTGCAAACTTAATAATTTCCTGTGGTGTATAAGTTTTATAGCTCATAATTATTTCTCCTTTTTATCATATCCTGATATATTAACAATATCGTTTCTTAACTCTTCAAATTCTCCTACCAGTACAAGCTTGTCGTAATCCATCTTATCACCGAGTAACATCTGCATAATAATATAATCTCCGTTTTCAGCTCCGGGAATAATTCCCGAAAGTGAAAATTCGCATTTTTTTGCAACCTCATAGGCATAGGAGCAGCTCTTTGAATTAAGACAAAGAACAAGTTCAATCATTTCGCTCTTTTGCTTTATGGCGTCCATAATAGCTTGTCTGAATTCCTTTTCAATGTCATTTCCTGCACTGCGAACAATGATTTTTGACATTTTAAGGGCTGTACTTGTTTCAGCAGACATTTCTGTAAAATCGTCTTTCTCATCACTTTGGCATAAATCATATTTCATACCAAGCCTTTCGTATATTTTCTGAACAAAGCCTTTGATTTCTTCGGGTACATAAATCGTACTTAAGCTATCCTTATCAAGCACTTTCACACTTACGCTAAGTCCAAGTCTTTCTCCGCCTTTATTATATTCGCTTTCTATTTCGGGATTTATATACGACATAAGAAGGGAGGTAGCCGTATAGCCGGCTCTTAAAAATGCTTTTTGTGACAT
>JAZNSD010000115.1:0-14720 GCA_045591055.1 Acutalibacteraceae bacterium | reverse complement strand
AGGTAATTTCTGTCCCAATTGCGGCAGTAAGAAGCCTGAAGAGGTTCAGGGTTGGACCTGCTCCTGCGGCAGTGTAAATCAGGGCAAGTTCTGTATGAACTGCGGTGCCAAGAAGCCCGAGGGCGCACCCTTATATAAGTGCGACAAATGCGGCTGGCAGCCCGAAGATCCCCACAATCCCCCCAGATTCTGCCCCCAGTGCGGCGATATCTTCAATGAAGCCGATAAAAGCTGAATGGGTATATAATCTGCTGTCAGAATTATAAGTATAGTAATTTAATATAAGTAAAACAAAGGGACAGAATTCCGATAAAAGATTCTGTCCCTTTGTTTTTTTGTTTTATATTGCTTACTTCATTAATTCAATAAGCTGTAGAATGATCTGCTTTTTTTCTTCTGATAAAAGCTCAATTTTATTATACAATTCTTTGTTGTATTCTTTTTCAGATGATATTCCGAACATAAGCTCAGCTTCATTGATAGAAAACACGTTGCAAAGCTTTTCTATCAATGTAATGCTGGGTCTGTAGGTTCCGTTTTCAATTCTGCTGAGATGTTCTGTAGATAACAGATTTTCAGAGTGCACACAGCATCATCAGAAATAAATTCAACAAGTGTTTACTGTTTTTTTTTCTGTAATTTTTATGCTCTCAGTGTTTTCTCCGTTTACATATTTACCGTTTTCATAATAAGCTTCGGAATTGATGTTTACTGTTGCACCGGCAGGCACATAAATATCAGCCTTTATGTTATCGGGAAGTCTGACGTTTACCGTGTAGCTGTCGGCTGTTTTTTTGTAATCAAGAGTTATAAGGCCTTTAACACCGGGAACAGTACAGCTCATATTCTCAGAAAGCGTATACTGCGGATCTATTTTTACTTTTTCATAGCCGGCTTCCGTGGGTGTGATGCCTGCAAAGTGCTTGCTCATTATCACGAGAGGACCGCCGCTCCAGGCGTGATTTTTAGTGCCTCGCCAGGAATCCCAGAATTCCCACAGGGTAGAGTAGTCCTCACTCATCATACCGTTATATCTGTCCTTGATTCTGTCTTTTGCCGCTTCATATTCACCCATTTTGCAAAGAGCTTCAAGGACATAATATTCCATGTAAGGGCTTGAATTCTTTGTGTTTTTAAGCACGTCAATGATTGCTGTATATTGCTCTTCTGTTGCAAGTCCCGACAAAACAGCAAGGGCATTTGCTCTGTCATCGCATTTTTTAACGTCCTTGCTTCTGAAGCCTTCATCGGTCCAGAGAGAAGAAAATCCCTTTGCGATTATTTCTTTTCGTTCTTTGATGAAAGATAAGTCGCTGTCTTTTCCTGTAAGCTCAGCCATTTGCTCTGCTGCGGTGAGTGCATAATAATACCAGGCATTTTCAATAGCTGTCATATCTGCCTTTGAGCCCCAGTCGGGCCAATCCCAGGAGCCGCTTCTGTGAACAACAAGATTGTTTTCCCCTGTTTCCCACAGCTTCAGATAATCAACAGAAGCGTCATATACCCTTTCGACAAAGGCTTTATCGCCTGTGTATTCATAATAGGTCATAAATCCCACTATGCCTGCCAGCTGCTGAACGGGAAGCTCAAAATAATCACCGCTTATGGGCACAACTGTCTGAAGCACCTTTGTGTCATCGGTGTGGGAAAGCATTGCCTCAACACCCTTCTGATACAGAAGATAAGAGTTAGTGTCCATTGAATACATAGTCATTATCATTTCGCTGGTGACGTCGCCCCACCACTGTGCTCTTTCTCTGTCGGGGCAATCCATAAAATTGTCTCGCATTGTAACATAGAGAGTGCGAAGAGATTTCTGCCACAGAGAATTCATAAATTCGTCATCACACTTAAAGTCACCGCTGAATTCACTGTCATACCCTGTTTCTCTGTATTTAAGCTCAATAACAGTGACTCCTTTCGGGATTTTATATGTGATATGCTCACCGTTAAACCAGCCGGGGGCTTCAAATTCCTGTTCTCCCTCTTTTGTGATGTATGTGGTTGAAACCGCACCGATAAGGGTATTTTCCGTTGTAATACGGATTTTCTTTCCTGCAGGTGCAGATACCTTCAGATAAGGAGTAAGCTGTGCATTATAAGGGATATCTACTGTGATTTTTTCTCCGAAAAGTGATTTTACCGTATAGTTTTCATAGTCGGAGGAGTTCTCGTAATTCTTTAGTCCGTAATCCTTCAGCATCGGGATTCCTCTGGGATAAAGCTTTCCGTATACACCCTCTGAGCCGGTATCATATTCGGTTGCATTTTCCCAGGCGGAAGCATCAAAATCAGGTGCAAGCCAGTTTTCTGTATCTTTTCTTGCATCAAAATAAATACTGTATTCGGGAAGTCTGTAGTTGGGCGGATAAAGAGAACTGTCAACAAAAGCTTCATTTCTTTTTACCTTCCAGCTTTCGTCGGAAACTATTGATATTTCCTCATTTACGGCTTCAAAAATAAAGCCGCCCTGACCGCTGCCCGAGTAAGAATAGCTTGTGTCATCATCCCAGTACCATACAAGTGCAGAAACAGAATTATCCCCCTTTTTAAGATAGGGAGCAATATCAATGCTGTCATAATAACCGCTGTTTTTGTCGGGACCTCTTTTTACACTTCCTTCAAAAACTACATTTTCTCCGTTTATGTAAAGCCAGTATTTTGAGTCAGCGGAAATATAGGCAATGAGTTTATCTGGTTTTTTTTCGAGCTTCACAGTTTTATTGAAGCACATCCATACATTTTTCTTCCCGATATTTTCCTTGTCCCATATCCATTTTGCTGACCAGTCATTTTTTTCTTCTGCGGAAATAACGCTGTAGTCAGGAATATTTTCAGGAAGTTCATAATCATTTGTAAAAGGAATCATTTCACGCTCTCCCCATGAAAATAGCGAAGCAATAAAAGCTCCCGCTATTGCAAGATAAGAAATAACAGTCTGTATAATCTGCATAGTAACCTCTCTGACAGTATATCTGTGATTATTTTTTTTATTTTATCATAAAAAGTATGTAAATTCAACTTCTCAGTGCATATAGAATAATAAACAAAAAATATACTTTGTTGACAGCAAAAAACAATTATGTTAATATTTCCATAATTATTTGTTTTAAGGAGGATATATCTATGAAAAAAGTCTTGTCAATTACGCTGGCAGTTCTTTTACTGTTTACTCTTTTTGTTCCTGCGCTTGCCGCTGAGGATGCAACAACAAGAAGCACAGTTCCTACAATTCTTATTGCAGGCGACGGTGACCCTCTGTATGATGCAAATAACAAGCGTCTTTTCAGGCCATCTGAAATTATGAATTACTTCGGAGACAAAACGGAAGGGGATGACGGAGATTCTGAAATTGTAGATTCTGTTGTTAATGTGCTTAAGCCCTTTTTGTTTGAAGGTGTTCTTCTTGATCAATGGGATAATTATTATGAAAAGCTTCAGGAGGAGATTACAGAGCTGTTCTACGACATAGTTCTTGATAATAACGGTGATGCAGTTAACGGAACAGGCATTTCAAATGCAAGAAAATCCTATATGGCAAAGGCTGTTAAAACCAACAAAGCCGATAAAAACGGAACATACGGTATGTACGATTATCGCTTCTGGTATGATTGGCGACTTGACCCCGTTGCTGTTGCTGATGACTTCAACGATTATGTAGAAGCTGTAAAGAAGATTACAGGCAAGGACAAGGTTGCTATAGTCGGAAGATGCCTCGGTACGTCTGTTGTTCTCGCTTATGTTGCAAAATACGGCACCGACAGTATTCACGGTATTTCTTTTTACGGCAGTGTTGCCGCAGGTGCTGAAATATTAAGTGAGCCCATCAGCGGAAAATTCGCAATTGACGGAAATGCCATCAACAGAACTCTTGCAGATTTTTCGGATTCACTTGAGATTCATCCTTTTATCAATGCTACCATAGACCTTCTCGAAAAAAGCGGTGTTATTGACGGTGCTACTGAATTGGTAAAAAGAACGATATACTATAAGGTTGTCAAGGGTGTTACCTCTGCACTTGCTCTTTCTACATTTTATACCTGGCCTAACTATTGGGCAGCTGTAAGCCCTGAGGATTATGATGAAGCAATGCTTTATGTTTTCGGCGAGGAAGGCAGCGAAAAGAGAACAAAATACGCAGGACTCATTGAAAAGATAGAAAGCTACGATACTTTGGTAAGAGATAATCTTACAGCTCTTATGAAGAGCTTCGGTGAAGAGGATATCAATGTGGCAATCCTTTCAAAATACGGCTATCAGCTTCTTCCCATCTGCAGCTCATCTGAACTTGTTGCTGACGAATTCACATCTGTTAAAAGGTCATCCTTCGGTGCTACCGCATCAACTATTTATACGTTCCTCAGCGATGAATATATTTCTTCTCTCGGTGAAAAGGCAAAGTATGTTTCTCCGGATAAGAGAGTTGATGCATCAACCTGTCTGTATCCCGATTCCACATGGTTTGTAAAAGGCTCAAGCCATACCTTGTGGAATAAATATGAGGATGAGATCGTGCATACTGTTGCTACAGCAGAAAGCCAGCTCACTGTAAATGATCTGCCTTATACCCAGTATATGGTTTACGATGCCGAAAATGATACAATGGCTGTTATGACAGAAGAGAACTGCAATACCGAAAACTGGGTTGCTGACGAAAAGACCGATAAACCCGATAACGGCATCGGCAAAATCTCAGCTTTCTTCAAGTCCTTCTTTAGTTGGGTTATAAATTTCTTTATGCTTGTAACTCAAAAGCTTGTCAGTGCATCATAAGCCGATCTGATTCAAGTAAAACGTAAAGCAGCATTTTGTTGCAGCCGGTATTCTTCACCCTGAATAGTGAGGTCAGGACAATTATATAAAATAAAAAATCCGAACCCTTTTCCTATTGGGAAAGCTGGTTCGGATTTTTCTGCTTTGGTACGAGTGTTCATAAGGTATTTACTTAAAATATGAGTAAAACCGGCTTCAAACTATATGTATTTTTCAATAACTTTCAGTAATTCCTCTTTAATAATATGATGTCCTTCAATAGTGGGATGAATGCCGTCGGCTGTCCAATAACCCGTGTTACCGTCAGCGGATAATTCGTCAAATCTGTTCTGAAGCGGAACAAAATCAAAATCATATTTTTCTGCAATCTGCTTTGATATTTCAGCCATTTTTCTTACTTCTGAAGAAAAATCATTCCATAATTTTTCTGTGCAGGCTCCTTTTAAGATAAAAGGCTCTAATATTATAATTCTGATTTCAGGAAGACTTTCCTTGATTTCATCAATAAGCATCTCATAAATCATTCTGAATTTTTTTGGACTGACACCGCAGCTCATAGTCAGCTCGTGAGAAACATCGTTGACACCTATGAGGATTGACATACAGTCGGGTTTTAAGTTTATGATATCTTCCTTGATTCGGGCGTAAACATCTGTAATTCTGTCTCCGCTTTTACCTCGGTTAATGAATCTGATATGTTCTTTGTTATTCTTTTCAAATTCAGAAGCTATGAAAAATGCATATCCGCAGCCTAAGCCGGAATTGATCAGCTCCTCATCATCTCTGTTTGCGTCTGTTATTGAATCACCTTGAAACAAAAATGTTTTCATAACATAAACTCCTTTTTCACAAGCTGTAATACAACGAATAAAAAACAACTGAATCAAAAAATATCTGATATGCGGAGTTTTTTATAGTTTATATATCAGTTATTTGTTGATGAACTGTGAATCTGCGATTTCCGCAATCTCTTCGGCAGTTGTTGCATCCTTCATTCTTTCCGCGACCCTACTTCTTCTTTCACGGAGTTCAGCGTACATCTGATCACGGTTTTCAGCTGAAATGGGATAGAAAAGCTTGGGTATGATACCGAGAGCACCTGTGATGCGGGGAATGCCTGTACCGAGAGCAAAAATCCACCATTTTGTTCTGTCTGCCTGAGTTCCGACAGTTGCTCCCTGAACGTAACCGATACCCTTGAGAATGAGACTGTTAATACTGCCCATGACAGCCATCTGAAGCTTTGCGATTGTTAACTGCGCAACGCCTATCATAGCCTCAGCGCGGTAGCCGTTTTTCCATTCGCAGTAGTCCATTGTTTCATTACTGATTTCTGCGGGAATAACACGTCTTAATCCGTAAATGCACATTTCAAAGATTTCTTCAATCGCCATAAGCGGTAAAATAATATGCTTTTTCTGGAAGTTGTTATTGATTGAACCTATGCCGAAAACAGCCAACCACAGGAAGTCAGTCCAGGCGTCTTCAAAAATCCACAGAGCTTTTGTTGAAAATTTCTTTCTCAGCGGTTCAACAAAGCTGTAGCTGATAAACTTAATCGGGAAAGCAGGAATACCGACAATTGTTTGCCATGTAATAGACCCGATGACATCAATATAGAAGTTCGTTCGGCCTGTGCCGACAGCGAAGCCTCCGAGGAAATTTGAAAGCACACAAATAAGCATAGGTTTGTTTGTGACGATAGCCTTCAGTCCCTGAATTACGCTTGGTTTTTTAATGGTCTGCGGAACTCTTTCTTTTGTGTTAAGGAAGAAAAACAGACAAAATGAAGCGCTGATAAGTGCAAATGAAACACCGAAACTTGCAAAAAGCTTCGGAAGCCTGATTTTAATCTTGTTGCTGATTACAAGGTCATAGAGGAAACCGAATGCCAGATTTGGGATATCTTCAAGGAAATGCGACATAAGGTTTGCAGTCGCAATAAGCCTCGAACGCTCCAACGGCTCGGGAGTTATAGTTGAACCGAAGCCCGAACGTGCAATGCCTGTAAAAGTACCGGCGGTTTCGGTAATGAGTGACATTGCAAAATAGAAAATCCATTTCGGAAGGTAATCTCCCGGAGTGTCGGGAAAGATAAACGGAATCAGCCAATACCATAACCCCAGAACAGTAAGCGGAAACTGACCGAGAAGAAGGTATGGTCTGAATTTACCCCAGCGGGTTCTGGTCCTTTCAACAACAACACCGATAAAAGTGTCGTTAATGGTATCCCACACAGTTGCAACAATGTTCTGAATAGCAAGATAGTTGAAATCGATTTTTACAACATCATATATATATCGCTCTTTGAAACTGTCGATGTTCAGGCTTTGAGCAGTATCCTCAAGAACAAAAGCAACAGTTTCTTTTGTGCCGACAAATCGTCTGTTTTTGAGAGATGCAGAGTCGTCAGCTGTTTCAATAATTTCTCTTTCTGTTGACATAATTTCACCCGATTTTCTTAAATTAAGTAATTTCAAAAATGATTATTGAAATTACGCTGATTAAAAAGAATCTTTATGACTGCGTTATATCTTCACAGGCTTTCAGCCATTCGCGGGCAATAATCATATGACCCGCTATGGTAGGATGAGTGCCGTCCCAGATAAAATATTCCATTCTCGATCTTTGGGCATTTTCTTTGAATTTATCATAAAGAGGAACGAAAATGCAACCGAATTCCTCTGCAGCTTTTTTTGCTGCCGCCCTGATTTTTGCGTTTGCCGCCTCACGGTATATAAAGGAATCCACGGTATCCTTACTGTCAGGTCTTTTGAAAGGTCCTTCCACTCCGTCGGGATGCGGTGTGAATTTATAGGAACAGTCCGAGTTATCAAGCGGATAATAAAACGGCTCACATACTATGATTTTTATATCGCCGAGCTCATTTCTTGTTTTTTCAAGAATTGCACGGAGGTTCGTTTCATAACGCTGTGCCGTTTCATCGGGCGTGAGTTCTGTACAATAACCGTGTCCGCCGTCATTTACTCCCACAAGAATGCTTAAAACGGTCGGCTTGTTATCGATGACATCCGTCTGCCATTTTCTGAGAAGATCCTCTGATCTCTCGCCCGAATAGCCCTTATTTATGAATTTGGGCATATTTTCTGCATTTTCAAGTGCAAGCTGCGATGCAACGATGTACTGATAACCGTGACCCATAATGTGGTTGCAGTCCATACGCCTGCCTCGGTTTCCGTCAGTTATGGAGTCGCCTGAAAACAGAACAACATCATTTTTGTTAAGCTTCATAAATGGAGTCTCGCCTTCTTTCTCATCTGTCAGAAGTGTATTAATGATTCTGAAAACACTCTTTGTATTTTAAATTCTATCATTTTATATAGAAAAAATAAAGGTCATTATTAGATGAAAAAGTGTCCTTATTTGCAACAAAAAGAGTTGAAATACCATCCGCTATAAGTTATACTGTATGTAACAGGCGGTGATTGTTATGAGAGGTGACTTGATAGAAAGACTTATCATGCACACATATAAAAATCCTTCTTTTTTGCTTAAAAATAAGACTGATGATGAGAAAATCATCATTGAGGGCTCCAAGTTAATGAAAAAAGAAAAGCTTATCGCAGTAAGAGCCGATACAAATACTAACCATTTTCCGGAACACAGCCACGATTACGTTGAGATTATTTATATGTATAAAGGAACAAAAACCAATATTATTAACAATGAAACCGTTGTTCTTAATGAGGGAGATATCCTTTTTATGACCCAGAATTGCAGGCAGGAAAATCTGCCCTCAACCGAACAGGATATAGCGGTCAATTTCGTTGTTTTGCCTCATTTCTTTGAAAAAGCTCTTGAAATGCTGAACAGCGAGGAATCATTGCTGCACAGTTTTATAATTCAATGCTTGCGAGGTGACAACGGCAAATCATGCTATCTCCATTTCAAAGTTTTAGATGTGCTGCCTGTGCAGAATCTTATTGAAAATCTTATCTGGAATTTGCTTGATGACCGTCAGGAGCAAAGAAATATAAACGAAACAACAATGGGTCTTATTTTGCTTCAGCTTCTCAGTCATATTGATGACCTTGATTATAACGGTGACGACAGCAGCCTTATATTTCATGTGCTGAAATATATAGAGGCACATTTTGCGGGCGGCAGCCTGACAGAGCTTTCGCAGATGCTTTTTTACGATTTTAATGCACTGTCAAAGCAGATAAAAAAACTGACAGGTAAAACCTATACGGATCTTGTTCAAGAAAAGAGAATATCTCACGCTTGTTTTCTTCTCGAAAGCACTAATCTCGGAATTTCGGAAATTTCGCAGCTTGTAGGTTATGAAAACATCAGCTATTTTCACCGTGTTTTTCGTAAATTCCATTGTATGTCGCCAAAAAAATACAGAGACAAAATGGTTACCAAATAAGAAATTGAGTGTGTAATAAAGAAGAATATTATGTAAAATAGATATTATAACCGATAAAGCCGTGAATCCTTGAGCATTCACGGCTTTATACTTTGCTTATGATGATTTTACTGTAGATTCTTGTTGTGATTGCGGTATATTTCAATTCAGCAAATAAGGACACTATTTTAACTAAAATGTGTCATTTACTTCTCTGTACCATAATGATAAAATCAAGATGGCTATTGGTGAAAATGGACTGAAATATGCTGAAAAGGAGAAAATGATATGGCAGAATTTTTCAAAAAATCTTTTCTGTTTTTTGAAATAAGATTTTGCCGGTATCCGGCGATATTTTTACCATATAGTTAATCCAACAAATATGTAACGGAGGCCGATATGAAAAAATTTATTTCAATTATTCTTGTTATGGTTATGATGCTTGCATGTGCAGCACCGGCATTTGCCGTTTAGGCAGAGCCTGAGCAGACAGCTGTATCTGCTGCAAAGGAAGAAAACGGCGACAGTGCATTCATCGCTTTCTTCGATAAACTGTTTGCAAAAATCAGGGCGTTTTTTAACAGTATCAAATATTATTTTATAATAAAAAAAGAGGGCGTCCCCAACACTATGAACAAAAATGCTATTCATATGCTCAAATCGGTTGAAGATGCTATAGGCGACAGTTTTATCATCACAACCGAGGACGGCAAGGTTATTGCAATTGACGGCGGTTATAATTTTGAAACCGATTACTTCATTCAGTATCTCAAGGCTGTCACGGGGCAGGTTGTACCGAAAATTGACGTTTGGTTTCTGACCCATCCCCACACCGACCACGTTCAGGTTTTTAACGAAGTGGCTGAGAATCGCACAAATCAGGTGAAATTTGACAAGGTTATTCACCACTATGCACCTTATGAATACTATGCCGCCATCGATTCGTCCGACGCAGAGGAAGGCGCAGAAATGATAGCCGAGTTTGACAGAATAAGCAAGGCATTCCCCGAAAAGGTTCAAGTTATCAACGAAGGCGATGTTTTCGATATCGGTGCAGCAAAAATAACCGTGCTTTACACCTTTGACTCTGCTTACCCGATAGTCAATGATTCCTCACTGATATTCCGTATGGAACTTGGCGAAAAAAGCATATTGTTTACAGGAGATGCCGCTGTAAGCTCAGGCAACAAGGTGCTTGCAAACCCCGAATACAAGGAGCTTCTTGATTGTGATATATGCAAAATGTCACACCACGGTCAGGCAGGTGTATCGAAAGAATTTTACGAAGCTGCCGCACCCGAAATCTGCCTGTGGCCTACGCCTTCATGGGTGTGGAATAACTCCCACGAATCTCTTGTGCTTCTGACGCCTGAAGTCCGTGCATGGATTGAAGAAATCGGTGTAGAGAAAAACTATCTTTCATGGCAGGGCTCGCAGGTTATATATCTGGATTAATCCGATGATAAAACAAGTGATCAAATCAGATTGCTTGTGTTATCTCTAATCAATAATTCAACCGAAGGTATTGTTATGAAATCGGTCAGATGAATAATCGCAGTGCTTTCCGATTTTCTTATAGTGTCAAATCTCGTTGCCGGCAACGGCACTTTCACCGTATCATTCCCTGCTCCTGCAGGCAGCTATGAAGAATACAAAGTGATTCTCAAAGAAAATTCCGCCGAATTTGCACAGCTTGATAACGTTGTTTTCGGTGAACTGTGGCTGGCAAGCGGTCAGAGCAATATGCAGTATCCCCTTGCTCAGGCAAAGGGCGGTGCAGATGATAGAAGAGCTTGATATGCCCGTAGGTGTGCTCAACGCTTCGCTTGGCGGCTCTGCAATTGCAAGCTGGCTTTCAAGAGATGCCATTGACGGCGACAGCAAGGTCAGAAATTATCTTGAGCTGCAATGTTTATAACGGAGTAAGACTGCGTTCTGCCTTACGGCGTAACCGAGTTCTGATATCTCTTGCATAATGCTATCAAAAAAACTCATTACAGATAAGGATTCTTTACTACACAAATGATTAAAAATAAATAAAAAATCCGAACCCTTTTTCTGTTGGGAAAGGGTTCGGATTTTTCTTGTTTGGTGCGAGTGGTCATAAGGGATTTGTTTAAAACAACAAAGAATGTATCCTAAAACTGTCAGAAAATATGCAAGGAAAAGGGGAGCGCTACTGTGAATAAACACAACTGCCAGCAATATCCTCTATTTTAACATTTTTCACATCATCGTAATCAAATAAAGAAAACTGCCAATCACTACAAGTATCAAGATAATTAAAGGCTTTATGTAAAATTTTGTATCGGGTATCATCATCTGTATCAGGAGTCATTTTTATAACAAATGCACTTGTGAAAAAGTTGTCGGTTATTGTTTTTCTAACAAGATAAATTTTTTCTATGTTGTCGCTACACTCAAATATGATATGTTCAAGTATATCTTCAAGCATACCCTCGGGAAGACTTTCAGTTGAAAGCTTGTCTTTTTTATTGAGGATAGAAGCTTCCGATTGGACTTTATTATCTTCGGTTAAAGCAATTACTCTTTTGCGATAAATTTCCAATTGGTCCTCTTGTCCTGTAAGGCAACAGAAATGACCTATTACAGCAAGACCTTCATCAACATAGTTGTGGTTTTTCTCAATAGCTTTATAAATATATTCAATACCTGCTTCATTAAATGAATGTAGCAAAAAACATCCTTTTATAAAGTAAGCGTAGCATGCGCCTGTATCATCAAGAAGTTTGATAGCACTTTCACATAATTCGAGAGCGTCTGTGTTTCGCCCCAAACGACGCAGAGCATCGCATATATCACCATATTCTTCCGCAATTATGTATCTGCCATTGCTTTCCCACTTTTCAATCAATTCTTTCGACTCAACGTAATAGTACTTGCGATATTCTGTGTAAGAATCTTTGCTTTGTTCTGCAATTAAAGAACTTACATATTTAATGGCTTTTTCACAATCTGCAATATATTCCTTCGAACTTTCGATATGCAATGTTTCAATTTCATTTATCCCCAAACTTTCCAGTCTCATTTTTAAAGTGGGATGTGATGCACTGCGTGAAAGTATTTCTTTGTTTATAAGCCCGTTCCATTTTTCAGCATTCAGCTGTATAGCTTCCTTGAATCTTTGCAACTCGTTATTTAAAGAATTGGTATCGTATCCCTCGGACTCCATATTGCAGGTTGTGTCATAAGTTCCTTTTTCCCAGTCATAAAGCTCATAATATTTGATTTTAATTAAAGAAGATGCGGCTGTTTTGCTGTTACCATAAATTGCCATAGCTTTATCTGCAGCAGTTTCACGGGTGAGCGAAACCGAATATAAATATAGGTTGTACTGCATATTGAAATAAGTATCAATAAAAGTGAACAGGTGCTTGGTGATGTTTGAATAAATATTTGCTATGTTATTGTTGTGTATGTCACATATATACTGGTTGTACTTACCTATTCTTCCTTGTCTGACCTCATCTTTTATATGGGAGAATTCGTGCAATAAAACACAATATACTTCATCTTCTGATAACCCATTTAGCAAAAGGGCACCAAGCTGAATTGAAATTGTATTATTTATTATGGCTGCTCCTGCGTTAAAATCGTCAAGTATGGCGATTTTTATTGTTTCGGTACATCCTGTTGCAGTTGCAGCTTTTCTGGCTAAATCATAAAGAACAGGGTAATCTTTTTCGAGAACATAAGTCTTATCTTCTTCAAAAATTTTGTCAGAGGGCTTCAGTCGTATTCTTATTGTGGCACCTGACAGAACCATATAACATACGAACAACGGGGCAACAGAATCACCACCATCACTGATAACACCTAAGAAAAACGCCGAAACAAAAGCACAAACAGCCAAAAGCACACTATAAAAATCATTAATTCTTATAAGCATTTTCAATAAAGATAGTTTTTTTGCTATGGTTTTTTCGGGATTATCACGGTGTGCAAGCCAGTATTGTTGGTTTTCGGCAATAGATTTTTGCTTTAATTTTTTGACATAAATGCGATTTGCGGTAATATTTATTATTAAGAATAAAATCGGTAAAAGTAATGTGGAGATAGCAATAATACCGATAATATTTTCTGGGAAAGTGTCTATTAATTTTTTTGCAAAAATGCCACCAAACATAGTTGCAATTATTGCTATAAATGATGCAACAGTAAGTGCAACTCTGCGTTTATCAACGGGCATTTTTATATTGCTTTGAATATTGGTAATATTTTTGTTAACAAGCTTTTGTGCTTTAATGATAAAAATTATAATAGAAGCCAATGTTAATATTTCAACGATTATAAAACTTGTAAAAACCATTTTATCTTTATCGGTGAAATCCGAAATCTCACGCTCACCTGTAAGAGCTACGGTGACAAAAATCCACACAAACATAAGCATTACGGCAACAAGTGTGGGTATTAGATATTTTTTGTTTTCCTTGTTCATCATGATCTCCCTCCCCATAATTTTTGTGTTTTTATTATAAATTGTTATCTTCTTGTTTTTTAATGTTCGATAAGTTAGTTTATTAAGATGATTATAACACAAATTTATAACACAAATCAACCTAAATACATATCCTTGTACTTTAAGTTTCAGTACGAGGATTTTATAATAAAAAATTCTAAGTAAAGGATGTGAAAAAATGCTATAGCAAACCAACTAAAAAACAGTAAAAAGCGCGGGATAAGTCTTAGCAAGCATTGAATTTGTGCATACAAATTCTAATTGTTAGGGACAGCCCTAAAACCCGTATAAAAACCGAAAACAAAAAGTCGCACTCCGAAAGGAATGCGACGATACATAAAAAATATATCAAAATATATACAAAACTCTATTTTAAGCAAAAAAATTGAGTATTCACAGGTCAAATCCCTTATGAATACTCAATATGGTGCACCTGACACCTTGAAATCCGAACCCAATGCCGACTTTTCGAGGTCGGCAAAGGTTATGGTTTCAGTACCGTCTTTGAAGTTGAAGGTAATTACCATTCTGTCTTCAAATAAGAATACTGAGTTTACAAAGTTATTTATTAAGGTTCTTCTGTGGTCAAGCTTCTTTGGATTGAGCTTACGGAATTTGTAGAACCAATATAAAATCTCCTCACGGGTCAGTTTTGGTCTTGACATTTCCTCTTTCATAATCCTGATTGAAAGCTCGCTCTTTTCCATTTCAAGCTCTTCCATTCGCTCTTTGGTAGTAGGTGTTATGATGCCTTTTCCATTGCAGTAATGAGGTTGTTTATCGCTGTAAGAGTCTGTGCATATTGCTTTTGCAGTATGGGGAGAACAGTGCTTTCCTTATTAAAGGTTTCAAGTGCCTGGTCAGTTAAAAACTCAATGGTTTCATCATTCATAATAAGTCTTCGGATACTGTCAACAACAACATCCTCAATCCAAGTCTTTTTGACTGTTTTCTTTGATGTGCCCCCTGTCAAGTAGACAGACGAAATAACAAAAATAGTAGTTTATCTATCCATTCCCCATCCCTCCTGTACAGGAGGGATGGGGAATTCTCATGCGGCGAATGCTGCATGGTATTCCATCGGTGTCATACAAT
>JAZNSD010000114.1:0-1849 GCA_045591055.1 Acutalibacteraceae bacterium | reverse complement strand
AAAGGTTACATATTTTTCTTCATCTGTCCATCCGCCGTGACTACCCTTGCAGTTTTCATCATTGGAACCGCCATGGTCGGCAATAACAACAAAAAGTGTATCATCAAGCATTCCTGTGTTTTCAACGGCAGAGTAAACATCGCCGATAAGCGAATCCACCTCGTGAATACGCTCAATAAAAGCAGGAAGCCCGTAACCCGTTGAGTGACCCGCACCGTCAACACTGTCAAAGTGAACGAACAAAAAGTC
Organism: Acutalibacteraceae bacterium; assembly: GCA_045591055.1. Taxonomy (GTDB): domain Bacteria; phylum Bacillota; class Clostridia; order Oscillospirales; family Acutalibacteraceae; genus RUG806. Next base: position 1,600 of record JAZNSD010000114.1, on the reverse strand, counting down.
GGGTTTGTTTTCACGGATATAATCACAGACAATCGGTGTCAGCTCGGTATCGTGTGCCGTGGCGTGGGAAACACCGATATTGTTTTCGACTATACCGTAGGTGATGGGATTCCAGTCACAATATGAACCGAGAACGGCATCGGGATACGCTTCTCTGATTCTTCTGAAAAGTGAAGGGAACGGAGAATTCACATCATAGGGAACAGAAGAAACTATGCTGTTTGTAAGCCCGTGAATTTCGGGACCGACTCCGATAAGCATTGAACCCCAGCATTCTGCACTGATGGTGGGTTTTGAAGAAAGAGCTTTATACGTAATTGCACCGTTTTCAAATATTTTGTCAAAGTTCGGTGTGTCGGCATCTTTGAACCAGCTGCCTGCACCGTCAACGCCGATAACTATTACATGTGAGTATTTTCTTGACATGGTCATTTCTCCCGTATCTTTATAAAAGTTGCATCAAAGGAAGAACCTCCCGGATTATGTCAGGGAGGTTCCGATTTGTATCAGTCCCATTTCTTGTTCATAACAACAAAGTTCATTCTTTCCTGAATGCTCGGACCGCCGTGACCTGTGCCGATTCCGCCGTGGTCTGAAGTAACGATAATGAGCCAATCTTCCGTATCATATGTTTCTCTTGCTTCAATGGCTTTTATTACTTCGTAGCCGTAAGCATCTTCGGTTCTGAATCCGTTTTTGTAAACGGAGTTATTGAACGTAAATCCGAAATTGTGTCCCGCAGAATCTGTGTTTTCATAAATAATAAGCACAAAGTCTGCACAGTCTTCGCTTGTTATTTCTTCCATTGCTCCTGTGTGAACATCTTTCAGACCTTTACGAAGGTTAAAATCAACGTCGATGTCATTCTCTTCGCAATAAGCTTTTTCGGTGTTGTATGTTGCGCCGTCCCTTGAAAAGTGCCCCTTCCACTTTGTGATGAATGCGGCGTCATCAATAACGTTCTCTTCAACAAGAGAAGTCATAAGGGTTTTAGGCTCAAGTTCTTTTGTTATTCCGTTGCCTGTAATTCCGTGTACGTCAGACCATACACCCGTAAGCATTGAACACCAGCCGGGTGCAGTTGAAGTTGCCTGAGTGTTTTCTGCAGGATAATTCACGCCTCCGCAATAGGTAAGGTTGATTGAAGCACCGTTATCAAGAAGATAGTTTATTGCACCGTTGTCCTGCTTTTCTGCAAGGATATCTGCACGGCAGCCGTCATAACCGATTATGGCAACCTTCTTTTCGGTTTTGCCTTCGGGCAATTCAGATTTGAAATGTTCGTCAATGATGCCGTAAACGTCTGTAAACGGGTAAGCGGTTTCCATAGTGTTTTCGTAGCCGACGGAAGCAACATTCTGTCTGTAAAATTCTTCGGTATCATTTTCGTCTTTAAAGTATCTTGTGAAATATAACGCCAGAGCACCTGCGATAATTCCGAGAATAACCACTACGGAAATAACCGAAATAATAATCTTCTTTTTGTCTTTCATAGTATTTTCTCCTGTTCATAAATTCTATGGGGAGTATCCTTTCTATAATATTAACACTTATTCTCACCATTTTCAAGCGATTTGGTTAATAATAACAATTAATCGAC
>JAZNSD010000113.1:0-4701 GCA_045591055.1 Acutalibacteraceae bacterium | reverse complement strand
TCACCCAACATGAAGATGGAGACCGGCACAAACGGCGGTCTTGGCAAGGCACTCGGACGTATGTTTGCCGGAGACTCTCTGTTCCAGAATCGCTATACCGCACAGGGCGGCGCAGGTATGATAGCTTTCGCTTCCAGTTTCCCCGGCGAGATACGCGCTTTTGATATCGTACCGGGTCGAGAAATCGTTATTCAGAAGCGTGGTTTTCTTGCTGCTGAGGCTTCTGTTGAGCTTTCTGTGTTCTTCCAGAAGAAAATCGGCGCCGGACTTTTCGGCGGCGAAGGCTTTATTATGCAGAGAATAAGCGGCGAAGGAATGGTATTTCTTGAAATAGACGGCAGCTGTAAGGTGTATGATCTGGCTCCCGGACAGAGCGTTGTGATCGATACGGGCTATCTTGCCGCTATGACGGAATCCTGTACTATGGATATAGAAACCGTGAAGGGTGCAAAAAATATTTTCTTCGGCGGCGAGGGACTTTTCAACACAAGAGTAACAGGCCCCGGAAGAGTTTATATTCAGTCGATGCCCATTATGAACATTGCAAAATCAATTATGCCCTATCTGCCCATGTCGGGAAGCGACGGCGGAATCAAAATTGATGTGGGCGGTCTTTTAGGCGGTTAATGATTATGTTGGAATTTTTGGAAAAAACAGAAATTATTGATGATGCTGCTTACGGTATCACAATGAAAAATACGGTGGAGCCTTACCTTGAAAAAAGGCGCACTGACGGTTATTATATCTCCTTTGACGGAAAAAGAATGCACTATGAGGCATATGAAAAGCTTATGTCGAGAGGCAGTGTTATAATTCTTCACGGCTTCTGTGAATCAGCCGAGAAATTCCGCGAAATCACATACTATTTCAGAAAAGCAGGCTACAGCGTATTTGTGCCTGATCTCAGAGGACACGGAAAATCCTACCACGGCTCGGACAAAAAAGAAACGGTGGGTATTGACAGCTTTGACACATACGCAAGGGATCTTGAAGTGTTTACGGAAAAAGCGGTAATGCCCGTGAGCGGTAACAAAAAAATATATATTTATTCCCATTCTCTGGGAAGCACGGCTGCCCTTCTTTATCTTATGAAGAATCCCGAAGCTGTTTCAAAAGCCGTGCTGTCATCTCCCATGATATGCGGTAATACGGGAATGCCCGTTTTTCTTGCAGGAGCTGCTTCAAGGCTTCTCTGCGCTGCAGGAGGCAAGAATGTTTCCGCTCCCGGAAGATGTGTTTTCAATGAAAAGGCATCTGCCGCCGACAGTGATGCCCAAAGCGGTGAGAGATTTTATTATTATCACGAAAAGAGGATAAAAGAGCCTCTTTATCAGACAAGCGGACCGGCATTCTCCTGGGTAACGGCGTCACTTGATGCGAGGGACAAAATTCTCGGTGAGTGGAATAATAGCCGCGTGAAAACTCCCTTATTGGTATTTATTCCCGAGGAAGATAAGCAGCTTCTTACGGAATATACCCGTAAATTTGTTCATATCTCCGGGGCGAAGGCAAAAAAGGTGAAGAATTCCCGCCACGAGATTTTTATGAGCAGAAAAGATACCCTCAGGTGGTATATTGATGAAATCTTTGACTTTTTCAGAGATTGATTTTTCTGCATAGAGATGATTTCCGGACAGGTTTTTTAATATTCTGTGAAAAATATTTTTTTCGGATTGCAGACAAAAAAACGCATTTTTCCGCTTTTAACGACAGAATCACCCGAAGTGTCTGATTTTGTTAATAAATTGTAAATGATTAATTAAACAAATTGCTTTTTTTAATTAAAGCATATATAATTTTATTTAATACAAAGATTTTGTTTTAATATACGGGTGAAGAAAAAACTGTCCGGAGGATGAAGTTATGAGGCTTGAAAACGTACCTACAATAAGAGATCTGCTCGATATTGCTCCGAAAAAGCATAACGACAGAACATTTATAAAATATATCCGTGAGGGAGAAATCGTTGAAAAGAAATTCAGCGAGGTAAGAAGCGACGGTCTTGCAGTTGCAAGAATGCTCCGCCATACGATTGGAGAAAGAACACATATTGCCATTATCAGCAAAAGCACATATGAATATATCTCATGTATGACAGGTGTTATCTGCGGCGGCTTTGTTGCTGTTCCCATTGATCCCGATTCAACAGCTGAAGAAGCAGCGGCTATTATAAATGACTGCGATGCTGACGTGCTTTTATACGGTGAGGAATTTTCAGACAGACTTGATGCGGTAAGGTCTCTTTGTCCTGCACTTAAAAAGGAAATGGTTATTTCTCCCGCTTCCTATGAAAAAATCTATGAGGAGTATAGTGAGGCGTCTGAATATGCTTCTCTTTCGGATTATGAAATGGATCCCGATGCCTGCTGTCTTATTATCTACACATCAGGCACAACAGGGGATAAGAAGGGTGTTATGCTTTCATCTCAGTCACTTGTAAGCAACCTCATCTTTGAGCCCCATGATCCTATTGTTATCCGTGTGGATACAATTCTTTCAATTCTTCCCCTTCATCATATTTTCTGCTTCATATGCGGATATATCGGCCCTCTCAATGTGGGTAACTGTGTATGTCTCAATGGTGAAATGAAGGATCTTTTCAAGAATCTTCTTATTTTCAAGCCCGATCAGATAAGAGTTGTTCCTCTTATTGCACAGGGTATTCTTGCAAGGATACGCGGTGTTCAGGCTAAGCATCCCGAGCTTTCTCCCAAGGAAGCCGCAGCTATGGTCACCGGCGGAAATCTCGATATGATGCTTGCCGGCGGTGCATATCTTGACCCGATGCTCTGCAATGCATTCTCTCAGTACGGAATTCTCTTAAGACAGGGCTACGGTATGAGTGAAACCAGTGCAAAGGTAACGCTTCCCGACCGCGATTGTCCTCCCGAAAGCGTAGGCAGAATTATGAGCACCGTTGATGTGCGTATCAGAGACGGAGAAATTCAGATCGACACTCCCGGTCTTATGATGGGCTATTATAAGCGTCCCGAGGAAACAGCGGCTGTTATTACAGAGGACGGTTGGCTTAAGACAGGCGATATGGGCAGAATTGACGAAAACAGAGTGCTCTATATCACAGGCAGACTTAAAAACCTTATTATTCTTTCCAACGGAGAAAATGTTTCTCCCGAGGGAATCGAAAACAGATATAAATCAAACAGACTTGTTGAAGAAGTGCTGGTTTATGCCGATAAGGATGTTATCTGTGCCGAAATATATCCCAACAGCGAATATGCACAGATGAACGGTATCACAGATATAAAGGCAGCACTTGAGGAGTATACGGATAAGCTCAATGAAACGGCTCTGCCCTCACACACGGTTGCCCGTCTTGTTGTCCGTGACACTCCTTTTGAAAAAACAGGTATCGGCAAAATAAAACGTACTCACAACTAATTTTTCTGAGGAGATTATCAGATGAAGCCTAAAAACTCAGAGCAGGTTTATAAGCTGATCCATTCTCAGGAAATGGTTCAGTATATGTGGAAATATTCAGTACATATGCAGTCTACACAGATTCCTCTCGCCATAGCCTTTGACGAGGAGCTGGATTTCAGCCTTCTTGCCCGTGCGGTAAATGTTGAAATTGAGAGAAATGACTGTATGCGTCTTCGTATTTTCCGCGACGGACTGAAGGTAAAACAGTTTTTCCTTGATGAATTCAGACTTGATAAAATACTTGTAAAGCAGTTTAATACAAAAGACGAGCAGATCCGGTTTTTTGACGGCGTTGCCTCAACAAAGCTTGATGTGTTCGGCGGAGAGACCTTCCGCATAATATTTTTCCGTACTGCCGAAAACAAATGCGGTGTGTTTATATGTGCATCCCATATGATAATGGACTTTGCAGGGGCTTTTATGTTCTTCAAAGACCTTATCGCAGTATACGACAGTATGAAAAAGGGCGAGCCTCTTCCCAGAGCTCTTGCAAAATATGAGGATATAATTAAAAATGAGCAGGACAATCCCGCTTATGAAGAAAAGATACTCAGAGACAAAAAAGAGCTTGATGAATGGGTCGCCAAGGACAGAGTTCCTTTTTATAATGCAATAAACGGTACAAAGGTCCTTGATATGCAGAGAAAGCTTCTTCGTAACAAGGAAATGACAATGCCGCATATCTATCTTCCCGTGCTCGATTCCACAAATCTTGTAAAATGCCGTCTCAGTGATGAAGACAGTAAGAAGATAGACACATTTATAAAAGAAAATCAGTTCAGTCCCGAGTGGGTCATTCAGCTGGGCTTCCGTATTTATCTTTCAAAGCTCAACTGCCATACAAACGACACCTTGTTCTGGGTGCTTTGCCCCAGAAGAAGAACGGTAAAGGAAAAGCGCTGCGGCGGTACACTTGCTTCTCCCATGCCCTGGAGAGAAATTCTTGATGATAATAAATCATTTATCGATACCGTAAAGCAGCTCAGTGAATCACAGATCTTCCTTTTCCGTCATTCCGATGTGCCCTTTACGGAAATCAGACAGATGGAAAGAGACCGCTACGGACTTTCCCTTATGGCTACATCAAACAGTATGATGTTCTCTTATCTGCCTGCAGGGGATAAGCCCTTCGGCGACAGACTGTATGATTTTACGGCATATAATTTCGGGCATTATGTTATGCCTGTATATGCTCTCACAATGCAGGAGGCATCCACGGGAAATTTTGTGTTCTCATATATCCACCGTCTTTTCCTTACA
>JAZNSD010000112.1:0-5527 GCA_045591055.1 Acutalibacteraceae bacterium | reverse complement strand
AACAGAGCATATGCAGGCAAGATTATAAAAGATGTTTATAGTTATGATATTGTTTCCTGTTATCCTACACAGCAATTAACACAGCGCTTCCCTATGAAGCCTTTTAGATGGTTAGACGAACGGTTAACCCTTGACCGGGTTTTTAAGTTTATCGGTTTAGGTTATGCTGTTATTGGATTGTATCAATTTAAGGGATTGCGCTTAAAGAATAAAAAGACTCCCATACCCTATATCAGTCTTGGCCGGTGTGATGCTCTTAATTGGAAATTAGATAATGGCCGGATACTTGAATGTGATTATGTTGAAATTGCTTTGACAGAACTTGATTTAGAAATTGTACTTAAACAATATACTTTTGATGAAGTGCAGATCATGGATTGCATGGTTGCACAAAAAGACTTTTTACCTGAGGAATATAGGGCAGTGATTCAAAGTTATTTCAATAAAAAGACCGCATTAAAGGGTGATGATTCAGATGAAGGACAATATCAGTATGTTAAAAGTAAAAATATGCTGAATAGTGTGTATGGCATGTCTGCAACTGATCCTATACATCAAGAAATATTATATAATGATGGGAACTATACAAGATCATCATATGATACTATGACAGAGGAAGAAAAGCAGAAAGCATTGAAAACGGCTCCTTTTCCATATCAATGGGGAGTTTATACAACAGCACTATCACGTTATCAATTGCAATCTGCAATTGATTTATGCGGTGATAAAATCATTTACTGCGATACAGATAGTGTAAAGACGAAAGGTCCGGCTCCCATCCTGAACCTAAACGAAAAATTGCAACAGAGAGCCATACAACGCAAAGCATATGCGGATGATATGAACGGCAAAAGGCATTATATTGGATTGTTTGAACAAGATGCATATTATGAACGGTTTATTACACAGGGCGCTAAGCGGTATGCATATGAAAAAGATGGTCATTTAGGGGTTACTGTTTCGGGTGTTACCAAACAGAGGAACGAGGAAAGCGGTGAATATTTTGCAGTTGAAGAATTGAAGAAGCTTGAAAATTTCAAAATTGGTATGACATGGGACAAGGCCGGGGGAACAATGGCGGTTTATAATGATAATGATGATTTTGTTTATACAGATCAGGAAACCGGACAGAGTTTGACCATAATAAAAAACGTGGCCATTATTCCGACAACTTACACAATGACATACGCAAAAGATTACGCTTTATTACTGAATGAAATTAAATTATACGGTGAGTATAAATCAGAAAGGGAGTAATAGAAATGATTGACAAAGAACAGGTTATCAAGGGTTTAGAATTTACAATAGCAATGATATTATTTAATCCATCGACAGGGGAAGATATAGAGCCGGAAAATTTGAACGAATTAGACAAAATAACGTATGATGCTTGTGTTAGCGCTATTGCCTTGCTGAAAGAGAATCCAGATAATGATTGGAGAAAAAAGGCCAAAATTAAATTAAGTAGTGTATATGGGAGGATGTGTTATTAATGGCTAAAATCTATGATAAAAATGGATGGGTAAATTGGGATTATATAATGAATCAGGGCGCTTCCTTTTATTCCGTAACCGGCGCTCGGGGTGTAGGTAAAACATACGGTTTGTTTAAATGGTGCTTAGAGCATGGGAAAAAGTTTATCTATCTCAGGCGCTTAAAATCTCAATTAGACCAGTGCGCCAGAACAGATGGCAACCCTTTTAAGAAAATAAACACTGATACAGGCCGGAACATACTGCCAAAATCAGCCGGGGGTAATATTCTTTTCCGGGATGGGGAGGAATTAGTTGCTGTCGGGGTTGCCTTGTCTACTGTGGCGAATGTTCGGGGTATAGATTTTTCCGATTATGATATTATTGTTTTTGATGAAGCAATAGCATCTGAGGGGGAACGGCCTATACCGAAAGAATTTAATGCTTTTCTGAATTTCTATGAAACGGTGAACAGGAACCGGGAGTTATCGGGAGATAAGCCTGTTCAGGCTGTTTTGCTTGGCAACGCTAACCGGCTGACGAATCCTTACTTTTCCGGGTGGGGATTTATGAAAACAGCTTTAAAAATGATAAACGGGGGTCAGATGGTTTGGCGCTCGGGGGACGGGACAAGAATGATGATCTTGTTGCTGGATTCTCCTATTAGCAGGAAGAAAGCTGAAACCGGGTTATATAAAAATGCTTCTAAAGATTTTGTCAGTATGGCGCTTGATAACGCTTTCCGGACAGATGCAACAAATATACGTTCAATGCCTTTGATAGAGTTTACACATCTTGTATCAATTGGTGAAATTGGTATATACCGGCATAAAACAGATCGGAAGTATTATGTATCCTTCACTACAAAGGATCAGCCGTATTATGAACCGTATGGAATCGGTTTAAAAATGTTTCAACAGGATTTTTATAATCTGCGGTTATATTATATGATAAACAAGATAGTTTATTTTGAAAATTATGAATGTGAATTAATTTTTAGAGAGTTATTTAATTTGACATAAACGGTATAAATCTATATAATATGAATTGATCGGTAGCGCCTTGCCGAATCAAAATAAATTGAAAAGGATGGTATTTACAATGGAACTTTCAGCAATGCAGAAATTTAAGGCCATGAATGACAAACACAAAAATCTGAAGGATTGCGAGGGGTTGATTATTCATCCGATCGCATTCCATACTCACAATTACGAGGATGCAGACGGAAAACAGCATACCGTTCTTGTGATCTATAACGGTCTTGACAAGACCATGTATAAGACAGAGGTTCAGGCTTTCATTGAAAAATTCCTGAAGTACGATGAATCCTTTGGAAGTCTGCCGGATGAAGAAAAACCGCAGATCAAGATTATCATTAATACCAGCAAGAAAGGCAACAGGTATGTGAATTTTGATCTTATTGAAGAAGATTGACATTTAGCCGGTAAATCAATAGAATAATCAATAGGGATGGTTTTTCATCTCCCCAACGCAACGGCCAGAAGCCGGGGGACGGTAGGGCGCTACCATGAGGATGAAAAACCATCTTTATTATTTTGAAAGGGTGGGTTAATATGCAGGATTTTGTTACTATTGTTCAAACGGTCGGATTTCCTATTGCCTGTGCTATTGCTATGTTTATTCTTCTGCATCAGGAGCAGAAAAGCCATAGGGAAGAATCAGAAAAACTTACCGTGACGATTAATGAACTGAAGCTTACTTTTAACGCTTCTATTGCAGATGAAGCCCGAAAAACCACAGAAGCTATTAACAATAATACTTTAGTTATGCAAAAATTGATTGATAAATTGGATGGTGAAAGCAAATGAAAACCGGTAAAGAGTATGCAGAACAGGCCAAATTATCAAAGTATGACAAGCTGAAATATGAACAATATGATTGTCAGGCATTTTGTGAGTTAGTTTTGCGTGATCTGGGTGTTCGTGATCCTTCCGGCAAGGTATATAATTGGAAAGGTTCTAACGATATGGCCCGTCATGCCGTTTCATGGGTGGGGACGATTGCAGAGTGCCGGGATCGGTTCGGTGATATTCCGGTTGGCGCGTGGGCCTTTATGTGGGATACTACAGGAAATGAGAAAAAGCGTGGTTATTTTGACGGTTTGGGCAATTATTCACATATCGGGGTATATATCGGTGATGATAAGGTTAGGGATTCTACAAAGATTAAAAATGCATCCGGTGAGATAATCCGGGATGGAGTCGGCACCAGATCATTAAAGGGGTTTCAAAAAATTGGATTGCCTATGATGCTTGACTTTGACGAAGAATATACTATTATTAAAGTAGAGGTTGACAGAGAACAGCTTGCAAAAGCGCATTCTATGTTAACTGAAATAAATAATATGATTGGGGAATGGCTGAAATGAAAATTGAAGAGATCAGGGAACTAAAGGAAATGGGTTTCAGTAATCAGGAAATTCTGCAATTGACTTCTACCGGAACTGTGCCAGAGGAACAGAAACCGGAAGAACAGAAACCGGAAGAACAGAAACCGGCAGAAAATGCGGAAGTAACCGAACTGAAGAAAACCGTTTCCGATGTACAGGAAGAATTAAAGAAGTTTATTTCTTCCATGCAGAAAAACAATCTTCAGACCGCATCATTCAAAGTAATTCCGGATGATGCACAACTTGAAGATCAGGCTGTTGCTTCATTGTCTGAGATAATCAGACCTAAATTTAATGAGGAGGAAAAGAAAAAATGAGTGTAAACACTATGACCTTTGAACAGATTGCAACCGTACTAACTTCCATCGTGAAGCAGGCAACAGGGCAACAGGTTTTGACTCCCACAGATACAATGGACTTTGTTTCTGTGGCTCAGATTGCCTTGCGTGCGGATCGTGATGCTGTGATGAATGCAATCAGCAACATTCTTGGCAGAACGATTTTTGCTGTTCGTCCCTATTCCGCTAAACTTGATGGCCTGATGATGGATTCTTTCCGGTGGGGTAACGTCATGAGGAAACTGTCTATTGCAGACAGCGATTGGGAAGATGATCCGGCCTTTAAGTATCCTGTGACCTATGACGCAAGCCAGAATCCGCCCACCGGTGACGGTCTTAGTGTTGACCAGTGGAAGATTAAAAAAGCGAATATTCTTCAGACTAATTTCTATGGTCAGAGTGTGTATAGTGACCATATCACAATTACTGAGGATCAGCTTGAAACAGCTTTCACCGGCCCGGATCAGCTCGGCAGTTTCCTTAGTATGGTTATGACTAATCTTTCTAACCGGCTTGAATTGTCCAATGAAAATATCAAGCGTGGCCTTCTGGCGAATATGATCGGTGCTATTATTGACGAAAATCAGGCCGATCGAGTTGTGCATCTGCTGACCGAATACAACACGCTGACAGGGTTGAGTCTGACCGCAACAACGGTTTATCAGCCTGCCAACTTCGCTCCCTTTATGAAGTGGGTATATAGTCGAGTTGCGCAGATCACAGACCTGTTCACGGAAATGTCTACCAAATTTCAGACGGTTATCACGGGTAAGCCTGTTCTCCGTCATACTCCTTACCAGATGCAGAGGGTTTATCTGTATGCACCGGCCCGGCATGATATTGACGCTCGGGTGCTTGCGGATACTTACCATGATAATTTCCTGAAGTATTCTGATGTTGAAACTGTCAATTTCTGGCAGAGCATTAACACGCCGGACAGCATCAGTGTTAACCCGGTTTATACGGATACAAGCGGTGTGATTGTCACTGTGGATGCTCCCACAACGCAGGCCGGTATTTTCGGTGTGATCTTTGACCGGGATTTTGCCGGTATGACTCTCCTTGATCAGCGTATGATCAGCACTCCGGTTAACGCTTCCGGCCTGTATCGTAATCTGTGGGTCCATGCCCGGCAGAGGGTTTTCATGGATAACACTGAAAAAGGTTGCGTTCTCCTTCTTGATTGATCTGTTGGCTTCCATTCCGGCCTACAGATATACCATCCCTGACTCGGGGAGAGGGTTCTTCCCTCTCCCTTTTCTTATGAGGTGAAAAGATGATTGTTACATTATTCGCTTTCTCTAAAA
>JAZNSD010000111.1:0-57716 GCA_045591055.1 Acutalibacteraceae bacterium | reverse complement strand
GTTATAATAGGATAAGTTTTCTTTAAGCGCCTCTATGGATTTTTCATTTTCAGGACCCACACCGTGCATGGTGCTGTCGTAGTTGCCGTTATAGATAACTATCAAATCATAATTATCCTCGTCAATTAATTCCATAGCTTTCTTATTTACTTCCTCTATGGTATCGTAAATAAAGTAGTCCATTTCTCTCTCGAGGAAAATTTTTGAGATACTGTCGCCGCTTGTTGAAACGATGGCGGCTTTTTTATTTTCTGCTATAAATCTATCGAAAACAGTATCGCATTTCAGTATGGGCTTAACGTATGCTTTAATGCCGTGCTTTTCGGGCATAAGACCCGTGTACATAGAAGCAAAGCAAACGGGAGTAACGCTTGGCATAACACTGAGCATAGGTAAAGCCAAATCGGAATTAACAGCCGCCTCAGTAAAAAGATGGGTATATTTCTGGTAAAGCCACAAAGCTACTGCATCGGGATTATATATTACGGCACGGTCGATTTTCTTACCGCCAAGCTTCTTTTCTGCAAGAGTCCTGATTACAGGGTTTGCTTTCTCGTCGTTTTCAAGTGTTTTTAAACCCATAAGCTCAAGAATAGTGGATTTAACCGATGATATAAGTATTGAATCGAATAAATCAGGCATAATTACACGTCCTTTCCTTTTTTATATGATAAACCCAATTTAGAAATAAATCAAGCCGAGTTTTAAACCCGGCTTGTCTGTTATTAATAAAATTATTTCTTGGGAAGAATAACTTCTTTACCACCCATGTAAGGTCTTAATGCTTCGGGAATCTTAACGGAGCCGTCAGCCTGGAGGTTGTTTTCAAGGAATGCAATGAGCATTCTGGGAGGAGCAACTACTGTGTTGTTGAGAGTGTGTGCTAAGTACTTGCCGTCCTTGCCGTTTACTCTTATCTTAAGTCTTCTTGCCTGTGCATCACCGAGGTTTGAGCATGAGCCAACCTCGAAATATTTGCCCTGTCTGGGTGACCATGCTTCAACGTCAATTGATTTTACCTTGAGGTCTGCAAGATCGCCTGAGCAGCATTCCAGTGTTCTTACGGGGATATCAAGGCTTCTGAACAGGTCAACAGTGTTCTGCCAGAGCTTGTCAAACCACATCTTGCTGTCTTCGGGCTTACAAACAACTACCATTTCCTGCTTTTCAAACTGATGGATTCTGTAAACGCCTCTTTCCTCAATACCGTGAGCGCCCTTTTCCTTTCTGAAGCAGGGTGAATAGCTTGTGAGAGCCTGAGGAAGTGACTCCTCGGGAATGATCTGATCGATAAACTTACCTATCATGGAATGCTCACTTGTGCCGATAAGATAAAGGTCCTCGCCCTCTATTTTATACATCATGGCTTCCATTTCCGCAAAGCTCATAACACCTGTCACAACGTCGCTTCTGATCATAAAGGGAGGAATACAATAAGTAAAGCCGCGGTCGATCATAAAGTCTCTTGCATAAGAGATAACAGATGAATGGATTCTTGCGATATCTCCCATAAGATAATAGAAGCCGTTACCTGCAACTCTTCTTGCAGAATCAAGGTCAATACCGTTGAAGCGCTCCATAATATCTGTGTGATAAGGAATTTCATATGCGGGCACTACGGGCTCACCGTAACGCTGAACCTCAACATTTTCGCTGTCATCCTTACCGATAGGCACGGATTCGTCGATAATATTGGGAATTATCATCATTATCTTCTTTATTTTTTCCTGAAGCTCAACCTCTTTTTCTTCAGCGGCACTGAGAGCTGCAGACTGCTCATTTACGAGCTTTTTCATTTCCTCTGCCTCTTCTCTCTTGCCCTGACCCATAAGTGCGCCTATCTGCTTTGAATATTTGTTTCTTGAAGCTCTGAGATTATCTGCCTCAGTCTTGTTTTTTCTGCTTTCAACATCAAGTGCAAGAACCTCATCTACCAAAGGAAGCTTGCTGTCCTGAAATTTTTTTCTGATGTTTTCCTTTACTGCTTCGGGATTTTCTCTTAAAAATTTAATATCTATCATTTTATATCACTCCTGATCAATCTTCACTGAATAATTTAGCCAGCTTCTGTAGGTCGTCTTCATCGAAAAACTCTATTTCAAGTTTACCGCCTTTTCCGGAATTTGAAACAACAACCTTTCTTGCAAGCACCCCTGATAAGGCAAGCTCAACCTCATCATAGAATTTGTTTCTTGCTTTTTTTACTGCCGCAGTCTTTTTTGGCTTCTTCAATGCCTTCACAAGCTGCTCAGTCTGCCTTACGGAAAGCTGTTTTTCAACAATTTCCTTTGCAATGTCGGAAATCATTTGTTCATCGTCAAGTCCGAGCAACGCTCTTGCGTGGCCTGCGGAAAGAAGTCCGTCTTCAACCATTTTTGCAACTTCCTTCGGAAGAGCAAGAAGTCTTAAAGCATTTGCAATTGCGGGACGGGATTTTGAAAGCCTTTCTGCGGCTTCCTCCTGAGAAAGACCGTATTCCTCAATAAGCTTTTTTATACCTGCAGCCTCTTCAATGGGATTGAGATCCTCTCTCTGAAGATTTTCGATAAGTGCTATTGCTGCAGCCTCTGCATCTGTAAGAGATTTGATTATTACAGGTACCTCTGTAAGCTCTGCTCTTCTTGCCGCTCTCCAGCGTCTTTCACCTGCAACGATTTTATACGAGCCGTCAGACATGGGACGCACAAGAAGAGGCTGAAGCACACCGAATTCTCTTATTGATGCTTCAAGCTCCATAAGAGCCTCTTCAGTAAATTTTGTTCTCGGCTGTCCGCGGTCGGGCTCAATGTCACTTATAGGAAGCATTACAGAGCCGCCCTCTGACAGGGTTTCTGTGGAATTATCAAGAAAAAGACTGTCAAATCCTTTTCCGAGACCGCCTTTTTTTGCTGCCATTTATTTACCTCCTGTCCTGCTTTGACAAAAATTCATCGGCAAATGCTATGTATGCCTCTGCTCCCTTTGATTTTTTGTCAAAATATATTATAGGCTGACCGAAGCTCGGCGCCTCTGATAAGCGTACATTTCTGGGAATTGTGGTAGAATATACCTTTTTCGGGAAGAATTTCTTAACTTCTTCAACAACCTGTTGCGTAAGATTAAGTCTTCCGTCATACATTGTAAGAAGAACGCCCTCAAGCTCGATATAAGGATTATAAAGACGCTTGATGTTACGTGCTGTTGCCATAAGCTGAGAAAGTCCCTCAAGGGCATAATATTCACATTGAATAGGCACAAGAAATGAATCAGATGCCGTAAGTGCATTAAGTGTGATAAGTCCTAATGAGGGAGGACAATCAAGGAAAATATAATCATATTTTTCCCAGATTACAGCAAGTGCGTTTTTCAAAAGGCTTTCACGGTTTTTGATATCTATTATTTCAAGCTCTGCACCTGCAAGATCCATATTTGAAACAATAAGGTCAACCCCCTGAAATTCCGTATGAACAATTGCCTCATCAGCCTTGTTGTTTCCCACAAGCACATCGTATGCGGATACCTTTATAGATCTTTTATCAATTCCAAAGCCGCTTGTGGAATTACCCTGAGGATCGATATCAACTAAAAGAACCTTTTTACCCTTTGCGCCCACACAGGCTGCAAGGTTAACGGCAGTGGTGGTTTTACCCACACCGCCCTTCTGATTCAGAACAGCAATAGTTTTTGCCATCAGCGGCTCCTCCTTTATATTATTTATATTTATTATCATATATAATATGTTAGTATATCAAAGTACCGTGCAAAAATCAATATTTATTGATAATAAATGCTTATAAAAATACCCGCCGCAATTTGTGGATAATTGATGTTTCACGTGAAACATCAATTAATTCGGTTATATTCCATCTGTATTCATGAGTATAGCAAAAAGACAGCCGGGAAAAGCGGCTGCCTTTTTGCTTTGGATGTGGGGTGTGAAAGAGAAAGATATGGGCTGTATATGATAAAGAGTGTTACCTCTATACCACCTTATTAATTTTTACCGTATATATTATTTCATTTTCTGTAACATGCTTTTCCGAACCTGCAACTATTCCTGAAGCATTCATCATAGCGACTGCGTGCTCAATAGTATTCTGAAATACGGTATAATCCTTGAAATGAGCTGAAAATACAGATTTTTTCTGCTCCTCAGTTGCTTCGTATGCCTCACTGAAGCTGATATCAAGCGAGCTCATCATTTCAAGAATACGCTTCTGTCGCTGATAATCGGAGATTTTACACAGGGAAACAGCGTTTTCTTCGCTCAGACCCGAAGTTATTATTTTCAGCTTTATATCTCCCGGTAGGGATAAAAGCTTTACTCTTGAAAGTATCAAGCCCTCAGGTATACACAAGGCGTCGGAAATCTGAGAAAGATTCATTGTGTCCCTCATTCTTTCTATTGCCTCAGCAATTTCTAAAAAATGAAGCTCTTTACAATGCATGTTTTCAACAAGATTTATAATTTTTACTTCTTCACAGCTACCCTTCAATAACAAACACGGCAGATATGTAAGACCTGCATCAATTGCTGCCCTGCGGCGTCTTTCACCGGAAACAACACGATATTTACCGTTACCGATGCTATAGACCGAAATAGGATTCAGAAGACCGTTCTTTTCTATTGAAAGGGATAAATTATATAGCTCTTCAGATGATATAATAATTCTTGAGCTGTTTTCTGAAGGAAAAACATCCTCAGACGGCACAAGTATGATGCGCCCGCCGGGCTTTAGTCTGTTATTCAGCATACGAACACCAAAAATAGCTGTGATATTATGTGTAAGTCTTGTCCTTACAACGAAATAATATCACAGCTAAAAAACAAAATTTAGTATATCATGTTTGTCGATTCTGCATGCATTTAACTCTTACAGAGGTTTTTTTGAAATCTGAGCGTAAGCTCTGGGATATTTTGACGAAGTCTGCGAAACTTTTTTTGCAATAATGATTTCTCTTTCACTACCGTCGGTAATAGTATACTTGATTTTATCTGTTACCTTTGCTCCAAGGTTATTAATAGCAGAGCATCCTCTTCTATCCTCATCGGCTGAAAGGACTGCCTTGAGCGGACTGAAGACTCCCCCGACCTTTACAAGAGGAACGGAATATTCACTGAGAACATTCAGCGCAGCAACAGCTCTTGAAGTAACAACATCAAATTTTTCTCTGAATTCAGGTTTTTTCGCTGCATCCTCAGCTCTTATAGTAATTACTTCGGCATTAAGGTCAAGCTCTTTTAATAAGAATCTGATAAAATCAAGCTTTTTGTTTACAGAGTCAATCATAGTAATATTATATTCAGGATCAAAACACAAAAGTGCAGCACCGGGGAAACCGGCTCCTGTTCCTACATCAATTATTCTTTTTCCCTGAAGTTCAACATATTTTGACAAACAAAGACTGTCAACAAAATGCTTAATAACAATATCATCGGGAGAAGTAATTGCAGTAAGATTAACTTTATTGTTATAATCAACAAGCATTTCAGCATACTTATCAAACCTGTCTATCGCCTCAGAATTGATTTCAATACCGAGATCAAGACAAGATCCTGCCATAAGCTCTTTTGATATCATTAATTACTCTCCTCTCTGCTTCTTAGCAAGATAAATAAGCAACACAGAAATATCAGCAGGGCTGACTCCTGATATTCTTGAAGCCTGACCGATGCTTCTGGGTCTGATTTTAGAAAGCTTTTCAATTGCTTCCGTTCTCAGATTAATTACATCATTATAATCAATATCGTCGGGGATAAGCTTAACCTCAAGCCTGTGCATTTCATTGACCTGAGCGAGCTGACGTTTAATATATCCCGCATATTTGAGATGAATTTCAACCTGCTCAAGTACATCATAGGAAAGATCAGCAGGTCGGGTTTTGTCAAAAGGAGTAAGTACATCATAATTAAGCTGAGGCCTTCTGATAAGATCAGCAAGCTTGCAGCCTGTTGTCAGCGGTGATGTTTCACGTGAAACAAGAAGAGCATTGATCTCCTCACCGGGAGAAATAACAACACTTTCAGTACGTTTTCTTTCAATTTCAACAAGCTCCTGTTTTCTGAGAAGCTTATTATATCTTTCTTCATTGATAAGACCAAGCTCATATCCCTTCTTCATCAGACGTATATCTGCATTATCCTGTCTGAGAATAAGCCTGTATTCTGAACGGGAGGTCATCATTCTGTAAGGCTCATTACATCCTTTTGTCACAAGATCATCAATGAGTGTTCCGATATAAGAGCCTGATCGTTCAAGAATGAAGGGTGGTTTATTCTGTACCTTAAGAGCAGCATTGATACCGGCAACAAGCCCCTGAGCAGCAGCTTCTTCATAACCGCTGGAGCCGTTGAACTGACCGGCACCGAAAAGACCTTCAATATTAAGAAATTCAAGAGTAGGCTTAAGCTCAAGGGGATCAACACAATCGTATTCAATAGCATATGCGTTACGCATAATTTCACAGTTTTCAAGACCCTTTATAGAACGCACAAAACCTTCCTGAACATCAATGGGAAGTGATGAAGATAATCCCTGAAGATACAATTCTTCTGTATCAAGACCGCAGGGCTCAATAAATATCTGATGACGTTCCTTTTCGGAGAAACGGACCATCTTATCTTCAATACTGGGACAGTATCTGGGACCCACACCTTCAATATTTCCGCTGAAAAGAGGTGAGCGGTGCAGATTATCCATAATAATACGCTTTGTTTCATCATTAGTGTATGTGATATAACAGGAAAGAATGTTTTTCGGAGACTCTTCAGTTGCAAATGAAAAGGGTACTACCCTTTCATCACCGCGCTGCTCCTCAAGCTCAGAGAAATCGACCGAACGACGGTTTACTCTTGAGGGAGTTCCGGTTTTGAATCTCCTGAGACCTATTCCCTGCTTTTTAAGAGAATCAGAAAGGCCAACCGAAGGAAACATACCGTCAGGCCCGCTGGAATAGCATTTATCACCTACAAATATCTTGCCGTCAAGAAAGGTACCTGTGGCAATAATAACACATTCAGCATGATAAACACAGTCAAGCTGAGTTTTTAATTCCCAAAAGGAATTATCATTCTTATTAAGAGAAACAACCTCTGCCTGAACAAGAGAAAGATTTTCCTGCTTTTCAAGTACATTTTTCATATACTTTGAATACTCTCTTCTGTCTATCTGAGCTCTGAGAGAATGAACAGCAGGACCCTTTCCAAGATTAAGCATACGGCTCTGGAGGGTATTCTTATCTGCAGCAATTCCCATTTCACCGCCGAGCGCATCTATTTCACGTACGAGATGCCCCTTTGAGGTACCGCCTATAGAAGGATTACAGGCCATATTACCTATCCAGTCAAGATTTATGGTAAAGCAGATAACACGGGTACCGAGCCTCGCGGCAGCAAGAGCCGCTTCAATACCCGCATGCCCCGCACCTATTACGGCTACATCATATTTTCCGGAAAAATAGTCCACAGTAAAGCCCTCCGAAACAAATTAAGCTGAAAATTTACGATTAATTATTATACCACGCATTTGTTTTTATTGCAATAATCACTTATAATGTATTATAATATATATAAATAAAATCAGACTGCAGAGGTATACTATGTCAACTATAGCTGCTATAGCCACGCCAAATGCGGCAGGCGGAATCGGAATAATAAGAATATCAGGGGATGATGCCCTTAATATAACTGAAAATTGCTTCAGAGCCTATTCAGGCAAAAAAGTATGTGATATGAAGGGATATCAGGCATCATACGGTCAGATTTTTGAAGGTGACTCCCCCATAGATGATGCAGTTATCATCGTTTACAGAGCACCGAGAAGCTACACCGGCGAAAATGTATGTGAAATCTGCTGTCACGGCGGATTATATATAATGCAGAAGGTACTCCGTCTCATTTTTACCCTGGGTGCTTCCCCTGCCGAAGCAGGTGAATTCACAAAAAGAGCATATCTTAACGGTAAAATGGACTTAGCACAGGCAGAAAGTGTTATGAGTATCATATCAGCATCAGGTGAAGCTGCCATGAATGCCGCAAGAAACACGCTTAAGGGTAATGTCAGTAAAAAAATCGGTGATATATGCTCTTCTCTGATATCAGCTGCCGCTGCGCTTGCCGCATGGAGCGACTATCCTGATGAGGATATCCCCGCTGTCGAAAATGAGGAGCTCCATAAAACAATTTCAACAGCAGTAAATGAGCTGACTGTACTTATCGACCGCTACGACAGCGGAAGAGCTGTGACTGAAGGTGTAAATACAGTTATCTGCGGCAAGCCCAATGTGGGCAAATCCACTCTTATGAACATTCTTTCAGGCTGTCAGCGTTCAATCGTTACCTCTGTTGCCGGCACCACACGTGATATAATTGAAGAAACAGTACGAGTGGGGGACATTCTTTTAAGACTTGCTGATACAGCAGGCATTCACGAGACAGATGATGAGGTAGAAAGCATAGGCGTGAATATGGCAAAAAGCAGAATAGATTCCTCTGATCTGATTCTTGCGGTCTTTGATGTTTCACGCCCTCTTGATAATGAAGATATTTCTCTTCTGGAATTATGTAAAGATAAAAGATGCCTTGCAATTGTAAACAAATCTGATCTTTCCGCATACTTTTCAAAGGAGGATATTGAAAAGTATATCCCTCATACTATAGTTCTTTCAGCAAAAACAGAGGAAGGCACCGAGCTTATAAGAACCTCACTTGAAAAAATCCTCGGCACTGCAGGACTTGATTTTTCCCAGGAAATGCTGTCTGCCGGAAGGCAGTATGAGTGTGCAAGAAAAGCAAAGGAATGTCTCAATGAGGCAGCATATGCCCTTGAGGCAGGTCTCACCGTTGATGCCGTAAATGTCAGTATCGACTGTGCTATAGAGCAGCTTCTCACCCTTACAGGTAAGAAAGCAAGTGAAGAAATAGTGAACGAGGTGTTCACAAAATTCTGTGTAGGAAAATAACATTTATTTGTCATACTCAGATATATACTTATTTTCTGATATCTTTCCCTGTTCAGAATATCATAACCCCGCATTACGAAAAACTTATATTCCGTACACATAAAAATCAGCGATATGTATTTTTATCCGAATAAATACACACCGCTGATCATATCGGTGCAGCGGGCAAAAAGCCGTTGATATTTTTTAAGCTGCACTGTCTTTATACAAAAAAGTCCGGACCGCAAGCCCGTACAATAACAGAATAATAAGTCTGTTAAAACAGCTTTCAGCTGCCAAAAACTCAAGCCATACCGACACAATAATATTATCTCAGAAAAACAGCAGCTGAGACTGATTCAAAGCTTTTATCAACCGTCATCAAACGGCATTGTTGTTTTTCATTATGAGCAGTAAGCAGAAGAATTTCTCAATACAAAAACAGAACACGGCACAAAACCCATCAGGAAATGAATGCTATCATTCCTGCTGCCGAAGCAACAGCACCTGCTGCAGCTGCCGCAATTATCTTAACAAAAAACAGAAGCTTTTTCCTCTTTTCCGATATGTTATTTTTCTGAGGGGGAACGCTTGCATCCTTGATAATTCCGTCCGCCTTCGTCTTCAGCTTTGATTCACTCACACCTGAAAATTCAGGCTTGACAAAAAACAGGACCTTATCAAAATAAACGCTTTCCGGCTGGGCAATTTCCACTACTCTGTGATTGACTCCTTTTAACATAACCGATATCCTCCGAAGTAATATATTATAAGTATTATCAGTTTTTTCAAAAATACACAAAACTGCGGAAATTCATAATACATAATATGAGGCAGGAGCAAATTTTCCGTACAAGCTGAATGATAATCAACACTCATGCATAAAATGATTATTGTTAATATTTTAACAATAACACATCTTGTGTCACGAATAAGCTTCGGGCACATTATATCCGAAATCACTTCAAAAAGACATTTTTCTTTGCTTTTCGGCAATTCTGATGTAAGCATAATAATGCTTAAAAAACTATAGCCAATATTCAATGTAAAAGTTTTTATACGATTTGTATAATGTGGAAAAGTATAAAAATGTTAATAACTCTGTTGAAAATGTTGATAACTACCCCTAAAAAGCCTTGATAAACCAAGTTTTTAACACAAAAAAGTTATCAACATCACCACATTGTTAATAATTTAACATATACAGGCAGTTGTGCAAACTTTCCAACTATACAAAATGGAGATATTTTTAAATAAAATTCTCAGAATATTTTATTTAAATTGCCAATACACAAAAGAGGTATACAAAATGGAACTTATCCCCCATAAAAACGGCACCGAGGCTGTCGGATTCGGTGAAATAAACCTCCCTCTCACCCTTGACTGCGGACAGGCATTCAGGTGGGAGGAAACAGAAAACGGTATATATAAGGGTATTGCCTGTTCAAAAGAAGTACGGGTGACAAAAACAGAAGACGGAATTCTTTTCTTTGACACCGATGAAGGTGACATAGAAGAATTATGGTCTCATTACTTTGATCTTGAAACCGATCACCAAAGCATTCTCTCAACTCTCATCCGGGATCCTTTTATAAAGGCTTCATATGAAAAATACGGCACAATAAGAATACTCAATCAGGATCCGTGGGAAACGCTTTGCTCATTCATAATTTCATCCTGTAATAACATCCCCAGAATCAAAGGAATCATAAAACGTATGTCGGAGGCCTTCGGAGAAAAATGCGGTGACAGCTACAGCTTCCCCTCTGCCGAAACTCTCGCCGTAAAATCCGCAGATGACCTTTCTTTTCTGAAAGCAGGCTACCGTGTCCCTTATATTCTTGACGCCGCAAAAAGAGTTGCAGAAGGTGAAACAGACCTTAAAATAATAAGAAATATGCCGGAGGAAGAAGCCCGCAAGGAGCTTATGAAAATAAAAGGCGTAGGCAGAAAGGTAGCAGACTGTACCCTTCTGTTTTCCCTCGGCTTCACAGATGTCTACCCCGTTGACCGTCATATAGAAAGGGCCACAAAAGAATACTATCCTGACGGCATTCCCGATTTTTTCCATCCTCATTCGGGACTTGCACAGCAATATATTTTCAGCCGTATGATTGAAAAATAAGTATTGTTAAGCTTTGTTTTAACAAAAATAATATAATATAATAAGTTATTATTTATACATTTAGGGGGTATATTTATGCGTCCGCCAATGGGTCCTCCTCCGGGATCGCATCCGGATATGTTCAAAGAACCGAAGCCGGAAAATATAAAAGAAGTACCCGTGTATCTTAAAAAAATAATTGTAAAATTTTTTTCAAGACTCTTTTATATTTTTCATCTGGTATATGAAGCAAAGCCATGGATTCTCTTTGTTCTGACAGGTCTGTCTCTTTTTTCGGGACTTCTTCCCGTCTGCCAGGCACTTGCGGCATCTTCCCTTCTCAATGAGCTGGCCGGTGCATTTACTGCTTCTGCTGCCTCTCTTGAGCCTGATGAAAATGCCTGGATAAAAATAACCGGTCTTCTTGTTCTTCAGTTTGTTTTTATTTTCGGCATTTCTCTTACCGGCAGTATAAACTCTCTTGTCACAAGAATATCCGGAGAGCTTGTGGCAAACCACGTAAGAGTAAAAATTATGACCAAGGCAAAGGACCTTGATATTGAAAGCTTTGACTCCCCCGGCTTTTATGCAAAGCTTGAAAATGCAACAAGAGAGGCCGACCACCGTCCCATACAGATAATCAATTCAGTTTTTTCTCTTATAAGCACAATTATCACATTATGCTCATTCTTTGTTGTTCTCTCTCAGGTACGTCCTTTATGGGCATCGGCAGTTGTAATAATTCTCAGCATACCCGGTGCGGTTGTAAGCTTTATATACCGTAAAAAAAATTTCAGATATATGCGCCACCGCTCCAAGGACAGACGGATGCTTTCATATTTTTCAAATATAGTAACAGATAAAGATCTTTCAAAGGAAATAAGAATTTTCGGTCTGAATGAAATTTTTACAAAAAAATATAAGAAGGTTTTCCAAAGATACTTCAAGGGCCTTAAGGCGTTGTTTCTTAAAGAGGGCGGATGGAATATTTCTCTTTCTCTCATATCCTCCGCAGCAAACTGTATTCTGTTTCTTATAATAGCAAGACAGGTTTTTGAGGGTAAAATTGAAATAGGCAATTATTCCTTATATACAGGTGCACTGAATTCCGTCGCATCGGGAATAGCAGCATTCATTTCAACCACCTCTACCGTATATGAAGGAACGCTTTTTATTGATAATCTGATAACTTTTATGAATAAAAAGAAAAAGATTAAACCCATAACTAAAACTCCCGTCATTCCCGAAAGAAGAAAAGGACACAGAATTGAATTCAGAAACGTATCCTTTTCATACCCCGGAAGCGATAAAAGGGTTATCAATAATATGAGCTTTATTATTGAACCGGGGAACACGGTTGTGCTCGTCGGTCTCAACGGCGCCGGAAAAACAACACTTATAAAGCTTCTTACCCGTCTTTATGATCCGGACGAGGGTACAATTCTTCTTGACGGCATAGATATAAGAGAATATGATGTTGAAAAGCTTTATGACATTTACGGTATTATTTTCCAGGATTTCGGAAGATATGCGGTAAGTGTTGAAGAAAATATTGCTTTCGGTCAGGCAGACAGGGAAATAAACAGCGAAAAGGTAAGACTTTCCGCCGAAAAAAGCAGTTCCTCACAGTTTATTGATAATTTACCCGACAAATACAAAACCCCTCTTATGCGCTTTTTTGAAGAAAACGGAACAGAGCTTTCAATCGGACAATGGCAGAAGCTTTCCATTGCAAGAGCCTTCTATTCGGATTCCGATATACTTATTCTGGACGAGCCTACAGCTTCACTTGATGCCATCGCAGAACAGGAGATATATAACCGCTTTGATGAACTCAGAAAGGATAAAACAACAGTTTTTGTTTCTCACCGTCTTTCAAGCGCAACGGTTGCAGATAAAATTCTTGTAATTGAAAACGGATGTCTGATTGAACAGGGAACTCATAAGGAGCTTATGCATCCCGGAGGAAAATATTACGAGCTGTTTTCAACACAGGCAAAACGATATATTGAACCATAAAAAGAAAGAGAAGACCTTCATCAGGGCCTTCTCTTTCTTTATTATTTTTATATTATTTCTTTTCTGAAAGCATTTCAACAAGAGCAGACATATCTTCGCTGAGCTTACCTTGGTTTTCCTTTGCGATAAGCATTCGTCTTTCATTGAGTGCCTTATACATATCGATTTTCTTCTGTCCGTCAAGGTCATAGAAGAATAAGGGAATGGTTCTGACAATCTGAGGAACAAGATTTCCTGCAGCATATAAAGCAAAAACTTTACGGTAAACATCAACGCTGTCCTGAGCCCAGTATGTTGAATCAATGGTTGTATCGTAGCCGGTCCACTTAAGTATCCATAATGCCATTATTGTATTAAGAGGCTGGGTAAGCTTATTCATATAGTCAGTGAGAAGACCGATAGTACCGTCGGGACGCTCACCTGTAAGATATTCGGTATAGTCATTGATTTCACGGTTTATTTCACCCTCAAAAGCAGTAGCGGGTGCATTATTCAGACCGTTAAGACCGTAGCCGATACAGAACCATATACCGCTGACCCACCATTTTTTCATCGGCATGGTAGCCCATCCGCCGATAACCCATATTATCTGAACTAAAATATCCCACGCACGAAGGAAAATAACAATGTTTCTGTAGCTCTTTATTCTCTCTCTGATAGGCTTTATAAGACTCATAGAAAGAACATTACAGATATGATAGAACGCATACAAGGGAGTAATATGAAGTGCGCCGCCGAATATTTCAAGCTGAGTTATAACGTCCCAGGAATATCCGCCGTTGCTCCACCAGGAAACAATGAAATTAGCAGCAACATTACGCATTGCATATTTGTTTTTCAGCATATAGAACATAGTTTTTGTAATGGGAGCAGGCTTAGGCTGCAAAAGTACTCGTTCGGGACATTTGAGAGCAACACCCATAGTACCGACCGTACCGAAAAATGCTGTTATAAATCCCATAACAGTAAACATAACAGGCTGTGAAATTGCCTTTCCGCCAATACTGTTGATAGACATAAGAACAATGTATATCATTGATACTATATCGCCGCCGTAAGCGCCTGAATAGCTCTGTGCAAGAGAAACGGCAATTCTGTCAGCCGGGCACGGTGATTGCAGCGTCGGATAGTTATCAGTAGGTATATTGAATATGGTTGAAAAGGTTTCCTGTAAAAACAGCATTATAAATACGAAAATAATCTTTTTAGGATTATTTACAGTATCACCGCCTATAAAAAGAGCACCGCTGTATAAAAAGGCCGTAAGTAAAAAGAAGGGAAGAGGTGTTGTAAGAACATAGGGTCTTGCCTTACCCCAACGGGTTCTGGTTTTATCATACACAATACCCATAAGAGGGTTATTAAGAGTGTCATAAATACTTATAAGAGCTTTAATAACGGTAATATAAGTAAGATCAATTTTCAGAACCTTTGTGAAATACATATTCTGATAGTTATCCATACCGGTTTTGAGAGAACGGGAAAACTTCTGAACAGCCATCCACATTATTTCTGCAGCAGAAACCTGTCTGGTACTGTAAACATCAACAGCAAGATCTTCATACTTTTTAAGAATATCATCATTCAGCGTTGCGGCAGAATAATCATCAGCCTTAAAAAAGCGGTCAACAATTGCATCTTTAGTAATTTTTGCCATTAATATATCCCTCCTTTATTGAGTAACCGTAACATTGCAGGAAGCTTTGTAATTTCCGTCAAGAGTTACGAGATATACTGTTGTATTTCCGGGAGAAACTCCCTTTATCACACCGTTTTCATCAACGGTTACCGTATTTTCATCCGTACTGAACCAATAAACCTTTCTGAGAGTTGCATCATCGGGTGATAAAACCTCATTAAGCTTTTTTTCTTCGCCGGCCTTTATGCTTATTTCCTTTTCTTCAAGCTTTACGCCCTCGACAGGCACTCTTACATAGAAAATACAAGTATCTTCATAGGTAATACCGTTATATGTATATCTTCCTGTTACCGTTACGGGATCGGGACTCACCTTTTCACCCTTGAAAAATCCCTTATCTATAGATAAAACCGAAGGATCGGATGAAATAAATTCTATAACAATATCAGCAGGAGATTCATCACTTATAACCTTAGTCTTGAATTCATCGGATGAACCCTTTTCTATATAGAAAACATCATCTCTGAATAAGAATCCGGCCCTTATAAAATTATACGATTTTTTAAGCTCAAGGGTAAAACTGAGTGTCAGCTTTCCGAACTCTTCATAATCACCTTTGAATTCAACAGGAACAACAACATGGCATATTCTTTTCTGTTCAATTGAATTGAGCTCATTTTTCAATCTGTCAATATTTGCAGTAAGAGTAATTTCTTCATATTCTCTTGAAATCTCTCCCGGAGAAAACATTTCAGACATTTTATCAAGCATCTCTTCAACAACAGTATCTGCCTCATCAAGGTCAAAAACAGCGTTCAGAATATCGCTTTCTGATGAGAAAAGCTCTTTTTCATCAAAAACAAACAGATATTTAAGGCTGTTTTCGTTTTCCTCTTCCGTAAAAGCACTTATTACCGCATCATCAGAAGAAAAATCAGAGGGAAAAAGATAATCTGAAAAATCTTCTCCGTACACACCCTTATGACGCTGATTTTCATACGCTGAGGAAACAAGAGAAACAAAAGAACCGCTTACATGCTCAATAACAGGCTTAACAGCCCCGGCATTTTCACCCTGAACATCAATTTTGTTGTCAACAAGGGAAACGGAAAATCCCGTATCAAGCTTAACACCATTAAAATTCATGGTATCCTTTATAAGAGAATCAAAAGAAGAAATAATTTCTTTTTCATCAGATAAAACCGCAGGATAAGAAATTTCCTCGGCAGGCAAAGCTTCGGTGCCTTCGAAGCTTAATATATTCATACCGCCGAAAACCGTACCGAGAACAAAAAACATAATAAGAACAAAAGTAACTGCTGCCATAATCACTTTTTTACGTTTTTTATTACTGTCCAGCTTATCAATCTTTTCAAGCCTCTTTTTTTCTTCTTCTGTGAGACCCGAACGGATATCTATATCACTCATCAGCTTTTAACCTCCTCTTCTTCAATATTATAAGCCTCAGAAATAAGCTTCTGTCTTTCTTTTTTATCATCTTCCGATTCATATATAGGAGCCGGAATATCAAAAAGGTTTATTTCGCCTTTCTTGTATTTTCTTCTGTAGCTTACTCTGATTTCATCACCCTCTCTGAACTTATAAACAGGAGGATTCTTAAGACACATCAAAGCTGCTGCAAGAGGAACTGCAAATAAAAGAGCAGTAAGAACAAATAGAATATTAAAGCTTACAAATGCAACACTTCCGGCCTCGGCTGCAGCAGAAACAAGAGAAGCACCTGCTATTCTGAAGACAACTGAACCTAAAATACCCAGACCTGAAAAAATCATAGAAAGAATACTGACCTTCTTATTTCCTATAAAACAGAAAATAGTAAGAAGAAGTATAAGAACAGCACATAAAGCTATAACGGTATATAAAATTATGAGCGTTTTTAATGATGAAGCAATATCACCGAAAACAGGAACGGAAGAAAAGGAAGACAGCTTCATAAAAAGTCCGTTTCCGATTAAAGGATTATAAACAAGATCCAGAACATTAAAACTTATTTTTGAAGAATATACAGGAGTATTAATTGACAAGGATCCCATAGGTAAAAACAACGCAATAACAGGAAATAAAGCAGCTGCTATTCTGAATTTCTGTGCTTTTCCCGATACATAAGAGCTCTTTAATTTTGTAAGATTGTATCTGAAAAATGCCATAGACATTTCAGCTATGCGCCTGTCTTTTTCAAACTGACCTTCAAATGAAGCAAACATAAGATTAACACCGCATTTTTTACAATACGGACTCATCTGATAAACCTTGATATGAGTACCGCATTTCGGACAATCAGCCATAATTATCTCTCCTTCAAATAGATTATAAGCATATATTACTACATTTTTTTAAGATTTTCAATAATTTATATATAATATATATAAAAAAACACATCGGCTATATATGAACCGATGTGTCAGAAATATTATTTAATTTTCGGTATTCCCTTTTTCGGATAAATTTCTCATTAAATCTGTTGCAGACACTCTGTCTTCCTCTAAAACAATATTAGTAGATCCGTATACCGTTTTATGCAGATCTGCAGCTGCAAGAGGGTAGTCAACTATCCAGACCCATGAATTACCTCTGTAGTCAAGCCTGTGTTCTTCCTTCGGAACAGCATCCGAAACAATTTCAAAATTATACCACTTATCTGAAATTGCCTCTGTTCCGAGAGAAATAAGCTCACCGAAGCTGCAATCGGTATTTACATAATTTATTACGATATCAAGAAGAGAGGGAAGCTGAGTAAGGCTTATATTTCCCGTAAGAGATATAAGCTTATTTATAAACTGACGCTGTCTTCTTGTACGGCTCACGTCTGCATCAGCATCGCATTTTCTTATTCTGCAGAATGTCAGCGCCTGTTCACCGTCAAGGAGCACACCGTTACCGTAAGGACAGCTTCTTCCTGTTTCTTTTTCAATTTCCAGAGCCTCATATTCTCTGACATCAAGTGCAATTCCGCCGAAGCTGTTAACAATACCGCTGAAGGAATTGAAATCCACACTGACATAATAATCTATATCAATCTTGAAATTTCTTTCAATGGTTTCTATGAGCTTCTCTGCACCGCCGTTTGCATAGCATGCATTTATTTTTGAATATTTGTCTCCGAATTTTGTGTTTATATAAGTGTAGGAATCCCTGAAAACAGAATGAAGAAAAATCTTTTTTTCACTTTTATTAAGAGAAGCTATCATAATTACATCTGAATTTGATTTTTCCTTATCAAGGCCGATGAGAAGGATATTTATAACATTTCCGCTTCTCATAAGAGAGCCTTCCGAAGTATTTTCAGACCATGACTTGAGAATTGAAGAAAGACTGTCTGCATCTCTGAGCTCATTCAATGTTTCAACCACAATCACTTCATCACCGGGATCAATAACATCAATAAATTCTTCATATTGCTCCGGAGTTGAATTATTTTCATTACTGTTTTTTTTATTTTCCGGTAACAATCCGGTAATAATATCAACAGAGCATATAAGAAACACAAGAATAAGGCCTAAACAGATTCCGGAAGCTACAGAAAGTATACTGCTGCTGAGAATTGTTTTTTCTGCTTTTATGAAAAATTTACCGGAGGTTTTTTTTGCCGTTTTACCGGAAAGCTTTTTTGAATCTTTTTTCAAAGCGTATCCTCCAGAAATAAATTATTCTTCATTATTTTCAGAAGCATCCTCCGAACCTTCATCTGCATCATCTGCTGCAGCTTCAACGGGCTCTGATGTTTCTTCACCTGAGTTTTTAGCAAGAGTCATTGTAATGAGACTGTCATTTTCACCGATACGCATAAGACGTACACCCTTTGAGGGACGCGAACACTCTCTTATGCTTTCTGCTGAAATTCTTATTATTATACCCTGCTCGGAAATAAGAATAACATCATCGTCATCATATACTACCTTTATGGCAGCAACATCACCGTATTTAGCCACGCGGTAGTTGATTGAACCGAAGCCGCCTCTTGACTGAACATGATAATCGGAGAAATCACTCTTTCTGCCATTACCCGTTGTACTTACAGTAAGAAGCTTTCCGCCCTTTTCCTCGTCAAGTATTTCCATACCGATAACTTCGTCATCGTCAAACTTGAACTTAAGAGCCCTCACACCTCTTGCCGTTCTTCCTATAATTCTCGCATCGGTTTCATTGAAGCGTATACCGAGACCCTTCTTTGTAGCAACAAACAAATCTTGATTTCCTGTTGTGAGAAGCACCTTCTGAAGAACATCACCCTCATCAAGATTAATGGCAATAATACCTGATTTTCTGATATTCTTGAAATTTTCAAGCTCGGTTCTCTTTATAATACCGTTCTTGGTTATCATACAAAGATAAAGATCCTCGTGCTCCTTGGGAATAATTATCATTGTAGTGACCTTTTCGTCACTTTCAATAGGAAGAATATTAACAAGATTCATACCCTTGCTGATACGGCTTCCTTCAGGAATTTCATATCCCTTTATCATATATGCCTTGCCCTTTGTGGTAAAGAACATAAGATGTGAATGAGTAGAAGCAGTAAACATTGTATCAACAAAGTCCTCTTCACGGCGGGTGATACCGATTTTTCCTTTACCGCCCTTTTTCTGAATCTGATATTCGTCAACGCTCATTCTCTTGATATAACCCATCTGAGTCATTGTGAATACGCAATCCTCCTCGGGAATAAGATCTTCAATATCAACCTCACCCGAAACATTAACAATTTCTGTTCTTCTGTCATCAGAAAACTTATTTCTGATAACAAGAGCTTCTTCCTTTACAAGAGCGAGAACATTTTCACGTGAAGAAAGAATCTCAAGGAAGCGGGCAATCTTTTCTTCAAGTGCCTTTTCTTCATCCTCAAGCTTTTCTCTTTCAAGACCTGTCAGCTGTCCGAGTCTCATCTGAACAATATGGTTTGCCTGGATCTCATCAAATCCGAAGCGTTCCATAAGTCTTTCCTTACCTTCTCCGATATTCTTTGAAGAACGTAAGATATTTATAACTTCATCAATAAAGTCGAGTGCTTTGAGAAGAGCCTCAAGTATATGCTGACGCTCCTTTGCCTTCTTAAGGTCAAACTCTGTTCTTCTCGTAACTACATTTACCTGATGGTCAATGTAATGCATAAGCATTTCCTTAAGAGTAAGAACCTTGGGCACACCGTCAACAAGGGCAAGCTGAATAACACCGAAGGTAGTCTGAAGCTGTGTGAATGAATAAAGCTGATTAAGCACAACCTGAGGATTAGCATCACGCTTTAAGTCAATTGTTATGTTCATACCCTCTCTTGAGGAATAGTCATTG
This sequence comes from Acutalibacteraceae bacterium, assembly GCA_045591055.1. GTDB lineage: Bacteria > Bacillota > Clostridia > Oscillospirales > Acutalibacteraceae > RUG806. Next base: position 37,728 of record JAZNSD010000111.1, on the reverse strand, counting down.
ATATCAGCGATACCTTCAAGACGCTTTTCCTTATGCAGATCGGCAATTGATTCAATAAGACGTGCTTTATTCACCTGATAGGGAAGCTCGGAAACAATTATCTGATATCTTCCGTTTTTACCTTCCTGAATTTCGCATCTTGCTCTTACTGTTATCTTACCTCTGCCCGTTGCATATGCGGCTCTGATACCTGATCTTCCCATAACAATACCCTTTGTCGGAAAGTCAGGTCCCTTTATATGCTGCATAATATCTTCAAGCGAGCAGTCGGGATTATCTATAATACAGCACATGCCGTCAATAACCTCACCCATATTATGAGGAGGAATATTTGTTGCCATACCTACGGCAATACCTGTTGAGCCGTTTACAAGAAGATTGGGAAAACGTGCGGGAAGAACCGTAGGTTCTTTAAGTCTGTCATCATAGTTTCCCGTAAAATCAACGGTATCCTTATCAATATCAGTAAGCATTTCAAGAGAAATCTTACTCATTCTTGATTCTGTATATCTGTATGCAGCAGGAGGATCGCCGTCAACGGTACCGAAGTTTCCGTGACCGTCAACAAGAACATATCTTGTTGAGAAGGTCTGTGCAAGTCTTACCATAGCATCATAAACAGATGCGTCGCCGTGAGGATGATAGCGTCCGAGAACGGAACCTACGGTATCCGCACACTTACGGTATTCCTTATCGGGAGTAAGATTATTTTCGTGCATCGTATAAAGTATACGGCGGTGAACGGGTTTAAGTCCGTCTCTTACATCCGGAAGAGCTCTCTGGGTAATAACAGACATAGAATAATCAAGGAAATAGCTTCTCATTTCCTTATTAAGATCTACCTGCACCAATGTACCCTTGGGCTGATTATCTTCCATGTTTTCATTTATCTTGTTTTCGTTATCCATCATACTACTCCTTAAATATCGAGGTTCTGAACGAATTTTGCGTTCTTTTCAATGAAATCTTTTCTGGGCTCTACCTTGTCACCCATAAGAATTGAGAATGTTTCGTCAGCTTCTTCAGCATCGCTGAGATTTACTCTCAGCATTGTTCTTCTGTCGGGATCCATCGTTGTTTCCCAGAGCTGCTCAGGGTCCATTTCACCAAGACCTTTATATCTCTGAACAGAACATCCCTGTCCCATTTCGGCTAAGAAAGCATCTCTTTGCTCATCCGAATATGCGTATTCATGACGCTTACCCTTTGAAATTTTGAAAAGGGGAGGCTGAGCGATGTATACAAATCCCTGCTCTATAAGAGGACGCATATACCGGAAAAAGAAAGTAAGAAGAAGAGTTCTGATATGTGCACCGTCGACGTCGGCATCGGCCATAATAACTACCTTGTGGTATCTGAGCTTTGTGATATCAAAATCCTCTCCGATACCTGTACCAAGAGCCAGCACAACGGGAACAAGCTTTTCATTTCCGATAACCTTATCTATACGGGATTTTTCAACATTGAGCATCTTACCCCAGAGAGCAAGGATAGCCTGAGTTCTTCTGCCTCTGCCTTCCTTGGCAGACCCGCCTGCTGAATCACCCTCGACGATATAAAGCTCGGTATTTTCGGGATTCTTATCTGTGCAGTCGGCAAGCTTACCGGGAAGAGAGTTTCCTTCAAGAGCACTCTTTCTTCTTGCAAGGTCTCTTGCCTTTCTTGCAGCCTCTCTTGCTCTTGATGCATCAAGTGCTTTATTGAATATTGCCTTTGCAACAGAAGGATTCTCTTCAAAATATGTTGATAATTTTTCGTAAACCATCTGTTGAACAAGGGGAGTGATATCTGTATTACCCAGCTTTCCCTTTGTCTGTCCTTCAAACTGTGCATCTGTAAGCTTTACACTTACCACAGCAGTAAGTCCTTCTCTTACATCCTCACCGGAAAGATTCTTATCTGCATCCTTAAGGAAATTATATTTTCTTCCGTAATCATTAAATACACGTGTGAGTGCATTCTTGAAGCCGGTTTCATGTGTACCGCCGTCAATAGTCCGCACATTATTGGCAAAGGACTGTATATTTTCCTGATATCCGTCATTGTACATAATTGCAACTTCAGCACTTCTGTCACCTTTTACAACAGAAAAATGCATCGGAATATCATGAATTGTTGTAAGCGCACGGGATTCGTTTATATACTGAACAAAGCTTGAAAGACCGCCCTCAAAACAGAAAACCTCTTCAACAATGTTTTCTTCATCTCTTCTGTCGGTAAGAGAAATTCTGAGTCCTGCATTGAGGAATGCCTGCTCTCTTATTCTTCTCTGAAGAGTTTCATATTCATAAACAGTAGTTTCGGTAAATACCTCGGGATCAGCCTTGAATCTTATAAGAGTACCTGTCTCATCGGTATCTCCGATAATTTCAAGATCGGTAACTATATTACCTCTTTCAAATCTCTGCTTATGAATATGTCCGTTCTGGCTTACTTCAACCTCAAGCCATTCGGAAAGAGCATTAACAACAGAAGAGCCGACACCGTGAAGACCGCCGGAAACCTTATAACCGCTTCCGCCGAACTTACCGCCTGCATGAAGAACAGTCAAAACAACTGTTACGGCAGGTATACCCTGCTTTTCATTTATGTCGGTAGGAATTCCTCGTCCGTTATCTCTTACGGTGATAACATCTCCGGGAAGAATCTCAACCTCAATATGTGTGCAGTAACCTGCAAGTGCCTCATCTATGGAGTTATCAAGAATTTCATAGACAAGATGATGCAGACCTCTCGGTCCTGTTGAACCGATATACATACCGGGTCTTTTTCTTACAGCCTCAAGTCCTTCAAGAACCTGAATCTGATTTGCATCATAAACTTCTGAAACGGCAGTATCCATAACCTCTTCATTATCGTTAATGACAACCTCTTCAAATTCTGCACTGATGTTCTTTTCAGAAACTTTGTTTTCGGAATTATCCATTATTAATCCTCCTTAGAGTTAAAAAACAAAAACAATTAAAAAATCTGTTTTATCAGAAAATATCATCTGTTCTTTTAAGCAAAGCCTTTGGTGAAAGCTGGGAAATATATACAATTTCCTTATTTTCCTTATCTGTACACACAACAAATGAACCCGGAAGCTCATAAGAAACTGTGATACAGTTTCCGTCTTTTTCTTTTTTTGCAAGATAATCTCTTGAAATTTTTGATACCGTTGCCGTGTCTATATCAAAAATACCTAAAATATCGTCTTTTCTGATTACAGTATCCTGTCCTAAATGTAAATACATATTTTTTTCCGTATTATATTATTTTTCCGTCCTTTATGCTGAAGGTTTTTCCCTCAGACAATATCCTTACGGATGACGGATCGCAGCAGGTAATAAAAACCTGCTTGTCCTTTATGTGATTAAGTATATAATCCTGTCTTGAAGAATCCAGCTCACTCATAACATCATCAAGAAGAATAAGCGGCTCTTCATCGGTAAATTCTTTCATAACTTCGGCCTCAGCAAGCTTCAGGGCAATTGCTGCTGATCGCTTCTGCCCCTGCGAGCCGAAGCTTCTTGCCGGAACACCGTTAATATTTATTTCTATATCATCTCTGTGGGGACCCGTAAGAGTCATTTTTGATGCTATATCGGCATTCTCGTGTCTTTTTAAGATTTCTTCAAAAGAAAGTACATCAGACGCATCACCTTTTTTTATATAAGAAAAGTTTATTTCCTCTTTTCCCGAGGCAAGTCCGCTGTAAATACTGTCGGCAAAGGGAAGTATTTTTTCCAGATATTCTTTTCTTTCTTTATATATCTTTTCACCCAGATCAGAAAAAGCCTCATTTATGCACTCAAGAAATAATCTTGTATCACGGTTATTTTCACTGTCCCGAAGCATTGAATTGCGCTGCTTGAGAAGCTTTGTATATTCCGATAATAAAACAGCATATTTCGGATGTATCTGACATATTGCGGAATCAATGAATTTTCTTCTTTCCGAAGGGCCGTTCTGTATAAGAGAAAGAAATCCGGGAGAAAAAAGTGCACAGGGAAATTTACTCATAAGTCCCGTAGCGGAAGGAAGCGAAACTCCGTTGAGAGATGCCCTTCTTCGGTCTTTTATATTTATCTCCGCCTTCTGATTTCTGCCCGAAGAATAAAAATCAACATTAAGAACAGAAAAGCTTTTTCCGAACATAATAAGCTCGCTGTCTTTTGAGCTTCTGAAGCTTTTAAGTCCCGTAAAAAGAAATATGCTTTCAAGAATATTGGTTTTCCCCTGAGCATTTTCGCCGTAAATAACATTGACTCCTTCACAGGGAATAATTTCTATATTCTCAATATTACGGTAATTTTTAAGTCCGATTCTTTTAATCTTCATTTTCAGCAGTTATAACAAAAAGACTGTTTCCTGACATTATTTTATCGCCGGGATAAAGCTTTCTGCCTCTTTGTATACAAACCTCTCCGTTTACCTTTACAGCACCGTCTTCTATCTTCATCTTTGCCATACCGCCTGTTTCAGCAAGACCTGAAAGCTTAAGTGCGGAATCAAGCTTTATAAAAGGAGTGGTAATATTCAGTTTTTCTTCTGTTTTAACAACAGCTCTTACTTTTATTTTTTTAACTTCCATAATATCACTCTTAATCATTTTTTATTCTTACGGGAAGAATAAGGTAAAGGAAGCTGTCTCCCTCGGGAGGAACGATAACAGCGGGAGAAAGAGAGCCGTTGAGTTCTATGAGAACCTCATCCGTATCACAGCTTCTCAGTGCATCAAGGAGAAATCTGTTATTGAAGCCGATTTCTGTTCTTGCACCGTCAATTGATGCAGCCATTCTGTCGTTTGCGCTTCCCAGAGCCGTTACTGCGGAAAGCTTGAGCTCTTCATCCTCAAATATACATCTTATGGGGCTTCTTACCTTTTCTGTAATAATAATTGATGTTCTTTCAATACAATCCATAAGCCTCTTTGTACTGATTCTTACTGTAGCGCTCTTTCCCTTGGGAAATGCGGTACGGTAATCAAGGAATTCACCCTCAAGAAGCTTTGATATAAGACGGTAGCCCCCCACATTGAACATAATATGGCGTCTGCCCTTTACAATTTCTATTATATTTTCGTCATTTTCTGCAAGCTTTATTATTTCATAAAGAGTTTTTGCCGGAACAACAAAGGAAAGATCGTTTCCGTTATACTCTATAAATTCATTTCTTATAGCAAGACGGTAGCCGTCAAGAGCAACAAGCTTGATCTCACCGGCTCTGACTTCAAACTTCACACCTCTGTGAACCGTTTTTCCGTCGTCGGCGGAAACAGCGAAAACTGTTCTTTTTATCATATCCTTGAGAATACCTGCACTTATTCTGAAGGGAACCTCTTCCGTAAGGGAAGGAAGCTCCGGATATTCCGCAGGATTAAGACTTATAAGTGTATATTCAACCTCGCCGCTGGTGATGGTGCATACATTTTTTTCATTACATGTTATAGTAACAGTTTTATCGGGAAGATGTCTTAATATATCACAGAAGGTTTTTGCATTGAGAACTGCTGCACCTGCTTCTTCAACTCTTACATTTATAGAAGTCATTACTGCAATATCAAGGTCAAATCCTGTAAGCTTTATAGTATTTTCATCAGTGGTTTCTATAAGAATACCTTCAAGATGGGGAAGAACTGCTTTTGCAGGAATTGATCTCTGAACATTAAGACAGGTATTTGTAAACGAACTTGTGTCACATATAATCTTCATTTTTTAAAACCTCCCGTAATCCCCCCTTTTTAAGGGATAGGATATGTTTAAAAATAGTAGTATTAGTAGTAGTGTTGAAAATGTTGAAAACCTGTTTTTCCCTTGAAAAATATGGAAAAAAATGAAAAAGTTATCAATTTTTTAAATCTTGAAAACTTGTTGAATAAAAATTCCCTGAAAAACAGATGTTAAAAGTGTTGATAATAAAATGTTGAAAGTTTATAAGTTGTTGAAAACTCAGTTCTTTTCTTTAACCTCTCTCATTATATTATTAACCGTATTTTTGAAGGTTGTGTCGGTTTCAATAAGGCTTTCTACTTTCTTTATTGAATGAAGCACCGTAGCGTGGTCTTTTCCGAAATAGCTTCCCACTTCTTTAAGTGTGAGACCTGTTACTGTTTTTATTATGTACATACAAATATTTCTTGCCTGAGAAATATTTGCTGATCTTTTTGTTGATTTGATTTCTTCAACCGTGATGCCGTAGGTATTTGAAACGGTGGCGAAAATATTATTTATTATAACCGAAACAGGAAGAGAATCGGATGTAACATCTTTTACAATATTCTGAACCTGTTCGAATGAGGGCATTACACCGTAAACCTTTCTCAGAGCCTCTACCTTCTTTACCGTTCCTTCAAGTTGTCTTATATTGTTTTTGATTTTATTGGCAATAAAATCTATCATGCTTTCGGGAAGAGCGATTCCCAATGACTGGGATTTTCTCTTTATGATTGCTTTTCTTGTTTCTATATCCGGGGGCTTTACATCTGCTATAACACCCATTTCAAAACGTGTGCGCAGTCTTTCATCAAGAATTTCCATTTCTTTGGGCGGAACATCCGATGTGAGAATAATCTGTTTTCCCGACTGCTCAAGGGCATTGAAGGTATGGAAGAATTCTTCCTGTATCATATCGCCCTTCTGGATTATCTGTATATCGTCCACCAGAAGTGCATCCACATTTCTGTATTTATTATGGAAAGCAAGTGTGTTCTTTTTTCCTACATTTTCGATAAGCTCGTTAAGAAAGCTTTCGCCTGTAGTGTAAACTATAACATCATTGGGATTGTTCTTTTTAAGCTCGTTATATATAGCAAAAAGGAGATGTGTTTTTCCGAGGCCTGAATTTCCGTATATAAGAAGAGGGTTATACTGATCGCCCGGTCTTTCGGCTACACCTTTGGCAACTGTATAAGCGAAAAGATTTGATTTACCTACAACGAAATTATCAAATGTAAATGAAGCCGAGCTTTTTTTTGCACTTGCGGAAGGCTCATCTTCATTATCCTGTATATCCTTTGAGCTTTCTTTTTCCTGAGAAATACTTTCTGCAGGCTTTTCGCTTACTGCCTGGTCAACTATAACATCTATTTCAACCTCAAAGCCGATTACTTCTTTGAAGTTTTTCTTTATAAGCGGTGCAAATTTAGAAAGAATTATGGTTTTTCTGAAATCTGCATTTACTGTGAATACAGCCGTGTCATCCTCAAGCTTATAAAACTCGAGAGGAGACAGCCACATATTATACATTACATCAGAAACTTCCTGCTTACATAAGGCGAGGACTTTCTTCCAGATGTCATTCAATGTATCCATTTTTTCCTCCACACATCCTGTACTTTATATAGATATAATTATATTTATAGTTATACTTATAGTTATTTAATATATAATAACACAGTAAATTGAAATATTCAACTAAAATTTTTAATAATTATTATTTTAAATAATAATAGTGAATTTATTTATTAATGTTATTTATGAAAAAAATCTTTACATTTAAGCATATGTAGTGTAAAATATATTAAATATTTTCATTCGGAGGTATTTATGAAAATAGCTGTTATGGGCTGCGGTACCGTAGGCTCCGGTGTAGTTGAAATAATCGATGCACAAAAAGAACTTATGGTAAAAAGCGCCGGTGAAGAAATTGAAGTTAAATATATTCTTGATATCAGAGATTTTACAGGATCTCCTCTTGCATCAAGAATTATAAAGGATATAGATATAATTGTTAATGACGATGAAATAAAAACCGTTGTTGAAACAATGGGCGGTGTTGAGCCTGCTTTTACGTTCTGCAAAAAATGTCTTGAAAAGGGAAAAAATGTTGTAACATCAAACAAAGCACTTGTTGCTGCAAAGGCAGAAGAGCTTTTTGCTGTTGCAAAGGAAAATAATGCTGCATTCATGTTTGAAGCATCTGTCTGCGGCGGTATTCCCGTGATCAGAACAATGTTTTCATCTCTTTCTGCAAATAATATTTTATCTTTTGCAGGTATTCTTAACGGCACTACAAACTTTATCCTGACTAAAATGATAAATGAAAAAATGTCCTTTGATACAGCACTCTCCATTGCACAGGAAAAAGGATATGCAGAAAAAGATCCCACAGCAGACATTGAAGGTCTTGATGCGGGAAGAAAAACCTGTATTCTTGCCTCTATAGCATACGGCAATCATATTTATCCCGAAGAAATACATACTGAAGGTATTACCGCAGTTACTCTTGAGGATGCTTCTTATGCGGCATATGAAGGATATAAAATAAAGCTTCTCGGAAAAGCGGATAAGCTTGATAACGGCAAAATCAGTGCTATTGTGTGTCCTTTCTTTGTTAATGAAGATTCACTTATTGCAGGTGTAAACGGCGTTTATAACGCAATTTCGGTAACAGGAGACAGTATAGGAGATATTCTTCTCTACGGACAGGGTGCAGGCAAAGAAGCAACAGCCAGCGCAGTTGTAGGCGATGTTATGGAGTGTGCAAGACTTAAAAAGAATGAAAAGCACTATGTATGGGGCGAGCATAAGGAAAATATGATAGAGGATTATCTTCTTTATGAAACATCTCTTTATATAAGAGGCTATGCCAAGGATGCAAAGAGCAGCATTATAAATATAAGAGAGGCCTTCGGCGGCGTAAAGGTGCTTTCAAAGGAAAATGCTCCTGAAAATGAAATTGCTTTCATAACAGACAAGGCAAAGGAAAAGGAGCTCAGAGAAATACTTTCCGAGCTCACAGATTTTGCTCCTGCTTCGATAATAAGAATTCTGTAAAAATAAATAACGGTATAAGATGTGTAAAAGCAGCTTATACCGTTATTTTTGTTGATATTTTTATTGTATTTCGCTTTTTATCTGTCTTATATCATTTCCGGTGAAATACAGATGTGCATATTCTCCTATTATCCGGGAGGATATTTTTTTTGTGTATGCACTTTCTATCTGAGACAGAGAGAGATTTGTGCTGATTATAGTGGGAAGACCTGTGTTTATTCTTGTATTTATAATATTGTAAAGTGCAGCATTGGTAAACTGAGTTGAAAATTCCGCACCCAGATCGTCAATAACAAGAAGATCGCATTCAAGCACCATTGCTTCATACGCACCGTTTGTGTCGGTTTTTCCGAATCTTTCCTTCTGAAGCTCATTGAATATATTTTGTGCCGAATTATAAAGCACATTATATCCCTTTGAAATTACCTCGCCTGCGATCGCAAGAGAAAGATGTGTTTTTCCGAGACCTGTTTCACCCTGCATAAAAACAGACTGAGATGATGTGTCAAAGGAAGAAGCATATTCCTTACAGAAATCAAGAATTGCTGTCATTACCTCTTTTGGAGAGCAGTCAAAATGCTTATCTCTTTCTTCCGAATAATAATCAAGTCTGAAATCCTCAAAGCGGCAGAACTTGAGAGGAGATTTTTTTCCGGCTTCCTCATAAGCAAGCTCTTTGAGAATTTTTATATGGCATTCACACAGCTTACTGTCATAAAAGCCTGTATCCTCACATACAGGACAGTAGTATTTTATTTCAAGATAATTTTCGGGATATCCCTTTTCTTTTATTATTCTTGCAATTTCCTGCTGTGCCGTCAGATTTCTCATTTTCTGAAGCTGAAGAAACTCCTTGACATTTTCAGAGGGCATATCAATGGATTTCAGTGCATCCCTTACAGAATTTATCATTTCATTTTTAAGATCCCGGTATTCGGGGACTTCTTTTTCAAAAGAGGCAGTTTTTTCAGAGTGCTTCCTTTCTGCTTCGCGGCGTCTGTTATTTATTATTTCAATTGCTTTTTCGTATAATTCTTTTGTATAAGGCATTCTGATTTCCCCCTTTATCTTTTTTCTCTCTTTACAACCTTAGGCACTGAGGTTCTTGCACGCATTTCTGCTCTTTCTATATCATAAGATGCTGTCGGATCAGGCTTAACTTCTTTATTTTTGTCTTTTTTGGATAAAGTTTTTTCATAAGCCTTACGGTCTTTTTCGCGCATAAATTTTTCCTGGTCCTCCACAACCTTTTCGGGAGTGTCTATACCCTTGTTGTGCCATGAGGATAAAACCCTGTGCATATATGAATAGTTTATTTTTTCAGTATGGGTCTTCATTTCTTCAAAAGCGAGAACAAGCATGGGAATTGTGAATTTCCATTCATCTGACCACTGTGAAAGATATTTTTCCTGTGCCGAGGTGGGGCGGGAATCTCTGATTCCTGCGCAAGCACAGAATTCAGCCCATAAGCCGTTTACTTTTTCTATGTTCTTAAGCTCCTCATCGGCACGGTCAATTGTATCAATTTCCCGCTGACTCCAGTCAACACCTATTTTATATATGTAATTTGTATTTGCGGATTTACCCTTTGAGCGTGCATATTCACATATTGTAAGAATAACCTCCACGGGAAGTCCGTAGTAGTCGTGAAGAAGTATGAGAGAGCTCTGATCTCCCGTGCCTATTGTCCTTCCCAGCTTCATCTGTGCTTCATTGAGAAGAAATCTTATGTCTGCGGATTCGTCTGTTCTTATGCTTATTTCATTATAAGTAAGCTTTACGGGATTATTTGCGGGTACTTTTGAAGGAGGTGCAGCTTTTCTTTCCGGAAGAGTGTTATTTTCAGTGTTAGCTTCTGTTTTATTTTCAGTCTTATTTTCCGGTTCGATCACAGGGCTTTCATCGCATAACAATATAAAGCCCGTATCCTTCCAGTAGGACAGAGCGTCATTGACTTCCTCCGTGCTTATTCCGGTTGCCTTCGAGCATTCTTCGGCATTGAATAATTTTCCCGAGCAGGAAAAAGCAAATATTATAACCTTAAGCTGAGAAGCAGAAGACAGAATAAGATGCTTCTCAGCGATTTCGGCAGGTAAAACGGTAACACCGTTATATTTTGCAGGATTTATCTTAAACATAAAACTTATCCTTTTTAATTATTGAAAAAAGCAAGAAATGCTTTATATGCCATATAAACGTCAGTTTTTGAAACAACTTCAAAGGGAGCGTGCATTGAAAGTACGGGCACTCCGAGGTCTACAACATCCACATTTAAATGAGCGATATATTTTGCAACGGTTCCGCCGCCGCCTTCGTCTACTTTGCCCAGTTCACCTGTCTGCCAGCATATATTTTCGCTGTCAAGAAGGCTTCTGATTTCTCCCATAAATTCGGCAGAAGCGTCACTTGTGCCGCCCTTGCCTCTTGAGCCTGTGTATTTTGTAATACATACACCGTTATTTATAAAGCTTGTATTTCTTCTTTCATAAACCTCGGGGAAATTGGGATCAAATGCGGCATTTACGTCTGCAGAAAGACATTTTGAAGCAGAAAGTACATCTCTGCCCTCAGCTCCGTATATGGCTGCCAGGTCGCACACAAAATATTCGAGATATTTTGAATCAAGACCGGTGTTTCCTTCAGAGCCTGTTTCTTCCTTATCAGTCAATACGGTAATACAGGTATAGTCGGGCTCCTCACAGTCGAGTATCGCCATAAGAGCAGGATATGCACATACTCTGTCATCATGGCCGTAAGCACCTATCATTGAACGGTCAAATCCGATATCGCATGCCTTGAAGGCAGGCACAGCCTCAAGCTCTGCACTGAGAAAATCCTCTTCGGTAATACCGTATTTTTCAAAGAGGATGTTCATTATGTTGAGCTTTACATTTTCTGCGGCTGCAGTATTTTCAAAAGGACGGCTGCCTATAAGAATATTGAGGGTTTCGCCCTTTATTCCCTCAGCCATTGTGCTTCTCATCTGATTAGCGGCAAGGTGGGGGAGAAGGTCGGTGATAACAAACTTAGGATCCTCTTCATTTTCACCGATATTTACGGTTATTTTTTCACCGTCTTTTCTTATTATAACGCCGTGAAGTGCAAGAGGTATGGCTGTCCACTGATATTTTTTGATACCGCCGTAATAATGTGTTTTAAAATATGCCATTTCAGATTCCTCATAAAGAGGATTGGGCTTGAGGTCAAGACGGGGTGCATCAACATGAGCTGCTGCTATTTTTACACCGTCTGTTATATTCTTATGACCGATTACGGCAAGAATAACGGATTTGTCTCTGTTATTTACATAAACCTTTGAGCCTGCAGGATATCTTACTGTTTTATCAAACTCTGTAAAGCCTCCTGCCTTTGCAAGTAAAAGTGCCTGGCATACTGCTTCTCTTTCTGTTTTTGAGGAATCAAGATAATTCATATATCCTTCTGCGAAGGAATCTGCTTCGTTTACACCACCTTCACCGATTACGGCTGCTGTGTGCTCCCTTTTCATAAAAAGCTTTTCCTTAAGAATCTCTGCTCTTGTTTTTTCTTCACTCATTTTATTAAGCCTCCTGTCAGAATATCTTGTTTATTTCATCTGTTATATTATAGGGCGGATAATTATTTATTATAATATCCGCTTTTTTTGATTTTTCGGTTTCATCAGTCTGCTTTGAAAACCTCAGAAGAATTTCTTCTTCTGTAATATTATCTCTTTTTTTCAGTCTTTCGATTCTTATTTTTTCAGGTGCCGTCACCTTTACAGTCTTATGGCAGAGAGAATCAAGACCTGATGTAAAAAGAAGAGGTGCATCTATTATAACACATTTTCCGTTTTCTGAAGCAGCCTTTGCTTTTTCTTTGCATAAAGAAATAATTGCAGGATGTGTAATACTGTCAAGAAGTTTTTTGCTTTCATCGCTTATAAATGCACGGGAGGCAAGAAGTCTTCTGTTAAGGGTTTTATCCTCAGTCAGAATATCTTTTCCGAATGCCTCTGCCAGCTTTTCAAGCAAGGGACTTCCTTTTTCCGTTATACTTCTTGCAATTTTATCAGCATCAACTATAACGCAGCCTTTTTCACGGAGTATACCGGAAACCGTGCTTTTGCCTGAACCGCTTTCCCCCGTAAGACCTATTATTATACCCTCGCCGGGCTTTATTATACTGAAGCCTGCGGCACGGTAAAGACGGTTGCACACACCAAGACCCACACCCTTCTGAGAGGGTGAGCGCACGAGAACCTTTTTTGCTCCCAAAGCATCAAGCTCTCTGAAGGCATCAAAAAGTCTTCTTGCCTGTGAAAAGGGGTCATCCTCCTTGCCGAAGGTAACTGCAGGCAATAAAAAGCTGTTTTCTTCTCCCTCAAAGCAGAGCACGTGGTCGGCAAAGCGGGGATATTTATCTATAAAAGCACCGAATTCCTCTTTTGTTCCGTCAAGCACTATAAGCTTTGCCGTGGGGGAGTAGTGCTTATATTTCATTCCGGGAGAGGAAGCCGCAGTTCCTTTTTCAAGAGGCTTCAATACGGCATCGTGGATTATTACTTCACCGAGCACCTCTGTGAGCTGTTCATAAGTAATTGCACCGGGACGAAGAAGCACAGGCGGCTCAGTTGCAAGGGTTATAACCGTTGATTCTATTCCTATGTCACATTCTCCGCCGTCGGCTATAGCAGGAAGACGTCCTGTCATATCGTCAATAACATATTCGGGGGAAGTGGGACTTGGAAAGCCTGAAATGTTTGCACTGGGCGCAGCAAGAGGCACACCTGCCGCGTCAATAATTGCCTTTGCCACGGGATGTGAGGGCATTCTTACCGCAACGGTAGAAAGTCCTCCCGAAACTCTGTCTGAAACAGTGTCTTTTTTCGGCAGTATCACAGTGAGAGGACCGGGCCAGTATCTTCTGAAAAGCTCCTTTGCCTTTTCCGGAACTTCATTAACAAGTGAATAAATCTGATCGGTATCAGATATATGCACAATAAGAGGATTGTCGGAGGGTCTTCCCTTTGCCTCAAATATTTTTTCTACAGCCTTTTCATTGAAACAGTCTGCCGCTATGCCGTATACGGTTTCTGTAGGTATAGCAACCGCCTCCCCCTGTTTTATAAGGGAAGCAATTTCTTCAATTTCTTTTTTCTGTTTTTTAGTATCTGTTATTTTGTATATTTTAGTTTTCATGTTATTCTTCGTTTGCGGCGGCATTCAGCCTGTCGGCGGTGTCAGCTGTTATAAGTGCATCAATAAGCTCATCAAGAGCGCCGTTCACAATACTTTCTATCTTATATAAAGTGAGACCGATTCTGTGGTCGGTAACTCTTCCCTGAGGAAAATTATATGTTCTGATTCTTTCGCTTCTGTCACCGGTGCCCACCTGAAGACGTCTTTCGCCTGCAATCTGGGAAGCCTGCTTTTCAATTTCAGCCTCAAGTATTCTTGAACGCAGTATCTTCATAGCCTTGTCTTTATTCTTATGCTGGCTTCTTTCATCCTGACATTCCACGACCGTGCCTGTGGGAATATGTGTAATTCTTATTGCAGATTCTGTCTTGTTGATATGCTGACCGCCTGCGCCTGATGAGCGGAAGGTGTCTATCTGAAGGTCTGCAGGATTTATTTCCACATCCACCTCGTCTGCTTCCGGAAGCACGGCAACCGTGACAGTTGATGTCTGAATTTTACCGTTTGATTCCGTGACGGGGATTCTCTGAACACGGTGAACTCCGCTTTCAAACTTGAAGCGGGAATATGCACCTTCACCTGCTATCATAAAGCTTATTTCCTTGAAACCGCCAAGATCTGTCGGGTTTGAATACATAATTTCGGTTTTCCAGTTTTTTATCTGTGCATACATAGAGTACATTCTGTATAAAACAGCGGCAAACAATGCACTTTCTTCACCGCCTGCAGAAGAGCGTATTTCAACAATAACGTTTTTATCATCGTTTTTATCCTTGGGAAGAAGAAGTATTTTCAGCTCTTCATGGTTTTTTTCTGCGTTTTCACGGGCAGACTCATATTCCTCAGATACAAGCTCTTTAAAATCCTTATCAAGTCCGCCCTCGTCCAGAAGCTGTCTGGCTTCGTCACGGGCAGATACATTATTTTTATATTCCCTGAATTTTTCAACAATGGGAGTGATAGTTTTCAGTTCTTTTAATAATGAGGTGCTTTTTTCAATATCGGTTGCAATTTCTGCCGAGCAAAGCAGCTCATTTATTGCTTCAAATCTTTCTTCAAGCCTGTTTAATTTATCGGTCATAAAAATTTCCTGTTTTTATAATATATTTTTTCCGGATCAGTCTCTGATATGTGGGTTATACATCCTGTTCAAAGTTTCTTGTTACCTTTTTTATATTCTTTTCCGCCTTTACTCTCGGAACCATAACTTCTCTGCCGCAGCCTGTACAGCGCAGTTTGAAGTCCATACCGCTTCTGAGCACAAGGAATTGCTTTGAACCGCAGGGATGCTGTTTTTTCATTTCAAGTATGTCGTTTACCCGTATATCCATAGTATGCCACCTACCCAAAATACAATATAACATAAATATTTAAAAAGATAAATACTTTTCATAATTTTTGTTTCCGATAAATATTATTTACAGTGAGAATATTTTTTGAAAGGAAGGAAATGTAAATGTCGGAATACAGACCCGAGGGTTCTCTTATAAATACTGCGGTAAATAAAAATGCTCTTTCTTCGCTTCAGGGATTGAAGGAAGCAATGCAGAAGGAGCTGATTCTTGAGGGAAGAGCCGCGCTTTGTGATAAGGAGCACAATCTTCATATTGATTTAGGTATTATGAAGGGAATAATTCCCCGTAATGAAGGAGCAATCGGAATTGAGGAAGGATATGTACGTGATATAGCACTTATATCCCGTGTGGGAAAAAGTGTTTGCTTTATCATAACGGAAATCAAAAGAAATGAAGAGGGAAGGCTTTATGCTGTTTTGTCAAGAAAAAAAGCACAGGAAAAGGCGAGAGCAGAATTTTCCGATAATCTTATAAAAGGCGATATAATAGATGTTAAGGTAACCCATATGGAAAGCTTCGGTGTTTTCTGCGATATAGGAGCAGGACTTACGGCACTTTTACCTATAGAATCAATTTCTGTTTCAAGAATACCCCATCCTTCTGCAAGATTTTTTGTGGGGCAGAATATAAGATGTATTGTGACGGGAAGAGACGATAAGGGCAGAATAACACTTTCCCATAAGGAGCTTTTAGGTACATGGGAAGAAAATGCAGAGCTTTTCAGAATAGGTGAAACCGTTCCGGGAATAATCAGGTCTGTTGAAAACTACGGCGTATTTGTTGAATTGACCCCCAATCTTGCAGGTCTTGCGGAATATGACCCGGATGTAACGGAGGGTATGAGTGCCGCCGTGTACATAAAGAATATTATTCCCGAAAGAAGGAAAATAAAGCTGATTATAGTAGATACCTTTGAAGAAAAATATCCCCCGTCGGAGATAAAATACTTCTTTACGGGAGATCATATAGATATATAAAGACAGGATTGCTGCAACAGAAAAGCCCGTATTCCGTTTTTCGGAAGAACGGGCCTTATTTCTATATAAGAGAGGATATTATTTTAATGAATTCGGCTTCATTTTCTTTTATGCACGTCAGCTGAAGTCTGAAATAACAGCCGTTTATCTGAAAACAGGCACTGTATATTTTCACGGGACTTATACTGTCGGACTTCAGCAGTATAACAGGTATTCCGTTTATATAAGAAGGATGCGACATATTGTTTTTTTCTGCCTGAAGAGACGGTATTTCACGGGTGGATGCTTTTATTGTAAGAATACTGTTGTCTTCAAGATAAAAGGACAGGCTGTTAAGGCATACATATTCTGTTTTATCACTGTTGAAAAAAACAGTATATTCCTCTTCTTTATCGGTGCCGTGCACACTGTTATTAATTTTTTCGGGAAGATAAGACGGAATTATTCTTGTACCGTATAATTGTTCAAGAACAGCAATATTTACCTTCTCTGTTACGGAATAGCCCTCGGGCAGAGAGTCTGTTGTTACGGAAATCAGATTAACGGGGCTTGTTTCATGAAATATAATGGTATCAGGGCTGTCGGAAAGCTCTGTGGTATTTTCCTCGGAGGAAGGCTCGGGGACAGGGCTGTATAACGCGGCTGTGCTTTTTTCCTCAGCTGATGAAGGCTCAGCCGTTGAAGGAGTTATTATCCCCTGACCGGAAGGAATTTCATATGGGGATTCTGTTTCCTGTGTGTATCCTGTTATATTTTCCTCAGTTGTTATTTCCTGCTCCGGTAATATTTGCTGATAGGGGATTTCTGTTTTATTTTCCTCTGAAACACCTGTGCTTTCCTGTTCAGAGGGCAACACGGTATATTCTCTGAAAAACAGTCCTCTGCCGACAGCAAGGCTTATAACCGTAAAAGCAAAAATTGCAGCGGCAAATAAGATTATTTTTCCGAAATTCTTTTTATTTCTGCTTTTTTCATTCTGAAGTGCATCAGATATCAGGCTGTCATCGATATCTGACATAATATCAAGAAGTTTTTCATTGTTCATATATTGAATCCCTCCTTTTCGAGATATTCCTTCAGTTTTTTTCTTGTTCTGAAAAGCAGAGTTTTTGCTTTGCTTTCACTTATACCTGATGAAGCCGAAATTTCTTTTATTGACTCGAAAAACCAGTATCTGCGTAAAAATATTCTTCTTTGCTCATCGGGAAGAGCTTTTATAAATCCAAACAGGATATTCTGCAATTCCTTTGAAAAAAATGTTTCTTCCGTTGTTTCACCCGCAGGGAAGATATCACCGATTTCATCAAGGCTCAGTACATATTCGCTGTTTCTTTTTTTTGCCTTGCTGCTGCGGAATTTGTTGAGAGCAAGATTTCTCGTTATTTTGCAAAGATATGCCTGAAGGTTATCGGGCGGATTGTTTCTTATATTATTCCAGGCGGCAAGAAGAGTGTCGTTTATAACCTCCTCGGCCTCCTCCTTTGAGCATAGGATTCCCATAGCAAGCTTCATAAGGAGCTTACCGTATTTTTTATCCGCCTCTGTTATGGCGGAATTATCCTGTTTTCTGAATAATTCAATAATCAGCCCGTCATCCATTTAGCTTGCTTTCTTATTTATATCTTATTTATATATTTGTTATACCGGCAGTTTCAAGACCCACGGAAATACGCAGTATTGTTCTTGCATCCGATGCAGTAAGAAGACCGTCCCCGTTCATATCTCCGAGAAGATAAGGATAGTTTTCTTTATTGTCAAGGCCAACGGAAATACGCAGCACTGCTCTTGCACTGCCTGCGGTAACCTCATTATTACACATTATATCTCCCGGTGTGTAAAGAGAATAATGAGATTCGGAAACTGTAAACTGAGGAATGAAGTCTTCACGGAATTTGTTATATCCTTCATAGTTATAGGCTCGGATTCGGGCGGGAATACCTGTATTGAAAATACGTATTGCCGTGAGAGATGCCTCAGTAATGCTTTTGGCAGGGATTTCAGCACAAAGTACATAGTAAGGCGGGTGTATGTGGGGATTATCGTCTCTGTAGGCGGCTACAATTGAAATATCGGATATTTTATCAATATTGTAGTTGTCCGGATTTAGAAATTCATGGTGGTCTCTGAAAAGCTCTTCATAGGGAGTAAATCTGTACGACGGTTTTGTGTACATAATTATATAATAGGTTTCTTCTTTTTCAGGTGTTTTTGCAAAAACAGGTATTATAAGAGTGAACAATAAAGCAAAAGAGAGTAGTAATGTGAATATTTTTTTCATATTTTTCAGCTCCTTTCACCTATTAAGTACCGTAATACCGTGAAAGGTTACAAAAAAATCCCGGAAAAAGCAATTCCGGGAAAAATTTTATTTATATAAGCTCTATTCTGAAGCAGATGGGTGCTGTGGTATCATATTTTTCATAATCGGTAATACGAAGAGAATTTTCGTCTCTTTCGTATTTTACTTCCCTGTCGCTTCCTAAAAGAGTGATCTTGTTTATACCGAGACCTGCCCTTTTGGTGAAGAAAAGGCTTTTTATTTCCACGGTATTTCCGTCGGGCTTCATCTGGAAAGCATATATTGAGCCGTCTTTATAGGTGAAGCGGAAGTCCTTCGGAGTATAACCCTTATTATCGTTATCCTTGAAGAAGCCTTCTTCAACATTCACTTCTCCTTCGCCGAATTTCTTCCAGTGGGTAGTGCCGTAGATGCCTTCACCGTTTACTGAAAGCCATCTGCCGATTTCTCTTAAAATGTCTGCCTCCTCCTTTACTATAGTACCGTCGGGAGCAGGGCCTATATTAAGAAGCATAGAGCCGTTTTTGCTTACTATGTCAACAAAATCACAGATTATCTGAGAGGGAGTTTTAAATTCGTTGTCCTTTATATATCCCCATGAGCGTTTACTTACAGATGTGCAGGTCTGCCATGGAACGGGAGAGATGTCCCTAAGTGCTCCTCTTTCAACATCAAAGATTGCAACATCGGGCGGAAATGCATTATGCTTGAAGTTTATAGTGACCTCCTTGCCCCATTCTTCGGCACGGTTATAGTAATAAGCCGCAATTTTTTTGAGATAGGGCTTGAAGGAATTATTATGGATCCACCAGTCGAAATAAAGTGAAGAGGGCTGATATTTATCTACAAGCTCAAGAGTTCTTACCATCCAGTCGGTAAGATATTCTTCAGTTGCGCCCTCGGCTTCAATATTCCAGGTTGACTCTGTCATATTTTCGGGACGGTATGCATCGTTATAAACGGCAGGACCGTAGAAATCCTCTGCCTCACCGTTTTTTATATCGCTTTCAATTTCTTTGCCGGGATTCATAAAGAAATAGTGCTCTGCTCTGTGAGTTGAAGCACAGAAGGTGATATTCTTTCTCTCAAGAGCGGCTTTAAGCTCACCGAGGTAGTCAATTTTTGCACCCATTTCGCAGATATTCCATCTGTTGAATTCTGTGCTGTACATTGCGAAGCCGTCGTGATGCTCTGCTACGGGCATAACATATTTTGCACCCATATCCTCAAAAAGCTGAGCCCATTCGTCAGCATTGAATTTTTCCAGGGTGAACATAGGAATAAAATCCTTGTAGCCGAATTTATCCTGAGGGCCGAAGGCTTTTCTGTGAAATTCATATTCACGGCAGCGCTTATCATACATGCTTCTCGAATACCATTCATTTCCGAACCCGGGCACTGCATAAAGCCCGAAATGAATAAATACTCCCAGCTTTCCCTTGGTGAACCAATCGGGAGCCTTGTGCCCCGAAAGGGAAGCCCAGCTGTCTTTGTATTTACCCTTTGCTATAACCTCATCGATAAGTTTCAGATATTCTTTCTGCGTCATAAAAACAACCTCACAAGTCAATCTTAATTTATCAGTCTGACATAATTATCCCAAACACGGCAGGATAAAGAGACAAGCAATATCAAATATGGCTATTTTGAGTTGCTTGTGACCGTTAATTAAATATTATCGAATTAATAATTCCCTGAAGTCTTTCCTGTTTGCCTGAGCAGGGGATAGCTGTATTTCCGAGCTTTTGGGCATATTCTGAAAGCTCCTCAAGGCTTGTTTCACCGTCAATAATCTTTTTGCCGATTCCTTCGTTGAAGGAGGAATATCTGTTTTTAACAAATTCGTCAATTCTGCCGTCTTCGATAATCTTTGCAGCATTTATAAGACCGAGGGCAAATGCATCCATACCTAAAATGAAGGCTTCGAACATATCCTCATAGGTGTTTGAAGGACGTCTTGTTTTTGCATCGAAATTAAACCCGCCCGTAAGACCGCCTGCCTTTATGACCTCATACATACACATTGTGGTTTCATATACGTCATAGGGGAATTCGTCTGTATCCCAGCCTAAAAGAAGGTCGCCCTGGTTTGCGTCAATAGAACCTAACATTCCGTTTATTGCCGATGTTCTCAGTTCGTGCCGGAAGGTGTGGCCTGCCAGCGTTGCGTGGTTTGCTTCAATGTTCATCTTGAAATCCTTGTCGAGACCGTACTGACGAAGGAAGCCGATTGCGGTTGCGGCATCAAAATCATACTGATGCTTCATAGGCTCCTTGGGCTTGGGCTCAATATAGAAGTCTCCCGTAAAGCCTATGCTTCTTCCGTAGGCTACAGCCATTTTCATGAGACGTGCGATGTTTTCCTGCTCGAATTTCATATCTGTGTTGAGAAGTGTTTCATAGCCTTCTCTTCCGCCCCAGAAAACATAGCCCTTACCGCCGAGCTTTACTGTGATATCAAGAGCCTTTTTGATCTGTGCAGCGGCAAAGCAGAAAACCTCTGCTGAGTTTGTGCTGCCTGCACCGTTCATAAAACGGGGATTTGAGAACATGTTTGCAGTTCCCCACAGACACTTTATTCCCGTTTCCTTCATTTTACCGAGAATATAATCTGAAATTTCATCAAGTCTTCTGTTGGTTTCATTTATATCATCTGCCTCGGGAACAAGGTCAACATCGTGGAAGCAGAAATACTCTATACCTAACTTCTGCATAAATTCAAAGCCTGCATCCACCTTTCTGAAGGCATGCTCCATTGTGCCTTTTTCTTCACCGAAGGATTTATCAGCCGTATCTCTTCCGAACATATCCGTGCCTGCAGCACCGAGATTATGCCACCATGCCATAGCAAAGGGAAGATGCTCCTTCATTTTTTTACCGAGTATTACTTTTTCAGGCTCATAAAACTTAAAAGAAAGGGGATTTTTTGAAGAAGCGCCCTCATATTTTATTGTATCAATATTTTTAAAAATTTCACTCATTTTTATATCTCCTTATCTCAGAGTTGTAAATACGTTTTTAAGTGCGGGATAAATTTCTTTGTACTTTTTATATCTGTCCTCATAAAGTGCGGTAAGCTCTTTGTCGGGATGCACGGTTTCAGAAATACACAGAAGCTTCTCTGCGGCTTCGCGGGTTGAGGAATATTCACCTGCACCTACCATTGCAAGAATTGCCGCACCCATACCGGGTCCCTGCTCTGTTTTTAATATGTTGAGCCTGATGCCCAGTACGTTTGCAAGAATTTTTCTCCACAAGGGACTTTTTGCACCGCCGCCAACAAGACAGCTTTCGGTTATTTCAATACCTGATTTTTTTGCTACCTCAAAGGAATCTCTTATTGCAAATGCCACGCCCTCTAAAACGGCAAGCACCATATCCTCTCTTTTTGTATCAAGAGAAAGACCGATGAAAACACCTCTTGCATCGGTGTCGTTTATGGGACTTCTTTCACCCATAAGATAGGGGAGGAAATATATGCTGTTATTCCCTAAGCAGCTGTCTGTTATATTCTTCTGTAATTTATTGAAGTCGTTTTCCTTTAGAATTTCTTCGGCAAACCATTTATTGCAGGAGGCTGCAGAAAGCATGCATCCCATAAGATGATATTTTCCGTCTGCGTGGCAGAATGAATGAAGAGAGTTACATGCATCCACGGAAAAATTGTCGCTTGAAATGAATATTGTACCGGATGTACCGAGAGATATATTGCATTTGCCTTTTCCCACGGTGCCTGTGCCTATAGCGGCAGCTGCATTGTCACCTGCACCTGCGGTAACTACAGCACAGGGAAGACCGAATTCCTCCTTCACCCCTCCTATGACCTCATAGCTTTCATAAAGAGAGGGCATCATATCTTCGGATACAGAGCAGATATTAAGCATTTCTTCTGACCAGCATTTGTTTTTCACATCAAGTAAAAGCATACCCGATGCATCGGAATAATCGCAGGAATGAACCCCTGTAAGAATATAGTTTATATAGTCCTTGGGGAGCATGATTTTTCTTATTCTGCTGAAATTTTCAGGTTCGTTTTCCTTTACCCATAAAATCTTAGGTGCGGTGAAGCCTGCAAAGGCTATATTTGCGGTGTAACGGGAAAGAGCTTCTTTTCCTATGGTTTCATTGAGATAAGCTACCTCTTTTTCCGTTCTGCCGTCATTCCATAAAATTGCGGGACGGATAACCTCATCATTTTCATCGAGAATAACAAGACCGTGCATCTGCCCTGCAACGGATATTCCTTTTATAAGAGAGGGATCGGTTCCTTCAAGTATTTCCTCAAGAGCGGATAATGTTCCCTTTTTCCATTCATAAGGGTCCTGCTCGGACCAGCCGTCACGGGGGAAAATAAGAGGGTATTCTCTTGATGCAGTTTTAAGGATGCTTCCTTTTTCGTCAACTAAAAGAAGCTTTACGCTTGAAGTGCCGAGATCTATACCTATATAAAGCATTGTGTCCTCCTCAGTCTGTTACAAACATTCTTGTGCCTCTGCCCTTGAAATTAACGGTAAGCTTTTTATCTGCACTTATCTTTTCCTTTGTCCATATATCGTGAAGAGTGCCGAAGGCAGAAACATCAGCCGCAGTGCAGTCTATTGAAACCTCTTTTTCCTCATCTGTAAGATTGAAGAAGGCGAAAACGTTTTTGCCGTTTTTGTCCTTGCAGGTCCATACAGCGGTTTTCTTGTCCCAGAGAAGAGGACGGTTTTCCGAGGAGCTTTCATTTATATCAAGAAGCTCCTTATTTGTAATGAGAGAATATGTGAAATCATCCATCATAGTCATTTCTCCGCCGAACATAAGAGGAGAGCGGAAAATACACCACAGATTCATAACCATATACTGCTCGTCTTTTGTGAATCTTGTTTTTCTTGCTCTGTATTCGGGAAGCTCCTCGGTAAGCTGGATAATACCTAAAGGAAGCATATCGCAGTCGGGGAAGCAGCCTGCACTTATGTGGGGATACCAGTTATAGCACAGGTCAAACATATGGTCAAGTGCCGCACTTGTGTCCCAGAAGTCACCGCTCATTCTCCACATATTTGCATTTTCTTTGAGATGCTCTGCCTCCCATAAGGGTGCAGGACCGGGAGAAAGACTTAATACAATGTCTCTTCCGCAGTTATTTATGGCTTTTTTGATCATTTCAATTTCTTTTTTTGCCGAATATGGGTCGTGAGGCTTGAATTCCGTGTTTGCAATATCGTCAACCTTTACAAAGTCAACACCCCAGGAGGCATATAATTCAAAAATTGAGTTATAGTATTCCTGCGCACCGGGTTTCCCGTAGTCAATTCCGTACATATCCGTATTCCATGGGCATATTGAAAACTGCTGTGCTATGTCACGGGAAGTAATACCGGGTGTGATCGTGGGAGTATTGAGATGAACACACTGACGGGGTATGCCTCTTAAAATATGTATTCCGAATTTGAGCCCCATAGCGTGAATATCGTCGGCAATTTTTTTGAAGCCAACACCGTTTGCCGAAGAGGGAAAACGGTTCGGTGCAGGGATAACACGGGAATATTCGTCGTAGCATAATTCGGTGAAATTATGATAGTAATATGAAGAAGCGGTAGGCTCATACCACTGAATATCGCATACAACATATTCCCAGCCGAACTCCTTCAGATGCTCTGCCTGATATTTTGCATTAGCCATGAGCTGCTCTTCATTTATAGCTGCCCCGTAGCAGTCCCAGGAATTGAAGCCTCTGGGAGGGGTGAGGGCACAAAGGTTTTTATCTCTCATAAAAAACACCTCTATTTTCCATATTAAATATATTATACATATTATATAATGATTTTACAAGAAATAATTATAAGATAAAATAAAAAGGCATTCAGCCTGAGGTGTTGAATGCCCATATATTATTTATCTGATTTTTTAATCTTTCATAAGTCCATTTCTGAGAGCTCCTTGACTGAGAATTGGGGTCGAGCACGCTGAAGCCTTCATCCGAATAATCCGTAACTACAATAAAGTGTCCCTCGGTTGTGAAATCTCCCGGCTTCATAATAAGAATGAGGGGACTGCCTTCTCTGAGAGCATTTATCATACTGTTTTTGTGAAGCGGTATTTCTCTGCTTGTGAGTCCAAGCTTCTGAGCTCCCTCACTCATAAGAAGCCAGAGTGTGCCGTTGTTTTTTGATGCATAGCCTTCTCTTTCTGCAAATTCCGCAATATACCCGGGAGTAAGCTCAGTGTTTCCCGTAAGGTATATTGCCACCATTGAAAGACACACGGGTCCGCAGCCTGACAAAGCCATAATATCGCCTGCATATTCCTTATAGCCCCAGCGCATATCCCACTGAAGAAGATAAGGAAGCTCTCCTGTGTTTTTATACTCTTCAAGACTGTATTCTTCGCTATTATCCTTTTTCAGGGGATAATTCAGAACAAATTCCTCGGTTTCAGGGTTATTTATAAGCATTTCAATTATTTTTTCAGGATAGGCGTCGGTGTCAAGATTATTGCTTTTGGCAAAAGAGGATATGATTTCCATGCATTCCTCATATCTGTTCTGATTTGTATTATTATTTTCTGCGTTTTCTCTTATTTTTGTCAGAATACCGTCGGTAATCATAAGAATAAGCACCGTAAGCACCATAAAAGCAGCAATAATTGTTTTTTTTGATTTCACTTTTTTCACCTCAGTAAGATTTTAATTCTTTACAAGGCAAATGTGAATTAAGGGCGGATTGTGTTTTTATTAAGATTTTATTATGGTAAATATGTATTTTATAATTAAAAAATGTTCAAAATCCGCAGAATGTACAAAAAAATTTAAAAAAACACTTGATTTTTTTATTTCTTATATATATTATAAATATGTATATATAATAATTACTTGGAAGGAGGCTGTCGCAATGCCCGAATTTACATATGAAATCGTAAAGCACATCGGTATCATCTCTGAGGGCTCCGGCGGCTGGGCAAAGGAGCTCAACCTTATCAGCTGGAACGGCAAGGAGCCTAAGTATGACATCCGTGACTGGGGTCCCGACCATGAAAAGATGGGTAAGGGTATCACTCTTTCGGCAAATGACATAAAGGCTCTCAAAGAGCTTTTGGCAAACGAAGAATAATAAGAGCGGAAATGTTCCGCCGCCAAAAAAAGATAAGGGACGGATGTTATTCATTGCTGTCCCTTTTTTTCTTTGAGCATATACTCTGATTTTGTTTCGGTGTTTTTTGCATCGGGGCTGTCATTTTATTATCTGTAAAAGAGAGTTACGGGAATGTACGAAGAATTATTAAACACCCCGAGGGATTTTGTTTTTCTTGATAAAACAGAGTCTACGAACGGCGATATTAAAAAAATGATATGCACCTCCTCTTCGCCTGTTTTTTCCGTTGTTTCGGCAAAGACGCAGTCATCGGGAAGAGGAAGACTCGGACGAAGCTTTTTTTCTCCCGACGGAGGTCTTTATTTTTCTTTTTCTCTTCCGCTTACAGGAAAAGAGAATAATATTCCTTTTATCACACTTCTTGCAGGTCTTGCGGCAAGCGAAGCCATAGAGGAGCTGACAGGAGTAAAAACAGAAATAAAATGGCCCAATGATATTTACCTTAAAGGTAAAAAGCTTGGCGGGATTCTCTCAGAGCTTGTTTCGGGGAAGCTTATCACCGCTGTAGTAGGTATAGGTATCAATCTTTGTGTAAGTAAGGATGATATTCCTTTGTGTCTCCGGGATAAAATGACCTCATTTTCAGCCGAAGGCGAAAGTGTACCCGACAAAAATAAGCTTACGGAACTGATTACTGCAAAAACAGACGAATATGTTTATAAAAATAAAGAGCTTTATAAAACAAATTCCGATACTATGGAAAAGCTGCGCAGCCGTTCTTTTTCCGTAGGTAAGAGCGTAAAATATATTCTCGGTGACAGTGTGCTTGAAGGTATTGTTACCGATATAACAAATACAGGAGCTGCGGAAATTCTTCTCCCCGACGGGACAAAAAGGGAGATTTTCTGCGGAGAAATAATACAGTAAAATGAAAGTATTGAAACTGATTCTGCTTTTAAGTGCAGCCGTAACGGTAATACTGCGGTTGTTTTCATACAATAACTCGGATTTCCTTGATGAAAACACAGTAAAGCTTCTTAATATAATAAGCATATCAGCGGCAGCAGTATGCCTTATCTGTGCAATTATATGGATAATTATATTAAAAAAAGAAGAAAAAAGGAGTAATGACAAATGAGAAAAAGACTCATAAGTATTATTCTGACCATATTATTTGTTTTTTGCTCTCTGCCTGTTTTTTCATCGGCACGTTCAATGGGTGATGTCGATAATGATAACAAGATTACCGCTGCTGATGCGAGACTCACACTCAGGTGCAGTGTAAGGCTTGAAAAATTCAGTAAGCAGCAGACTTCCGCAGCAGATATGGACGGTGACGGAAAAATTACGGCAGGGGATGCCAGAATAATTCTCCGTTTATCGGTAGGTCTGCCCGAAGAGAATGTATCTTCAAATGAATACGAAATACTGAGAAGCGGTAACTTTTATATAGAGGGAGAAATGTCTGCCGAAGGTGCTGCTTATGAGAAAATGGCAATGGCACATTATGGTGACAGCTCATATATGTATTCTGAATTTAACGGAACCGGACTCGGTATGCTTATGGACGGTGATGAATTGTATTTTATTTATCCCGAAAAGAAAGCTGCGCTTCATTTGTCTGATGTGGTATTAACGATGATAGGTTTATCTCCGGAGGAGTATTCTTCAGAGAATATTGATTTTTCATCAATGCCCGAATTCGGCAAGCTGAAAAAGGAAAGAACGGAAACATTCAGAAATATAAGCTGTACCGTTTATTCTTATCCCGAAAACGGAGGCTTTTCAGAGGTTTATATGAACGGCACCAAGCTTATAAGATATCTGTACCGTGACGCAGACGGACGTATCATATCCGATATGATTGTAAACAGTTTATCAGCGTCTGTTCCTGCAGAATACAGAAGCATTCCCTCTGATTACAAGCTTTATAAGGGAATAACAGGCTTTGTGAGCTTTATGGGTTTATTGGAAAATGTTGTCTGATAAAAAAATAGAAATAGTTTATTCAAAAAGAAAAACCATAGCACTGTGCGTAAAGGCAGACGGCAGTGTTATTGTAAGAGCGCCTCTTAAAACCTCACGCAGGCGCATAGAGGAATTTGTTGAAAAAAATTCCCTTTGGCTGCAGAAGGCACTGAAAAGAGCTGAAGAAAAAAAGGATATCAGAAAAGAAGCCTCTTCCGAGGAGGAAGCACTTCTCAGAAAAAAAGCAAAGGAGCTTCTGCCCGGAAAGACAGCATATTTTGCATCTCTGATAGGGGTAGAGCCCTCAAGGATAACCGTTACGGGGGCAAGAACACGCTTCGGCTCCTGCTCGGGAAAAAACAGTATTTCCTTTTCCTTTTATCTCATGCGCTATCCCGAAGAGGCAATAGATTATGTTGTGGTTCATGAATTGTGCCATATAATCCACCACGATCATTCAAAAGAGTTTTACAAAGAAATTGAAAAAATACTTCCCGATTATAAAAGAAGGGAAAAAATACTTAAAAATTACACGGGCAAAGACCCCGCACAGGAGAATTGACAATGGAAAACACAAATGAAAAGAAAACAACCGTATTGAGTCTTGTTCAGGCATCAGGCACTCCCACTCTGGGAAATTATCTCGGTGCATTCAAAAACTGGCACGATATGGCTGCTGAGAATGACTGTATTTTCGGTGTTGCAGATCTTCACGCAATTACCGTAAGAAGTGAGCCTGCAGATCTCAGACGCCGTTCAATAGAAATGTATGCAATGCTTCTTGCCTTGGGTCTTGATCCCGAAAAAAATATTGTATTTCTTCAGAGCCACGTTACCGATCATGCACTTCTTGCATGGGTGCTTAATTGCTACACCGCATTCGGTGAGGCTTCAAGAATGACTCAGTTCAAGGATAAGTCACAGCGCCACGCAGATAACGTAAACGTAGGTCTTTTCACCTATCCTATATTAATGGCAGCGGATATTCTTCTCTACGGTGCGGATAAGGTGCCCGTAGGCGATGACCAGAAGCAGCATCTTGAGCTTGCCCGCGATATTGCTGAACGCTTCAACGGTATCTACGGAAATGTTTTCAAAATTCCCGAGCCCTATATAGGCAAAAAGGGAGCGAGAATTCTGTCTCTTCAGGAGCCTGAAAAGAAGATGAGCAAATCCGATCCCAATGTGAAATCATTTATCTCTCTTGCAGACGAACCCAATGTGATCGCAAAGAAGATAAAGAGTGCCGTTACAGACTCCGAAGCAAGAGTATATTACGGCGAGGGCAAGGCAGGTATCAATAATCTTATGAATATATATTCCTGTTGCACAGGACTTGATTTCGACGCTATTGAAAAGGAATTTGAAGGCAAGGGCTACGGTGATTTCAAAGCAGCTGTTGCAGAGGCGGTTGTTGAGGAATTAAGACCTGTTCAGGAAGAATATAAGAGAATCCTTTCCGATAAGGCATATATTGAAAAATGTGCAAAGGAAGGTGCTGAAAAGGCAG
Organism: Acutalibacteraceae bacterium; assembly: GCA_045591055.1. GTDB lineage: Bacteria > Bacillota > Clostridia > Oscillospirales > Acutalibacteraceae > RUG806. Next base: position 8,604 of record JAZNSD010000111.1, on the reverse strand, counting down.
CATATCTTGCTCATAAAACAATGCGCAAGGTAATGAAAAAGGTAGGCTTCTATCAGGTATAAATAAAGCTATATAAAAACCGGAGCTCACACAGACTCCGGTTTTTCTTACGGGAAAATCTTTCCTGCCTGACAAAATACATAAAATATATCAAACTGATCCGGTTACTGTCAGGAGGTTTCAGATTATGGGAATCGTGTGAAATACAAAGTCCCGGGATAATAAAAAAAAGAGGGTGCTGCAGATCCGTAAGGGATATGCAGCACCGTTTTGTCAGTTGACGGCAAATTCAGCTGATGAACTTCCTGTGTTTACTGAGCTGTAAAGAATATTATAACAAAGGGTTATTCTGTATGTGCCTGCCGTCAGGGGCTCTTTCAGGTCTCTTTTTACGTCTATTGTAATTGTTCCGCCTTCTGTGGGGTAATACTGTGTATAGATTTCGGGGAATCCGAAGCCGTCGGAAAATTCTACCGCCGCCCATTCTTCATTTTCATATTTCTCAATATAATACTCGGTAATGGTTATTGCCTTTCCTGTGTTATTTTTCCATTCGGCACGTATAATCTGTGTTTCTCCCGTTATTGCTTCCGCCGAAATGTCTACATTATCGGGTGAGCCGGGAATAATAAATGACAGTGCAAACAGAATCAGTGCAATGAGCTTTGCAAATACAGTGTTTAACATTATTATCTTCCTTTCAATGCTTTATTTTGCAGAAATACCTGCAGTTATCCCTGCAGGACAAGAATACCATTTAAAATGTTATGTGTCAATATATATTTTGTGTGACAATATATGTATTGACATATATTTTTTGCTGTGGTAAAATTTTATCAGAACAGTGAGAGGAAGATTTTCTTGCCTAATACGGATAATTTTAAAAGAGGCACGGTAGAGCTTGTGGTGCTGTCGGTGCTGTCGCAGAAGGATATGTACGGCTATGAAATAGTAAAGGCCGTGAATGAAAAAAGCGAGGGCAGATTCAATATGCCGCTCGGCACTCTTTACCCTGTTTTTTACAGGTTTTCTGAAAACGGATATATAAGCGATTATGATGAGGTGGTAAACAGGCGTCTGAGAAAATATTATCACCTTGAAGACAAAGGAAAAGAATATTATCTTGAATTGCTTTCGGAATATAAAAAAATATCCGAGGGTGTGGAAATGATACTGAAGGCGGTGGAAGAAAATGAATGAGTCAGCAGATAACAGTCTGAAGAAATATTTCAGAGCTATTGAAGATACCGTTCTTTGTCCGGGGCAGGAAAAAACCGCCTTTATTAATGATCTCAAGGCAGAGGTGGGAGATTATTTATGCAATTCTCCCGATGCTGATATGGAGGAAATTATATCGGTTTTCGGCTCTCCCGAGGAAATAGCGCAGGGGTTTAACAGAGAGCTTTCTTCAGGGGAAATAAAGAAAAGGCTCAGTATAAAAAGAATAATTATACTTGCTGTCATCGCAGTTCTTGTTATATGGGCAGTGTTTGCCGCAGTAAGCTTCATTGATGTGCATACAGAGGCACACGGGTATTTTACGGAGGGCATTCTTTCGGTTATTAATACAGCGGGAGGTAATGTAATATGAAAAAAATATTGGCAGTATTGCTTTGTCCTTTGCTTCTTTTTTCAGGTTTTGTGTCCGCCGCAGCGGTTTCGGTGCCTGAAGAAAGAGAATATCTTGATGACGGCTCATATTTTGTTGAAACTCTTTCCGACAGCGTTAAGGAAGAAAAGGAGGAAACCTTTTTCTCACGGCTGCTTGCTTTTTTCAGAAAGCTTATGGATTTTTTCAGAGGGCAGAAATCCGTTTCAAAAACCGGGTATCTCAACTATTATTCTTCGGCAGGCGAGCTTTTGTGGACAGCAAAGCTCAGGGGGGATTTTATCTGTTCAAAGAATAATGTGAACTGTGTGTCGGCAGATTTTTCCGTTGATATTTATGATACCGACTGGTCTCTTTTGTCGTCAGATGCCCGAGCTGAGGGCGATACAGCCACGGCTGATTTCAGTGTAAGACAGCAAAAGCTTCTTATCCCTCTTAAGACCATAGAAAAAACAATTACACTTACCTGTGACAAAAACGGCAATGTGAAATTAAAATAAAAACAGGAGCTTAAGTCCGTCTCTTACGGGGAATGACTTAAGCTCCGTTTATTTCAGTAAAAATTCTGAAAAAAGAATTTACAGGCTGTTTAATATGCAGTATAGCTGCAGCCGGGGAGCTGTCTGGTGTAAAAGAAGCAGGAAAGCATACCGGTACTGCGAAAAGAAGTAAGAACAGAAGCCGTAAAGCTTATGATAAAATCTTTAACTATATTTTTCTTATTTAACAGGGGTTATTTCAAAGAACACTACACCGTTGGGGGCAACTGACTGAGAAAGTGTGAGCTTACCGTCAGTAACTGTTGCAGTTGACACTTCGGGCTCAAGACGGGAGCAATCTGCATATTTATCTCTGAGTTCGTCAAAATAAATGCTTCTTGCAGTGCTGTCTGTAAGGGTTGCATAGTTTTCAATTACGGGGCAGTCGGGAGACCAGGCGAAGCAGTCATTTGTGATTCCGTAGGCTTCTCTGTCCTTTACCCATTCGTCGAAATAGTTGCAGTCGTCATTGATATTATATACTTTGATTTCAACCTCCTTGCCGTTGAGCTGAGGTGCATTTACTTCAAAGTTAAGATCGGCAGTTTTGTCGTAATCAATATCATTTTTGAAATTATATCCCATAATTCTGAGAGTAGAGGTGCTTGCATCAAATGCACTCATCGCGTCAACCTCGGGGCAGGGAAGAAGACCTGATTTTGTTCTTTCAGTCTTTACACGGTTCATATTGCCGAATTCTGCAATATTTGAAGCAACGTGATAAGAAACAGTGGGATTTCCTTCAAAAAGACCGCCTGACAGATAATACCAGGAAGAGAGATAGTCACCGCCGATATCAAAGAGCTGCTTATAAAGACGGGCATCATATGCTGCCTGATATGTGTAGCCGACTGTACGGGAAAGAAGCTGGGAATCGTCCTTTCCTGAATTGAGACCGCCGTAAATCCTTCCCTCGTCAATGCCGAATATAAGTCCCGTAAGACCTGCCTCAGCGGCACAGTCTTTAAGGTATTCAATGGATTCATACATTGTTTTGCCTGAGGTGAATTCACCGGGCTTCGTATCATAGAAGGAAGCGGAGAGGAAGCATATTCTTGAGCCTGTTTTTCCTGTTTTATAGTTTGTGCCTTTCGCACAGTGTTCAATAAATATTTTTTCATCCCAGAGACCTTCGGTTACTGTCATTGAATGAGCACCTACAAAAACCTCTTCACCGATAGTTTCCTGCAAAGCAGCAACAGTGTAGTCATAAAGCTTACAGTAAGCTGCAGCCGAGCTTTCGGGTGTTTCGTCGGGAGCAAAGAACCAGTCCTTATTTTCATATTCGGTCATAACGCCGAATCTCCATGAGAGGACCTCTTCCTTGCCGAATTCTGCCGTGAGAGCCTCGCCTATGGCCTTCATATAATTATAATATACATTATAATCATCGGGGGGATAGGGATTTGTGCCGAAGGTTGTGTCTGTCCGTGCAAGGGCAGAATACTTAAGGGGAACGCTTCCCAGCTTCAGATGAGGCTTAGCACCGAGCTTCAGTATGCCTTTGCAGCTTTCGATGAGAGATGAAAAATCATAGTCATCGAGAGTATCAAAATCAAGAGGGTCCTTGAAAAGATCTCTGTTTGCAGCACCGCCCGTGCACTGCATGAGCTGAACGTATTCCACAAATTCAAAGATATTATTTTCTTCATTGATTTCAGGATCTATGAACATATTACCGTCTTTCATATTCCAAACGTTCACGTTGCTTACAGCATTGGGTAATTCTTCCTGCAGCACCGAGGTGTCCACATCAAAATTATAATCGTTGAGCGAAGGAAACAGCATAAACAGGGGAGCGAGAATGAAAGAGAGCACTTTCATGAAAAAATCTGTTAAAACTTCCATTATTGAACCGCCTTTCTTTTATTATTTATATAATACATAAAATATCTGTATTTTTCAATAACAAATATTTAAAAGGTTGTACGGCGCAGTAGCATAATAAATACTGCGCCGTACGGGGGGAATATAAAAAGAAAAGGTGAGGTCAGATTATAAAAGGGTGTTTAAGTGAGCGCGCATTGCTCCTACTGTTTTATGCATTACGAAATCGGAAGGATTTACCTCGGCGCCAAGCTTTTTTCTGATATCCGCTATAAGACAAACGGTGTCGAAGGAAGAGAGCCCCAGATCCTTTTTGAACTCCATGCCGTCTTCGATTTCGTCAATATCTGCGTATTCATATAATAAATCTGTGAATTTATCCATTTTTTCCGTTCCTTTCGTCGTCTGTGAGAGATTCTTTTGTAAGTATTTCTTCTGCTGTTATATCAACATTCCGTGCACCTTCAAGAAGGGCGTTTTTCAGCTTGTTATAGAAAATATGAAGGTCATAATGGGGATCGGGAGTTTTTCTGTATTCAAAAATAAAATCAAAGCCGTTGTCGCTTGTGCGGTGCTTTACCGTAAGATACAAGGGGATCATTGATGCCCCGTTATTGAACCATTCGCTTTCACAGTAATGTCCTCCGGGGCGGGGCATATGGTGAGGAGGCTGATATGAAAAGCCCACACTGTCGTATGTGGAATCGGCAAGAGCATCAGCGGGCATTGACTTGTGCCTTTCCATAAGCATTTCCATAAAGCTCAGGGAACAATGGGAATATATATCTGACTGAATTTCCTCTATATGTTTTACTGCCTGCAAAAATGATGTATCAGGAGAAATAATACTTCTCATGGGGAAGAAGTTTATTCTGATGCCGCCTGATTTTTTTTCAGCTATACTTCCGCGCCTGTTTACAATCATCTTAAAGGACACGTCTTCTTCATTGTCGTTAAAAATGGAAAGAGCAGTTCTTACACCCATGGAAAGGAAAGCACAGGCGGAGAGCCCGTTCTTTTCGCAGGCATCTGTTATTTCTTTGCTTTCTTCGGCAGACATGCTGAAAATAAGTGTACCGGCATCGGGGGAGCCTGAATGAATATCCGCAAAACGGTGCTCGGGATGAAGCTTTCTTTGTTCCTTAAGGCGGCTTGAGAGCATATAATCGGTAAATACAGGCTCTGTAGCCTCATGAAGAGAATTGAACCAGTATTTTTTGTCTTCCTCGCGTTCCGGGGAATTGATATAGGCAAGCTCTTTCATAAGAACCGGAAGATACGGGCGCATAGGACGGGGATATTCCTTGCCTTCTGTTTTGTGAGCATAAATTTCAAGGGTATCACGGAGAAAAACGGAGACAGAATAAGCATCCATTGCAAAATGCTGAAGAAGCATATATATTCCGTTTATGCCGTCTGCGAATCTTATCAGGGATATTCTGTGGATCTCGCAATCATAAACCGGAATTTCTTTTCTTGATATTTCCTGAAGCTTCTTTTTTGCCTCTTCAAAAGAAATATCGCTCATGTCTATAGTATCTATTACCATTTCGGATTTTTCGGTAACATACTGGAGTATTTTATATTGCTCGTCACGGGTAAAACGAAGGCGCATGGTGTCACAGCGTGCAATTGCTTCATATAAAGCTTCTTTCATCAGTGCTTCATTTATTCCGCCATGAATAAAATAAGCCATACCTATATTATTTACAGGATAATTTGAGCCGTACTGAGCCGACATATAATACATAAACTGCTGAGGTATGGAAATCGGAAAAGCAGAAACCTGTTCGCCTGAGGGTAATGTTTTTTTTATCATTTTTGTAACTCCTTAATATCTGAATTCCTGTCTGATTATTTTTCCCGTTGAGGTTTTCGGGAAGGGAAGGGCACGCATAAAAAATCTTTCTATGTGTCTGTCGGCAGATGACATAATGTTGACTTTGTCTATAATCTGCTGCAGCTCTTCTTCGGTAGTATTATCTGCTGCATATATTTCCGCTGTAAGCTTGTCATCCTTTACAAAAACAATTATTTCGCGTATAAGCTCCTCATCAGCGTACTTGTTTTCTATTTCTTCGGGAGATATATTTTCACCGTTGGATAATACAATTATGTTCTTCTTTCTTCCGGTAAGAAATATATGATTGCCTTCTATATAGCCTGTGTCTCCCGTATGAAGAAAACCGTCTTCGGTAAATGCTTTTGCTGTCTCCTCAGGCTTTTTATAATAACCCTTCATAACGGAAGGACCTTTTACCTGAATTTCTCCGTCCTGTACTCTTACTTCGTCAACACCTGTGAGGATGCCGTTTGAATATTTGCAGTTCTGAGAAAAATCTGCAGTTGTTATTCTCGGAGAGCATTCACTCATTCCGTATCCCTGACGGGCGGTGATTCCGTATTTCTCAAATTCATCAATAATTGCTGCGCTTAAAAACGCACTGCCGGCAATAAGTCTTCTGAGGTTTCTGCCTACGATGGCTTCTGCGGCAAGACGGGGTGATAATTCCGGGTTGCGTCTTCCCGCGATGCGTATTTTTGTGAGCAGAGAACGGCATACGGCAGGAACAATTCTCATAACGGTAGGCTCGAATAAAAGGAAATTATCATACATTTCCTCCATTCTGCCGTTAAGACAGACAGTGCCTCCGTCATAAAGTGTTTTGAGGACATCGCAGGAATAGCAGAAAATGTGGTGCATAGGCAAAACAGAAAAGCTCACATCAGCTTCTTCAAGGGCAAAGGTATCGTAGGTGCTGTTTGCCGTGAGATTGCTGTCTGAAAGCATAACTCCTTTTCTTACGCCCGTGGTGCCGGAGGTGTATATGATGAGAGAGATATTATCAGGGTCAGGCTGCTTATAAATACTATCAGTATTGTATTTTTCAAATATGTCTCTGAAAAATTCGCGATCGCCGAGAGATATTATTTCTTTCAGGGCAGGATAAGCTTCTTTTATGAGAAGGGCCTTATCCGAAAAATCCTCCTCGCAGAAAAGAATGTCTATATCAGCATCCCTGAACAGCATTTCTGCCTCTTCGCAGGATATTTCGGGGGAGAAGGGCACGACTGTGTTTCCGCTTAAAATCATTCCTGTAAGACAGGTTATATATTCGTAGCTTGTTTTGCTTATAAAAGCAATGTGTAGAGCTTCTGGGGTACGGCTTCTTATAAAATTGCAGACAGCCGAGGAATCGCTTACGAATTCTCTGTATGATCGTGTATGTAATGTGCCGCTTACGGTAAATCTGCAGAAGTCCTTATCGGCATATTTATCTGCGGCATAACTGAGAAGTTCTGAAAGACAACAGGGTTTTTGCATTATTTGAATCCGCCTTATAATTAAGATACTATAATAATAATTTAATAACTATTTGAGAAATGATAAGCGAATGTTTATGTATTGTTAATTTGACAGAGCAAATCTACACATGATATGAAAATGTTTAATAAAAGACAGAACAGAAAGCTCTGCTCTGTCGAAAGCTTAAGCACAGAAAACGTGGTTACCGATCTGAGTCAGAACAGGTCGGGAACGTATCCATTGATTGGAAGCTGTTTTAGGATTATAATAATATATGGCTCCGCCGGTAGGGTCCCAGCCGTTGAGTGCCTCCGTAGCTGCCTTTTTTGCAGTTTCTGTCGGAGCAACATTCCAGTTGGAATCGCGCACGCAATCAAATGCTCCCTTCTGATAAATAACACCTGAAATGGAATCGGGAAAAGAGGAATGGGAAACACGGTTGAGTACAACTGCACCTACTGCCACCTGCCCGCGGTAGTTTTCTCCTCTGGCTTCGGCGGCTATAAGCTTTGCAAGAAGCCACAGGTCGGAAGAATTGTATCCCGAGGAGGAAGAAAGACCAAGATACAGCAAGGTGGTGGGACCTGCAATGCCGTCTGCTGTTATGCCGCAGGATTTCTGAAAGGCAGTAACAGCTTTCTTTGTGGCAGTGCCGTATATGCCGTCGATGCTGCCCGAATAAAAGCCGAGAGACTTGAGCTTCTTCTGAATCTGGCGTACTTCTTCTCCGCGCGAGCCGAATGAGGATAAAACCATTTCGTAGTCCATATTATTATTTTCATTATATATAATAATCGACAACGATACGATAACAAAACAGAGCATAATGGAAAGCACCGCTCTGGAGAGGGAAAAACAGGAATTTCTTGTAATCTTCATTTAACACATCTTTTCGTATTTAATATTTGCTTCAATATCTATTATTTCCCGATTTCTGAAAAAACACATAACAATATATTGAAATTAGTTGAAATAAATCAATCAAAACACAATATATAGTGGTTGAAAAAATACTTCAAAAAAAGTTGAAAAAAGTTTAAAAAAAGTGTTGACAAGTGTGAAATGTTGTGTTAATATATGCAAGCACTTGAGCGAGAGCTCAGCGCATCAGGTAAAATAAGGCTTCAGAAATGAGCCTGAAAAAAACTTGAAAAAAATTAAAAAAAGCACTTGACAAGAGGGAAGCGATGTGATATAATCACAAGGCACTCTTGAGAGAGGGCGAAGACGGACCTTGAAAATTAAACAACGACAAAAGAAAGAACCCTTGAAGATTAATTTGAGTTTAACAAGTACAACTTGTGAACAGTAAATTCGGGAAA
>JAZNSD010000110.1:0-13317 GCA_045591055.1 Acutalibacteraceae bacterium | reverse complement strand
GCATTCATCGCTTGCCGTATGGCAGAGGCAGAGGAAGCTTTTGCAGAATCAGAAGCGGAGGGAGAAAAGGGACTTAATTTCCTGCTTTGTCCGTCGTTCGCTGACAGCATCCGCACATTTACAGAGGAACTTGAGGAAGCGGAAAAGCTTGACGTACTCTATAAAGCTTGTAAGCTGCTTGCAGAAGCCAAAGGCATTACAATTGAATGATAGGGGGGGCGGCATTATGGCAAAGAAAGTACAGTCCCCTGCAGCTCCTACAGCTCCTTTGGAAGTTGCAGAAGTAACCCCTGCTGATATGAAAACTCATTTCCTCAAAGTCGAAATGAAGCGTAGTTCTGATGAATGGGACGGAATGACAGAAGAAGAACGGGTGAAAGAGTTCAAGCGACAGTGCAAGGTGTACATCACAGACTTTACGCTTGATTGTGACGATACGGCACAGCTTCACACTCTTTGCCAGTTGATTGACAGAATGACAGGAGGTAATAACAATGGCTGAAATTCTCAAATACATCGAAAAGCGACTTGACGAACTGGGAGATAATAACCCCTCAGAACTTACACCCGAAAAGCTTGCAATTATTACGGAATTGATTGCATCGGGGAAAATCAAAGCAATTCGCAGATAACGACAGAGCATCAAGGGGAACGGATTATTTTTCTGCTCCCCTTATCCTCATATTATGAGGGAGCATCGAACAGAGCCGCGGTTCTGATAATATATAAAATCTTATGATATGAGGTTAAAGAAATGGAAGAAAAAGAGTATTTCACAGTCAAAGAATTTGCAGAGCAAGCAGGGATAACAACTCAACGAGTTTACCAACTGCTTGCAAAGGACTTGCAAAGCTATTGCAAAGTGATTGGTAATACGAAATATATCAATATATCTGCATTAGAACGATTTACAACCAAGCCTATTTGCAAGGATTTGCAAGAGGATTTACCAAGCGATTTGCAAGCATTTACCAAGGCTTTGCAAGACCAGATTGACACACTCCAGAAGCACAACGACTTATTGACACAGCAACTTGAAGTCAAGGACAGACAAATCAACACACTTACAGAGAGCCTACAAGCCACCACAGCTGCTTTGACTTCCGCACAAGCATTACACGCAGGCACAATTCAAGGACAGCTTACAATGCAATCTGAACGCTCTGACGATGTGCCACAGGCAGAGGAAACCAAAAGAGGAATTTTAAAGCGGATTTTTAAGAGAAAATAACAGGGGAGTGCTGCCCCTCCCCTATTGTCTCAAAAATTATCGCATGACGTTACGCAGACGAACAAACGACGAACAAACGTTGCATTTTTTATGCAGGGGAGTGATGAAAAATGAATGAAATTATCATACAGGATAAGCAGGAATTAACTGCTGACTTATTCAACGATTTTATATTGTGGATTGACCGAACAGCAAAAACCGAGAGAACATATATAATCAATCTCCGACAGTTCGCAGCCTGGATGCGTTATGCAGGGATTACACAGCCGAACAGAGCAGACATAATAGCTTACCGTGATTATCTCACCACAGAACACGATGCAATACAGCTTGACGGCAATTCCTGGAAGTTTCGGACGGACAAAAGCGGAAACCGTATAAAGCAGATTTGCAAGCCGAACACGGTCACGCAGTATCTACGAAGCGTTAAACAGTTCTTTAAATGGACTGCATCGGAGGGACTTTATCCTGATATTGCCGCTAATGTTCACGCACCAAAGCTTAAACACGACCACCACAAGAAAGAAGCACTGAAAGCACATGAGGTACAGACCATTGAAAACAGCATCCTGCAAGGAGCAGCGGACAAGCTGAATCAGGCAGAACAGGCGGCAAAAGATACCGCAAACAGAATACAGCGAGCCGATGAACAGAGTAAGCGGCTTTATGCTTTGTATTTGCTTGCAGTTACAGCAGGATTAAGAACAATAGAACTGTCAAGAGCGAACGTGCAGGACTTCAAGACCAGGGACGGACAAGCATTTATTTACATCTGGGGAAAGGGACACTCTGAACCCGATACAAGAAAACCATTAGCGGCAGAAGTGGCAACAGCTATACAAGACTATTTGCAAAGCAGAGCAGACAGCTACAGCGGCAATAGTCCCCTGTTCTCTGCCACAGGCAATAGATACGGCGGCAAACGGCTTACACCTACAACCATAAGCACGATGTTAAAAAAGGCTATGCAAGCAGCAGGATTTGACAGCGACACGCTGACCGCACATTCTCTGCGACACACGGCAGGAACTAACACGATGCAAGTCACTAACGACCTTTACAGCACACAGAAATATATGCGACACGCTAACCCTGCAACAACAGAAATTTATCTGCATATAGACCAGGAGCAGACAGAAGCGAACATAGCACAGAAATTATACAACCACTTTCACGGCATCGAGGACAGCGTACAAGAGGATATTAACGAACTGTTATCTATTGCCGAAAATCTTACCAGGGATGAAATACAAAGTGTTCTGACGTTTGCCAGAGCCTTGAAAAATTCAAAAAAATAATTTCTTGCAAGACTAATATTGAATAGCTTTGCAAGAAATTTATTAGAAAAAACACCATAAGTATATCAAGATATACATAACCCTGCCAATCTGTTTTGACAGATTGGCTATTGAGTAAAAAAAGCCATTTTGACAAACTCACCGACTGGCAGGCAATAAGATTAAGATTTCCAGTTTACGCATTATAAAATTATCATCGTAATATCAAAAGCACATACAATGTATTGACAATATACTAATTTCGTGGTATACTATATGTGAAAAGGAGGTGCTTTTATGGCACAGACAACATTTACAATTCGCATGGATGAAGATACTAAGCGAGATTTTAACGCACTTTGCGAAAATATCGGGCTGACAATGTCAGCTGCATTTTGCGTATTTGCGAAAAAAGCAGTATCAGAGCAGCGAATTCCATTTGATTTGACAGCAAACACAGACCCATTTTACAGCGAAGCTAACATGAAGCACTTGACAGCAATCATTGACGGCATCGAGAACGGCTCACGTTCACTTACAGAACATGAATTGATTGAGGTGGACGGCGAATGAAATTGAAATGGGACGAAGAAGCGTGGAACGATTATCTTTATTGGCAGACACAAGACAAAAAGACCTTGAAAAAGATTAACGCTTTGCTCAACGATGCAATGAGAAATCCTTTCGAGGGTATCGGTAAGCCTGAACCGCTGAAACATCGTTCAGGATATTGGAGCAGAAGAATTGACGAAAAAAATCGCATAGTATACAAGGTTGAGGGCGATTCTCTGATAATCGCAGCAACAAAAGGGCATTATGACGATAAGTAAAACGAAAGCCCTTGCAATGCAGGGGCTTTTTTAAGTGTAGCAAGCACTGGGTACAGCTCCACCGTACCCCCCATTTTTGAACACATTTTAACACATTTTTCAAGTGTAGCAAGCAAGGTATATTGTCGGACATTTCGACAAAATACATCCACTTGTTAGGGACTCCCCTAAGACCTGAAAAATACTCTACGTTTATCAAAAATCAAGACTTTGAAAAGTTGCAAGCATAGAACGTGTACAACCACGGCTATACACATTCGGCAAAATCGCTACGCTCAGTATAAAAAATGTTTTTAATTCAATTAACAATTAATTGTTTTATTATTCGTTTGTTCGCCGCTTGTTCGTACCTTTTTTTGCACTAAAACAACAAACCTGTTAAGAATACTTAACGATTTTTCTATATTGTCAATTCTTGACATTAAACTTTTATTATGGTACAATAAAAATAAGCAGAAAAATGAAAAAAGTCGTAACGGCTGCAACCATTACGACTTCCGAACTTGAATTAAGTTCTCCTATTTTTCTTAGCACCTATATTATACCACAATTCATTGTGGTCTGTCAACGTAAATTTTATAGTAAAAAATGGTGTAAATATTTCCGTTTTTTGGTATTTTTGGTGAAAATATACCCACTTTGTGTGTATTTTACCTCTTTTGATGTGCGTTTTGTGGTGTGAAGCAAGGGAGATTTTGTCAAGTTCCCTTGCTTTTTCTGTTATTATAACGAAAGGTGGTAATAACTTGACCGAACACAGAAAAGCATATATGCGTGCATATATGAAAAAACGCTGGGCAAACCTCACCAGAGAAGAAAAAGACAAGCAGAACGCTTACCAGAACGCTTACAGAGCGCGAAAGAGAGCCGAAAAGAAAGCGGCAGCTTTGGCAGCAGAGCAGCAGAACGGTGGTGATGTGAGTGAGTGAAAACACAGGACTTATTGTGCAAGAAACACCATCCGCAATTGACGAAATAGAGGAAATATCAATACCAGAAGATAATGACACTTTAAGAAATATAATCCTCGATGACAACTCTCTACCAAGTGCTGTTGATTATATTGTGAGCGGAGCAACTCCAGAGCAACAAAATCGCAGAATGAGCTTATATATCGAAAGAGCAAAAGAACTTGATATCTTTGATTTAAACAAAACCTGCGAAAATAGATTAATCGCTGAATTAGCATCGAGAGGACTGGTATCTAATAAGTTTAATTTCAACTACGATAATACCGGAGTGCTTACAGAACGAAATATGAAACACGCTCTTACGATGCTCCAGATCAAAGCACGCTTTAATGTCATATCTCACAAACTCGAAGTAACAGGAAAGTCTTTTTCCGTATACGGCAAAGGAAATCACGCTGACAAAGCAGCAACAAAGCTTGAAGATATTCTTTCTTTATCGCTCAAAAAATGCACAGTTGAAAGAATTGAGCGATTATTACAAATTATCGGAGCTGAAAATAGGTATAATCCTATACTTGAAAAAATAAATGCAACGCAATGGGACGGCAAAGACAGAATAACAGAATTGTATGGAATGATAGGTATTCCTGCAGCAGATTGGTTGTCTAAAGCTTTGATAAAAAAATGGTTAATGCAAGCTTACTGTGGATTGCATAACGAACTTCCTGAACCTATCCCTCTTGATGCTGTTCTCGTTCTTTCTGGAAACCAAGGATATGGAAAAACCAGACTTCTTGAAAAGCTTTTTTTAGGTACAGAATATTTCGGTGAGGGAGTGCATTATTCTCCCGATGATAAGGATATGCTAATACAAGCAACGTCAAAATGGGGAGCAGAACTTGCAGAGATAGACCACAATTTAAGACCCAAAGACATACCCAAACTGAAATCTTTCATTTCCTCTCGCAAAGACGAATACAGAGTTCCTTACGGACGTGCTTCTGTCGAACATCCTCGAATAACAACTTTTTGTGCAACCACAAACCCGAAGCCTAACGACGGATATCTTGCTGACGAAACAGGAAATAGACGATGGTGGACGGTGCCATTTAACAACAAACTGGATATTGGTTCAAAACAATTCAAAGATTTTGATGTATTACAGCTGTGGTCACAAATATCCAGTATTGTAGAAAACGAAAGAAAAACCAGGGATTGCGATTACAAGGCTATTCTTAAATTAACCCCCGAAGAAAGCGACGAACTCGACAAGAGAAACAAAATGTATATGTCAAGCCTAAAAGGAGAGCAGGAGGTTCGTGACATTTTGGGGAGATACGAAAGCCACCCTGAATGTTATGAATTGGTAGATGTTACACATTTTATCGAATCTCACAAAAGCGAACTCGGAAAATATTCAGCCTCAGACATAGGAAAGGTGCTTGCTAAAATCGGAATAGAACAAAAAAGGGTTAAAAACAGCAGATGTTACAATTTGCCGATGAAGAATCCAGACAATATATCTATGTCTAAGAGAGCAACTTCATCATACAAATGATGTACAGTATGTACAGGATGTACAGTGAGATTTCATTACTCGCTGTACATCTTTTTTTACCTATTTTTCGGACTATTTTTGTTTTTTTGTACAGCAAAACAGCAAAAACAGCAAAAACTATATATGTAATTTTTTCTTGTTTCTTTCCTCGCTCTATATTTTTATTTTATATAAAAAATAGTATTTTACTGTACAATATAGCCGAAAAAAGCCTATTTTAAGCCGAAAAATGATGTACAGCAAAGTTTATTATAACTGTACAAATAATTTGAATAAATCTCTATAAATAGCTAAAATCAACGATACAGCAAAAGAAGAAACAACTGTACATTGCTGTACAAAAATACCATTGCCCTCCCTTTTTTATTGTGTCGGAAAAGTCGGTATAAACTCCCGAAACCACGAAATACAGCGTTTTTATAGAACAGGTTACATTATATTTATAGAAACAGGGAAAGGAGGAACTCAAATGAACGCACAAGAGATTCTTATTTATGTGCTTATGGCGATAGATGCAGCTGCACTTATATTCCTTTATATCGAGTATAAGAAGCACAGCCGATAACTGAATCGGGAGCAAAATAAGGGGATGCTGAAAACGCACCCCCTGTTTTTGTGTCCGTTTTGGCTCAGCTCACCGCTTCATCACCGCTTCAATGATGATAGCATTTTTGTAGTATCAAAACGGTAATATAAGTTAGTTTGAGAACATCACAGCGAAAAACTGCGATATATAGCCAAAAAGTAATTTGAAAAAATGTATATATTTTTTAAGAAAAGTACTTGATTTTAACTCAAAGTATGCTATAATAGGGATAAAGGAGGGGTATGCAATGAAAAACCCATATATCAAGCTTACTCCCGACGATGTGGGAGTTATCGAACGGATGATAAATGAAGCCGACAAAGGAGCTGTTGTTATCAAGCGAAAAAAGGACGGCTTTGACATTATCAGAACAACACAAAAGATTATCAAAAGAATAACAATAAACCCTGACACAAGTGTGTGACAGGAAGAACCAAGCGTGGTTGAATGATGTGTAGTGCATCGTTCGACCACTTTTTTTATTTTTCAAAGGAGATGATATTATGCCTATGACAACGGAAAAACGCAGGGAATATATGCGTAAGTGGCGAGCAGCGAACAAAGACAAAATAACACAGTACCAGATAAGACATTGGCGAAAGAAAGCCAAAGAGGACAGGCTTGCAAGAAAAGCAAGAGCCGAGGGATAGCGAATGGAAACCAAACAGAGATTAACCAGAGAACGAGCGAGGGAAACTCTGCGAAAGTACGAAGATGTTATCCTTGACACGCTTCTTGGCGGTCACAGAGCCGAGATAATCCCTATGGGGTATGATACAAGGTTATGACCGTACAGCGAAAATACATCAATTTAAAGCAAACTGGAGGTATTGAAAATGTCGTTGACGAGAAAACAACTGTCTGATTGGGGAATAACCGGGGAAGTCGCAGACCTGATTATTGCTGCACACGTTGAAACCACGAATGCAATAAAAGTAGAACGTGACAATTATGCAAGCAAATCTGTTGAGCTGGCTGATGCTCTGGCAGAACTCGAAGAAGCCAAAACGTACAAAAGCGATATGGAAAAATACAAGCTTGAAGCCGAAACCGCTATAGCTGCGAAAGCTGCACTTGAAAAGCAGATTCAGGAAGCGGCTGAAACATCCAAAAAGGACGATGCACTTGCAAAGTTCCTCAAAGCAGAGGGATTTCATCCGCTGGGAATTAATAAAATTGTCAAATATTCTGCGGCGGAATATCGCGAAAAAATCAAGCTTACTGAAATGGGCGGTATTGAGAACATTGACGAAATGAGAGCCTTGACAACGTCAGAATGGGGCGAATTTAAGGGAAAAACCGAAAAATTTGAACACGTTCCTGGCAATCAGCCAAACAACGGCGGTGGCTTTGGAACACCGAGCCGAGCAAGAGCAATAGCAGAACAGATACACGATAATTTATATGGCAGCATTAAGTGAGGTGAACGACTACGGACGTATTTAACCTACAATCAAGCATAGAACTGGATTTTTCTGAATTTGAACGAAATCTAAAGCAAGCTGAAAAAGAATTCAACAAAATCGGACAAGAAACTAAAAAATTTCAAAAATCTCTTGACGGAATCGGAGCAGTAGCAAAGAAAACCACACAGGAACAAAAAGCGCTTAGTGTTCAGTTAAAATCCGTAACGGCTCAATACAATAAGGCACAAGAAGAAGTCGAAGATTTGCGCAAAAAGCTGATCGACGCAGCAGAAGCTACCGAGGAAAACTCCGACGAAACCGCCAAACTTGCAAAGGAATTAAACCAGGCTGAAAAGCAGGCTGACAAACTTGAAAAAGAACTTAGCGGACTTAACAGGGAAATGAACGAAAACGCAGAATCGACAAAGAAGTTCACGCAAAGTACCAAACAGAACTTTGAATCTGCGAAATCAAGTTCAATTTCTTTAGGTGCCGTTATGTCAGGCTTGAAAATAAGTTTCGATGCGTTTGCAGGCGGCATAAAAGCTGTAGCGACAGGAATCAAAGTTGCTTTTGATACTACAGTGGCAGCAGTCAAAGGAACAATTACTACAACGGCAGCAGCGACAGCAGCGGTCACAACATACGCTAAGGCTGCATACACCGCTTACAGCGAATATCAACAGCTTATAGGCGGTGTTGACACATTATTCAAGGCGAATAGCGCAGATGTGCAGAAATACGCTGCAGGAGCTTATCAAACCGCAGGAATGTCAGCGAATCGTTATCTTGACCAGGTTGTAAAGTTCTCAGCAAGCCTTATACAAGGATTGGAGGGAGATACACAATCAGCAGCAGCAATTGCAAATGTAGCAATTCAAGATATGTCGGATAATGTCGGTAAGTTTGGCGGCGAATTATCATCTATTGAAAATGCTTATCAAGGATTCAGTAAAAAGAATTTCACTTTACTTGATAACTTACGCTTAGGCTATGGGGGAACTCAGGCAGAAATGGCACGACTTATCAACGATGCAGGAGTTTATGGTATGACTGTAGACGAAAAATCCGTTGCAAACGTGCCACTTCACACTATAATTCAGAGTATTCACGTAATACAGGAAGAAATGGGGATCACCGGGACTACAGCCAAAGAAGCAGGACACACAATTGCCGGAAGTGTCGGCTCTATGGCGGCAGCGTGGGAAAACCTCACAGCAGAAGTATCAAAGCCGAATGGCAATATAGCAGACCGTTTCTCTGATTTTATAAATGCTGCGAAAGTGGCAGAAAGAAACGTGATTCCTACAATAAAAAATACGTTTGCAGGAATCCGAAAGCTTTTAAAAGAGGCAATCCCTGCAATAGCTGTAGAAATACCAAAATTAATAGCAGACGTACTACCTACAGCGATTTACTCAGGAACTTCTTTTGTGAGAAGTCTTAGCGAAATTGCCGAAACTCTTATTCCTACATTAGCAGAAGTTCTCGAAAAAGAAGCCTATTCATCCTCTAAGGCTTTTGGCGGCTTAATTTCAGCTATTGTCAAAGCGGTGGGTATT
Source organism: Acutalibacteraceae bacterium (assembly GCA_045591055.1). Taxonomy (GTDB): domain Bacteria; phylum Bacillota; class Clostridia; order Oscillospirales; family Acutalibacteraceae; genus RUG806. Next base: position 3,956 of record JAZNSD010000110.1, on the reverse strand, counting down.
TCTTTACCCTCGTTTGCAAGGTCGTTAAAATCAGGCTTAAAAGGCTTAATAGAGGGATTAGACTTCAAGGAAATAGCCAAAGTCGTGACTAATGCGTTTTCAATAGCACCTGAATTGCTAAGTATGTTTACCACAGCAATACCTGACCTTCTTTCAGAGTTAGGGTCAATACTCAAAGAAAGCGGAAATTTAACAATTGTATCAACATCAATTATTGAGATGCTCAGAGCGGTGCTTGATGCGGCTATTGGTGTAGTTCCTACCGTACTCCCCTTTGCAGTCGAAGTGTTGAAAACTTTGATTTCAGAACTTGCAAATCACGTGCCAACACTTATTCCACAGATAACAGAGCTTATTTTAGTAATTGCCGATACAATGACACGACCTGACGTAAGAATTCCCTTGCTTGCAGCAGGCGAAACGCTGTTATTTGCACTCGTTGACGGATTTGTAGATTCTGCGCCACTTATTGCTGCAAGGCTGCCGTCTTTAGTCGGTCAGCTTAGTCTTACATTGGCTTCTGAAAGTCAGGTAATGACTGAGGCAGGGGCAACTTTGGCGAATTACACGATACAGGGTATTTTTGATTTTGTCGAACCTATCAGAGCGGCAGGAAATTTTATAGTTTCCGAAACAGCAATTGGAATAGGTGAATTTTTCGGCAAAATATGGGAAAAGGGAAAAGAACTGCTTTTTGAATTTCTGGACGGTGTTCATGCTGCTGTTTTTAGCATTGCAACAACGGTAACTGAGATTTACACCGAATTCAGCAACAAATTCAGTGAACAGGCTCCATGGGCGAAAACATGGGGAACTGATTTAATTGATAATTTTGTGCAGGGCATCAAGGATAATCTATATAAAGTCGTTGGTGCTGTTTCAGGAGTGGCAGGAATCGTTCATGAGTATCTGCATTTTTCTCAGCCTGATAAAGGTCCGTTAGCGGATTTCGGGACCTATGCGCCCGATATGGTTGATTTGTTTGTCAAGGGTATTGACGATAATCAAAGCAAGCTGATAGACTCGGTAAGAGGCATGGCGGCGAATGTCAGAAATTCATTCGGCTTTGAATCTCCTATGTTTTCCCCTGCCGTTGCAGGAGTTAGAGCAACAACAACAGTTACTTCTCCTGTAGTCCTTAATGTTGACAAGCTTATTGAAATAAACGGTGCAAATAACGTTAATGACATTGATTTTGAGGAAATTTCAGACAGAGCGGTTGAGAGCATCGCACGAAAATTAGAAAGATTAGGAATATCAAACCAAAGAGCAACAGGCAGCCCTGGTTGGATATAAATTAATTTATGGAGGAAATAAAATGGAAAATCAGAACACAACCACAGAAGTAAAGAAGATTAAGAGTATCGCAAACTGCACACCGAGAGAGTTTGCAGAACAGCTTGCAAAAATCACCGACATTCTGCAGCCGTATGCAGACAGGATAAAAATAACTGTGCCCGAATTGGAGGGCGGCAAAAGAGAACCTATGGCTTTAATCAAGTGTGTTTGCGGCGAAGATATTGACAGAACTATGAGCCTTTGCGGTGCACTCCTGTTTATGACAGGTGAAGAATTCGGAAATCTTGACCCCGAAAAGGACGGAGTTGACGGTTTAGTTGAACTTGCACAGCTTGCAACTTCAAAACGCTTTGTTGATGTTATCACAACAACACTTAATATCAAATCTGTTTTTGACCTGGTATCTTCCAGAATGTCACCTAAAGAAAGTGAAGAAAGTGAGTGATAGCCTATATATTCAGTAATTTATAATTGTAAAACCAATGATTATAGTGCAACAAGGTACGATTCGGCAAGAACGCTGCAGAAAAATCCTGCTTTTGAAATAATCGTCGTTGCTAAAAAAAATACATACCGACAGGCAGAAATCGCAGCACATGAAGCAAACATAGCAGGGAAACCGCCTATCGAGTATAATGTGAGGTTGGATAATGGGTAAAAGACCACAGAACGCAGAAGCGACACAGTTCAAAAAAGGTGAAGCGAGTGAAACCGCCCGAAAGGGCGGCATAAACTCAGGGAAATCACGCAGAAAACGTGCAGACCTTAGGCGGCTGGCACAGGCATTTCTTGACGGAACATACACAGACAAAGACGGAAACACGCTGACAGGAGCAGAACTTTTTATTCGTTCTATGGTTGATGCTCTTTGTGATCCGTCAGGTAAAAATTGGGGAAAGGCTATGGAGTTGCTTATTCAGCTTACCGGGGCAGACAAAAGTAAGACTGAAACTGACCGAGAAAAAGCCGATACACAGCTTATAAAAGCGAAAATCAAGCAACTTGAAACAAAATTCGAGCATACCGAAATTGAATTTGACAACTTCCTTGAAGCTTTGGGAAAATCCGCAGCTGAGGATTGGAGCGAATGGGAAGATAACGAAAGCGAGGAATAAAAATGTTAGAAAGTATTTTAAAAATTCTTACCTCCTACAAAACAGGAATTATGGAAGCGTGGGAGAAGAAAGAAAAAGAGCTTGAAAAGCTTGAAAAAGACAAAAAAAATTATAGCGATGAGGGCTACAGAAATCTTTACAGCCAGGCAGAGAGGGATTACGAATTCAAGCGTGAAGAATTACGAGCAGAAACGAGAACGGCTTTAAATCCTTTTCTTAGCACAATCAGCACAAAGGCTGAGAAAATCCCTGCTGTTGCTCCTGACGAACACCAGAGCCGTCTTGTGGAAGCAATGCTGAAACTGGAAAAACCCTCACACTCACAAATACAGGCGGTTATGAACGCTGTTGATAACGTCCCATTATTACAGTCTATAGTGCTTGAATTTGCAAGAAAGCACTTCGAACCACACCGAATTAAGTACACACAGCATTTCACACCCGAAGCTTACGACAAAGGTGTGCGTGAATTCCGCAATTCTATCGATCAATATCTTAAACTCGACACAGTAGGAAACATAACATATCAGGGAAAAGTGATTTCTGATTTCGATGCTGATCCTTTGGCAAAGGACAGAGCAGCCGCAGGAATAAGAATTGACCGTGATTTCTCAAGTGTAAATGAAATGGTAGGCTTGTTTTCGATGCTTCCAGAAAACCACGTTTCTGATTTTATATCAATAGCCGAAAGTTAAGTAATCCAGATGACAGAGCAGCTCATTCTCCAGTTGCTCTGTTTTTGTATATATTCGACTATATTTGTATTTCAGTTTTGTGCAATATGGAGAAAAGAAAAATATGTATTGACTTTTGTGTTACCGAATGTTATAATAATTATGGTAACACAAAACAGGCAGGAGAAAACCGAAATCGGCACAGACCGACAGCGGAAAACTTAAACCAGTGATACCGCACAAATTAATTGAAAGTTGGTGATAAATTGGCAAAAATGGGCAGACCTACAGACAGTCCGAAAACACACGACACAAGAGTGCGTATGTCAGATGCAGATATTCAGATGCTTGAATACTGTGCAAAGGTAACTGGACTATCTAAGGCTGAAATCATACGCAAAGGCATCAAGGCGACATATGAAAGTCTTAAAAACAATGGAAAATAAGCAAAAAAATAAGCCCCTGTACTGCGAATACAAGGACTTATCCCCACAATTCACACGGATGCGAATTAGGTCAATATTTTTGGATAATAATATTATACCATATTCGCTCCAAAAAGTCAACATTTTGGAGGTTTTTTATTATGAACATTACAATTGAAATGAAAAAAGCGTTATTCCTCGCCCTTGAACGTGAAATGGCTGAATCTACATGGAGCAGAACAGAACCCGAGGAACGTGCAGGACTGTTTGAGGAATACGACACAACCGAGTTCACTTATGAAGCATTCATCGCTTGCCGTATGGCAGAGGCAGAGGAAGCTTTTGCAGAATCAGAAGCGGAGGGAGAAAAGGGACTTAATTTCCTGCTTTGTCCGTCGTTCGCTGACAGCATCCGCACATTTACAGAGGAACTTGAGGAAGCG
>JAZNSD010000109.1:0-53948 GCA_045591055.1 Acutalibacteraceae bacterium | reverse complement strand
TATTTCCATACAAACCGTTTCACAAGGCAGGGCAAAGATATTCGGATTGACGATAATTTCCACGTTAATAAAGAAAAAGTGTCCGCCGAAACAGACACTTTACATCAATTTTATACAACGAGAGTCTTATCTCTTGCCCTTTTATCAATCAGATTCACCTGTTCATCGGCTGTACCGATAAAATCAGCAAAGGTAAGGCTCGAACCGTCTATATTCAGCAGCTTAATGTAACACAAATAATCTTTGCCTCTGTAAACAGCATAATAGCTGTTATCTACAGACATATATTCCTTTTTTGTGCCGTTTTCCGTAACGGAATAATGTCTGTCCGCCTCATTATCTCTGAAAAAGCGGAAAACTATTCCGCCGAAATCCTGCTCAAGTCTGAATTTAAAGAGAAGGATTCCTATATTACTTTTAAAGTAATCCGCCTGATAAGAGGGCGAATCCACTTTCAGCTCAAGCTTTCTGTTACTGACACTAAGCTGAGAGCATTTTTTCATTTCCGAGGAGCTCACATCATAATAAGCATGTTCCCCGCCTTCTTTTTCGAAATAATCATAATATGGAAGCAGCTCTTTGCTGCTTTCGGTGATATTGTGTGTGCTTTTCAGCAGATTATTATCGACGGAAAAATCAAAGGAAACACAGCCTTCAATCATATTGACAGCGAAAACAACGTAAAAGACCACAGAAACAATATTGACAGCCTTCATGGCCTTACGGTTAAAAATTTTACGTACGAATTTTATCTTTTCCCTGAGTATCCCCACCAACCATCCTGCACGGAAGACGAAAATCATTCGCATTACATTATAATATATGGGAGTGAGAAATAAAAACAAAGCATTTACCGGTGTCAGAACATAATACACGGTCATAACGGTCATGATAACCGTAAGCACCGCAGAAAAAATATTCATCACGAGCTTTGATTTCATTTTTTCACCTCCACGAGAAAAGTAAAAATTTTTTTCAAATCGAGTTATTTTATCAATTATCCCCTTTAAAGTCAACGGACACAGGGCAAAATTCATATTTTTTAAACATAATATAAACATCCCCCTATCCGATACTGAGAAGGGAAGGGGGATTTTGATTTTTCAGGGCTTATTTCCCGATATCTCCGAAAGAAAGTTCACCCCTGAGTAATTTTGTTATGATTTCTAAAATCATTTTGAACCAACGCATCATTGATACAAGAATAGTTTCTGTGGTGGGCTTTTTTTCAGCTACAGAATACCAATCATAATCCTCACAGTTTTCTGCTGTCATAGGCTCATATCTGAGATCCTCCTCATAATAGCGAATATACTGAGGAAGTCCGGAGAAGGTATCAACCGTTGCTTTGTCAAAGAAGAAGGCCTGTGCTACAGCGTCGTCCGCACCAAAAAAATTATGATGAGCATTTTTGATAATCCATGTGGTTTCAGGGAAAAGGGCGGTGGAGCTGTCTACCATTTTATCGGCGGAAATATACTTCGGATCAGCAGATGCAAGATAACTTTTCGGAAGCGTCGAACCGATGTCAGCTACTGTGGCGCCAAAGGTGGAATCCTTAAGAGATACGAGAGCATCGGAGGGCTTATTTACGCTGTCACTCATGGGCATATTCATGTAACCGTATTTTCCGACCGCACCGATCCTTATATTGTATTTATCGGCAAAATCTTTATAAAGAGCATCACCCTTCGAAGTGACATGTTCTCTGTAATATTTGATCTTTTCGATAAGGCCGGGATAGGCCTCCTTGGCTTCCTTGCTGCCGAACATAAGATTTAATGCGGCATCGAAATCCTTTTCGTAAACGCAGGTCCAATAATTTGCCTGTGTGGCAAGACCTGTGGCGAAGCAAATAGCAGGCATAAGTGCTTTATACAGTTTGGTATAAAGGTCCTCTACTCCGTCAAAAAGAGCATCGGCTGTGCCTGTCTGTGTGAAAAGATCCATAGTTTTAAAAACTATTTCATTTGCAAGACCTTCAATGGTGAGACCGAAACCAACATCATAGTAATCGCACTGCTCAAGCTGAGCCATATACTGCTGAAGTCTGGAGGATTTGAATTCAATCTGACCGCTGAAAACATCGTTGATAACCGAAGCACCGTTATTAAGAGTGGCATCAAACATGATACTGTCCACATGACCGAGATGACCGTATTTTTCGAGATATGCCACACCGAGAGAGCCACCGAAGCATCGTGTATAAATCGAAACTTTATCTTTTCCGGTTCTGGTCATAACCCGCTGAATGTATTCGTGGAGCTTATCCACGTGGTCATAAGGAGAAAGACGCCAGTCATAATGGAACTGATAATCCCACAGACCGTAGGTGCCGGGGTTTTTGTTCCAAGAATTCTCATTATCCCATAATGAATCAGCGTGCATACCAACACCGGGAAGCGAATCACCGTTGCCATCCAGCTGTGCACCGTCAAAAAGAGGCTGAATTTCCTCATAAATGGCTTTACCGTAGCTTTCCCATTTGTCAAATATGAGACCTTCGGCAACGAAGGGCTTGATTATGTTTATACAGGCTTCTACGATAGCATCCTTGTCTAGTCCGCCCTCACCGCCGAGCTGAACCTCATCAAAGGTGGCCGGCACCGTATTTCCGTCGGGGCCGTAAATTTTTTCACCGTTACCTCTAATATAGATAATGGGAATATTACCTCTCGATGACACAGCCGATGCGCAAGGAGCCATAAGAGCAAAAAGCATAATTGTCACAAGAAAAACCGAAATAATCTTTTTCATAAAAATACTACCTCTCCCTTATATCATTTATTTGCTACATTATACCATTAACTGTTCATTAATGCAATTCATTTTACGGTAAAAAAAAAATATAATTTATTTGCCAAAATTATGTAACAATCCTACAATCACAGAATTTGTGATGCGTAATTTTGCTCCTTTAGGAATATTTTTTATTGTTCAGCCGAAATCCGTTTTCTAATTTCTAAAAAATTTCTATCGGTGCTTTTTTTCATCTCTTGACTATTAAAGATAAGTATGATATTATTTTTAACGGCTTAACAAGTCTTTAAAATTTCAGAAAAAAAATTTTAAACGGAGGTTATCAAAATGAGAAAAACTATCAAAAAGACTCTTGCTGTCATTCTTTCTGTTCTTATGCTCTCCGGCTCCTTTGTGTGCTTTGCCGCTGAGCTTAATCAGGACGCAGTAAGCAAGCATTACGGTCAGTTCGAAAATTATCTTCTTTTGGGCGACAGCGTAGCTTGCGGTTACCGTGACGAAATGAGTGAAAACGACGAGCTTTGGAACGAATCCGTAAACGAATCCACCTATTACAGAGTTCCCGGCTCCTATGCTGACGTTCTCGCTAACGCCATCATCGAGGATGGCTCCATGACTGCTCTGGCAGCCCCCGGCTTCAGAACCATCGAAATGCGTTACATGTTAGAGGACGATTTCAAAGAAGAATGTGACGATCCTTATCTTTTCCACCCCAGCCATCTTTATGCTTATGAAGATCAGATATGCTCCTGCCACGGCGAAAATCTTCTCCCCGGCTCCGAGCATTTCAGAGAAGAATTCAAAAAATCCATCAAAGCAGCTGACCTGATTACCTTGGGTATCGGCGGTAACGATTGGGGCGCATATCTCGGTTGGGTTGTCGCTGACATACTCGAAGCTGAGCATGTTGCCGATTATTACATCAACGAAATGGCAGAAGCACTCAAGGCAGGTCCCTTCGGTGTTTCCACCATCGAAAAAGCGGTCGAAATCGCACACCTTGCAGGTGCCCTTCCCGCACTCGTTCAGGCTCTTCCCGATGCTCTCAGCTACGGTCTCGGCAATTTCTACAGCAATTGGGATATTATGATTCAGGACATTTATGACCTTAATCCCGATGTTACACTTATGGTTCTCGGTATGAGTGACAACAGTGTAAAGGGTAAAAATTACGACTACAACGGTGTCGAGGGTGCTCCCGTGGAAACCGAAACTGAAACAGATCCTACCAAAGCACAGGCTATGTCTCTTATCGTTGATTTCATTATGGGCATCGGTAACGGTCCCATGATCGAAGGAGCAAAGAAATTTGGCTACACCTATGTAGATACAGACGGCACAACCTATGTTGACAGCCATCCCGATGCCGCAGGTCATGTACACATCGCCAACAAAATCATCGAAGCACTCCCCTCTCCCGATGTTTACGGTAAATATGCGGACCTTTTCACCGGTAACAAATATTATAACGACATCGAATACTGTCTTACCAACGGTATCCTTACCCCGAAATCAGAAACAATGTTCGGTGTGGACGATCCCATCAACAAAGCTGATATGGTCAACGCATTCAACGTTATCAAAGGCTCAGAGGAAAGAAGCGACAACACAACAAAAGTAACAACCGTTACTTTCGCAGTAGGTCTTCTCACCACAGCAGCACAGAAGGGCTTTGTAACCTTCTTCAAAGGCTTTACTGCTACTTTCAAGCTTCTCTCTGCAAAGAATTTCAACATAGGCGCTTCCGTTACAAAGGGTGAAGCAGCTCACTATCTCAGTTATGTTTTCGGCGCATAAGCTGAATTTGATTAAAACAAGATAAAAATGGCTCCCGTTCGCTGAACGGGAGCTTAATTTATATATGTTATTTAAACTGTCTTGGCTCTGTGCTGTAGTCTGCACCGTAAAACCAGGCAACGGCATCAAATATCTGCCAGCTCTGACCGTCATTATTCATCAGATATTCAATAAAAGCCTCTGTTTCATCACAGACCTGCTGACGGACAACAAAGTAATTCAGGGCACCCATATACATATATTTCCAGCCCTCCGGAAGCTTTGAGCCGGTCAAAGCAGGCACTGTATCAGCAAAGACTCTGAGCACGGGAAGCTGCTGTATCAGGTCATCACAGTCAAGTCCCCCGTAGACGTGATTGCCGTGCAATACTCTGATACCCTCAGGTGAACTGTAAAGTATATTAACCGCGCCGCACTCACCCTGTGCGCCACCGTGGGCAAAGTGAACTGCCATAACATTATCTGTGCTGAGAATAAAAGGGTCTGTAAATTCCTCTGTTTTAAGATTGAGACGCCCCGTTCCTGCTGTGCCGATAAACTCAGCAGCAAGCTCTGAGGGTGTGCCATTGCGGTAAGAACCGTGAAAACGCATAAGGATATCTCCTTTCTGATTTTAGTGATTACAGTTAAATTTAAAAAGAGTCAGACAAATTGGAATTTATCGACGTATTAAAACACCTTTCATAAACTGTGTTTCATTATGTGTTTCGTATACTATTTCCTTTTCTTCTTCTGTGCATCCAATCAGTATTTTAATTTCTGAATCTTTCTTCATTAAATCAACAATGCACATTATTGCATCAACCTTTCTCTCGCCACTTCCAACCCACACATCTATTCCTGCACCATCCATAGAGGTTGTATCCTTCAAATATCCATAATCAACCCGATAAATGAAATCAGGATACTTGGGGTGTGAAGTTCCTTTTGGTCTATCAATTATTATTTCTGAATTATTCACCAATTCATCTAATGCTTTCCAAAATTCAAAATTATGTTGCATCTTATCAATCCTCTACAAATTCTTGTTTATCACTCTGACTATTCCAAAACTCCACTGCGTGCTTAAACCAATCTTTGGCAACAGTACCTTTCGCAAGGCCTGCACCGTGTCCTATTCCCTCGTATTCCTCAACCTTGTGCGGTACAGAGGCTCTCTCAAGAGCCTCGGCAAGCATTTTAGTGTTCAGAGGAGCTACTGTGTCATCGGCGGTACCGTACCATATAAATGACGGAGGATAGTCGGAATTAACCTGCTTTTCTACTGATAGCTTTTCTATTATATCCGAGCTTGCTTTTTTACCGAGAAGATTATTCCTTGAGCCTTTATGGGTATATTCTCCCATTGTTATTACGGGATAGACAAGCACCAGGGTAGACGGCTTGGGAGTTCCCCACTTTTCCGTGCAATAGCTTGCCGCGAGATGTCCGCCTGCAGAGCTTCCCCAAATTGACCAACTGTCAGTATCAAGGTTCCACTCTTCGGCGTGAGCAAAAACCTCTTCAATGGCACGTTTCAGGTCTTGATGCGGATGAGGATACCGTGCTTTGTCTTTTGCGCGATAGTAAACAACAAAAGCATGATAACCAAGTTTATTCAACTCTTCGGCAAAGGGCTTGCCCTCCACAAAGGAACAAACTGAACTGTAACCGCCGCCTGGACAGATAACTGCAAAAGGATGGCATTTGCCGTCATTTATAAGATACGGCTTCAAAGCGTATCTGTTGGGTCTGTGAGAATCATATATTCGTTGAACAAATTCGGAAAATTTCATTTTATTACCTCACAAAATTGGAATTTATCAGTTTATAATACCGAGTCTGATTTTGTTGTCAAGTTCCCACAAAGCCACCTTATTACTATCGTATTTCAGCCTTTCTTTTGCTGTGAGATAATCCACCCATTCAAAACATCCGTGTTCGTGGGAAATAGAAACATCCTTACTTTGCATCTCAACAGCAAAACAATATTCGGGGATAACAAGACAATCCTCTCCCCAAATTGTTCGGGCATTCTTGAAACACTCTGTGGCAATACTGCATTTTGTTTCCAGTTCCGTAAATTGCAAGTTGGAAGATATGCCTGCTTCCTCGAAGGCTTCCCTTTGTGCAGACACAAGAGGAGTTTTGTCCTCGTCTTCTCCACCGCCTGCAACAAATTGCCAGCATTCATCCATATCACTTCTCTTGAAAATACAATATAAAGTATCATTATAATTCTTTTTATACGGAATTACTAACACTTGGTACTTTGCTCTTGCCATACTACACCTCATCAAATTCTTATTTGTCGAACTGATTATATTACACATAATATTGATTTGCAACGGTGGAAGTTTAACAAAAAATCAAGGCGTAGCCTTGTATGTAATCTGTCGCAGACGTGATGTAATCATCAAGGAGTGATGGATGTAATCCTTTTAAAGAAAGGTATGTAATCAATCCGAAGGAGAAATGCACCTGCGGTGAAGCCATGCACGCTCCGCATGATTACATACGCCTGACGGCCTGACGGCGATTACATACGCCTGACGGCGATTACATACCAATCCTTCGGATTGGATAAAAAAATGACAAGTTTCTGTCGAAACTTGTCATTTTTTGGCGGAGCAGGAGAGACTCGAACTCTCGCGCCGGGGTTTAGCCGACCTACGCCCTTAGCAGGGGCGCCTCGTCACCAACTTGAGTACTGCTCCATAGTTGATAATCGGATTAAGATTATTAAAAATAAAAATGGCGGAGAGAGTGGGATTCGAACCCACGGTACCCGTAAGAGTACGACGGTTTTCAAGACCGTTCCGTTATGACCACTTCGGTATCTCTCCGTTTAGCATTTGATATGTTATCATAAAAATTCGTGATTGTCAAGCCTTTTTGATATGTTTTTTCTTGTATTTATTTTGTTTATTATATTGCCTGTTACATACACTCAATATGAGGTTTTTTAAGATTAATGTCACAAAGGCTTGTAATATAATGAAAAAACTGCTAAAATTATTAACAACAAATTAACTTAAAGCGGTGAAAGCTAATGAACAGAATAGTAGATATGCATCCTGATAAGCTATATGATATCATTCCTTCTCAGAATGCTATGTACCTTATGTACAAATTCGGTATTCATAAGCAACAGGCACAGATTCCCACATCATTTTCTGTTGATGAACAGCTCGATTTTAATATTCTTCAGAGAGCATTTCTTATAGAAATTGAAAGAAATGACAGTCTGCGTCTTAAGTTTATTAGGAAGGACGGACAGGTAAAACAGTATTTTTCTGGGCCGTATATCTATAATGTGCCTGTGAAGTATTTCTTTTCTCTTGAAGAGCAGAAGGAATTTTTTAACCGGGATGCCCCCAAGCCTGTTTCTTTTATGCGGGGAGAAACATTCAGAATATATTTTTATAAAACAGCCTACAACGGTTCAGGGGTTTATACAAATTTTTCCCATATGATAACGGATGCAATGGGAATAATGATTTTTTATCTGGATCTTTTCAATGTTTATGAGGCACTGAAAAACGGAACTCCGTTACCTGAGCCTTTAGCTGAATATAAGGATTATGTTCAGAATATGCTTAAAAAGTCTGCAGATGAAGAAAAAAATCTGAAGCATGAGACGTTTTTCAGAGAATATTTCAGTAAAGGCGGCAAGCCTTTTTATGCAGGAGTTCACGGTCCCGGGCTTCTTGAAAAATTCAGAAAAAAGAAAAAAGATCCTGATGCCGGTGTGCCGATGGCATATAATCCTTTTTATGACAAATGTGATATGGAAGTTCTCAGCATTTCTAGCGAAGATACAAAGAAGATTTTTGATTTCTGCAGTAAGTCTCAGATCAGCCCAGAGGGAGTTTTTCAGTTAGGTATCAGAACATATTGCTCCGCCATAAATTACAGAACTGAGGATGTGAGTTTTATGGCTGTCTGCAGTAACCGTTCAACGGTTAAATCAAAACGAATGTCCGGTTGTATGGCTCAGCCGCTTATTTTCAGAACGCTCATAAATGAAAATGCCACCTTTTCCGAGGCGTTGCAATATATTACGGATCTCAGACTTTCTCTTTACCGTCATTCAACATACCCTTATACAAAGGCCCGGGATATGTTTCTGGATATGTTTGATCTGGGGCCTGTTCAGGGAGCAAATTCAATGATGTTTTCATGGATTCCTCTGCCGCTTGATACGGGACTTCCTTATGCCGTCGATTTTTCCACATACAATCTGCGAAGCTATTTCACTCCTCTTTATACTATGGTGACACCGGATATAAAAAACCGCGGCATAAAAATATACTATATGTACAGGACAAAGTTTTCGGATAAATCCTGTATTGAAGCACTTCATAATAATATGGTGAAAATCATTATTAAAGGTATTGAAAACCCGGATATAAGTATTTCGCAGCTTCTGGACTGTGTTGATTATTTACTTGACGCTGATTCTTAATTGAGATATAATTAAAAAAACTAACAATAAGGAGTAGTATATGGATTTTTTACAGTCAATCATTTCATTTTTTATGGCAATATTTACATTTTTTGCCTCTCTTTTCGGTTTTGACGGTGCTTTTGGTAAAGAGCCTGAAAAAATCGATATGTCAAAGTTTGATCTTGTATGGTCAGATGAATTTGAGGGTGATACGCTCGATCTTGAAAAATGGAATCCTCAGGGAGAAAAAACACAGGTACGCCGCGGCGGATACTGGAACAAAAATATGCAGGAGCTGAAAGACGGCAATCTTGTTATTTTTTCCGAATACTATGAAAACGGCTATAATGAAGGCGATCCTGCAGGATGGTATACAACTGCAGTTACAACAAGCAATAAATTTGATCAGACCTTCGGTTATTTTGAAACCAGATGTATTCTTCCCGCAGGTGTCGGTCAGTGGTCAGCTTTCTGGATGAACAGCACTGTTTATCCTCCTGACGGTGCAGACGGCTCTCACGGCGGTGAGCTTGACATTTTTGAAGGTCCCTATTATAACTATGATGACCCGGACAGAGTTTTCGGTGCAATTCATTGGGGTGGCTACGGTGACGGACATCAGTCAATCTCTGTTACTTATGAAATAGATCCCGTTGATCCTTATCATTCTTATAATACATACGGCTTTGAATGGAATGAAAATGAATACATATATTATGTAAACGGTGAAGTTACTGCCCGTGTCAATAAAGACAGAGTTGTTCATTCCCTTGTTCCTCATTATATCATTCTTTCAACTGAATTTTCAGGCTCAGACGGTGATGCATATACCACTTACGGTATCGGAGATATGGATGATAACGGAAAGGATTACCGCGGTGAATTTATTATTGACTACGTAAGAGTTTATCAATATAAACCTCAATAATATAAAATTGTTAATAAATTGTGACTGAACCAAGGGAGTTTCTCTTTTGGTGTTAAAAATTATTTAAAAATTTTAATAGTATTGACATATTTAGCTAATATTATTAAAATTGAATTATCAGAAGACTAAACAGAAAGGTGTTTTACCGTATGAAAAAAATTATTTCTTTTTTGCTTGTGTTCTCCCTTGTTTTTGTTTTTATTGCCCCTGTTGCATCAGCTGCAACACAAAGACTTCCCATTGTTTATATAAGAGGTAACGGTGAGCCTCTTTATGATTCAGAGGGTAATCTTCTGGTAACCGGTCTTGATAATGTAAGCTTCGGTGATGACAGCGCCGAAGGCGAGGAAGCAGATGTAACAAAAGACAAAATTGTAGAGGCTGCTGTTAATATTCTTAAGCCCTTTGTTCTTGAGGGTATGCTTTTTGATGAATGGGATAATTACGGAAAGGCTATCTATGATGAACTCGCTCCGCTGTTTGGTGAAGATGTCGGTCTTGATGAAAACGGTAATCCCAAAAACGGCACAGGTGTTGACAAGACAAAGCTTGCAAATTCCGAAAAAAATGCAAAGAGTGCCTGGAATTATAACAATAACCGCGAATATGAATTCTGTTTTGACTGGAGACTTTCTCCCTATGACCATGTAGACAGACTTCATCAGTATGTTCTTGATATTATGGCTGCTACAGGTAAAGAACAGATCAATATGTACGGCAGATGTCTCGGCGGCGGTCTTCTTATGGCTTATCTTGAGAAGTACGGACATCTCGGACATGTTAAAAATGTTATGTTTGTAGATATCCTTTCAAATGAAACAACTGTAATTTCCAAGGCAATGAGCGGTAAGGTTGAGTTTGATGCTGCTCATCTGGAGAATTATATGGCTCAGCTTGATTTTTGCGGAAGAGTCAATCAGGGACAGGGTTTTGTATTCTCTGACATACTTAATGAAATCGTTTTTAAGACAATGGATTTCTTTAATCAGATAAGTGTTACTGATAAGCTTCTTAATGGCGTAGAAGATCTTTATTCTCAGCTTTATCAGGCTCTTATTCCGGCAATTATGCACGCATCCGGCATGGCTACTCAGGTTAACTACTGGACTTGTGTTGCCGAAGATGATATGGATCAGGCACTTCTTCTTATGTTCGGAGAAGAGGGTTCAGAGCTTCGCGAAAAATATGCAGGGCTTATTGATAAGATTCTTTATTACAGAGAGCATGTCTCCTCTGATCTTACAGGCTTTTATGACGGCTTGAAGGAAAACGGAATTCATTTTGGTTTTTATGCAAAATACGGCTTTTTGAATGCTCCCTTTACGGAAGAAGCATATCTTCCCTGTGATGCACTCGTAAGCCTTACTCATGCTACTTTTGGCGCAACTACAGCTCCTGTGGGCAGAACCCTTACAGATGAATATATTGCAGACCGTGTAAAAGCAGGATACGGCAAATATATTTCAGCTGATAAGACAATCGATCTTTCAACTGCATATTCACCTGATACAACATGGATATTAAAAAATGCACATCATGATGTAATGACACCTGTTTATGGTGTAATATATGAATTCCTTAACGGAACAAATGAAACCGTTGATACCGTAACTGCAGGATGTCAGTATATGGTTTATGATTATAATTCCGATAAGGCATCTGAAATGACGGAAGATAACTGCGGTGACCTTGCATTTATGCATAAAGCACCAAAGAAGTCGAATCCCTTCTCAATTCTTACAGCCTTCTTTGAATTCATATCTATGCTTATCGATGTGATTTCAGGTCTGTTTGACGGCAGCCTTGATTTAGGCAGTATCTTGGGATAAAAGATTATAATTTAAGAAGACAGCTTCGTAAATGAGGCTGTCTTCTCTTTTTTTGCTATACGTTAAGAGCTGCTTTATATGCAGCCTTTGTGGCATCGGCTATTTTTCCTACCTTTTGTGCATCGCCTATTGCAACTACATCAAAGCCATTTTCCGAAAGCTCTTTTGCAAGTCTGTTTTCTGAGCGTGAACCCAATGCAAGCACAACCTTGTCGCAGGGAATATTCTTTGTTTTCCCGGTGTCAATATTTTCTGTTACAATATAGCCCTTGTTTACCTGACGGAGCTTTTTTCCTGTGAAAATTTCCGCTCCTGCAGCTTTGAGCTTTGGAAGAATATCATCCTTATGCTGCATCCATGTGCCGGGAGCTATTTCCTTTGCCATTTCAATTATTGTGACCTTACAATTCTTTTCTGTGAGATAATGCGCGGTTTCAAGACCTGTAAGTCCTGAGCCGATAACGCATACCGTTTCATTTTCTATTACTGTCTTACCGGAAAGAATATCTCTGAAGGTAAGAATGCTTTCGGGAACTTCACTTCCGGGGAAGCAGGGCTTCACGGGATTGCTGCCTGTGGCAACAATTACCTTATAGGGATCAAGCTCTTTTATAATGTCAGCAGTTGCTTCTGTTCTGAGCTTGATTTCAACGCCCTTTTCCTTACAGGCTGAAACGGCATCCTCAATAAACCAGGCTGTTTTAGCTTTTTCGGGAGGTGCTGCAGCAAGATTTATCTGCCCTCCTGCTACGACTTCCTTTTCAAATAAGGTTACCTTAAAGCCTCTGTCAGCAAGCACTTCCGCACAGATAAGACCTGCAGGTCCGGCGCCGATAACGGCTATTTTTCTTGAGTTTCCGTTTCTGACAAGTGTTTCGCCCTCGTGTCCCACATAAGGATTTACGGAGCATTCACCGTGAGAGCCTGAGTAAGCATTTGTCTGCATTGACTCTATGCAGTTAAGACAGCAAATGCATCTTTTTACTGTGCCTTTTCCGGTAAGCACCTTGTTTGTCCAATGGGGGTCTGCAATGTGCGGTCTTCCCAAGGAGACAAAATCCTGAATCCCTTCTTTCAGCTGATTTTCTGCCTGCTCAGGGCTTCTTATAAGATTTGCCGCCAGAACGGGAATATTTACGTTTTCTTTTATTGCTTTTGCGAAATGCTTTCTCCAGCCGGGCTCAAAGGACACGGGCTCAAGCCAGTAATTGAAGGTATCATATCCTGCTGAAGAAACATCTATTGCATCTGCTCCGATTGCTTCAAGGTGCTTGGCAGCCTTTATTCCGGTGCTGAGATCATATCCTTTTTCAGCCTTTCCGATATAAGAATAGCATTCATCTGCCGTAAGTCTTACTATAACGGGGAAGTCTTTGCCGCATTGCTCCTTGATCCCCTTGAGAATATTTGTGATAAATCTCATACGGTTTTCGAAGCTTCCGCCGTATTCGTCGGTTCTGCAGTTGGTAACGGGACTTAAAAACTGCTGAAAAAGATAGCCGTGGGCAGCGTGAAGCTGAACGCCGTCACAGCCGGCTCTTTTAACTCTTACGGCAGCATCAATAAACTGTTGCTCAAGCTCTTTGATTTCTGCTATTGTAAGCGCTCTTACCTTTCCGCCTGCAAAATAGGCAGGCTCGCAGGCAGAGGGCGCAATAGATGCGGGGGAAATGTTGTTTTCTATAAGTGTAGGTCCGACAGCAGGGGTAAGCTTATAAAGAAGCTTTCCGTAAAGGCCTTTGGTAAGTTCTTCACATTTTATGCTGAGAGGAACGGTACCTACAAGAAGACCGATGTTCTGCCTTCCGGGGTGGTGGAGCTGTATGAAAATTTTTGCTCCGTGCTTATGTATTCTGTCGGCAAGCTCTTTCAGAGGCTTTATATGATAATCGTGGCTTGCAGCCAGCTGAGCAAAAGCCGCAGAGCCTGTTTTGTCATTCACACGGGTGATTTCCGTTATTATAAGTCCTGTTCCGCCCTTTGCTCTTTCCTCATAGTAATCCATCATTTTTTCTGTAGGTCTTCCGTCAAACTGACCGAAGCCCATAAGCATAGGGGCAAGGACTACTCTGTTTTTTATTTCACAGCTGCCTATTTTCATAGGACTTCCGAGTATTTTATATTTCATCTGTTACTAAGCTCCTTGACCTTCTTCTTAAAATCTTTGAATTTTCTTTTTTCAAGATAGAGATATGCGGTTTTTACGGGAGGAACAAACTTCATAAGCTGCTTTGATAAAATGAAAAGAGCAGAGGGATTTACATTGTCTGTACCTTTTTCAATACCCTCCACCATTTTCTTTGCAACAATAACAGGTGACTGAACAGGGAAGGGGCGCTTATATTCAATATTGTTTGAGCGTTTGAAAAAGCCTGTATCTGTAGCAATGGGATAAAGACAGGTAAGCTGAACATTATCGGGTTTTTCAAAGCGAAGTCCCTCCTGAAAACCGTTCATTGCAAATTTTGATGCGCTGTAGAGTGTAAAGCCGGGCATTGCCATAGTTCCGATGGCGGAAATAGTTATTGCAAACACACCTTTTCTTCCGTTCAGATATTCCACATATTTCTGATATGAATAAATAGGGGAGAACACATTTGTTTCAAATATTCTCTGCACTCTGTCCCAATCGGTATAGTTCATTTCTTCATAATAAGCATATCCTGCATTTGCATAGAAAATATCAATGCTTCCCAGCGCTTTTATTGCTTTATCAAAAATCTCATCAACAGCTTCCTTGGATGAAACATCCTTTTCAAAGACAATAACATTTTCGCTTGCCATTGTGTTGAGTTTTTCTGTTTCAAAGTCAACGCAGAAAATTTTATTATCACCCTTCATAAGAAGCTTCAGCACTTCAAGACCTATGCCGCTGTTGCAGCCGGTAAGAACAATATTTTTTCCTGAAATCATAAACAACACTCCCGGATTTTTTTCTATATTTTATCATATGCTGTTTATAAATTCAATTAAAAATATAAGCGGATGCGGTGAATTAAGATATTCTTCCGGATTGTGGATAGCTTGTGTGCAGCTTTTCTTTGAATTCGGTATATTTTTTGTTTTCAAAATACAGATACAGTATTTTTACGGGCGGGAAAATCCTCATAAGCGGTTTTATTATATTGAACATAACACAAGGGCTTACCGTTCTTTTTCCTTTTTCAATTCCTTTTACTGTTTTCTTTGCTACGGTTTCGGGCGATTGAAGGGGAAAAGGCTTTTTGAAATCAATTTTGTTTGCCCTTGTAAAAAATTCCGTATCGGTTGCAACAGGGTATATACAGGTTAACTGCAATTTTGCCGGTTTCTCAAATCTGACAGCTCTTGAAAAACCGTTCAGCGCAAATTTTGAAGCACTGTAAAGGCTGTAGCCGGGAATTGCAAGAAGCCCTATTACGGAATCTGTTAATACAAAAATGCCGTTTTCGCCGTTCAGATGCTTTATATATTTCTGATAAGAGTATATGGGTGAAAAAACATTTGTTTCAAATATTCTCCTGACTCTGTCCCAGCTTTCATAGTTTATTTCTTCATAATATCCGAAGCCTGCATTTGCAATAAATATATCAATTTTTCCGAATTGTTTTACCGCCTCATTAAAGATTTCATCCACAGCACAAGAGGATGATACATCCTTTTGGAAAATTA
The DNA here is from genome assembly GCA_045591055.1 of Acutalibacteraceae bacterium. Classification (GTDB taxonomy): domain Bacteria; phylum Bacillota; class Clostridia; order Oscillospirales; family Acutalibacteraceae; genus RUG806. Next base: position 38,554 of record JAZNSD010000109.1, on the reverse strand, counting down.
TAATTTTGTCACAGTTCAGTTTTTTCAGGTTTTCAATTCCGGTGTCAACGCAGAGTATACGGTTATTTCCCTTCAGAAGAAGCTTCAGTATTTCAAGGCCGATACCGTTGTTGCAGCCTGTCAGTACAATGCTTTTGTTTGTTATCATACAACACCTTTTTATGTCAGATTCTATATAAATATTTTTACCCGTTTTTTTTCGGAATATTATAAAAGAAAATTGATAATAAAATATCAAAGTCTGTCGATTTGCCTTGACATAGCTGAATCTTTTTTATATACTGAATATAATGGAAATTTTGTGTTTCTACATATGAAAGGAAGGCTTAATTATGGATCAGAAATATGAATCACTGTTTACCCCTTGGAAAATAGGTAACTGTGAGATTAAAAACAGAATAGTTATGTGTCCTATGGGCGGTACATCTCTTTTCGGTTGGTTTGAGCTGGGAGGCTGTCATTTTGACAAGGAAGCAGCTAAGCTCTTTATCGAAAGAGCAAACAATAATGTAGGTCTTATTATCCCCGGTATAGCACCTCTTCGTGATACCTTCTGGGGCAAGTGGCTCTGGCAGAATCCCAAGATGTTTGAAGAGCTTAAAGAATTTATGGACGAGATTCATAAAACAGGAGCAAAGCTCTTTGTTCAGCTTACTGCAGGTATGGGCAGAAGCTGGGCTATCACAGAGCTTATTGCACCTCTTCATAAAAATAAGTTTACAAGAACTCTTATCAAGCCTCTTCTTGACACATCACATGAGCTTGCTTCACCCAGTGAACAGCCTTCCCGTTGGGCACACGATATCACCTGCCCTGAAATGACAAAAGAGCAGATTCACGAGATTATTGAAGCTTTCGCAAAAACCGCAAAGCTCTGCCGTGATGCAGGTGTTGACGGTGTTGAAGTTCACGCTGTTCATGAAGGTTATCTTCTTGATCAGTTCTCAATTGAATTCTTCAATAAGCGTACCGACGAATACGGCGGAAGCTTTGAAAACAGATACCGTTTTGCCGCTGAAGTAGTAAAGGCTATTAAAGAGGCCTGCGGCGACGATTATCCCGTATCTCTTCGTTATTCCGTAGAATCCAAGATGAAGGGCTTCTGCGAAGGTGCAATGCCCGGTGAGGATTATGTTGAAGTCGGCAGAAATATGGAAGAATCCGAAAAGGCTGCTAAGTATCTTCAGGATATGGGCTATGATATGCTCAATGCAGATAACGGTACTTATGACTCATGGTACTGGGCTCATCCTCCGATGTATATGCCTGAAAACTGTAACCTCGATGATGTTGCTCATATAAAGAAGTTTGTTGATATTCCGGTTGTATGTGCAGGCCGTATGGATGCTGCGGTTGCAGCCGAAGCAATCAAGGAAGGCAGAATCGACGGTGTAGGTGTTGCACGTCAGTTCCTTGTTGACCCTGAATGGATCACAAAGATTATTGAAGACAGAATTGAGGATATCAAGCCCTGTATCTGCTGTCATGCAGGCTGCTTCAATTTCTCATCCTCCAAGGGACACGCAAATACACAGGATCTTTTCGACACAATGGGACTTGCCCGCTGTGCTCTTAATCCCAAGACAATGCAGTCCAAGAAATATAAGATCGAAAAGGCAAAGAAAAAGAAGAATATTGCAGTAATCGGCGGCGGTATAGGCGGTATGGAAGCTGCTCTTGTTCTTGCAAAGCGCGGACATAAGGTAACAATTTATGAAAAGACAGACAAGCTCGGCGGTGTGTTTATTGCTGCAGCTGCTCCTTCCTTCAAGGAAAAAGACCGTGATCTTATCGCATGGTACAGAAGAGAAATCGCAAGAAATCCCATCGAAGTAAAGCTCAATACAGAAGTTAATAATGTTGAGGCACTTGAGGTTGACGAGGTTATTATTGCAACAGGTGCAAAGGCAAACAGACTTCCCGTACCCGGCGGTGAAAAGGGTATTCAGGCTGTTGAATATCTTTTAGGCGAAAAGACAGTCGGTGAAAATGTTGTTATTGTCGGCGGCGGTCTCACAGGCTGTGAAATTGCATACGATCTTTTCTTACAGGGCAAAAAGCCTGTTATCGTTGAAATGTGCGATGACCTTATCACAACTCCCGGTGTTGCACTTGCCAACACAAGCTATCTGCGTGACTGCTTCAAAACAAACAAGGTTCCTGTTTATCTTGAAAGCTGCACAACAAAGATTGAAGACGGCAGCGTAACGATCAAGGATATGAACAGCGGCAAGGAAACAGTTATTCCCTGTGACGATGTTATTCTTTCTGTTGGCTATAAGCCCGCTCCCGTTGCTCCCAAGTCAAAGCACGTTCATATTATCGGCGATGCATCCAAGGTAGGTAATCTTCGTACAGTTATCTGGCAGGCATGGGATGTCGCAATGAAGTTATAATATTATAAATAGTTTCATCCCGTATCCTGAAAACTGATACGGGATGTTCTTGTAAAGGAGACATAATGGCTGATATAGATGAAATAAGAGAGTTTTTCTCAAAAGACCGTTTTGCAACTGAAAACGGTATGTATATTGAAGAGGTAGGGGAGGGTTATGCAAGGTGTTCGCTTGAAATAACCGAAAGACACCTGAATGCCATGGGTGCACTCATGGGCGGTGTTACCTGCACTCTTGCAGATTTTGCTTTTGCAGTTGCTGCAAACCATGAAAAAAAAGGAACGGTATCTCTTAATTCAAATATTTCTTTTTTGTCAGCACCCCGCGGCAAAAAGCTTTTTGCAGAAGCTAAAAAATATAAAGAAGGTCGGACAACCTGCTGTTATTCCATAGATGTTTATGATGAAAATAATACTAAGGTAGCAGCAGTTATGACAACAGGATTTCATATTATTTAATAAGGGAAGAGAAAATAAATGAAACGTTTTACTGCAATCTTTGTTGTCTTTCTGATAGCTTTTTCATCAATGACTGTAAATGTTTCAGCTGCCACACCTGTTATCAGCATAGAAAATACTCAGGCTGATGCCGGAAAAACAGTCATTCTTGATGTTGTTATTAAAGACAACCCGGGTATTTCGGGGCTTTATCTGAGGCTCAGATATGACAGCCCCCTGAAGCTTATATCAGTAAAGGATAAAGGAATAATAAAAGGAAAATATTTTTCCTCATCGACCGACACAGTCCCCTACGTGTTGTCGTGGGATAACAGTGTCAGCGGTAATAATAATTATGAAAACGGTGTTCTTGCACAGCTTGAATTCAGTGTCCCCAAGCATACACCCGACGGGGTTTACAATGTAAGTATTTCTTATGAAGAAGGCGATATTTTTAATGCGGCTCTTGATAATGTTAGCTTCGGAATAATAAACGGAAGCATTACTGTAGGGACGCAATATATATTTGAGGATACTGATGATATGTACAGAAGCGGTGAATATTTCTTTTTTACCGAAGGTAAAGCTGTTGGTGATATCGTCAGAAGCTGCGGACCGGGCTCATATGTAACAGATGCCTACGGAAAAAAGAACGAATCAATGCTTCTTGCCGGCGGAGATACTTTATATTTCCCTGATAACAGCAGATATATCTGTATTCTCAGAGGTGATAATGATTCCGACGGAAGGATTACCGCTGCCGATGCAAGATTTGCACTCCGATGCAGTGTCGGTCTTGAAACGGCTGAAAAGTGGCAGCTTATGACTTGTGATGTCGATTCTGCCGACGGAATAACTGCTGCAGATGCAAGGCTTATTTTAAGAGCAAGCGTAGGTCTTGAAAACGCTGATAACTGGGTACTCAGACCGAAGTGGAATGTGGTGAACATATCTTCGGATTCTGAGCTTGCCGATAAAACCATACAAACACCTGCTTCACAGTATAATGCTGCAGGACATTATGTTACAGAACAATTGAAAAAATTTGTTACATTTGTTGATATCAGTGAATATAAAATCCGGTATGATGACGGTAAAGTATTTATCAAGGAATTTATAAATGTGGTTCCTGAGTTATTTTATGTTGTTAATTCGGTTAAAGTTTCTTCCGACAACGGTCTGATTGAGCATATGGAGTTTACTTTTATAGATAATGCCCGGGAAAAAGTAAAGGAGTATAACACTCTTTTGTCTGATATTTCGGAAAAAGCAGATGAAAGCTGGAGTGATCTGCAGAAAATTCTGTTTTTCCATGATTACATCTGTATTAATTTCAGCTATGATAAGGACCTGAATATTTATGATGCATATTCAATGCTGAAAAACGGAAAAGGCGTTTGTCAGGCATATACACTTCTTATGAAAGCTCTTCTTCAGACGCATTCTATTGAAGCAAAATACGTGACAAGCGAAAGAATGAAGCACGGCTGGAATCTTGTAAAGCTGGATTCACGGTGGTATCATGTTGATGTTACCTGGGATGATATGGAGAGAGATGTTTTCGGTCAGGCCCTTCATGAAAATATTTTGCTCAGTGATGATGCTATTGAAGATAACGGTCATAATGATTGGTATTGCTTCGGCGGAAATGAAAACTGTACCGATAAAACCTATGATAATTATTTCTGGATGGATGTAACAAGTCCCTTTGTGTGTCTTGATAATAAGTGGTATTACATAGACGAGTATGAGTCAGGTTATGCTGTTTATAATTGGACCGGCGGCGGAAAGCACGTAATAAAGAAATCGCTGTTTTCAAAGTGGACAGGCTTTATGGGCTTTAGTCTTTCAGATTGCTACAGCAGTCTGTGTGTTTATGATGACAAGCTTTTATACAATACGGATAATACGGTAGTTTCTTTTGATCCTGTAAGCGGAGAAAGAAGGATTCTGTATTATGAAAATGCATCAAAACAGATTTTCGGTATGCGGGTGAATGACGGAATTTATATCAATCTTGCCTCATCTCCGACAGCAAACGGTGTTTTTGCAATTAGTTTTATGTATCAGGGTGATTGTGATAATGACTCAAGGATTACCGGCAAGGACTATGCTGCTGTTATAAAATATCTTGCAGGACATAAAAATACGATAAATACAAGAAATGCAGATTTTGATTTTAACGGCAATCTTAATCAGAAGGATGCTGAAGCATTAAGAAAATTTATAGTAAACTGAAATAATAAAAACTCAGGTTTCTTTTTTTAACCTGAGTTTTTATATTTGTCCGGTAGTATTTATCTGCAATGAAATTGCTATGAAGTATAACAGCTTTTTTTAATAAGTTCTGTTAGCTGAAGACGCTTTTAATCTCTAAGCTTCTGGAGTGAAATGATCATGCCGAGTATATCTGCCGCATTTTTCTGAAGCTCACCCGTGACTATTCCGCCTTCCTTGCCCATTGAAGCAAGAAGTGTTCCGTCCGGCGCTCGTTTTCCTGTTCTGTCACCGCCCGGCATAAGAACGTTTACTCCTGCTCTTACCCTGTAGCCCTGATTCTTTACAATCGGAAATTCAGGTGAAACGGAGGGCTGCATCCACCAGTCTGTCATAACTGAGCCCTTAAAGCCCCATTCACCACGCAGTATAGTTGTGACAAGATCATAATTATAATGTCCCCATACACCGTTTATTTTGTTGTAGGAGGTCATTATATTAAGAGGCTTTGCCTTCTTTACACATATCTCAAAGCCTTTGAGATATATTTCTCTGAGAGCCCTTTCAGACAGAACAGAATTATTCTTTGTACGCCTTACCTCCTGATTATTGCAGGCAAAGTGTTTGGGACAGGCACTGACTCCCGAAGACTGGAGTCCGTTAGTTACAGCTGCTGCCATTTCACCTGCAATCACGGGATCCTCTGAAAAATACTCAAAGTTTCTGCCGCACAAAGGATTTCTGTGTATATTCATTCCCGGGGCTAAAAGAACATCCGATCCTCTTTCTCTCATTTCTGTACCCAGAAGCGCATAAAGCTCGGTTATGAGAGAAATATTCCAGGAGCTTGCAAGAGCTGTGCCGCAGGGGAGAAGTGCACTGTATGCGGCAAGGCGGATTCCTGAAGGTCCGTCGGTTGTTGTGATTGCCGGGATACCTTTATCTCTGAGGGAAGGCAATACACCTCCGAAAACACCCGCATTTCCTTTTGACCCCAGAGGTGAATTCATTACATAGTCACCTCTTGAAATAGCCTCAAGCTCTGTGTAATTCAGTGTAGAAACGAAATCATTCATTGAAATCTTTCCGTTTTTAACATCCTCAAGAGTATATCCCAATCCCACGCTCATATTAAGTGCTCCGGGAAGCTTATCGGCTATGCTTTTCTTTAATGATACTGTTCTTACAGGGGCAGGCTCATAGGTCTCAGAAACTCTTCCTTCGCAATAAAGAGGACGAAGACGCATAAATGCATTTTCTTTTTCTACAGCAGATACCTCCGTAAGCTGTTGTGTGACAAGTGTTTTTTGCTGTACTATAACGCCCGCTTCAACAGTATCTCGCACATTGAAGCCTAAGAGGAAACGGTATTTGCCGCGGCTCAAGACATAAGCACTTTTATAGCCTGTTTTGCCCGAATCATCATAGGATGATAAATCATAAAAGGAAACCGAAAAGCTGAGAGCTTCTTCTTCTCCCGGGTTGAGTGTGCCTGTTTTTGCGAAGCTCTTGAGCACCTTCACGGGAACATCAATTTCGGAATTTTCCTGGTTTATATAAAGTCCCACAGCTTTTTTGCCGGGTCTGCCGCCTGTGTTTTTAATTACTGCGCTTATATCTACAGCGTCGGCGTTTACAGAGAATGAAATATCCTTTATTTCAAAATCGGTATATGAAAGACCGTGGCCGAAGGGATAAAGCACCTTATCCTCGCAGAAGGTTTCAAAATATCTGTAGCCGACAAAAATATCCTCGGTATATGTGTTTTTATCCTTTCCGCCGAAATCTGCGGCAGAAGGGATATCCTCATACCTTTTTGCAATTGTGTCTGTAAGTGCACCTGAGGGGGATATTTTACCTGTGATTACATCAGCAAGTGCATTTCCTGCCTCCATACCGCCTTGCCAGGCAATAAGCAGAGCAGGGACATCGAATTTTTCTGTCCATGAAAAATCAATGATGTTGCCGATGTTGAGAATAACTGCCCACTTTTCAAAGTTATCCCTTACAAGAGACAGCATATTTTCTTCTTCATCCGTAAGATAAAAGCTCCCCTTTGTAAGGGTGTTTTCTCTGTCTTCACCTGCCGCTCTTCCTATGAATACCAGTGCGGTATCGCTTTCTGCTGCGGCTGCTTTTACTGTTTCGTTATCAAGAGGCATCTCCTCATAGCACATAGGCCAGTTGCCCCAGAAGCCGTCGTCAGGCTTGTTTTTCTTTCTCCATTTGTCATACTTTTTCTGAAGAGACTTGTTTATTTTTACATCGGCATTTTTAAGTCCCTCGGTAAAGCTTATTTTGTAATGAGCATTAACATCACCGCCGGAGCCGTAGCCTACATAAAAGGTATCACTTGCCACTCTTCCGAAAACAGCAACTCCTGTGTCCCCGTTTATGGGCAATACTCCGTCATTTTTAAGGAGCACAACGCTTTCTGCTGCTGCCTGTCTTGATATATCATCAATTCCCTGTGCCATGGAAAAGCCTTCGGCAATATCCTTGTTTGATGTCTGTGATACCGAATTAACAACCTTGCTGACTATTTTGTTTACAGGTTTAGGTAATTTCATATATTACTCCTTTAAATTCTTTCAACTACACGGATGCTTACAGGACCAATAAGTCCCGATGCGGCATCCTTGGGAAAATTTGAATATTTTGAGGGAATAGTTGAGTAGTGATTGCATAATGTGTTTGAAACAGTTATTTTTATGTGGTTTTCGCCGTTGACGGCATAATCTGTGATATCAGTCCTGAAGGGGCGGAAAGTAAAAATACGGGCTGTTTTTCCGTTGATTTCTACTTTTGCGGTGGCAGCAGCATCACCTAAATCCAGAATAAATCTTTCATCAGGATAAAGCTTGCTCAGAACGAGATTCTTTTCGTAAACCATCTTACCCGAATAGTTCTTAAGTGCACCCATATGTGAAGTATCTCCTGTTGTGATCTTGCCTTTTGTACACTCGATATCAACGGGGCGTGCAAGCATATCAGCGTATTCAAACCCATTTTCTGCCTCGGCATAAAAAACAACGTCAGTGATATATTCTTCTGCTGCCGGTGCTTTGATTCTGTATCGCTTTGAGCCTGATTCTCCTTCTGAAATAAATTCTGTCTCTGCTTCTCTGCTTCCGATAAATGCTGTATGAATATTTCCGAACAGGTCAACCGTAGCGCTTATAAAGCCGGGCACAGTACTGAAGCGGAAGCAGAAATACCGTATGTCCTCATCCGTGGATGAAAATCTGAAATAATCGGGATTTGCAAAAGATGGAACTGAAAGAGGATAATTGCTTTCTTTTGCATCTTGTTTTGTTATATGAAGGGAGGTTCTTTTGATTTTTCCGCTGTTTCTGTAATTAACCGATTCCTCACTCCTATAAGTATAGGAAAAGAAAAGAGGATTTTTTCCTTTTTTCAGATGCACCCTGTCAGTTCTTATTTCCTCCGAATTAAGAATGATAAGATCGGGAATAATATCTCCCGTATGAATTACAGCTTCGCAGTCTTCTCCTGCATATACGTTTGTTATATAAACACAGTCATCCTCAAAAAAGATATTGTCATCATACAAATGCCCTTTCAGACCGTGGTGTCCCTGCTCATGCAAGGATACAGTATAATCATCCGTACAGATATATCCGTATCTTGAATAAAACTGCTGTGTTTCAATTGTGTAGTCTTTGTTATTTAAACAGATAGTGTTTGTTTCAGGTATATCCGTGTGCTTGCTGATTTCTCTGCAGAGAGAAAAGCTTTCATCCTTGCAGTAAATCCTTCTGATGGCTGTATTTGTGCCGAAAGGAATGTCATTGAATTCAAAACCGGCTCCGTCATCGCCGTCACTTATTTTTGTTATATCAAAAAAGCGTGCCTGAGCGCCGATTATGCCGCCTTCGGGTAAATAATAATCTCCGTATTTGTTATCAAGGGTGGGAACAAGGGTAAAATCCCAGTCGCCGTCAAGATATATTTTTTGTTTTTCAGTAAGCTCACGGCTGTCTGAAGTATCAATGATGTCATCAAAGCTTATTTCATCATCCGTGAAAAGCAGTATTGTATCATCGTTTTCTTCAAGAGGCATTTTAACAAAAGTAAAGCCGTCTGAATAAACAGTACCGTCAAGTCTTATTATTTTTCCCTCGTATGTATCAAGAAGATAGGGTGTGCCCTGCGCTTCAAATCTGCATACGCTGTCTTTTTTTGCATATCTCACAAAATAAAGCTCTGTGCTTCCATTATATCTTCTGTGAACATAGATCTTTTCTTCGGAATATATATCCTCGGGCAGAAAGCTTCTTGTGATTACGGAATTAATAAATGCGAGTGTTTCTGCTGCTGTCGGAGTAAGAGATGCCGACGGAGAAGAAAGAATTCTTTTTATTGTATCGTTCAACACAGGGTCATTGAGCCCCTTTCTGTCGGACGCATAGGGAGTATTGCCGCAGAAAACAACGCAGCCTCCGTTTTTTATAAATTCTTCAGCCTTTTGAATTGCCGAAAATCTTACACAGTCAACTCCTGCAAAAATAAGAACCTTGTAATCCTCATATGAGGTTTTAAGTCTGCCGTTTTCACATGCGGCACTTTCAATTGACTGAAAATCAATAAAATCAAAATCAAGTCCCTTCGAAAAAAGGTATTCCGCACATTCAAAGGTTTTTTCGGTGCAGAATTTATGATTTTCTCCGTATTCACAGGATGAAACGGGATAATAAACGGCAACATCACACTTGTGCCTTCCTGCGGTGAGAATTGCTGACATCCGCTTATATTTATCAAGCCATTGCTTTTCATCATCCCAATAAGGCATTCTGAAATGAAAATCAGGAGGTGCCCATTCAAAGAAGCCGCCGTTTGTAGAATAATAAAGTCCGTGAAGATTAAGAAGATTTGCACCGTAAATAAAATTATCACTTGTAGGCGCAGTTATACTTTCGAGTGTTGTGCCCCAGCCTGAGCTGTGATAGCCCTCAAGCCAGACTCTCGGTCTGCCGTATAAATGCGCAATTGAGCTGTTTACCTTGACCTTTATAAGGTCGGCAGCTCTTCCGGGAGTGTCATTTCCCGGGGCAGTAAACCAACGCACGGTTCTGAAATAATCGGAAAACTCATCGGGCTCTTTTCCGCGGGAGGATTGATCGCAGCCGTAAATAAGATTTTTTGACGCATGGAATTCATATATCGGCTTAAAATAATTTTCTTCAGTAAGAAGTGTTCTTATGTCGGAAACATCAAGGCGTATTTTTGGAGTTATATCACCGAGATTGTAAAACAGATGAGGAAGAAATCCGATAATGTCATATCCGTATTTTTCTCTTATTCCGTTCCTCAGAGATTCTCCCCATATCGTTTTTATATCGGTTCCGAACATCAGCTCATCCTGAAAAAAGTAGTTAAGAACTCCTTCCTTTACGTCGGGAACCCGTCTGAAAAACTCTTCAAAATAAATATCAGTGAGAATTTTTCCGCATCCGGGATTCAGCGGATCGATTGATTTGTCGGTTTCGTGAACAGAAACAATATATGCTTCACATATTCCGGGAATCGGCGAGCATATGCCTTTGTCTTTTTCATAAATTATGACAGGCTCTTCACAGGCAATGTCTTTATAATATAATGCAACAAGAACATCATCCGAAAGGCCTTCTTCATCTCCCGAAAACAGCATTTTCTTCTCTATTGACATGTTTTTTGCGTGCATATCGGGCATTCCGGACAGCTTATCAGTGAAATAACCGTTTCCGATCCAGGCAATTGTATAGTCACCCATGCCTATGCTCATATCATATTTTTCGCATTCCTTTGCCGCAAAAGAGAAAAAATCCCACCATTCATCCGAAAACTGTTCGGGTGTGCCGGGAATACTTTTACCGTGCCCTCCGTAGGGAAGATTATTCTCTCCGCCGCGGTTGATATGGGCATAATTTATCTGAACACCTGCAAGTCCTTTTTCTGCAAGCATTCTGATTTGTTCTTTTAATCTCTCTTTGTTGAGAGGGGAGCCGTTCCACCAATAAAAAGGCACCTCGCCGAAACGGCGGTCGGGCGAGGTGAGAGCTTTTATAAAATCAGAGGAGGTATTCATTTTATTTACCATTAAGTTTTGATTTATTTGTCTGCAGTTTTTTTCTTGCAGGACCTTTTCTTGGGGGTTTCTTCGGTCTTCTCTTCAGTCTTTACTTTTTCGCAGACGGTATTTTCTTCTGTCGTTTTCTTTTTGCAGGTTCTTTTTTTGGGAGCTGCTTCTGTCTTTTCTTCTTCACAGACAGTATCATCTGTCTTTTTCTTACACACTCTTTTCTTGCCTTTGAGTGCTTCAATGAGCTGAAGAGCGTGGTCAAGATTTCCCCATGCCTGAAGATTTCCGTCAAGATAAGCCTTTACAGGGTCGGCTTTTCCCTTGATGCAGTCTTCAAGAAGAAGAGAGTTTACAATAACAGCAACTGTGTTGTCGTGGTAATCATAGGGCTCAAATGAGAAAATGCCGTTTATGAATGCCGCATACATAGTGCCGCCGCAATCCTCATCAGACATTGTGATCTGTGCTGCGATAAATTCATCCTTGAATTTTGTGATGTCAGCCTTACCTGCATATTTTTTCTTGAGGTATTCGTATTTTTCTGTAAAAGTCATATTGATCTCTTCCTTTATCAGTTTTTGAGTGAATGTATGGGGGCAGGAATTCTTCCGCCCCGGGATATGAATTTTTCGGGGGAATTGCTGTTGAGCTTAATAACAGGCGCATAGCCGAGAAGACCTCCGAATGAAACGGTATCGCCTTCTTTTTTACCGTAAGCGGGAATAACTCTTACTGCTGTGGTTTTTGTGTTTGCAACACCTATGGAAATCTCATCTGCAATAATTCCTGAGATAACGGCCTCCGGTGTGTCACCGGGAATTGCTATCATGTCAAGACCTACAGAGCAGACTGCTGTCATTGCTTCGAGCTTTTCTATAGACAGAGAGCCGTTTGCAACAGCTGCAATCATACCTTCATCCTCTGACACGGGTATAAATGCACCCGAAAGTCCGCCGACGTGTGAGGATGCCATGACGCCGCCCTTTTTTACTGCATCATTAAGCATTGCAAGTGCAGCTGTTGTGCCGTGAGCACCGCAGCATTCAAGACCCATGTTCTCAAGAATTCTTGCAACAGAGTCACCTATGGCGGGTGTGGGGGCAAGAGAAAGGTCAACAATGCCGAAGGGTACACCGAGTCTGTCTGCCGCTTCTGATGCTACAAGCTGACCTACACGTGTTATCTTGAAGGCAGTTTTTTTGATGATATCAGCAAGCTGTGAAAGGTCACAGTCGCCTGCTCTTGCAATTGCAGAGGAAACAACGCCGGGCCCTGAAACACCTACATTGATTACACATTCGGGTTCTCCGATTCCGTGGAAAGCACCTGCCATAAAGGGATTATCCTGAGGCACATTTGCAAAAACAACAAGCTTTGCGCAGCCTATGGAATAATTATCCCTTGTAAGATATGCAGTTTCTTTTATAGTTTTGCCCATAAGGCTTATGGCATCCATATTGATACCGGCTTTTGTGGTGGCAACATTTACCGATGAACAGACCTTTCCCGTGGTGCTGAGAGCTTCCGGAATAGCTGCAATCAGGCTTTCTGAGCTTTTTGTAAAGCCCTTATCAACAAGAGCCGAAAATCCGCCGATGAAATTGATTCCCAGTGTATCGGCAGCACGGTCAAGTGTTTTTGCAATTTTTACGTATGTATCCCTTGAATGTGCACCGCCGACAAGAGAAACAGGTGTAACTGAAATACGCTTGTTGACAATCGGAATTCCGTATTTTTTTTCGATTTCTTCCCCTGTTTTTACAAGATGCTCAGCTTTTTTTGTGATTTTATCATATATGTTTGTCAGGAGCCTGTTTTCATCCTCGCTAACGCAGTCAAAAAGAGATATTCCCATTGTGATGGTACGAATATCAAGATTTTCCTGACGTATCATATTTATGGTTTCAAGAATATCTGCTGTGTTTATCATAATTTTTGCTCCTTATTATATATGGTGCATGGTATTGAATATATCTTCGTGCATTGCCTGAATCTGAAGATTTCTTGAATTACCGTAGGCTGCAAGAATATCTACAAATTCAGAGAAGGGGATATTAAGAGAATCGATATCAGCGAGCATGATCATTGCGAAATATTCGCTGAGAACACTCTGAGTAATATCAAGAATATTTGCACCTTTTTCTGCACAGATGGTGCTGACACCTGCAATGATTCCCACGTTATCTTTACCTGTAACGCTTATAATAGCTTTCATAAAAGAATCCTCCGCATAACTTTATATATAAATTAATTTTACTATATATTTGAATGATTTTCAATTGTTATTAATTATTTTATTGAAAATTTAACAAATAATGAGTATTATTATTACGGTGATAATATGAACGAATCAGTTTTCAGAAGGCTTTTTTCCGTAAAAAATAAAAAAGCATATATTATGGGAATTCTCAATGTAACTCCCGACTCCTTTTCAGACGGGGGAAAATTCAACTGTATTAACGAGGCTCTCTCTCATACGAAGTATATGATAGACGAGGGGGCGGATATAATTGATATAGGCGCCGTGTCCACCCGCCCTTTTGCTGATGCTGTCAGTGAAAACGAAGAATGGGAACGTATAAAAGATATACTTCGGGAAATAAAAAAGAATTATAAGATTCCTGTTTCAATTGATACCTTTAATCCCGGCACGGCAGAAAGATGCCTTGATATGGGTGCTGATGTAATCAATGATGTCAGCGGAGTTTTTAATCCTCTGATGGCAGATATCATAAAAAAATATAATTGCGGCTGGGTGATTATGCATGGCGGCGTTTATGTGAGAAAAACAGAGGCTCACGCAGAATTTGCAGACGGAATAATAAATGATGTGAACCGTTTTTTTGATAAAATGCTTGAAAGTATAGCTTTATACGGAATTCCTGCGGAAAACATATGCCTTGATCCCGGATTCGGTTTTTCAAAGGACACCAGGCAGAATATGCAGCTTTTAGACAATCTTGAAAAAATCAATAAGCACTCGCTTCCTATGCTTTGTGCTCTCTCCCGAAAGCGTTTTATCGGAGAGCTTTCAGGGGAGAGTGAGCCGGAAAAAAGAGATGCGGCTACACTCAGCGCCAACCTTAAGGCAATCAGCAAGGGAGCCGATATTATAAGAGTTCACAATGTTACTCTTCATAAAGAATATATATAATTATTATAACATTATATGTTGAGCGTGTTTTTGTTCTTATTTAACTCAAAAGCCTCTGCACCGTAAAGTGCAGAGGCTTTATTATGAGAGGTTTATTGTTTATGCAATACCTTTGAAGAAATTTGCAATCTGACGGAAGAAGTACATGATTGAGCAGTAGATACCTTTGTATTTGAAGATACCGCTGTTGTATCTGTGTACCATTCCGCAGCGTTCGCATTCGGGAAGCTCAAGACCAACGTCTTCGGGATTTGCTGTGATATGTTCACCGCAATCTGAGCAATCGCCTTCAGCTTCTGTGCCTTCAACTGTCCAGTTGTCAACGCTATGTCCCTTTGCAGGAACAACTTCTGTGTAAGAATCTGTGCAGTTGATACAAGTGAAGGTCTTAACGCCTTCAGCATCGCAGGTGGGCTGGGTTGTAATAACACCGCTGTTATAGATATGATCTGTTGTAGCTGTTGTGTTATCTGTGTAGGAATAGCCGCAAGCTGTACATGTATATTCTGTGTAGCCTTCCTTTGTGCAGGTGGGAGCAAAAACAACCTCTTCATATGTATGAGCAATTGTTTCACCGTAAGGCTCTGAACAGATTTCGCAAACCTTCTGTTCCTTACATGTTGCTGTGCCGCCCTTGTGACCTGTTGCTTTTTCACCTTCTACGGTGTAGTTGTGTTTTGCATCATATTCACAGATATATTCTGTATAGCCGTCTTCTGTACATGTTGTTTCGTGAGTGATAATTTGCCAGTTGTGCTGAAGAGCGGGGATTATTTCGCTGTCCTTTATTTCATGACAGTATCTGCACTTTGAACCTGCTGTGAAGCCGTCTTCTGTGCATGTAGGAGCCTGTGCAAGGAAATCTGACCAGTCGTGACCGAGTGCAGGGATAACTTCCTGTTCGACCACATAGTCACAGTCTTCGCAGTGTGAGCCCTTTGTAAGGCCTGTTTCTGTGCAAGTAGGAGCAACAGCCTTGTCAATTATAAGATCGTGACCGTCAGCGAGGATAATGTTCTGAGCTGTGAGAACAGCGCCGCAGTTTGCGCATATTTCGCCTGCTGTCTTGCCGTTTGTAAGACAATCAGCGTCCCAGCCCTTAAGCTCAGTTTTTGTATGTTCACCTGTGGGGGCTGTTTCGTTTCTTACTTCCTTGTGGTTGGGATTGTTCTTACATACATAAATCTCATAGCCGCCGATGCTGCAGGTTGCAGTTCTTGCTTCTGAAAGCTCCCAATCGTGGCCGAGTTTTTCAGTGATTTCTCTTTCCTGAAGAACTACATTACATCTGAGACAAACGATGTAGTCAGATGTACCGTCTGTGGTACAGGTTGCGGGAGTGCCGGGATCAAAGGACTTGTTGTGGCCGAGAGCTTCAACTTTTACTTCCTTTGAGTATCCGCATTCGCAAGCGTGAAGATCTTTACCTGCTTCTGTACAAGTTGCTTCATCAATGGGGGAAACCTTAATTGCATGTTCGATTGCGGTATACTGAGCTGTTACTGTTGTGTCAGTCTTAAGACCGATCAACTGATCAGCCGTGTAATCCCAGCCTGCAAACTCATAGTGATAATTCTCGTCGTAATCCTTTGTAAGAGTTAATTCGGGAATAGTTGCGTCATCACCGTAAGGAATACTCTGAGTGTCAACAACAGTACCGTCTGCATCTACGAAGTTAACCTCAACATAATTCATCTTGTATGCAGCGTAGATTGTGATATCTTCTGTTGTTGTGAAGGTATATCCTGCAGTGTACTGAGCTGCAGTTGCTGTTGTTGTATCTGCCCAACCGAGGAAGGTACCGCCTTCACGTGTGGGAGCTGCATCAGTAACGGTAAAGGTATGACTTGTCTTTGTTATATTCTCATTAGCATTGAGATACTGAGTCTGTACTTCTGCTTCAATTGCAGGCTCACCTTTGTTTACGTCCTGAGTGAATGTGATAGGTGCTGAATATACAGCATATACGTCAACATCGGGATTATTTACGTAAACGGTATAAATACCTGTTTTTGTAATTGTTGCTTCAGCCGCAGCCGTATCTGTTCTCCAGCCGAGGAATTCGAATGTTCTGCCGTCAACGGTTGCATTCTTTGCATTGGGCTTGGGAGTTGAAGCGGCGGTTGCAGCGTTCATTGCGTAAATATTCTTTGTTTCCTTCTTGTATGTGCCGTCAGGCTGAAGGTAATGGAAGTTTGCGGTAAGCTCAACACCGAACAGAGCATAATATGTTTCATTGAAGCCTACTGTAACGATACCGGTAGTTCCTTCTGTTGCAAGAGCGCTCTTTGCCCAGCCTGCGAAGTTTGCTCCGGGCTTTGATGCTGTATATTTGCTGAGGTCGACCTGAGCTGTCTTATTTCTACCTACAAGAATCTCAATAGTTTGATCCTTGTCGCCGCCGTTCATTGTTCCGTTGAGCTTAAGAGTGATTTTAAGATTGTTAACAGCGTTGTTGAGTCTGTTTGCTGCATTGTCGATATCTGTCTGGGTATAATTTGCATAACCCTGATGATTATCGAATGCATCCATAATGGTCTTGGCTGCGTTTCTTGCAGCTGCGAGTTCACCGATTGACGCTGCTGTGTAGCCTTCTACACCAACAAAACCGTCAGAATTTGAATAAGCTGTACGAAGAGCTGCTGTGTTAACCTTTGTAACAGGAGAAGTTGCATAGAGTAAGAAGAGGTCGTCACCGCCTGCGCCCTTATTTATGTCAATGAGATAACCGTTATCCTGGAATGTGTAAACACCCTTATAGCCGCTGTTGAGAAGATTATCTCTTTCACCTGTAGAGCCTGCACGGTCAAGGAACGTGATGGGATTGCCGAATGCGGGATCCTTTGTTACATATAGTTTGATATCATCGCCGCCTGCACCACGGTTAAGGTCAACGCATCCGTCGCCGTGAAGCTGGGGAACCCACGTATGGTTTCCGGAGTTTACGGGATACCACATAACACCGCTCTGATTCCATGAAGAGGGCATAGAGCCGTTCCAGTCAATACGGAAGCCTCTTGCAGCTTCTGCGGGGTTAGTAGTCCATGTCCAACCGAGGTAAACATAGTAGGTACCGCCGGTACCTGCAGTAAGGTCTTTGATAAGTGCATAACCGGTGCCTGCACTATGGCCGACAGCATTCTTGATTGCAGCCTGGCCTTCGCTTGAATCCTTGTAATAAACCATAGCAATGTCTTTAACATACTTGGTTCCTGCAGGGTAATAGTATTCGTTTGCATAAGCCGCGTCAGCGGTAATGCTCGGAACAAGGGGAATGACCGTAAGCACCATCAGAAGGGTCAATACTACTGAAAATGCTTTTGTGAAAAATCGTTTTTTCTGCATAGTTTTTCATCCTCTCGAAAATTTGGTTAAATAAACCTAAAATTATTATAATAAAAAATAATTAATACTTCAATTATGAAAATTAACAACATAATAAATTTTCATTTGTAAAAATAGTACAAAATGTTAACAGGGTGTTAACTCTATATTGCATCCGTTTGAAACGAATATGTTACAGTATAAAAATGTTGCGAACCGGAATTATTTATGTTATCCTGTATCGGGTGATTGATTTGATTAAAAAAACTTTTGATGAATTTAACAGCCTTGAATTTTCTTTTTATAAGAGTAATCCTGTGCTGAAATACTCTTTGCCGAGCCTTGTGGTTGCCGACCCGTCAATACTTACTCCCGATAATGCACCCGATAACAGATGGCATCTTTTCTGTCATACATTTTTCGGAGTTTATCATTATGTAAGCGATGACGGAATAAGCTTTTCGGGTAAAAAGAGAATAGCAAAGCGCGCTATGCGTCCCGACATTAATAAAATTGACGGTAAGTACTATCTTTATTTTGAAAGAACAAGACCGGTCATTCTCAATGCGCTTAACAGTGTGGGTGTGAAATGGCATTCCGAGATTTATGTCTGTAAATCAGAGGATCTTGTAAGCTGGGAAAAGCCCGAAAGAGTAATAAAGCAGACAAGAGATTATGAAAAGTGCGATACCGGAATTGCGATATCAAATCCTTTTCTTACAGAAAAAGACGGAAAATACCGTATGTATTATTCCTGCGGGCAGACAATGATTAAAGACTGTGGTTTTGCTGAGCCTACCCATATTTCATACGCCGAAAGCGATTTCCCCGACAAGGGCTTTATTTCACGGGAAAAGCCTATAATAAGTCCCGATAAAAACAGCAGATATCTTAATCTGTGTTCCGGCTGCATAAAAGTGTATAAGCTGAAGGATTGCTATATCGGACTTCAGAACGGTCTTTTCAGTGAAAACGGAAAAAGCCATTCTGCAATAATGCTTCTGAAATCTTCTGACGGCGAAAATTTCGAGTTCATAAAGCCTCTGATCGTACCCGAAGAAAAGCATAAATGGATGGCACAGTTTGTGTATGCCTGCTGTCTTACCTGTTATGACGGAAAATGCAGAATATATTTCAATGCAAGAAATGCCGCCGATGTTATCAGGGGCAGAGAATCAATAGGCTTCATCGAAGCGGATATGTAATACTGAAAAAGGGCACCTGCAGTAGGCTTTGCAGGTGCCCTTTGTTGAACCGTTATTCAACCCTGTATTCATATGTATTTTCATAATTCATATCAGCACAAAGATAGAGGACGGGTGAGCTTAAATCATAGACAGAGGACCATTGAGTTGAATAAACTCTTCCTTTTTCATCAGGCTCTGTTCCCGTAATTCTGGCTGCCTCAAGAAGCTCCATTCCTTCCTCTTTTGTAAGAACTGCTTTTGTCTCAGTGAGCTTTTCGGTTAAAATCTCATAGCGGTCGAGTCCTTGCTTCTCATATTCAAAGGGGACATCGTGGATATAAAAATTTGTTGCACAGATTATTCCGTCGGTTTTTTCTGTAATCACCATTTCGTTGTTTACATAAGAAACAACTACACTTTCTCCCGTTGCATCGGCAATCTGGAAATGGTAGCAACCTCTTGCTGCGGCATACATGTCAACACTTCTCAGAAATTCGAGAGCCTCTTTAACGGTAGCGCATTTGTCAAGCATTGCCCTTATTGCAAGTGTTGTTCCTACATCGGGCTTATCCGTATCCTGGGCAGTCACGGGAGCCTGAAGCTGCAATACTCCTACGGCAAGCCCTTTTTCGTTTACACCGTCAAGAGGGAAATATGCGGTAGCAAGTGTATTTATTCTGTCGAGAAGCTTATCCGGTGTGTATGTGTCATTATATCCGAGAAAGCTGAGATTTACAACGGATACAGATTTATATCCGTCCTTGGGTGAAGTTTTTATCACGGCAAGGTCAGTTTGCTGATTATCAAGATTTCTGCCGAGAATATGCCCGCCCTCGGGAGTTTCTGCATAAAACATTGAGCAGGCAAGATTGGGAATTTCATAGGGTACATCAATGGGCAGTCCTTTAAGCATTGTTTTAAGAATATACTGAACAAGCTCTTCCTCTGTTGCGGCTCCGCCTGAAGCTATAAGCTCATCGAGCTTATAATCAGCGGCATAGTTGATCTCATATATTCCCGTATCATCTTTTTCCTTTACGCTGAGAAGTGTGCGTAATTCCCCCTGAAATACCATAAGGACAGTCAGGACAACCGCAAGCAATATACCTGCTGAAGCAAGAATTATGATTTTCGCTTTTTTTGACAGTGATTTTTTCATTTCTTCATCCCCTTAATTTATTAATTCAAATATAGAAAATTACTGTACAGATGTCAATAATGCAGACAATATGTTAATAAATTGTTCAAAAAAAGACAGATGAGCCTGACGGTTACATCTGTCTTTTTTTTGCTTTTATTCGTCAAAAAGGGGAGTTGAGAAATATCTTTCCGCGGTATCGGGAAGCACTGTTACAACAGTTTTTCCCGGTCCCAGCTTTTCTGCAAGCTTGATTGCAGCCGCAACATTTGTTCCTGATGAAATTCCGCACATAAGACCTTCCTTTGAAGCAAGATCCCTTGCAGTCTGAAGAGCCTCTTCGTCCGAAACTATGTAAATGTCCTCATATATTTCGGTGTTGAGTATTTCGGGAATGAGACCGTCACCTATGCCCATCTGAATGTGCTGGCTTACTGTTCCGCCTGCAAGAATTGCGGCATTTTCGGGTTCAACTGCCCATATTGTCATATCGGGATTAAGAGCCTTGAGAGTTTCTCCGATGCCTGTAATCGTTCCGCCCGTGCCGATGCCCGAACAGAAGCCGTCGATGGGGCCGCCTACCTGTTCAAGTATTTCAAGACCTGTCTGATGGCGGTGGATCATAGGATTTGCAGGATTTTCAAACTGCTGGGGAACGAAAACATTCGGGTCATCCTTTTCCATCTGCAGTGCTGTCTGAAGGCATTTTTCAATAGCATCGCCGATATTGCCCTCATCATGAATGAGAACAACCTCTGCACCGTAATGCTTCATTATCTTTTTTCTCTCAACGCTGACAGAATCGGGCATAATTATTCTTACCTTGTAGCCCAGCACTGCACCTACAAGTGCAAGACCTATGCCCTGATTGCCCGAGGTGGGTTCTACAATAATAGTATCCTTGTTGATTTTTCCCCTTTTGATTGCATCCATTATCATGTTGTATGCAACTCTTGTTTTTATTGAGCCTCCCACATTAAGTCCTTCATATTTAACAAGAACTCTTGCAGAGTTTTCGGGAACCATGTGATTGAGCTGAACTATGGGTGTGTGTCCCATAGCATCAAGAATATTCTGATATATCATAGTATTGTCTCCTGAAATAAATATAACAGATATTTTACTCTGAAATATATGATACTGCAATAGGAAAATGAAAAAAACGTAAAAATTGTTTATTTGCTGTTGTTACACTCAGCTATGTACTTGAAAAACAAGAATTCAAGATCTCTGTGCGACGAATAAAGCTTGGTAAACTTTTCATTGTCAGAGGTTTTGATATATAATACAAGGCTGTCTTCCTTCTTAACATCAACTACTTTATTTAATTCAATAACCTCAAGTTTTTTTGAAGAAGTGTAACAGTATTTATCTTTTGTTATGAAAATTCCGTTTTTTCCTGAATTTGAAATTGTTTTATCATAAAAAGCTATAATGTCTTCTGCGTTGAGCTCAGAAGAAAATCTGCCTTCTATATTTTTTTTCTGAGTATCTGTAAGTTCTCTTCCGAATCTATATTTTTCGTATTTGCCGTTTAATGTAATGTTTGCATAGTTTACCGCTTCAATAGCCGAGCATGTTTCAGATGTGTTTTCGGGTGCAGCTTGCTTTGCTTTGTCTGCAAAGAATTCAGCTATTATGTTTAATAATGCTATGCATTCTTTTGTATTGCCGGCAAAAAGTGTATTTATTTCCGAATTGTCTCTGAATTTTATTATTACTCTGTTTTGACTTTCAGTTTCGTCTTCCGGGGCTACAGATAAAATGTCACAATAGTCGAAAATGAGAAGCTCTCTGAAGTAATACTGAATGAAGGTATCCTTTGTAAATACAATGCCTTCCTTGCCGTTACCGCGTATTGTTGTGTCCAAAAATGCAACCACGTCATCTTTTGTTATTTTGTTCTGTGCAACAACATTTACTGCGTTTGTGAGAATTTTCTCTTTTATGCGATCTTTTGGTGTAATCCTGAGCAGCCTTGAAGCTTCGTTGCTCCTTGCTTTATATTCTTTAATAGCAGAAACAATAAGCAATTCGTCTGATGATGAATCGGTTTTTGTGTCGGAAATAAGGCTTTCTTGAATGATTTCTTTATGAACATTTTCTTCCTGAGTTTCATCATTATTTTCTTCCTGAACATCAGGGGAAGCATTTTTTGTCATAATTGCAGCAGAATTACCGGGAGTATCTGCAGTGCTTATTTCATGAGATGCTGCAGGAATATTGTCATAAACTGAGGATTTTGTTTTTTCGGTCTGGGGTTCAGTTTTTTCTGCTTCTTTTTCCGTAAGACAGTCTTTCAGTATTTTTGCATTACAAAGAGCGTTCAGGAAGTCGGTATCATTGCTGTAGCTATGTCTGAACAATGCCTGCAGAGGTGCCAGCTGCATTTCCATGCCGGGGCTAAGCTGCAGATGAGAAAGATGTATTCTCAGAAGATTTTTGTTCTTCGAAATTGCATACCGGATCTCCTGACGGCAGTTTGGTGAATTAAGGGCATTTTCGGAAAGAAATACCATAACGACCTCACTGCCCAGAAGCTTTTCTGCAATATATTCGGGCCATTCGCTTCCTGCTTCAATACCGCTGTCATACCAGATATTAAATCCTTTTTCAGATAATGCTTCAATAAGAGGAAGAACAATATCCGAATCAAGATGAGCATAGCTTATAAAAATATAAGGTTTGTTTTCTACATACATAATTGCAAAGTTCCTTTATCAGAGAAGTTCATCAAAATACATAATATTTGAAGGATTGCATCTGAGTTTGCCGTCCTGTTCTTTTTTGATAAGCTCAACGATTTTATCATTGATAGGGGTGGGAATACCGCATTTTCTGCCCCATTCGCAAACAACACCGTTAATGGCATCAACCTCACAGGGCTTGCCGTTTCTTATATCCTGAAGCATTGAGGGGACGATTTCCCTGTGTTTTTTCATTGCAACGGGAAGAAGCAGCTGTGCGAATGCTCTTTTGAGAGCACCCTTGTAGTAAAACAGAGCTGTGATATTTTTGCCCTGAACGGGAGCAAAGGTTGCGCCTGCCGCGTGGCCTACATCAATGCATTCCTTCATACAGCGAACTGCCACCTTCTTTGCAGCCTTATTTTCAGAAACGTCACCGAAGCAGCCTCCCACAACCGTGCCCAGCCCTGAGAATGTAGCGTTGATAAGAAGCTTTGACCAGCGTGCTCCGAGAAGATTTGTTTCCTCGTGTACGGGGCACATAAGCTCAAGTATTTCTTTTACTGTATTGAACTGTTCATCGGTGATTCCCTTCATTTTACCCATATGGAAAGAAAGGCTGTCGGGCTCTGAAGTGAGCTTGCATACACCGGGGGAGGTAAGCTCTGCACCCCATTCAACGGTACAGCCCATTGTGTGCTCTTCGCCTATGATTTCAGCGATTCCGGGCTCGGGAATGCCGTTCTGCAATGTTACAATAACTCCGTTTTCTGTAAGAAAATCCTTAAGCATAGTAACAACTTCCTTATTGAAAAGCTGCTTCGTCATAAGGAAAATAACATCATATTTTTTTGACATTTCATCAGGTGTGATGGCAGTTACGGGTACATTCATTTCCACCGTGCCTGTAATTGTTGCGCCCTTTTCATTAAGAGCCTGTACATGAGCCTTGTTGCGGTTGATAAGGTCAATTTTTCCGCCGTTTTTTGATATGTATGCACCGAGTACGGTACCAAGTGAGCCTGCGCCGTATATTGCCGAAGTGATTTCTTTCATATTAAACACCTTCCCTGAATTAATTATATTTAAGTTATCATATCAGACAAGAAAAATCAATACTGATATTACCTGAAGCTTTTTGCCCAGGTTACAAGAGAATTATGATAAACATTTTCATAAACGTCCTGCTTCATTCTGTCTGTAACATGACCGTTATTTGCCATTTTTGAAAGAATTACCGCCTGAAGCTCTTCAACCGTCATTTCCTCATAGGATTTGTCGGGTATTGTAACGGCTTCAGCTTTATTTATTGTTTCCTCAGCTTCTGTTGCAATGTTTTCGTTTCTGATTTCAGCTTTTGCTTCTTCGTGCTTTGCTTCTTCGTTTCTTGCTTCTTCAGGTTTTATCATATTTATCCTGATGTTTTTTACTTCGGTAACTGACAGCTTTTCGATATTTTCTGCTTCTTTATCCGGGTAATATAAAATATCACCCGAGCAGCCTTTAAGAGTAATGCTGATTTTTCCGTTCTGGGCGCATATTTCACTGCCGGAAAATGCTGAAATATATTCACGGTTTTCACAGGGAATGTTTAACGTGCAGTCATTTTCATCGTTATTAACTGCAACCAACACTCCTTCATCCTGTGTGCTTCTTGAAAAGGCATACTGTCTGTTTGTCAGCAGCAGCTCCTTATAATCACCGTATGAAAGTGCCTTCAGACTGTTCCTGATTCTGCCCAGAGATGATATGAATTCTACAAGCTCATCTGTTTTGCATCTGTCTTCAAAATCACAGTATTTCATTTCAGGGCGCAATGAAGCATCAGAATGCCTTTCCTTTCTGCCTTCAATGCCGAATTCCGAGCCGTAATAGACAGACGGGATACCGGGCAGGGTATAAAGGAGAATGTGTACGGGAATAAAGTGGTTTTTATTATTGAGTTTTGTGTATATTCTTTCCACATCGTGGTTATCTGCAAAATTGTAAAGCTTCAGATTTCTGCAGTTGTCCTGAAGTCGTTTTACGGTGTGGGCTATTTCAAAATAATTATGATCATTATGTCCCGAATAAAGAGCTTTGTGAAGATGGTAGTTTGTTACGGAGTGAAGCGTGCTTTCATTTGCCCAGCGGCTGTAGTCTCCGTGAATAACCTCACCCATAAGCCAGAAATCAGGCTTCACGGTATTTGCCGTGTGTCTCAGCTTTTTCATAAAATCGAAATCAAGCACATCTGCGGCATCAAGTCTTATTCCGTCAATATCAAATTCACTTACCCAGAATCGGATAACATCGCATATATAGTCCGTTACCTCGGGATTTTTCTGATTAAGCTTTATAAGCAGGTCATATCCGCCCCAGTTTTCATAAGAAAAACCGTCATTATACGAATTATTTCCCCAAAAATTAATGTTGTACCAGTTTTTATAACGAGAGCTTTCTCTGTGCTCCTTTATATCACGGAATGCAAAAAAATCACGTCCCGTGTGATTGAAAACTCCGTCAAAAATAACTCTCAGTCCGTTTTTATGACATTCGTCAATAAAACTCTTTATGTCCTCATTTGTTCCCAGTCTTGAGTCAGCTTTTTTATAGTCTGTTGTCTCATATCCGTGGCCTACGGATTCACATAAAGGGCCTATATAAACGGCATTAAAGCCCATATCAGCGATATGGGCTATCCAGGGTAATAATTCTTTTATTCTGTTTTCGGGTTGTTTATATTCATTGATAGCCGGTGCACCTGTCATCCCCAAAGGATATATATGGTAAAACACAGCTTCATCATACCAAGCCATAAAAATCTCCTTTAATTTTTAGTGCTCAGTATATTTTATTACAATTTTTGTGTTCCGTCAATATCATAAACAATTGAAGGCTTTTTTTCTTCTCCGATTCCTATATATACGGCAGAAACGGTTTCTCCGGGAGTAGCGGAGCGGTATTTGGCTGAAGAAACAGATCTTTCCCACTCAGCTTCCGTATCACGGTAACACAGATAATAGCTTGTTGAATCATCACTGCTTTTTTCGTATTTGTTATAGAGAGTGCTTTTTACGATCTTGTATTCTGCCCGTTTTATCTGATTGATATTTTTTATGTTTTTTCCGATAAAGAAGGCTGCAGCAACCAGCAATACGACGGCAACAGCAATAAGCCAGGGATGGAAAATAAACGGAAACCTCAGGTACAAGGCTGCTGCAGCAACAGATATAAACAGGAGAATTTTTCCGGTCGACCTGGTGAAAACTGTAACATAAAGATCTTTTTTTATTCTTTCCTCATCTGCTTCCCCTTTCTTATTCAATAGTATTTTTGACGTTCCGTTGCAGATTACGAAGGTTGCAGTCATAATAAGAATCGGAACAGAAAAATACAGAAATGACGGAGATATCATATTTTTAAGAAGCTCGGAATGGTCATCGGGATTAACCTCTATGGTGAATTTCTCTCCGCGATCAGGAACAGAACCGGGTGAGTCGGTTGACATATACTGTGCCTTGTATTCTGTTCCGTCAACGGTATATGAAATGTAAACCTTGTAAGTCTCGTCGCCTTCAGAGTCTTCTTCTATGTCTATATCGCAGATTGTACCGGTAACCACAACAGGATTCTGATATACCTTTTCATACCTGATACAATCTTTTATATCCCGTATGCAGGAAGTCGCTAATACTATAAACATACCTGAAAGTATTATTCCGAATATGAAGCTTACAACAGTGAAGATTATACTGTTTTTTTTGATTGTTCTCATAAAAACCTCATCCTTTTATTCAATTAGTTACAATTATATCATAATGAAGCAATAAACTCAAGTGGGCAGATATGTCATTCAATGCATTGTTATCTGCCGTTGATTCCGATTTCCTTGCTTTATAGGTCAGAATGGTTGAGGCTCTTAAAAAAAATATCAACTGCCTGTTTATTTTAATTATTTCAGGCAGCTGTTATAATACTGTTGAAATGTTACGGAGGTGCAGATATGGATATGAAAAAAACCGGCAGAAATCTTGCCGGATTAAGAAAACTCAAGGGGATCACCCAGAATGAATTGGGCGAAAGAATCGGTGTTTCATTTCAGGCGGTCAGTAAATGGGAAAGGGGAGAGGCACTTCCCGATACTGCAATTCTGCCTGAGCTTGCAAGAATACTTGAAACAACTGTGGATTTTATTCTGATGGGTGAAGATATGTTGACGGAATATAAAGGGAAGTTTACTGTAGCCGATATGAAAAAGGGACTGGTATGTATCAAGGAAGCAGGTGAGCTCCTCGGAAAAGAAAATATTATTTACCGTGCAGCAATCGAAGGAATAAACACACGGCTTAATACAGATATTGAAGAAGCCTTCAGCGACAGCTATGTTTTTGAAGCGTTTCTTGCAGAGGCAATAATTCAGAATCTGATGTCAGGCTTATATGTTGATATAAGCGATGTGAAAAATAATTTCAGATATGAGCATTTTAAGAATATTGTGATCGATTATTGCAGGCGTTTCGGAATAAAATAACCGTTTGTACACTCAGTTTTTACAGATTCATTGTATATTTTATTTGCAGAAAAGGCTTTTGTTAACAATTTACTAACATTTTTTGTGAAAATTATGTTATTATAATATTTATAAAATTTTCGAAGGAGAATTGTTATGAAAAAAGCACTTTGTCTGATTCTCACACTGATGTTTTCTTTCAGCTGCTTTTCTGTATGCGCTGCAGCAAAAAGCATTGAAACCGAAAGCGGAGTTCAGGTTGAAATTGCTCCGTTCCTCTATAAGTCAACCCTTTATCAGATGGAATTCCCGAGCAGGGATTCTTACAGCGTAAAAGAAAAAAGCGCTGAAGGAGATTATGCAATCTCCCGTGAACTCAATGATCTTTCCTACACATTCGTTTTTCCTGCAGGAACATCAAAAATAGAATGTATGATATCCCTTGACGGTGAAACAAACTGGCGCGGTGTTGTAATAAATTCCGAAGAGCATTCCTCTTACTGGGAAAAGGATGAAGAGGGTAATGTTGACTATTCCAAGCCTCTTACATTCAGACGTGATGAGGTTGTTGCCGAACAGGACGAATACGGCGTTATTTACAGAGAATATCTTATGGATAAGGATGTAAAAGGTTTCAGAGATTTTGATAAAATCTACTGGAGACTGCGCTATATCTGCAACGGTGAAACTTTCACAGATTATTTTGATCTGAAATTATATGATTATGATGTTGCTGAAAAGTATGAGCTCAGTGCTGTTAATTTCAATGTGGCAGGTCTTCCTTTTGCTGTAGGCTACGGATTCAATGCATCCTCAAATCAGAAGTTTTCCGGTCAGTATCTTTCTCAGGATAAATTTGACATAGTTGCTGTTCAGGAAGACTTCAACTATCATCAGAATCTTATTGATAATATGAACGGATTCGCCTATGCTACCAATCATACGGGCGGTGTCCCCGGCGGTGACGGTCTTAATATTTTCACAAAGGACATGCCTATCTATAACGAAACCAGAGTTGCATGGAAGGATGCCAGCGGTATTCTCTCTGACGGCTCTGACGAGCTCACTCCCAAAGGCTTTGTTTATACAGTTATTGATATCGGCAACGGTATCTATGTAGATTTCTATAATCTTCACGCTGATGCTTACAGCGGTGAAGGCTCAATCAAGGCAAGATCAAGTCAGTATAAGCAGCTTGCCGAGTTTATCAAGGCACGTTCAGCCGAGCACGACAGACCTGTAATTGTAACAGGTGATTTCAATAATCATATGCACGTTCACGAGGATGACGGTGCTCTTTATAATACACTTTATGTTGAGTGCGGTCTTAAGGATGCGTGGATAGAATACCATAATAACGGCGACTATTTTAATCTCTATAAGTGGCACATCACAGGTCTTCCCGCATGGGGAAACTGGGATTCCGTTGAAAGATTTATGTATAAGCCCGGCGGCGGTGTAGATATTGTGGTAAGCGATTTCAGATATGTTGAGGTTACAGACGGCAACGGAAAAGCGGTTTCAGACCATTCGGCAGCAGAATGTGATTTCACATTTATCAAAACATCGGATTTCGTTGAAAACACTCAGGAGCTTGAAGTAAAAGCAGCACCTGCAAACAGCTTCCTCACTCTTCTTAAGTGGATAATAATTGACCTTTTCAAGGTTTTCTCCGACCTCGGCAATTTCCCCGAATTAATTAAAGAATTAACCGGAATGAATGCATAAACAGAATAAAGCCATCCGAAAGCTTTTTGCTTCAGGATGGCTTTTTTTGTTGTGTACTTTTTATCATAATATCATTTTTACGTAAATTTGTTATTTTGCAGGTGTAATATTTTTTCTTTAAATCCGTGTAAGTATTGAAGACCTGAAACGGTTCTTCGGAAAGGAGGAGTCTATGGATAATGGTGATTGTAGCTACCGCCGTTTTCTTGAAGGAGATGAAAGTGCACTTCAGGAGATAGTTTCAGAATACAGACAGGGTTTGCAGAATTTTATAAATTCAATTGTGAATAACATTTCTGTTGCAGAAGATCTTACCGAGGATACTTTTGTCAAGCTTTTACTTAAAAAGCCGAAAAACAAAAGGACTGCCTCCTTCAAAACATGGCTTTATACAATCGGAAGAAACATTGCTGTTGATTGGCTTCGTAAGAATCCCCGGGGCAGAGAGATTCCTATAGATGAAATTTCAGATATCGGAATTGAGGAAGCGCAGTTTTTGAAGTTGTATATAAAAGACGAAGAAAAAAGAATTGTGCACAAGGCTCTTGAGAGTATTAATCCGGATTATAAAAATGTGTTGATACTGTTTTATTTTGAAGATTTTTCAATTGAAGAAATTTCTGAAATTATGAAAAAATCAAAAAAGAACATATCTGTACTTTTGCACAGAGCAAAAAAATCATTAAAACTCAGACTCGAAACGGAGGGCTTTGATTATGAAAACCGATAAAGAGATGACACAGAATATACTGAACCGTGTAAATAATGTAAAAAAGGAGAGAATCGTTATGAAAAGAAAAATATATAAAATAACCGCACTGTCTTGTGCACTTGCCATTGTTTTTATTGCCGCATTCACTTTCTTAAAATCGGATATCGGTGGTTTATCGTCCGACAGCTCAGGAATGTCCCCGGAGACATCATTGAATCAGGAGGTAAAAACAAGCAATCCGGAAGAACAGTTAAACAGAAATTTCTTTGTTATGGTTGCAAATGCAGCAGATAACACGGAAACGGTATTGAATAAGGAAACAAATGTTAAAATACCTTTAGGCGGTATTCTGGTTGCAGAGGACACCTCCGATATGACTGTTTACGAAAGAGATATTGTAATGCTTGAGCTTAAAAACAGACTCAAGGAACTGTACGGAACTGATTGCAACTGGCAGCTTCACGGAATAACTGAGGATGTTACTGTATATTTCGGTACTGCCGATTGTCTCAGACTTAAAATTGAAGAGGCTGATAATGTTGAAAATATTACAGTTTCCTGCACAGAAAACGGCAGACTTACATTTTTTGATAAAAGCCTCATGGGCTTTTCTTCTGAATTTATCAAAACGATAAAGCAAGGTACTTCAATTACGTTTACAGGCAAAGAGTATAAGGAAATCTACGGCAAAGACAATGGAATGCCTGTAGAGTGGTTCTTGTCGGAAAAGATGATAAACGCATTTCAGGCAGATCCCTGTATACCCTTGTCGTCGGTGAATGATAAGATAGAAGTAACAATAAATTTCATTGACGGCACATCAGAAAGCTTTGCCGTTGAGTTTACCTTTGATGATGAAGGAATGCTTAGTGCGGTATACAAGGAATAATTCATACTTTCAATTTATTTAATAGGACTTATGATACAGCCCTTTCTGTATGTGAATAGATTATAAATAAAAAAAATCCGAACCCTTTTCCTGACCGGAAATTCTGGTTCGGATTCTTCTGTTTTTAATAATGCATTCTTTTGATACGTGCTTCTCTCTGTTGTAAAGTTGCATAGAAAACAGTCGGAGACTCACTGTCTTTGTAATTACAGTCTTTTATTAAGCCTATTCCCAATATAAGATGTCAACGATCTGCATTCTTGCCGCCCTTATTTCTTCTCTGTGTATATGGTCAAAACCGGGATAACCGCCCGACATATAATCTGCTCGCCAGAGGTATGTCAGGTAAATTAAACAATCCTCCAGTGTTGCAGTATGTAACAAAGTATAATCGTTTTTTATTTTATTACACAGCTCGGAATAATCACCATAATTCTGCACGGTCAGTTGGTAATTGTTTAAGATTTGAATATAGTGTTGCGAAGAACAAAAATCGGCAAGCAGGTTGCCAATATAGGTGTTGCTTAGTTTTTCTTTCAGACTTTTTCCGTTGTCCGGACTCGTTGTCGGTGGTGTTTGTTTGAATTCCTCTGCTAAGTCTCTTTTTTTCTTGTGGGGGATTGCGGATGTACAAAGTCCCACTCTGTAATAGGCCCCCTTGCGGTTTGATGCGACCTTTTCAAATTCGTCAATGATGGACAAAAATTCTTCGGGAAGTCGTTTTCTGACAGTGGCAGAAATATCAAAAAATTCAGGAACCCTTTCTGATTCCCACGCAGGACTATAGTACGCCCAGGCAATAGAACCGGTAATTGCCGTAAGAGTATCGCTGTCGCCTCCTAAAGAAACTGCATTTCGGATCGCATCTTCAAAGGATTCGGATTCCAAAAATGCAACGATTGCCTGCGGAACAGTGCCTTGACAAGTTTCATCAAATTGATAGGATTCCCGGATGTCGTTTAAGGAAAAATCAAGATCGTAAAAGTTGGTGCGGATAAAATCAGCAATCTCTTTTTTCTCTTTATGCTGCTTGGCAAGAAATACGGCACCTGCAACAGCCTGTGCTCCTTTGATTCCTTCAGGATGATTGTGAGTGACTTCTGCAGATGCTTTTGCTAAAGATAAAGCCTCGTAAAGTTCTACTGCAATTAAGCCGCAAGGAGAAACGCGCATAGCAGAGCCGTTCCCAAAACTGTTATAAGGCATTGGATTCGGGTCAGCCAACCAGTCAGAAAACCGTAGCCCATAGCCGCCTTTGGGATGTGGGAATTTTTTTCCGTAAGCTTGCATTTCTTCAATAAGGATGGTTTTGAAATCCCGTTTTTCTCCGCGACTGCGCAAGAGTGCCTTTGCTACGGCAATTGTCATAATAGAATCATCCGTATAGGCAGAGTCGATAGAGAATAGCGGGAAGTTTTTTGTCTTGATATTGTTGAATTCGTATTTTGAACCAACAACATCTCCGATAATGGCACCTATCAATGCTCAGCACCTCCGTAATTTTTTATTATTATATCACAGATAATATTCTTTTACAATTATCAAAACGAAACCAATCTTTTTGTCAATGAAATGTATCTCATTTGCCAAAGTGCCGAAAATTCTTGCGTTAAGCGCTTTTTGTAAGCAGAAAGAAACACAAGTGCCGTATATCAACACTTGTGTTCCGATATGAAGATGATGGCTAATTTTGATACAAAAAATTAGTAGGGGTGCATTTTTCTCGATTTTCAGGGGTGCTGGGTGTAAAATGTCCGTTTTTTGACCCCAGGGGGTGCAAACGTACTTTTTGAGCCGTTTTTACACCTCATCTTTGTTCGGATCAAGGGGCGGATTGTACTTTTTTAGCATCTCCTCTTTGCATAAATGCAGTTCCTTTTTGTTGATGATTCCACGGGAGTGCATCTGCTTGAACATAATGACAGCGTTCATATACTGAAGCTGTCTTTCGGTTTCTTCCGTGTTCATTCCCGGCAATGGCTTTTGGATTTTCATAAAAGCACCTCTTTCAAAATATTAGCCCTGCGGCTTGGTTTAATAAAGATGCTCAAAAACCCGAAAAAGTCAAGTCCCCAAAAAACAAATTACCGCGCCTATTATAAGTAGACGCGGTAATTGATAAATTATTGTGAACGGGTATTATTCTCGTAGTCGCTTATAAATATCCTCCAAGAATACCTGCATTAGTTCACGCTTCTTTTCGTCATTATCCAACAGTAGTGCAAAGAATTCCTGATTCTGCTCAAAGCCTTCCAGTAGGGCATCCTGCACGGCATCGAAGTACGCAAAGCGGAAATCACGGAGGGTGTTGTTCCGAGCGCTATCGCGCAGATGGCCGTTCTTCAGAAGCAAGTCACGCATCTGCAAAGCCGCCTTGGATGCCACATCCACATCCAGGCTTTTGTTGTAAGCCGCATTGATCTCTTCGATAATTTCGGAGAGTTTTTTCTTTGCAGCCTCATCAAAATAAACCTCATTGGGTTTGGGTAGATTAACCTCCGGCTTGGATTCGATAGGA
The DNA here is from genome assembly GCA_045591055.1 of Acutalibacteraceae bacterium. Lineage (GTDB taxonomy): Bacteria > Bacillota > Clostridia > Oscillospirales > Acutalibacteraceae > RUG806. Next base: position 5,593 of record JAZNSD010000109.1, on the reverse strand, counting down.
GCAGTTTCTTCGCCGGTCTTTTTCTGCTTAAAATTGGATGCGGTGATCTTGTCTGCAATGTCAAAGTCATTGCCACCGCCGCCAATCTCAATTTCTTTCACCAGATAAGTCAGGAAGTTGTACTTCTTATGCAGATCCACATTCTCATAGCAAGTCGCCTGAATCAGGAAGCTGTAGAACCGGATGAACCGCTTAATGGTAGCGCGGATCTCCATTTTTTCCAGAATCTCAAACTTATCAATGATCTTCAGGGACTTGTCCAACAGAGACCACATTTTTGCCTTATCCTTGCTGGAACGCTTATCCTGGTACAGATATTCGTTGAATGCCTCAATATCATCCAGATCTAGGAATCCATACTGGTCTACCTGCGCCTCTACTGCACGAATATCAGAGGGGGTAATGGTCTCATTCAGTACTGTTTCTGTGTAATAGGGGGCAAAGGCATTCTGAATATCCTCATAGGTATTCTTAAAGTCCAGCACAAAGGTCTTCTTGTTGAAAGGTGCGCAAATACGATTCAACCGGGAGAGAGTCTGCACTGCTGCAACACCACGCAGCCGCTTGTCCACATACATGGCGCACAGCTTCGGCTGGTCAAAGCCAGTCTGGTACTTGTTAGCCACCAACAGAACCTGATAGCTGTCAGTGCCAAACACTTCGGGCAAATCTTCCTCGGCAACACCGTTCATAACAACCTCGGTATACTCCTTGCCGTCCAAAGACACCTTGCCGGAGAATGCAACCAGCGCATGAATACCGGTGTAACCATGCCGGGTCACATAGTCAACAAACTCATTTCTGTACTTAACTGCTGCCTGGCGGGAGGAGGTGACAACCATCGCCTTTGCCTTGCCGCCCAGTTCCTTCATGATGTTATTTTTGAAATGCTCAATGATGATTTCCACCTTCTGAGCAATATTCGTTTCATGAAGTTCGATATACTTGGCGATTTTCCGCTTGGCTGCAACAGTTTCCAACTCCGGATCGTCCTCGATGGCCTTGTTGATTTGATAATAGGTTCTGTAGGTCACATAGTTCTGTAGCACATCCAGAATAAAGCCTTCCTCAATGGCCTGCTTCATGGAATACAGATCAAAGGCAACCTTCTTGCCCTGTTCATTCAGACAGCCGAACAGCTGCAATGTGGTGGGCTTCGGAGTTGCGGTGAAGGCAATCATAGACACATTGGGCTGCTTGCCGCAACGAGCGATTTCGTCCTCGATGACATCTGCCATGGACTCTTCCTCTTCGCTAACATCCGTTGCGGAAGCTTCGCTCAACTTTCGGCTTTCGGACAGCGCATAGGTAACAGACTCCATTGCAGTACCGGCAGTAGAAGAATGTGCCTCGTCAATGATGACCGCAAAGGTCTTGCTCTTCAGTTCCTGCACCAAATCGTGGATGTACATGAACTTATGGATGGTGGTAACGATAATCTTGGTATTGCCATTCAAAGCATCTGCCAGATCCTTGGAACTGCACTTTTCGTCCATAACCTTGACCAGTCCGGCTTTATGCTCCATGCCAAGTACGGCAGCTTGCAGCTGACGGTCAACTACAATACGGTCAGTAATGATGCAGACCGTATCAAAAATCACATTATCCTGGGCGTCGTGCAAAGAAGCTAGACGGTGAGCCAGCCACGCAATGGTGTTGGTCTTGCCGCTGCCGGCAGAATGCTGGATGAGGTAATTCTTCTCGCTGTGATTTTCCACCACATCGGCTACCAGCTTGCGCACGGCATTGAACTGATGGTAGCGGGGGAAAATCAGGGTTTCCTTAGTTTCCCGCTTGCCGGTATCCGGGTTTTTCTTCGTTTCCTTCTGCAGGAAAATGATCTTGTCAATCAGATACAGTACCGTATCCTTCTTCAGAATATCTTCCCACATATAGGATACATTGATGCCGTCGGGGTTATGGGGATTGCCCTTACCGGCATTGATGCCCTCACCACAGCCTTTGTTGAAGGGCAGGAAGAAAGAGGACTTGCCCTTCAGATTGGTGCACATATAGACCTCGTTCAGGTCCATGGCGAAGTGTGCCAAACAGCCTGCCTTGAATTTCAGCAGACGAGTCTTGGGATCACGCTCATACTTGTACTGACGAATGGCGTCTTCGTAATTCTGACCGCTGGTGTTGCACTTCAGTTCAAAAGTAAAGATAGCAATGCCGTTCAGGAAGATCACCAGGTCGATCCGCTCGCCTTCCTTGTGGTACACCTCTTCCATCACAGACAGAATGTTCTGCTGATACAGAGCCTCTGCCTTGGGATTGAAGGAAGTGGCAGGCTTGCGGTACATCAGATGCAGAGTCACACCGTTATCAAATTCCACACCGTGCTTCAGAACATCCAGCAGGCTGCGGTTCTTCTTGTTTATCTCATTGTTGATGTAATTGAGGATCGTCTGTCGGGTTTTGCCTTTATACAGCTTCTCCAGCCGGGTCAGCGCATCTTTCTGGGTTGCCTCCAGGAAGGCAAACAACAGTTCTGTGTCCATGCCGTAGCCGGGTTCAAAAGAGTCGGCAGACCGAACCTGATAGCCGTTCTCATCCCGCAGCATTTCCAGGATATATGCCTGATAATCAGTTTTTTCTTTTAACTGTCCGCTTTTGATTGCCATCTTACTCTTCCTCCTTCACCCTTTTTTTGCCAGTAACATATTCGTAAATAAGCGATTTTTTGTATTTTTTAAGTGTCTCCAATTGGCGCTCAACATCTACGATCAAACTGTCAATTTCTTCACAACGGCGATCCAGAAAATCAGCAATAGCCTGCTGTTCAGATAATTCCGGAAGCGCCAACCAAAATTGTCCCAGCTGACTTCTACTTACTCTTGACATCGTCGCACCACGGGCAATCATATTACCATGTTCTGCATATCCGTCGGTGTTCATCGCATACATAATGAATTTCTTATCATATTCCTCATTGGGGCGCAGAATAACATTGTCTACAGCAACCACATAATAAGGTTCTTCATCAGGTACAATACACGCCCTGCCAATAGGTTCATTTAAGCGTGACATCATCAAGTCCCCAGGCATTACTTTCAAACATCGCAAATCTCTGAAAGTCTTTGGAGAAATATATCCGCTTCCTTGGTCTTTATAGAATCCTGCACCTACATTTCCTGAAGTTAAATAGCGGATACCCGAATCTTCAATAACATCGCTTTCAATCCAATCACCATCAAGAAAGAGCGTCCCTGGCTTTGTTGCAAGAAACTTGACTTTATTAGTTTCCCATGACATGGGGATATCTTTTACCCATTCAATCCCACTCGGTTTCATTCTGTCAGGGCGTTCTGCTGTATGTGGCTCTTTGCTCAAATGTTTGCTTTCTAATGCTATTTCCAGTTCTATGAACTGTGCCAGCAGATCATCGGCGGCTTCCGGAGCCTTGTACTCGTAGAAGAACCGGGTGAAGGGGAATTCTGCACCCTGTTTTTCCTTGTTGGTAGCACTTTTCTTTTTAGATGGATCAAATTCATAACACCAGATAGCATCCGGCACATGAGGATAGACTTCCTCGGCAAAGTATTCCTCCGGATCCTTGGTCAGCTTGATGATTTCCGTATCCTTGGTAGTGGGATCGGTAATGATATTGCCCTTCTTGTCCTTCTGCACCACGGCGGTCTTATCCATCACAGAGAGGATCATAGCAATGCCGGTAAGTCTGCTGGCAGAGAATCCATCCACATCGCCAATCAGCTTCTTCAGATACTTTTCAAAGGCGGCATAGTCCATATAAACTTTATCAGAAACATTTGCATCCAGAATCGCCAACACGTCAGCCACAAATTTTCTGCCCGCAATGTACTTCTGGTACTTCTTTTCGTCAGCACTGCTGCGAGGATTCATTTCCTCCAGCTCAGCAAAATCAGCCTCATTGAAGATGCTGGAATTGCTGGTAAAGTAGGCACTGGTTCTCAGTCGGTCAATGCTCTCCTGATCCAGCACTGCTCTGCGCTGCAGAGGCTGCCAGACTGCATACTCCCGGTACATAAATTCTTCGTTGCTGAAAATCTTGCTTTCAGCAGTTTCCTCAAAATCGGCATACAGTTCGGTAATGCGGGTCATGCTGTCCCGGTCAATCTCTCTGCGCTTCTTGCCCAGGGATTTTCTGAGGGGCTTCCACATATTCACCGCATTGATCAGCTGCACCTTGCCACGGCGGTCAGGGCGCTTATTCTTGGAAAGAATGAAGGCATAAATGCCGATGTCGGTGTTGTAGAACAGCTGGGAAGGCAGGGCTATAATCGCCTCAATCAGATCTTCCTCCAGCATCCAACGGCGGATCTGACTCTCACCACTGGTGGTGCTACCGGAGAACAGCGGAGAACCGTTGGAGATGATGGCTGCACGGCCCTTATCGTCCAGCTTGTTGATGGCGTGCTGCATAAACAGCAGCTGTGCATCGCCGGTACCGGGCAGACCATGGGCAAAACGACCATCCTTCTTGAATTCACCACGGACAGCCTTTTCCTGTCCGTCAGGCGCATCCTTACCGCCCCAGGCAGTACCGAACGGAGGGTTCATGATGACCAGACGCACCTTCTGATCCGGGAAACAATCGGTCATCAGTGTATTTGCCGGATCACCGCCCTTGATATTCCGGGCATCTTCACCCTTAATCAGCATATCCGCCATGCAGATGGCATAGGACTCGGGATTGATCTCCTGACCAAACAGGCGCACATCAATGAAAGGATTCTTACGAGCCAGAAAGTCATGGGTAGTGGACAGCATACCGCCGGAGCCGCATGCCGCATCCAGCACGGTAGCAACCTTACCTTCTTCAGTCAGCAGATCATTGCAGCCTTCAGCCAGCAGGATATTGACCAGCAGACGAATTACCTCACGGGGAGTGTAGTGGTCACCGGCCTCGGCATTTTCGGAGAATCTGCGGATGATATCTTCGAAGATGTAGCCCATCTTCATGCCGTCGATAGACTTGGGATCAAAATCAATTTCAGAGAACTTTTTCACCACACCGTACAAGCGGTTATTTTTGTCCATCTTCTCTATCTGCTTCTTGAAATCCAGATTGTTGAAAATCGTCTGCACATTTGCAGAGAAACTCTCAATATAGCTGACAAAGTTCTCAGCAATATTGTCGCTGTCATTCAGCAGCCGAGTCAGGGTAAATTCGCTGGTGTTGTAGAAAGGATAGCCGGATGCTTTCTCCAGCAGTGCGGCAGGCAGCTTGGGGTTTGCCTTGTACTTATCGACAACGGCCTGCTTGGTTTCTGCCAGTGCGCATTCAAAGCGGCGAAGGATGACCATGGGAATGATAACATCCTTGTACTTATCGGAGGTATAGGCACCACGCAGGGAATTGGCGATGGACCATACCAAGGCAACCTCTTTGCTTACATCAATCGAGGTATCATCAAACATTACATCGTAGTTATATATCTTAGCCATTGTCGGTATCTCCTTTTATCTTTATCTGGGCAATCAATGCCAGCGCTGAATTCATATCTTTTTTGCTCAGTTTTGCGTCTTCCATGGCACGCAGTATCGTAATCAAATTAGGGTTGTTGATAAGCAATTCGCATACATCCGGGGGAGGTGTTTTGCGAATTGT
>JAZNSD010000108.1:0-2906 GCA_045591055.1 Acutalibacteraceae bacterium | reverse complement strand
TCTGTCATCGTAAATTCCGCCGATGATTTTACCTCGATAGTAGAGGATATATTCTCCCATCATCGCTCTGTATGTAATTTCTTCTAATCCAGATAACTGTTCTAAAATGAAATCCAGATATTCTTTACTTGAAGCCATAATGTACCTCGTAAAAATTTTTATCATCTTAATCATATCACAGATAGCCTGAAAATTCCACCGTGATTTTTGTGCCGTTCATATCCAAGTGAGCTGATATATCTGCACACATGGAAATGATTAGATCGGTCTTAATTGCCCCGCTTCGTGCGAGGCTTTTTCTTTTTGTACCGTATGCTTTTATTATAAAAAAATTTTCCAACCTTAGGAACATTTTGTCTTTTTCGTGTCATATATGGTTGGAGGGTAAAATCATTATCAAAGAAAGGAGAATTTATGAAGAATTCAAATGACTCTCTTATTCTCGGCAATGTAGAAGCAGAAAGCACTTTTGTAAGACGCACTTCTACAATTGTTGGTTGGAAAAATTGGATGTTGAGTATTATTGAAGAGTAAATAAAAATATCCCACACATTCGACAAATCCGTAATTACATTATAATATTATCTCGCAATCAAAAATAATGTAACGAAGGGATTGGTTTTATGGAAAACAAACTTACTTATACCAAAGTCGGGGATTATTACATTCCGAACCTGACAATCAAGCCGTCACCGCCTATCGGTATATATTTAAATAATAAACTCCGTTTACCGAGCAATCGGCAAGCGGAGTTTTTGTGTATTTCTCAAAGAAATAAATCAAATGCAATATAATATATTGTTTGTGGGTTTGATTAATGCTATACTGTATAGAAAATAAAGAAGTTTTCGCACAGCGAGGCTGTTACAACAAGAAAAAGCCATAAAAGGAGAATTCTTATGAAACATTTACTTCTTCCGAAAGAGAAAAAACAATATATTGCAAATCTGCATTGCCACACTACTCTGTCCGACGGCAGAAGAACGCCCGAGGAAATACGAGACGCATATAAGGCACAGGGATACAGCATAGTTGCATTTTCAGATCATGATAATTACTTTGATCACAGCGATTTTTGCACAGAGGATTTTGTTGCCATTAATTCATTTGAGGCGGATATCAGTGATAATATTGTTAAGAGCAGTCAGTTTCGCAGGTGCTACCATCTTAACGCATTTAACATAAACGGCGATAAGGAAGTTACGCTTCCTGCAACACCTGATTACAGAGATATGCAGGCGGTAAACGAATACATACAAAAGCTTAAAGAATTAGGCTTTATAGTTGCATATAATCATCCGTACTGGTCAATGCAGTGTCTTGATGATTACCGCAACTTAGAGGGTTGCAGTATGATTGAAATTTATAACAATTCTGTTTTTGTTGAGGGCGGAGATGATGGACAGGAACAGGTCTACGATGAGATGCTCCGTAGCGGCAAACGCCTCTTCTGTACGATGGCTGACGATAATCATAACGAGTTTCCCTTTGGAGATGTTCGCTGTGACAGCTTCGGAGGAAAAACTGTTTTTCTGTGTGATACGCTCAGCTATGAGTCTGTTATAAAAGCTATGCAGAGCGGTTCATTTTATTGTACCCGTGAGCCGAGGATTTTTGAGTTGACATTAGAGGACGGCGCGGTGCATATTGAGTGTTCACCGGCTCAACGTATAGCACTTTCTACCGCCGGCAGACGCTCGAAAGCATTACACGCTCCTGCCGGTGAGTATGTAACTCAGGCCGACTTTTTACTGGAGGATGAGGACGTGTATTTTCGCATCGAGGTCACAGGACCCTCAGGTAAGAAGGCTAATACCAATGCATATTTTATTGAGGATTATGAATAAACAGTTTAAAACCACAGAGGCAGTTGCCGGCAGCTGAGGTTAGCTGAATATAAACTGAGATGCTGTTAACAAAATGAGACCTTATCAATTGTGATTATGCGTGATATAATCGCAACAGAATCTTCAAGAAAAATTGAAAAGGTGAAACTTATGAATGTTGCCTGCTGTTCTTGTTTATGCAGTTGTATTTTCTTCAAGCTTCCTCATGGATTTTCTGAACTGAACCGCAAAGAGTATTGACGTGAAAGCAATCGCAAGAAAATCTGCGGCAGGTTCGGCTAGGTAAACGCCCATTGTTTTATTCGCAACCAGATTCGGCATAATGTAGATAAATGGCAGAAGAAGCACAAATTTTCTCACTACTGCAACAATTATTGAACAAGGCGCATTGCCGATTGAAACAAAGGTCATCTGGCAGGCAATCTGAATTCCGAAAAGGAACATAGCACCGCAGTAAACACGGAGTGCCTTTGCCGTGAAATCAATGAGTGATGCGTCGGGTGTGAATATTCCTGCAAATATCTGCGGAAATATCATAATCAGTGTGCAAAAAACAACTGAATATGTAAGGCAGCAAGTGAGTAATAACCGGAATGTTTTCTTTACTCTGTCAACATTTTTTGCACCGTAATTGTAGCTTGAAATGGGCTGTGCGCCTTGAGCAATTCCCTGCATAGGCAGCATCGCAAACTGCATAACGCTTGTGAGAATCGTCATTGCACCAACGGCAATATCTCCGCCGTATCTGAGAAGTGATGAATTGAAGCAAACGGAAATCACGCTTTCGCTGCTCTGCATAATGAAGGTCGCAAGACCGAGCGCAACGCAAGGGAAAACAAGCTTTGCATCAATCTTCATATCCGACATTTTGAGTTTAAGATATGTTTTCTTGCCGCAGAGGAAAGAGATTACCCATACGCACGAAATCGCCTGCGAAAGAATAGTTGCAAGTGCCGCACCTCTGACACCCATATCGAATGCAAAAATGAATATCGGGTCGAGGATAATATTGCTGACAGCACCGATAAGCACGGTTATCATACCGATTTTTGTGAAGCC
>JAZNSD010000107.1:0-3308 GCA_045591055.1 Acutalibacteraceae bacterium | reverse complement strand
CGGTCGCTTTAGCGACAGCGTATAGCCAAGCGCTCTGCTAGCCTCTCCTTCGGAGAGAAGAACGTTCAGCCGAAATGTATAGCCACTTAAAAAACCTTGATTTTCACCCCCTCTGAAAAGATTGTTACAATTCGGATACATCGGCTACTCTGTGACATCAGCGCCGACTGTGACGCGAGCTTGAAAATTCAGATGCGTCGGCGCGACAGCTTTGACAAGCTTTTGATGACACTGGGTTGACCTTCGCCTTGACTACGATGCAACAGCGCGACAGTTGCAACAAGAAATCAGGTATATATACCTAATCATTCTTCATTCATCCTGATCGAAAAAGAATTCCGAGGGAACTCTTCGCCATCCATCATGCGAGGCTTATGATGAATCTGCTCGCCGTGATAGTCATTTGCTTTGGAAGACCTGGGGATATATTCATCCTCTGAGCCTTCCTTTTCAGGCTTATACATAACGAGTCTTTCTCGAAAAACTTCTCCTTCTGCAAACTCAATCTCTTCTTTGTGAATGCAATCGAGTTCATCAGTTTCTTGAACAACTTCCTCATGCAAAACCGAATCGTCTGTCTTCAAATCGTCAGGCTCTTTCGTTTCATCCTCAGGAATGTTAAGTTTCAAACTGATTTGCCTTTTGTCATGGAGACGGGTATTGTCATAAACAATATCGTACTTCTTCATGACAGCTCGGTAGCAACTTAGCTTTTTACCGAGGCTATTGGCTGCAAAACTTTCATGAAACATTGCTTTGATCTTATCGCAAAGCTCTGTTGCAGTACCCACAAAAGTTTTTTCTTTTTCGAGAAGAGCCCTGAGCATTTTCGAGAGTCTTTCCGATTCCTTTTGCTCAAAAGTATCCGCAAGCTTTTCCCAGACGCAGTTGATATCGTTCATCGAAAGATGCAACTCTCGTGAGGTAACATCTCTGCCGAGTATAGATAAAACAGCAACTGATTCGTAGCGAGAATGCCTTTTAAGAATCAGATTGTTATCAGCTGATCCAGCAATACCATTTGTACCTGAGATGGAGTCCTGGGGATCTGATTCGGAACCCTTTTTAGAATGGTGCACAAGTACAACTGCTATGTTATGCTTGTCAGCAAAAGCTTTGAGCAACGCCATCTCTTTACAGTCATTTGCATAGAGAGTACCTTCCTTAAGACTTCCTCGGATCTTTTGAAAGATATCGATTACAATAAGACCGGTATCAGGGTGGTTACACATAAAATCATCGAGCTGATACAGCAGTCCCGAATCCAAATCACCTGACGTTAAAGCGAAGTGAATGTTTTCAGGGACAGGCATGTTCAACTTTCGAAGTCGTGTTTGAAGACGGTTCTCACTGTCTTCCAGCGCCATGTATAAGACATCGCACTTGTGAGATTTAAGATCCCACACATCAGTCCCGTTCGCCACCGACAGACATAGCCAAAGGCTCATCCATGACTTGCCTATCTTAGGACTTCCTGCAAGCATGAGAACACCTGCAGGAATCAAATCATCAACGATGTATCTGACAGGTTTCACATTCTTTTCCATTAAATGCTTACCATCTATAGTCGATAAGCTTCTTTCGTAATTCATCATTTTGAATCACCCTTTCCAAATAAAATTTTTGTTTGCACTTACCTTCGGTTACCGTTCCATTGCTCCTTCCGACCAAGTTTTCTCGCTCTTCCTTATATAAGGCCTCGTGGCGTAGTATCTCTCACCGTGTAAGCTATTTAGTTGTCAAAGAACAAAATAGTTTTGAGAAATTTCATTAAACCTATTGCAATTTAAATTATTTGTGATATAATTATGTCAGAATAGATTTTTGAAAAGTATCAAAGACTGTAATTGCATTATAAACAATTTTGAAAATCTTGTCAACGACTTTTTTCAAAAAAGTATTCTTGTAACGAAAATGTAATATAACTTGGAGGTAAAGTATGAATTTTCAAGCATCTTTTTTAAGTGACAGTGTGAGGTTGGCTACCGAGAAAGGCGTATATACATCTGCCCTCGGATATGTGACATATATGATTGCTATGGATGAATGGGGAAATCTTGAAAACTTTTTTCCTAATGAGGATAAGCAACAATTAAAAGAATTTGCCCTTTCAATGTTGGAACGTTGTTTTTCAAATAAGAGTAATGAGGAAAAAGTAAATGCTTTTTTGCAGTGTGACTCAGATTTAAAGCTCGGTAAATACAGCTATTCTATTTGCGAAAGCCGTCCTGTAGCCATTGAAGATAACAGAATTGATTTTGTTGAAACATATTATCTTAATTCTCTCCAGGCTTTAATCTTACTGGAAATGATGTACTCAATCAGACATAATGTTTTGCTTACAAAATGCCCAAACTGTTCGAGATTTTTTATTGCTCATAATACAGGCGTTCATTATTGTGATCGAATCTTTAAAAACGGTAAAACATGCAGACAGCTTGGAGCTAAAAAGAATTATTCTGAAAAAGTAAAAGCAGACGACCTTCTTTTGTTGTATGAAAAAAAATATCAGGTTTTATATCACAGAATGAAACGGTCAGCAAATAAAAAAGAGCAAGAAGAACTTGCTCAGCAATTAAGTATATTTAGAGAGTACAGAAAAAAATATAAAACATCACAGATAACTCCAGATGAGTTTAAAAGTATATTGGAATAGGTTCAACATGAAAACAGCCGATGCGAAAAATTCGCATCGGCTGCTGTTGTTTGTATCCGTTTTAGAAAAGGTGTCCCGGAAGTTTCAGTTTTTCTTTATAAGGAAATTTTTTGTCAAATTCCTCTGCTTCTTCCTCCGGGAAAAGATAAACTTCGGGCGGTCCGTATTCTCCTGTGATACCGCTTAAATATCCGGGAATTAATTCTTTGCATAAGAAGAACGATGCATCTGCATCTTCAGGCAGACCGTGATAACGGAGTCCGAATTCACTTGCAAATGTAAATCCGCTCTTGCCGTAAAAATCGATATTGCCCTCAAAGCATACTGCACCAAAGCCAAGTTCGGTAGCTTTCCGGGTTGAATAATCTAGCAAAATTTTACCGTAACCTTGTCTTTTAAGCTTTGGTGTAATGCAAATAGGTCCCATTGTAAGAATCGGAATATTTCTTCCGTCAATTGCTTTGATATTTGCTTTTACAAACACATTTTGACCGATGATTTTGCCGTCCTTTTCCATAACAAAATCAAGTTCCTTGACAAAGTCAGGATGTTCCCTTAACCGTGTTATGAGATAGTGCTCCATACATCCGGGGCGGTACACATTCCAAAATGCCTCACGAATCAAGTTTTCTACCACAGGGTAATCTTCTTT
>JAZNSD010000106.1:0-16826 GCA_045591055.1 Acutalibacteraceae bacterium | reverse complement strand
TATTTCATAGTCAATATCACGCTTGGGGTCGATGATTACTCTGAAAGGAATGGGAGATTTTGTTCCGAACATATTGTTCATTATTTCTTTGGTGTTGAAATAATAAACTCTCTGATCCTTTGCAGGCTCACCGCCGAAGGTAAATCTCTTTCCTACTGTCTTAAAGGTTTCCTTGAGGCTTTCTCCGAAGGAGCCTGAGAAGATTGAAGGCTCTGTTGAAGCGTCATAAGTAAACTGTCCGGGCTCTGCGCAGACTTCTACTACCTTGCCCTGCTCAACGATAATCATACACTGACCGTCGGCTACAACAATTCCCGAGCCCGATGTGATAACATTATCACTGCCTTTTGTGTTTGAAGAACGACCTGAAACGTTCTTCTGTCCTTTTACGATAAGTATGTCGTCGCTGATTGAATTGCAGGTAAAAAACTCTTTCCACTGATCGGCTAAAACGCCTCCAAGTGCTCCGATTCCTGCTTTAATAAGTCCCATAAATTATTTCTCCTTTTCGGTTATTTATAAATATGTATTAATCGCACCAAAGTGCAAATAAACAAAATCATTCCTTATCTACCGGCTTATATGCACCGCTTGAATAAGGATTCTTGTTTTCTCTTTGTTTTTCAGGTATGTTTCCCACTCTGTTGAGCGCAAAAAGAAGTGAGGTTCTTGCAAGCACAACAATTATCCATAAGGCAACAAAACCCGCTGTCCACCAAAGTGAAATTCCGAATATAAAGTGAAGAACAAAGCATATTACTGCAGGTATTGCCCATTCAAGATTAAAAAGAAGATTTATGAAAAATGAGAGCAGAAAACCGCTGTCTTTTTTTACATATTTCACATTCTTCACCTCACAGGGTTACTTAAAATCTTTATCAAGATAATATTTTTCCTTATTATAATTTTAATAGCTATAACGGAAAATTAATACCTACAAGTGTAGGGATATGAAGGACAAAAATAACACATTCTATTTGTACATTTCCACAACAAAAAGACTCCGGAGAAATACAATAACCGCCGGAATATTCCGACGGTCATTGTGCTTATTTGCAGTTTATTTAAGAATTTCAAGTCCGACTGAACAACGAAGAATAAGTCTTGCGTCTGCTGCTGTTATATCGCCGTTTTTATCAGCGTCCGCTGCCTTTTTCTTGATTTCGGAAAGTGTTTCAAGTCCGACAGAAGTACGAAGAGCAAGTCTCGCATCTGCTGCCGTTACATCACCGTTCATATCAACGTCACCAAGAATGTAATCAGGGTCAAGAGCAGCAATGGGCTTTGTTTCCTTGATATCATTACATACCTTACATGTGTATGCCTGTTCGCCTGCAACACCAACCTCGGCAGGCTTTGTTACAACCCACTCATAGATATGGCCTGTAGCCTTTGCAGTAACATCTGTAATTGCAGTTTTACCTGCGGCATCGCTGAAGAGTGTATTACATACTGTGCACTTGTAATGCTCTACATTACCGTTAACTGTACAGGTAGGCTTAACAGCTGCTACCTTCTGAACAGAATGCGCAGCCTTTACGGTTACGTCTGTGATTGCGGTTGTTCCGGCGGCATCACTGAAGAGCATTCCGCAGTTTTCACGTTCACACTTCCAGTGTTTAATGTTACCATCCTTTGTGCAGGTTGCACCTGTAGCGGAAACCTCAACAAGCTTATGTGAAAGCTTGGGAATAACATTATTTGTCTTATCAAGTTCTACACCCTTTGTTGAAATCCAAGCATCACATATTTTGCATGTGTAGTATGATTCTTTTATGCCATCAAGAGTACATGTTGCATCTTTTTTCAAGGTAAGACGGTTACGTCCGCTTTTATCCGTAACTAAAGTAGAACCATGAGGAGGAATTATAACTTTTTCAAACTCGATCTCCGCCTTTGTAGATTCAAGAAAATACTTATTACACATTTCACATTTGAAATAAGCTTCTTTTACACCGGGCTGACTGCAGGTTGCAGGTCTTGCATTAATGACTGTACCTGAATGATCACCTGTAGGATCAATAATTTCTTTTTCGGTATGACCGCATACACAAGTGTAATTGATGTGTCCGGGATTTGAACAGTCTGCTGCTATTCCCGACTCAGGAACAAGCTCATGATCACCATTATCATTGTACCAATAACAGCTTGTGCAATATACTCTGTGGCTTAAATCATAGATAAGAACAGTGGCATTATTAGCATGTGAACAGGTATTTGAAGTTCTGAAATAAATAGCATTCTTAGAAATATTCTTAAGAAGCGTAGAATTATCAACACCGGCTGCCTGATAGCCGCTTCGAATGATATTGCTCAGCTTTGCAGTTTCTGTATCTATTGCCTTTATTGCTCTCTTGCCGCTGTTTGCAATAAGATCAGCAGAACCGATTCTGAATTCTTTATACGCATATGTGGTTGCATCAAGACAAGCATCAGGTGCTGTGATCTTAGTACTATCGATTGAGAATTTTGCATTATTATATTCAACAGCACTACCGGGACGGAACATAATACCGACACCTGTGCTGAGTGCATTCTGCAGCTGTCCTCTGTAAATTCTTAATTCTCTGAAGCGACGTGCATAAATAACGCTTGTATCTTTAACATTCTGTGATGAGGTAATGGCAAGCTTTACATCATCAGCGATAAAAAGACCTGCTGCATTATTATCAAGATTCACAAGTGCACTTCCGTCATAACTTGCCTCTTCAAAAGAAATTTTTGAGTCCTTATCGGAAGCGGAATTGACAATATAAAGAGATACAGCTCCTCTTAAGGGATCAAACATAGAAAGATCAAAGAGATACTTTGTGCTTGCGGATCTTGCAATAATATCATATCCGTTAAGATCAAGAACAAGTCTGCCTCTTGCCTGAGGTCTTAAAACAGCTGTATTTACAGAATAAGTACTGTACAAATCATTAAAGGATATATCATTACTCAGCTTGATTATGTCATTTGCTCTTGCCTTAAGGAATGCCGACTGTAATTCATCATAATCCTCAACATAAATTGTTGTGCCGTCAACAACGGGCTCCGAAACCTTGGGAAGATATACACCAAGATCATATGTACATCCCGCAGTATTACACTTAACACCTGATGTTTTACCTGCATTATTTGCATCCGGCTCCTTATAAGCAGAAGGTGTACCGATTGAATGTGCTTCAAATGTATAGTTGTTTCCGCAGTAAGAGCATACCTTTATATGACCTGCTGTATAGGAAAGAACATCATTATAGCTTCCGTGTGTACAAGAGCTTACATATTCTACCTTTGTTCTTGATGAAATTGTATTCAATGCTTTAGTGTCTGATACTTCAGTTCCGCCAACCTTGACGGTCATTTTATTTGCATCCATCATAAAGAACTGAGAAACAGGTGAACTATCATTGTGATAACACTTCAAAGCAGAATCATTAAATACATCATCACTGCCGGGTATCATCGTAATATCGGCAAAACGGATAAAATCCTTCTGTGCAGACTCATTTACGAGATCAAAATCAAAGCACGCACCCTCAGTAGAGATTATTCCTTTATACCAACCGAAATCGGAATCGTTATAATTATAATCTCTTGCAGGCTGGAAAGATACGCCAAGAGTTTTGTCTATCTTTGAATTAAGGTTAGTACCGTAGTTATTAAACTGCTCAAAAGCTCCGAAGCGAAGAATACTTGACTTTTTGGGAAGCGTAGTATCTCCGGGATAAGGCTTAAGGAAAATAGTCACAAGGTTATGGAGGTTCAGATGTGCATCCTTATTGTCAACAGCAATAACAGATATTTCTTTATCCTTTACCTTGGACGAAAATGTTATTGAACCAAGATTCGATACTTTTGCTTTTGTATCGATAATATGAAAATTAGTTGATTTAGTAATATTAAAAAGAACCGCAGTATTCTGAGAATTTAATTCAATATCATAACCGTTAAGATCAAGCACAAGAATACCGTCTGCGGAAATATCCATCTGCCAATCATAAGCATTCGTTGATTTAATATCATTTGTAAGAGTTATGGTCTGACCGGCAACAGAGTTTTCCATTGCAAAAACCAACTCTCCTAAAGTTCCGACCTGAACAGGTGCGATATTTGCATTCTGTGCTGAAATAAGCGCAGCAGATTCAACAGCGGGCAAAATTTCAACTGCAGGTAAAAATGCAGAAAAAATCATCGCAACAGCCAGCATAAAGCTTAAAATTTTCTTTTTCATAATTCTTATTTACTCCTTTTGATTTTAGCATAAGAAATACTTATACATAATAAATTCTATAACAACCGACTTTTTATCGCCACCTACATTTGTAGGGGGTGCCATATAAATTATACTTGTATCAACACACAAAACTGTCATACGTTACCGCTTTCCGATAATCACACGTCTGAAATAATTTCACTTCCCGTTCGGAGTAACATATTGCCTTTTTTGTTTATCAGATAAAAGAAACTTATGACAATACAAAACAACAACCGCCGAGAAAATCCCGACGGAAGCTGTTTGTATTTGCAGTTTTATTTAAGGGTTTCAAGTCCGACCGAACAACGAAGAATAAGTCTTGCATCTGCGGCAGTTACATCACCGTTTTTATCAGCGTCTGCTGCTTTTTTCTTAACATCAGAGAGGGTTTCAAGCCCAACTGAAGTACGAAGAGCAAGTCTTGCATCCGCTGCTGTTACCTCTCCGTTCATATCGACATCACCGAGAATGTAATCAGATTCAAGAGCAGCAATGGGCTTCTTTTCCTTGACATCCTTACATACCTTACAGGTGTATGCCTGTTCACCGGGCTTTCCTGCTTCTGCAGGCTTTGTTACAACCCATTCATAGCTATGTCCTGTAGCTTTTACAGTAACATCCGTAATTGCATTCTTTCCTGCGGCGTCACTAAAGAGCATTCCGCAGTTTTCACGGGTACACTTATAATGGGCAATATTACCGCCCGTTGTACAGGTTGCGGGATTAGCACCTACAGCTGTAAGCTTATGTGAAAGCTTGGGAATTGAGGAATCAAAGAAGAATTCCATAGCAGCATCACCGGTAAGAGTTCCGCTCGCCTTGTGAACCTCATTACAGTATTCACAGATTTCAAAGGTTTCTTTAACACCGTCCTCTGTACAGGTTGCATCCTTCTTCACATACTTTGTCATCTTATGGTTAGAAGCAACCTTTGGTATTCTGACGGCATTAATGAATGCTGTTGCATCGCTTCCTGTGAATATCTGGAGAGAACCGGTGTTATAATTATGAATAGTTCCGCAGTCTTTACACTGCTCAAAATCCAATGTCCAGCCATCGCTGATACAGGTAGGATCGCATTTCTTGTATTCCTTGAAATCGTGTTCATCGTTTTTGGGAATTATAACATCATTTTCAGTTGTAATTTCACCGGTTTCAAGAAGAATAAGCTCACGGCAAACAAAACATTCAAAGTAATCAGCAGAAACGCCTTCGTTGATACAGCTTGCGGGGCATTTACGGAATATAATGTCATCACCCTCGTCATCTGTATTCGGAATATGGCCTTTTGCAGTTTCTTTCACACTGTATTCATATCCGCATCCGGGATCATCACAGATGTAGAAAACTTCACCGTCATGGGTACAATCAGCATAGGTAGATCTCTCATTATCAACAACTATATGATGATCCTGTGCGAAAGGATTCTTACATCTTGTACAATACTGCAATGCACCAAAATCAGCATACTGGATAGTGACTTTTTCGGTATGCGCACAGACATTGGAAGAATTCCATCTCCACTTTGTCCAGTATTTCTTACCTGCAGTGAAATTATCATTTGCCAGTGTCTTATCGGGAGAAACAGAATAAGTTCCGTCAACAAAATGGTAGTCTGTATCAACAAGATCAGCAAGCTTTGCTGAGTTTGTACCGAAAACATACATTACCTTACCGGTGGTGTTGAGAGGCGTGAAGTAGTTATTATTTGAAATTGTAAAATCACCGAAGGTGGTGGGGCTGATTGCTGATTTATTCTCAAACTTGAGACCGAAGGTCTTGAACTCGAAATCTGAACGGTAAATTCTTACAGTTGTATTTTTGAATGCATCGGATGTATCAAAACTGAATCTTATGCCGTTGCCGTTCTGCTTATAGTTATAGATACTTGATGTGTAAATATTAAGCTGATGTGCAGCAGAGCAGTCAATAGCATACGTCTGAGCTGTAGAATCTGTATAATTAAGAGAGTTGTCTGTTTTAGAGCCTAAGACGATTCCTACACGGATAGCAGTAAGGCTGTTTGCTTTGTTTGCAAGCTTTACGACGGCAGCTTCCTTCTGAGTAGTATTGAAAATAACACTTCCGCCGCCGCCACTTACCGAGCTTACAATTGAAAGGTTTGTACCGAGTCTGCCGTATGTTGCAGATGAAAGGTCAAAAAGGTACTTTGTTTTGTTTGAGTTAACAATTAAATCATTACCGTTAAGATCGATAACAAGGTTGCCTCTTGTGGCAGGTCGTAATGTATAAGAACTATTATGATCCTCAACAACAATATCTGTTTTAAGCCTTACTACAGTTGGATGCGAGGAAGAAAGAGCACTCTTAAGTGAGCTCCATGATGCAACCTCCTGAACCTTTGTAAAGGGATCAACGGGGGTTTCTGCCGGAAGCTCATAGTATGTCAAATATCCGCAGCTGCAGTTGTAGCCGCCTGTGTTTCCGGCAGCTGTAGCTGTAGGTGCTTTGTAATTTTTATATGTATGTCCTGAATAGTAATAATCGCAATAGCACTTGCTGCATACCCAGATATGTCCATCAGATGCTGAGCAGGTAAAAATATTTGCTCTGTTGGAACTGTGAGAGCAATTGCTCGTATAATAAGCATTATTATAGAAATATATGTCACAGCCGGAAAAAATATTTTGAATTTTTCCGGAGAAGAAGCAACTTCCTACATAAGGATTATATCCGTATACATTAATAATGCCCGGCTCATAGCAAAGCTCTCCGACATTAACATTTGAGCTTGCATTCTGAGCATGACTGAGATTAATGGCATAAGCATCATCATGATTAACATAAAGCATAGTCTGATTGAGAACAAAGCTCATAGCACCACTTTTGTTAGCTGTAAATGTGCCGAAATATCTCAGGTCAATACAGTCGCCTTTTTTTGTGGTAAGGTTACACTTATTGAGACGGAAGTCAGAATTATTGTATGCACTGCCATATCCCTGAGCGGGTGCAAACATAATACAGTCTGTAGTATTATCAGCAAGAACGGAATCTACTGTAATATCAGACTCATACATTACAAAATTCTTGAAAAAATCAAGACATACAAGAGCCCATGCAGCATTGCTGCCCTTGATTTCAACACCGGGACCAATGTAGCAGGATGCTGTGGGATTATCTAAGAAAAGAAATGAGAAGCCTGTTGTATGACCGCCGATAGAGGCTTTTTCATCACCCTTATCATAAGCACTGTTTATAATATGAAAGTTTGAATTTGCACAGTTCAGATCAATTCCTCTGAAGGTGGAATTCTGCACTTGGGAGTATTTGATGTTATGACCGTTGAGGTCGAGAACAACAGTCATATTGGTCATATCGGGTCTAATAGTAATATCTGCCGAAGTTGCTCCGACATTAATATCCTGAGTAAGCTGCAGGACCATACCGTTATAAGCCTGCCTTAATGCTTCATCAAGCTCTTGGTACGAACTGATTTTGATTGGTTCATAATTACATGTAACAGCTGTTGCTGCATCTGCAATCAGCTCTGTTTCAGGCAGAATATTCAAAGGAATGAATACACTGAAAACAACAGCAAAAGCAAGAAGCAGACTTAAAATTTTCTTTTTCATGATTGTTTGTCTCCTTTGTTTTTTAGTATAAAAACATATCTATACATAATAAATTATATATCAACCGTATTTTTATAGCCACCTACATTTGTAGGGGGTATCCAGAGAAAAAGGATAAACTATTTTGTTTACAATTACATAATTAAAAGGCACCCTGACAGAATCAGAGTGCCCTTCGCTTTTAAATGAGATTTACTTTATTTCGGCAAGATAGAGACTACCGTCTTCGCCGCTCATATTAACGGAGAAGCTTTTTACTGTACCGTCCGCATCAACATAAGAAATACCGTAAGCGGGAATTGAGCCCTCTGCCGTGAGATGAACGGCAAGATTGAAATCAGGGCCTATTTCATCCACGGTATGAAGTACTTCCTTATTAAAGGTTATAACACCGCTTTCGTCGGCATCAACAAAGGTAAGTCCAAGCACCTTTACATCGGTGATTTTTACATCGGTTCTGAAAACTGCGTAAAATGCATATTCATCCGTTGAGGCATTGAAAACTGTACCGTATTCACCTGCGATATCCTCAACCTGCTCGACCGTTACCGAGGCATTCTTTGTTTCAGCAGTTACTTCTTCCGGAGTTTTTGTTGTTTCGTCAGCTGCAGCAGTCTCTTCTTCGGCAGCTGTTGTTTCCTCGGTTACAGTATTTTCAGTAGTTTCTTCAGCTGTTGTGTTTTCCGCAACAGTTGATTCTGCACCGGCAGTTGTAGAGTTTTCCGTGTTATCACCGCAAGCAACGAATGAAAATACCAAACTTAAGCACAAAATTAAAAATGTAATTTTTTTCAAGATAATTATTCTCCTTTATTTAAGTTCTTCAAGACCGACAGATGTACGGAGAATGAGACGGGCATCGGCAGCCGTTATTTCACTGTTTTTATCTGCATCGGCAGCCTTTTTCTGAATATCGGAAAGAGTTTCAAGACCGACAGAAGCACGAAGAGCAAGTCTTGCGTCTGCTGCATTTACAGCACCGTTCAAATCAACATCACCGAGGATATATTCAGGCGGTACATATTCCACATTTCTTGTTGAAATAACTGCCTTACAGACAGAGCATTTCAGACTCTCAACACCGGGAGAATCCGGAGTCGGATTCTTTGTCAGTTCCCATTCACCGGGAGTGTGAGCGGCAGCAATGAACAGTGCATCAGGATCAACCACAGTTCCTTTGTCATCAGAGAAATAAAGACCGCAAAGCTTTTCACATCTGTAATGCGCCTTGAATCCTCTTTCAGTACAGGAAGGTGCTTTTTCTTTTACAAGATAAAGTTTGTGTTCTTTTATCGGGTCTGTAACATCTGTAACAGGCACATTGCCCTCTGCATCAAGGAATTTAGCTCCGCAACCGAACTGACCCGCACATTCATAGTATGCTATTGTGCCCGAAGCCGTGCAGGAGGCAGGCTTTGCCTTGCGCAATGAGAGAGAATGACCTCTTGCTTCCATAAATTCAAAGGGATCAAATTCCGTTACACCGTCAGTCATATATGTCTTTTGGCAGACGGTACATTTCTTGTGGGCAAACCAACCGTCTTCAGTACAACTGTTTTCTTGTCCTGCAACGAGCTTGAGAGTAGTCTGACATTTTGTCATGGGAATTTTAAGAAGTGCGGGATTATTGACTTTCTGCGTGCCGGCTTCATCAAAGAATAATTCTGCGCACCCGTCTCTTGTGCACTTATAATGCTCTTTCACACCGTCAGTATCACATTTTGCAGGAATTTCATCCTGCTTTTTAAGTTCATGTCCGCCGAGGGCAGAGGGATATTCATAATAGAAATCTTCGCACCAAGGATTTGAGCAGGAAATTTTTGTGGTTCCTCCTGAAACGCAGCCGGGAGGTGTTATGACCTCTTTATCTTGATATATATGTCCGGTAACAGAAAAACTTTTTTCATATTTTTTAGCATCACAGTATTCGCAAGTATATTCCTTGACATTAATATCCTCACAGTGCTGATAGATGTATACACCATCATCAAACATATGTCCTTCTGCTTCTGTTACATCAATTTTCACGTAAGAGCATCTCTTGCAGACTGCACGTGTCACTGTATCATCCACACAAGTTGCATCAAAAATATATTCAAATCCGTCGGAAAAATCATGTCCGAGAGCAGGGATATCAAGATCGTCTTCAGTAATCTTCTGGCTAAGGGATGAATCCTTGTACATATCACCACATGCATCATTTTTGGCACAGGTATAATATGTGCCCGAATACCCCTTTGCTGTACAGGTAGGCTCAAGCCCGTCATGAGACATAACTCTTGTAAGACCTGCGATGGAAGAATGACCGACAGGATAGTTATTGTTATCCACAGACGTCATTGAATAATCACAATTCTCATTACTGCAGCGCCATACTTTTGATTCATAGTCGTCACAGTCAGGTTCATGCATCTCTATGAGAATAACACAGTTATGCTCCTTTGCAGGCACAAAGAAATCTGAAAGCTCTCTTTCAGTACCGCCGTAAGGACTGTCAAACAGCGCACCGCAGTTACGGCATTCATAATACTCAAGATATCCTGCTGTTTCGCAGTCGGTTTTTGTTGCAGCAACACGCTTCAGATCGTGGCCTGTAAATTCAACCGCTCCGAGTAAACCGCATTCACAGTTATATTCGCGATAAATATTCTGCTCGCAGCTGCCGGGATCATCCGGAACAATTCTTTCATGCTCCATTCTTTCAACAACCTTACCGCAGGTATCACATTTCAGATAATGATATCTTCCGTCAATAAGGATTTCTCTTGTGCTGTGGTCTTCGCATCTGCTGTTTATACCCTGAGAAATGATAATTTCATTTTCTGCTGCTAAATTTTTAATTAATGCTGATACTTTTACAATGTTAGCAAAATTAAAATTGGTGTAAAGGTTGTTTCCGCCACCAAGAATATCTGAAACCTTGATATCGCCTGTTGCAGAAAAACGGGAGACATCATTATCAATAGCTTTTGCAAAATAAGTATCCGCTGCATCAAAGCTTAATGCACCTGTCATAAGTGTTCCGAAATCAATACTGCTGTCAATTGAACGAAACACAGAAGAGTTCAGTTCTACAGAAGAGTTTTTGAAGGCATCGTTTCCGCCCGAACAGTCAAACCGAATACAATTTCCTTTGGGCGTATTATTTACAATTTCTGCTCCGTAAATCTCAAGTTCGTTGAATTTACTGAGCTTGATTGTATCAGCAGTGTAATTTTTTGCCGCTACATAATCGTTAATTTTCAGAAGATTGCTCACGATTCTGACATCAGGATAAATATAAAGTCCGACTGCAGGATGGTCAAGTGAAAACACAGATGCTGTATTGATAACACTATTGAAAACTATCTGTGATGTACTGTCTGCTTCGGAGTTTACAATATGAAGTCTTATTGCACCTTTTTCAGGATCAAAAGCATTTAATCTGAAAAGCGAAAGAGTATGGGCGCTTTCTGCATAAATGCTTCTGCCGTTAAGGTCAATGGTCATATCACCTGTTGTAAGAGGAATAAGCTCCAAGCGGTTGTGATCATCCATATTGAAGTGGAGATCGTTCATAAGACATAAGGTTACTCCTGAGTAACTTTTATACATCGCCTTAATGAATTCTTCCTCTGTGGAAATATATATAATTTCCTTAGTATCGGCAATATGGTTTTCTGCAGGAATGGGTGCAGAGGTATCATAGTGCGGTGCATCAGCAGGTGTAAGACAATGCTCACCTGCACTCCTGCCCGCTGTATTCTTTCCGGGCGCAATATAATCTGTATCGATTGTTACATGCTTGAACGCCTTGATCTCCGTGCATTTTTTACACTGACGAAAATGTACATAAGGGGATAAAAGAAGCTCTTTGTAGTTACCGCTCTTGATATGATTTTCACCTGCATATTCGCAGGAATCTGCAGAGGTGAAGCTGCCGTCTTTATTACGGTCAATAACTGATTTTATGTCATAATTAATATCATATAAAGCCGATGTACCCGCAACAATACTATCGTCTGAAGTTTTAAGAACAAGAGAGTCTTCGGGTAGGATATCGGCAAGCTTCACATCACAAACACCGTTTGTATCAAAGATATAACCTGTGCCGCCGGCATAGCTTCCGAACTCCTTCATAGAGATTTTGAACGAAGCAAAAGAGTCCTTCATAAAAAAGTCATCAAATTCAGGATTCATGGTAAATGTAACGCAGAATCCATGGGCACGAAGCTTTGCATCAGGAAGATATACCGTGGACGATTTAAATGCATTTTCAGACTCAGGCTCAAAGCTTATTGCATTACTGTAAGGTGCATGTGCCACAGCATTAAGTCCGTACGCAGTAAAGCTTTTGAATTGTCTGAGCTTAATTATTGCGTTTCCTTTATTATCAGTGATCCCCGTACCGCCGGTCATTCCGAGTGACGCACCGTATATATGAAGCTCAGCATCTTTGTTTTCAAGAGAAATTATACTCGCATTTTCAACATTTCCTATACTGACATCGAAAAACCCGCTTCCTCCTGAGCTATCAATAATATAAAGCTGAGTGCTGTTAGTAAGTCTTATAAATGCATCCGACAAATTATTCATTCCCTTAAAGTACAAACCGTTAAGGTCAAGAGTCAACATACCTTTTGCACCGACTTCAACCTCCATATCCTGCGAGTCGACCATGATATCATCATCAAGGACGATTGTAGAGCCGGCTTCAGCATATTCCAGTGCATACTTCAGCTTGCCAAAACTATCAGCAAGGATGACTGAATTCCCTGTTGAAGGTATTGCCGATGCCGCATCAGCAGAAAAAGCCGTCGTAAGGTATTGAGAAACAGGTGAGACTGTTCCCATAACCATAACAACGGCAAGTAACATACTTAATAATTTTTGTTTCATAAAGATGTCCCCTTTTTACTTTATGAAACAATTATAACGAATAATTAATTGTTTGATACCCTACAAATGTAGGAGATTTTTCAGGTATTGATAACAAGACCGCTTTCTCTTGCCTTTACAGCAAGCTCAGTACGGCTGCGGAAACCTGTTTTTTCCAGCATACTCTGAATATAGTCACGGACAGTATACTGTGACATATTGAGTCTGTCTCCGATTTCTTTATTTGTATCTCCGGTAATCAGCTCTCTTAAAACGTCAAGCTCTCTTTCCGTAAACTCAATACTGAGTGCATATCCCATCTGCAGTGTCGGTGTCATATCGGGATAAATATTCTCCCCATTTACCGTACTGTCCATTACACCTATAAGCTCACTTGCGACGGGAGTTTTATACCAGAAGCTGTCAACTCCGATACTCTTTGCCCTCTCAAGAAAGCTTATTTCAGGCTGACTTGTGATAATAATAATTTTAATTTCGGGATAGGCGGCCTTGATTTTTTCGGCGGCATCAAGACCGCTTGCATTCATTGATGTGCAAACATCCATAAGTATGAGATCACACATATTTTTACTGCAGAAAAGCTCTGCCATTGATGCACTTTCAACGGTAGCAATTACCTTATAAACCTCACTGTCCTGTAAAAAGACCTCAAGAAGCTTACTTGCCATTCTGTCATCTTCAACTATCAGTACATTTATCATAAGCTGTTCTCCTTATTTCGGAACTTTTATTATAAGAGTAAAGTCTTTTTCGGCATTAACTGTCATTCTTCCGCCGAGATATTCTGTCTTTTTTCTGAGTGCAGAAAGTCCTCCGCCTTCGCAGTAAGACTCATCTGCTTTTTTTCCGTCATTGGAAAAGGAAGCGGTGAAGCTGAAAAGATCTGAAGTAAAGGAAATTCTGAAAAGCTTTGTATCGGCGTGCTTTACGGCATTGGTAAGTGCTTCGGCAGTAGCTTCTGTAAAAAGCTTCTTCACCTGCTCCTTTTCAGGCATTTCACCTGAAATCATTACTCTTATTCCTACTGCCTTTGCAGCCTCGATAAGCCCGTTCATTGCATTATATTGTGCATCCTCGGTATTTTTAACACCAAGCACCGTAATATTACGTTTCCAGATATTTATGATTTCATCGGAATTTCCGTCATTATTCTGAAGATAAAGTCTTGTTGCAAGAAGGGCATTACCCAGCTCTGCGTGAATACGGTATTTTGTTTCAAGACGTTCACGGGATTTTGTAAGCTCATCAACATTTTCACCGTATTTAAGAAGCCTGTCATGCATTTCCTTAAGCTCTCTGTTTGAAAGCCTCATCTCTTCCGATACTCTGTATAAATCAGTTGTATCAGCTGCAGTTATCTCGTACATTTCACCTATTTTTTTAACAGAAAAACGCCACACGGAGCAATCGGGAAGACGGAGCATAATGTCATCATCGCCGGCTAAAACCTCTGTTCCCGGCTGACATTCTCTGCTTCTGAGAGAATTTATAAAATCAAGGGCATTAGTCATTTCTTTCCCGGTTATAATTCTGCTGAGCTCATCCATTCTGTGATTAATAAGCTTTATCATTCCGTTTTTATATGAAAAGCATATTCCTGTTTTAAGCTTATCAACACTTTCCTTAACAGAAAAAGCAGATATTCCGTTACGGATTCCCATAAAGAAAAATATAAGAAGTGCAGAAATTATAATTGCATCAATAGCTGCAAACAAAATAACTGCAATTGCAGGAAGACCGAGAAGCTTTTCAACAAAGCTGTACGCGTTTATTGAAACACCGTTATTTTCCGCAAAAATGTAAGCGGAATACGGCAAGATAAACAGAAGTGCTGAAATTGCTGAGACAGGTGAAATAATCTTCGGCAACAGGTTTTTCTGCATAAAGCTCCATATGGTCAGACAAGATGAAACACACACCTCAACAAAAAGTATTGTAAGAAATAATGCTCTTACATAAGTGCCGAGTCCGATAAAAGGTATCATATCACATTACCTCCTTCGGGATAAGCACATCTATAATTATATCATCATCGGAGTTTTCAATAATTATATCAGCACCGCTCAATATTTCGCTGTCAGCAAGAATTTCATCCTTCGCACTTTTAACACCGAACATCATTCTCATTGAAATGAAGCCCTCTTTTTCTGAAATTTTCACAAAAAGAGCTGTAGCAGTATCAAGAAGCTCTTCAGTGAAAAATTCAAATATATCATATACTTTTACGGCTGCTGCTGACGATATATCTTCATCAAGACTGAAAACAAATGAAGGTACAATATCAAGCAATCGCAAATTAGTAAGGGACTCATTTATGCAGAATTCTATTTCACGGGATCTTATTTTTTTTCTGTCCTCCGAAATTATAAACAGGTTTCCCCGTCTTTTTATATATGCACCTATTACGGCAAGCTTTGCAAGTTGCATTCTTTTGGTTTTTTCATCCGAAGAAGCCAATGCTAACAATTCTTCTGCCTTCAGAAGCTGCGGCGAAATTTCATAAATCAGCTTATTGAACAGACGGTTTTTTTCTTCTGTTTTGGCCTTGTTTTCCTTGAGCTCGTACTCTGCCTGCAAAAGAAAGTTATTTTCACTGAGCTGCTTCTGTGTTTCCTGCAAGGTTTCTATTAGCTCCGTTATATTTTTTATGTCATCCTGCCAGTAAACATATCCGCCCGATATTTTCTCTGCATTCAGAATATAATCACCGAGATTCTGCGGTGACGAAACGGCACTTTTCAGAATCTCTCTTGAAAAAACCTCTGATTCTGAGGAACGGACACAGACATTGAAATTACTGTCAGCAATCTGGGCCGTTACACTTGAAATTTCAAAAAGCTTTCTGTAGTTGGTGTTTGTTCTTATAAGACCGCTCTGAATTGCACTTTCAAGAAGAAGTGTAATAAGTGCGCAGTCAACCGCTGTAAGGTCCGCATCAATACCTGTAAAAGCATAAAGACACCAGAAAACCACAGCAATTGCCATAATAGCAATATGCACCCTCTGAAACATATGATTACCGGGTCCCTTACCCTTGAGAAGAAGCTTTACAACAAAATAAAAACCGAGAACGGTAAACCAGCCCGAAGGAATAAAAAAGAGCGGACCGTAAGTATAATCTGAATTAAAATACAATATCCCATTGGGAAAATCAAAAACAAGACGATGAAAATCATTGGTAAAAACAAGCAGTATCACCAACGCCGCAGGTATATAAAACAATCTGAAAAGAGACGGCAGCTTATAATCATCGGATTTTCCGATGTGCATAGTTATAAAAACACCGATAAGCGGAATCAGAATCATCGGTATATAAAAGGCATACCAGAAGTAACGGGTAAGCGTATCGGTCGTATAAAGGAACTCTATCTTACAGGTTCTTATGACCATCCACCCTATCATAAGAAGACCGACAGCTATAAGCATACTCTTTATCTGCTTACTGACAACTCTCATATAAATTGAAACAGTCCACACTGCCGCAAGTGAAATGTGCATAGCATTTCTTATCATAACAAGAAGCGTAGCTATAAAAAAGTCGTCTATATTGAATGCAACCACTCTGCATACAAAAGCAAACAGCATAATTACGGCAATTATGCTTATATTCCTGATATTTTTCTTCGACCTCATTTCCATAGCTCCACCTCCTTCAGCTTTATATTACCACAGTAAACAAAATAAATCTATCCCTATTTATTAAACAGTAGAGAAATTATATCCTCCACTTGACTGCTTTAAGCAGTATTTCATATAACGATCCTCACCGCAGACACACCGCCCACTTCAGGCTTTTTCTCCATAAACTCATCAGGTATCTTGTTTTATGCATTTATTCATAATACAGTCAGCAGCTTTGTGTATTTGTTTGTTACGGTTTTTGGAAGAGATAATAATGCCTGAGCATAAAGCTTTTAAGTGTGAGCTGCTGTCAGCAAGCTGATGCATACTGTCGTGTATTTCTGCAGTAATCCTTTTTTATTATATAGGAAATTGCTCGCGTTGTGAGCAATTAGCATATAATTCGCCTGCGGGCTCATTGAATGACGCAAGCTTATTGAACAAAAAACACCTTTTCGCCCCCAAGACCCAGGGCCGGGGGGTTGAAGCAGAAT
>JAZNSD010000105.1:0-103728 GCA_045591055.1 Acutalibacteraceae bacterium | reverse complement strand
AAGATTGGGGGGCGGGGGGTTGAAGCAGAATGCTTTTTTACTTTATAGGAAATTCCTTCCTATAAAGTAAAAAGATTATATGTCCCGCCGAACGGGAAGTAAACTTCCCTCGGCGATGGACTATACGAAAGCGTTTCGCCGTAGGCGTACGGCGAAGCCGTTTTCTTGACGGAAATTTTGGAATCCCTCTGATTTTGCAGCTTTTTTCTAAAAGCGATAGATGTTATAATATTAAGCAGTCTTGTATGGAATAAAATATAACAGAAAAAATATGAATATTGACAATAGGTCGGTGTGACGATATAATATAACAGAGGTGATGAGTATGAATCTGCAATCGGCTTTGAATGAAAGAAATATGTCAATGTACCACCTGTCAAAAATAAGCGGTGTTCCTAAAACAACCGTTATAGATATATGTTCCGGAAGAAGCTCGCTTGAAAAATGTTCCGCCCGAACGGTTTTTCTTTTAGCTAAAGCTCTGAATTGCACAATGGAGGAATTGCTTGTGCCTGATTATGATGCTGACGGAAAGCCTGTTGACAAAAGTTATTTAGAATGTAATCTTCCCGCTTTTCTTGCTGAATCATTAACAGTGTATAAGGATGCTTTAGAAAAGCGACAAAACGGAGAACGTATAACATTAATGGATTGCTATTATTGTGAACTTCAGAGTGATATTAATTCAGCAGAGGTTAACGATATTATATCTTCCGAACAAGCATGGTATTTAAGAGAAAAGTATTTAGGATTAGAGAGGTGAAACCTGAATGATAGATTTTTCAATATTGCCGAGAAAGAATAAGGCTTATGCAGGTGCCAACGGAAGTAAGATTTCTGTTATATATAACGGCGAGCAATATATGTTGAAATTTCCTCCTTTGCCGAGAAAGAATACTGATATGAGTTATACTAATAGCTGTATTTCAGAGTATATCGGTTCTCATATTCTAAATATGCTTGGCATCAGAACGCAGGAAACATTGCTTGGCAGATTTACCGTAAACGATAAAGAAAAGATTGTTGTAGCATGTAAGGATTTTACTTCAATAGGAATTATTCTGCAGGATTTTGCTTCTCTGAAAAATCAGATGATAGATTCAGCTCATAATGGTTACGGAACGGAATTGAAGGATATTATCTACACTATAGAGAATCAACAGGCAATAGACCCTGAAGAACTTACTGAGCATTTCTGGAATCTGTTTATTGCTGATGCTTTTATAGGAAACTTTGACAGACATAACGGCAACTGGGGATTTTTGTATAACGAGAAGACTGATGAAATGACTATAGCTCCTGTGTATGATTGCGGAAGTTGTCTTTATCCTCAGGCAAGTGAGGAAACCATTTCTGCAATTCTTTCAAACAAAGAAGAAATTGATTCTCGTGTGTTTGTTTTCCCTACTTCCGCAATACAGAACGAAGGTAAGAAGATTAACTATTTTGACTTTATTTCATCTTTACAGAACAAGGATTGTAACCATGCTCTGAAACGTATTGCACCTGCAATTGATATGACAGCTATCGAGCGAATGATAAATGATATTCCTTGTATATCAGACCTGCAGAAACAGTTTTATGTAACAATGCTCAGACACAGAAAAGCTCATATAATTGATTATTCTTTTGAAATGGTAAAAAAAGAAAGTACAAAATAGTATTAAGCGGCAGGACTTTGGTTTTCTGCCGCGTTGTGTTTTTTGTGTTAGTTTATTAAGAATTGCATAAAAAGAAAAGGAGAAATTTGTTTATATTTTTTTTGTATACTGTTGAATTAACAATAGTTAAATGTTAAAATAATTATAACTATAAATATATTTTTTTATAGACAAAAGAAGCGGAAAGCGGATAAAAACGTGAATGTTTCCCTGTCGCAAACGGAAAGGGTCAGATTCCGTGACAGCAAAGCACAAACGGCAGTTTATCCTCTTGCGTTTCGGACAAATTTTATTTTTAAGGAGATGTGAGAAAATGAAAAAGTTAAATAAAACTCTCAGCGTTCTTTTAACTTTTGTAATGCTCTTCACAACATTTTGCTTCTTCCCCCTTGATTTAGGTGCGGTAGAGGCCGATGCTGCTGTTGCAGGCATCAAGATAGTTGTTCCCGAAACTCTCTATCTTACTCCCTCAACGGGTGCATCAACTTCAATTCAGTATTATATCAACAACAATGCAGACGGATCTGTTTCTGTGTCGCAGGATACTTCTGCAAAGGTGCATATTACATATCCCGGTGCAAAGCTTACGAGTGTAAGTGCTAAGACATCTGCTGCAATAACGCTTCCCGCTTCAATTACGGGTCTTGTGGGCACTACCTTCGGCAGTTCTGCTACAACTGCAACAGGTACGTTCTCACTTCCTGCAGGACTTAATGCAGGCGGTACTGCTCTTGTTGAGTGGACATTTGTGTTTGACGTAAACGGCAAGACACAGACACACTATGCATATTCTGTAGCTTATGCTCCCTGGTATCAGCCCGTAGGTGCGGCTGCAAAAGCTAAGGGTGCATGGCATAATACCTTCGCCAGCTCCATTCTTTGGGTATCGGGTGTTCACGGTTATTCTGACGGTGACAGTAACAGCAGATGGTATATCCAGACTGCTAATTTTATACCCATGCTCGGTACAATTAAAACTCCCGAAAATAACAATCCCGATACAAACTGGATTCAGTCAGGTTCTAACGGACTTTCTCCTACTATAAACTATCAGGGTGTAGAAGCCGGAACCACAAAATACCATGCCCGTGCAAATTCAATCAGCCCCACGGCTAATCTTACGGTTGATACCAGCCGTTACAATAACTTCAATCAGATTCCTAACTTCAGAGTAGGCTTTATGGTTACAGACCGTGAAGGAACTAATGACAAGGGATCAAACCAGTGGTATGTTTCAGACTTCACAGGTCAGACTTCCAGCTACTATAACGGAACAGATACCGGCAGCAGTCAGTATACCGGTGATTGGGACAGTGCCGGAACAAAGTTCTCGGAAGGAAGCGACAGAAATACCGGTGTTAAGTATAACAGCACATGGAATAAGGCAATATCCGGTACAGCTTCCTTCAGAATTAAGGGTGCTGTAAAAAGTACGTACCAAGCCACAATCACCTCAACCGGTTGGAACAACGACTTCGTTAATATCAGTGTAACAGGTGCAAATAAGGGCACACTCCGTGCAAATGTATTGAACGGTACTTCCTATGCAAAGGAAAACTATACGGCTGATACCTGGAATACATATTATTCTGCACTTAAGACTGCTGCTACAAACCTCTGTAATCCTACAAATGCAACTGTAGATACAGCAGATCTTTCAACTGCTGAAGCAGGTCTTCATACGACTCTTACTCTTGACGCTAACGGCGGTGCTATCGGTGACGGCGTTCCCAATACTGTTGCTATGCAGGTTGGCGGCGGCACTACCTCATCTTTCAACAATGCTGATGTTAAAGCTACTTTCTTCGCAACAAGAACCGGCTACACATTCCTCGGCTGGTCAACAGACAAGAATGCAACAACTGTTCCCGCTACGGTAACCGTAGGCTTTAATGATACGGTTTATGCAATATGGCAGGCAAATAAATATCAGGTTGTTTTTGATAACCTTATTGATTATCCTGCATGGAATAAGGCTGCAGGAAACGGTACTGTTTCAGATATTACTGATAACGGCTTTACCATTACTTCAAACGACGGTGCAGGTGAATCAACATCTGAATCACCCTACTTCCCCGTAACTCCCGGTAAGAAGTATAAGGTTCATATGGATATTACAGGCACAGCTTGGGACGTATATATCTTCTTCTGTGATGAAGGCGGTAATTGGGTTGATTTTGCTGACGGTCCCTCAAACAGATATTCAACCGGCGGCTCAACAGGTGTTGACCCCGAAAACGCTATCTTTACGGCTCCCGATAAGGCAGAGGTTGTAAAGGCAAAGATAAGAGTTGACGCAAACGGCTCAAACAACACCGTAAGATTTGAAAACATCCGTGTTTTTGAAGTTGATAATGAGAATGCTGATATTTCTTATGAAGCACCTATTATGGTAACCTATGACCAGCCTTTCGGCACACTTCCCACACCCACAAGAACAGGCTATGAGTTCCAGGGCTGGGTTGACGAAGACGGAACACCCTATGCTTCTTCAACAAAGGTTGCTATTACAGAAACATTAAGACTTTATTCAACATGGGAACTCGGTACATACACAATTACCTTTGATACCAAGGGCGGTAACGCTATAAATTCCATCAGCGGACATTATGGCGATGCTGTAACAAAGCCTGCTGATCCCACAAAGCCCGGTTATTTATTCACCGGTTGGGATAAGACTGTTCCCGATACAATTCCTCCCGAGAACACAACTATCACAGCAACTTGGTCCGAAAATTCCTATGCTGTATACTTTGACGGAAACGGACAGACGGGCGGCACAGCTCCCGAACAGATAAACACAACGTACACAGGCGAAATTACTATTCCCGAATGTACGTATGAAAAGACCGGATATACATTCTCATACTGGACAACAAATAAGGACGGTACGGGTACAAAGTATTATGCCGGCGACAAAGTAAGTAAGCTTACAACCGTAAGAGACGGCGGCGTAACACTTTACGCTCAGTGGTCAGAAAACTCCTATAATATTACTTACGTATATGATAACGGCACGGGCGAGACAAAGGTTATCCCCTTTAGTATCACCGATACCGTTAACGCACTTGCAGCTCCGGAAAAGACCGGTTACACATTTGCAGGCTGGAAGGTAACCTCAGCTGAGGGTAACTGGGAACTCGGTGCAGTAGTTGATGAAGGCGTAACAGCAACAGGTATGTACGGTAACGTAACGTTTACCGCACAGTGGGATGCAAACGAATACACTATCACCTTTGATACCGACGGCGGCAGCGCAGTAGCTCCCATTACTCAGGACTTCGGCACAGCGATTACTGCTCCCGCAGATCCTACAAAGACAGGCTACACATTTGCCGGCTGGGAAAATCTTCCCGCTACAATGCCTGCAGGCGGTGCTACAGTAAAGGCAAAGTGGACAATAAATCAGTACACTGTTACATATAAGCTTGATAACGGTGAAAATGATATTGTTCAGACATATGATTATAATGCAGATGTAACAGCTCCTGCAGATCCTACAAAAACAGGCTACACATTCGGCGGCTGGACACCTGCTCTTCCCGAAAAGATGCCTGCAGAAAATGTGACTGCAGAAGCAATCTGGAATGTAAATGAATACACAATCACATTTGATGCAGACGGCGGCAGTGCTGTTGCTCCCATTACTCAGGACTTCGGCACAGCAGTTACAGAGCCTGCTGCACCCACAAAGACAGGCTATGATTTTGCAGGCTGGGTTCCCGCACTTCCCGAAACAATGCCCGCTGAAAATATCTCTGTAAAAGCTACCTGGACAATAAAGAAGTTTGATGTATCATTCAGATTCTTTGATGCGGACGGTACGGAAATCACTGTTACAAGAGAAAATATCGATTACGGCACAGCTTTCGATGCCCTCGTTCTTCCCACAGCAGCAGAAGGATATTCAGCTGTTTATTATGACGGCAGCGTAACAGATCATAAGCTTAATATAAATCACTATAAGTTCACCGGCTGGACAAATGCAGTTGATGCAATTACCGATGAAGTAACATTTGTTGCTGAATATGAAGCAGAAGATCATAATTACTATGATGACACCGCTGCTAAGGCACCCACATGTAATGAGCCCGGTATCAGGGCAGAATTCTGCAATGTCTGCTCATTCAGATATCAGGAAGAAATTCCCGCAAACGGACACACTTGGAAAGAAACAGGCAGAACAGTTTACTGTACTAAAGCAGGTACAATAGATTACAAATGTAATGTCTGCGGTGCTACAAAGCAGGATAAGGTTGATGCCGTAGGTCACACCTTCTCCGACGTTACAGAAAAGAAAGAACCCACCTGTACAGAAGTCGGTTATGAAGCATATAAGACCTGTACAGTATGTAATCTCTATTTCGCAGAGAATGCCGAAGCTTTTGCAGAAGGCAATGCTACCAAGACGGAAATTCCCGCAGCAGGTCACAAATACGGCACATGGATAGCAGAGATTCCCGCAACCTGTGAAGACGCAGGAACACTCGGTCACTATCACTGTTCAGTATGTAAGCTTGACTTTGACGCAGAATACAATAAGCTTGATTCTCTTGTAATTTCCGCAAATGGTCACAACTACGGCACATGGATAGCAGAGATTCCCGCAACCTGTGAAGACACAGGAACACTCGGTCACTATCACTGTGATGCCTGCGGCAAAAACTTTGATGAAAGCAAGGCAGAGCTTGATTCTCTTGAAATTCCTTCAAATGGCCACAATTATGGTGATCTTATAGCAGAAGTTCCCGCAACCTGCGTTAAAACGGGAACAAAGGCACACTATGACTGTGCAGACTGCGATAAATACTTTGATGAAAATCAGAATGAGCTCTCTTCACTTGTAATTGCTATTGATCCCGATAACCACGATCTTGTAAATGTTGAAGCTAAGGTTCCCACTTGCGAAGAAGACGGTTATAAGGCATACGAATACTGTCAGCGTGAAGGCTGCGGTTATACAACATATGAGGTTGATCCCAAGACAGGTCACGATTATGAAGGCAAGGTTACAACTGAAGCAACCTGTCTCACAGACGGTGTTATGACCTATACCTGTAAGAACGACAGTTCTCACACTTACACAACGGCTATCGCAGCAAAGGGTCATACATTTACAGAAGCTACCGAAAGAGTAGCTCCCGGCTGTACCACAACCGGTATGGAAAGCTACAAGACCTGCTCTGTATGTAATAAATACTTTGCAGCAGATGCCGATGCTTTCAGCACAGTAATGTATGATAATACAGATACATTTGTTATTGCAGCAACCGATCACAACTACGAAGGAACGGTAACTGCTCCCACCTGTGAAGATAAGGGTTACACAACATATATCTGTAAGAATGATCCCTCACATACTTATGTTGACGATTATGTAGATGCAACAGGACATACACCGGCTGCAGCAGTTATTGAAAATGACAAGCCCGCTACATGTCTTGTAGACGGCAGCTATCAGGAGGTTGTTTACTGTTCAGTTTGTGGTAAAGAGCTTTCAAGAGTCGATAAGGTTCATGTAGCTCCCGGACATAATGAAGCCGTAAGACAGGAAAACATCCAGAATGCAACCTGTACAACAGCCGGCTCTTATGACAATGTAACATACTGTACTGTATGTGATGAAGTTCTTAAGACCGAACCTGTAACAGGCGTTACACTTCCCCATAACTACACAGAAAAAGTTATTGATGCAGATCATCTCAAGTCTGAAGCAACCTGTACAAAGTATGCAGTATACTATTATGATTGCATAGACTGTACTGCAAATGCAAAGGCAGAGAATGCCGACACATTCGAATACGAAGAAGGCGGCTTCGATGCTTCAAATCATGTAGGCACAACCACAACAGCAGATGAAGATATCGTTGCAGGTACATGTAATAAGGAAAAGACCTGGAACGAGGTTACACGCTGTGACGATTGTAAGGAAATTCTCACATCCGATCCCAAAACAGGCGAAAAGGATGCAGATAAGCACGTTGGCGAAACCTACACAGAAACGGACAATGTGGTAGCAGGTACATGTACCTCAGAGGCAACCTGGGAGACAGTCACAAAATGTTCAGATTGTGGTGCAGAGCTCGACAGAGTTGCTGAAGAAGGTGCAACTGATCCTCTCAATCACTCCACAACAGAAACTGTTCTCAAGGATGATAAGGCAGCAACCTGTAAGGATAAGGGTTATTCAGGTGACCTTCACTGTCTCGCTTGTGATGCAATCGTAACCTACGGTAAGGTTCTTGATGAAGATGCTGAGAATCACGCAGGCGGCACAGAAGTAAGAAAAGAAAACACTGTTCCCGGCACTTGTATGGCAGCAGAAACCTGGAATGATGTAACATACTGTCTCGGCTGCAATGCAAAGCTTGGTTCAGTTGCACAGACAGGTGCAAAGAATCCCGAAAACCACACAGGCAACAACACAGTAACAAAGACAAATGAAGTAGCAGGCACATGTGCAGCAAAAGCTACCTGGACAGAAGTTACAACCTGCGAATGCGGTACTGTAGTTAATACCGAAAACAAGACCGGTGAAAAGGATCTCACGAACCACACCGGCGAAACCTATACAGGTACTGACAACGAAGCTGCAGGCGACTGTATGCATGAAGCAACCTGGGATGAGGTTACATACTGTAAGGGCTGTAATGAAGAGCTCGGACGTAAGCCTGTAACAGGCGAAAAGAATCCTGACGTTCACACCGGCAACAACACAATCAAGGCAGAAAACATTGTAGACGGTACATGTGCAGAAAAAGCAACCTGGACCGAGCTTACAATCTGTGAATGCGGTGATACCGTAAAGACAGAAGAGATGATCGGTGCAAAGGATCCCACAAACCACACAGGCGACACATATACAGATAAGATCGATGAATTTGAAGGCAACTGTATGACAGTATCCTCCTGGACAACAGTTACTTACTGTGCAGGCTGTGACAAAGAGCTCAGCAGAGTTGCTGAAACAGGCGAAAAGAATCCTGCTGTTCACACAGGTGTAACAGAAATCAAGGCTGAAGATATCGTACCCGGCACATGTATCACAGCAAAGACTTGGAACGAAGTAACATACTGCGAATGCGGTGTGAAGCTCGGCACAGTAGCTAAGACAGGCGAAAAGGATGCAAATAACCATGAAGGCACACCCACAAAGCTTGTTGACGTGAAGGCTCCCACCTGTAAGGAAGAAGGCTACACAGGTAATACACTTTATACCTGCTGTGACGCTCTCTATAAGGCAGGTACTTCCATCCCCACAACAGATCACACACCCGCTGAGGCTGTGAAGGAAAATGAAATTCCCGCAACCGAAACAAAGGACGGCAGCTATGAATCAGTAGTTTACTGTTCTGTTTGCGGACACGAAATTTCCAGAACAACAGTTGTTACCAAGGTAGAAAGAACTATCACCTTCATTATGAAGGATAAGACTGTTGAAGTTAAGGCTTATAACGGCGACACCGTAGCACTTCCCGATGTAGCTGACTTCACAGGCGCAGACGGATTTATCTACAAGTTCAAGTCATGGGATAAGCCCGTTGCAGTTGTAAACGGTGATGCAACCTATACAGCAGTTTATAATCAGCCTGCTGACTGGACCGCACTCGACAACCTTGAAGAAATCCTTAAGGAAGTTCTTGAAGAAGGCGTTGTTGAAGACAGCATCCTCGAAGAAAACAAGGCTCAGATCGAAAAAGTTCTCGGTATGATCGAAGACCTTAACGAAGAAAGAAATACCCTCGACAAGGATAGTCAGTCAAGAGTAGACTTCGTTGCAGGTGAAGTAAGCGGACTTATCGATGTAATTTATCCCGATGCAGGTTCAACACTTGTTATAGAAGGCTCATCAGTAGCATATGCAGGCACAGTTCTTGATCTCAAGGCAGTTAAGATGCCTCTCGGCGCAGTGCTTACAGATGCTCAGTGGGTATCCTCTGATGACAGCATAGTATTCTTTGCAAACGGCAAGCTCTATGCTATCGGTACAGGTACAGTTACACTTACTGCAACAAGAGGTATCCTCAAGGCTTCAAAGACCGTTACAATTATTGAAGGCGGCAACACAAGAGGTATCAACTTCACATCTATCAATAATACTCACTTCATCATTGAAGACTATGCAGCTGTTTATAATTCAGCAATAGTTTACTGGTCCGATGATTTCGATCTTCGTTTCAGAGTAAGAGTATATCAGAGCTTCATGTTCGACGACTACATCGTTTATATCAACGGTGTTGAGGTTGAACCCGATGCAGAAGGCTACTATGTAGTTCCTGCAGGCTCAGGCGATGCAAGAGTTACCATAGCAGGCGCTATGATCGACACAGGCGCAGGCGAAGGCGAGGTTGTTACAAAGTGGTCCTTCTGGGAGTGGCTTCTTAACCTCTTCAGAAAGATTGCTGAATTCTTCAAGGGTCTTGTAGGCTGAGAGAAGAATCAATAAACAGATAATAATCTGAAATAAAAAAGCAAAAGTCTGCTGTAAAAAGCAGGCTTTTGCTTTTGTCAAGTCCTGATTTGCAGGTTTTGTTATTATATAGGAAATTGCTCGCGTTGTGAGCAATTAGCATATAACAAAAAACACCTTTTCGCCCCCAAGATTGGGGGACGGGGGGTTGAAGCAGAATGCTTTTTTATATTTAGAAATTCCGCTGCGGCGGTATGCAAAATCAGGTATCGGGAAAAATTTCATTATTTATAAGGCTGTCAGCAGATTTTTGTGCTGCATCAAAATCCATAGCTGCAATATAATATTTTTCAAGCTCATCGTGAATGCTTTTTGCTTTTTTAAGCTTCAGTACAGCTTCATTAAGAAGCTCATCGCGGGAACGGTTATTGAATGCAATACGGTTTTTATGACGGGAAATGATATCAGTGTTGAGAAATCTTTTGCAGTCAATGTGCTTTGCTTCAGAAAATTTATCGGGATGATACCTGTTTGCTGTGTAAAAGCCTAAGGATAAAGAAGGGAATATCACGTGCTCAGGCTTGTATTCGGGGGACATGGGGCAATAGCAGGCAATGCTGTCAATGCCTTGTTCTTTTGCCTTCATCATAAGAATTCTGAGAATAACAGAGGATGCCTGAGAATAGGGATCGTCAAGCACATAAATATTCTCGCACATTTCTTTCATAGTATCTGTGAATACTACAATTCCCTCAGGTGTGATGCCGCTGAGAAACCGTTTGTGTATTCTTCCTTCGGAATCGGAAACGGCAGTAAGCCTTGCCTCTGAGAGCTTTTCTGCAAACTTGTGAAGCCTCTCTATTCTCAGGGCAGACAGAATTATGCCTGCCGTGTCATTATCGGCACTTTTTGCAGCGTATAAAAAGTCAGTACACTTTTTATGACAGAATTTGTTTTCCTTTGTGATTTCAATTATCTTATCTGCATTGTTGCGAAGCAGTCTGTCGTTTCTGAATTGCCCTAAATC
Source organism: Acutalibacteraceae bacterium (assembly GCA_045591055.1). Taxonomy (GTDB): domain Bacteria; phylum Bacillota; class Clostridia; order Oscillospirales; family Acutalibacteraceae; genus RUG806. The sequence goes on along the minus strand of JAZNSD010000105.1, from coordinate 92,630 downwards.
AACTGTGATTTCGCTGATTCCGGGATACTGAGGCTCAAGCACGTGAGGCGATGTGCCGTCTGCAATGCTTATTTTTAATGAGGGAATGATAACAGCATCAAGACTTGAAGGATCAGAGCTGCAATATATTCTCTCGTGATAAAGTCCTCTTTTTGCGGCGGCAGAAGCTACCTTTTTCATCAGAGTTGATTTGCCTGTGCCGGGACCGCCTTTAATTATATAAAGCCTCCAGCCTTCTTCGGGTATGTGAAGATATGAAAACAATGAATGAAATCCACCGGGAGTTGATGCTCCCAGGAAAAAAGAGGATGACGCACTTTTATACATAATAACCTCCCGAAATACCGGAATGAAAACCGGAAAACATATATATTCTGCTGCAGCTATTTTATTTTATTCGGGAAAACAGAAAATGTGATAAAGTGAATAAAAGCTTAAGGCAAAAAAAATCCCTCCACCTGCTGACGGGTGAAGGGAAGCTTTTAATTATCCTGAGGATATATAATACCGAGATTTTTCCGTATCATATCCATCTGCCTCATTATAAAAAGCGTGTCCTCGGGAGTGTTCACCGGGCTTTTTGTTCTGCCGAGATTGATCTGCTCGCACATATGAGCAATCTGCTCCTCAAAGCCGTTGCCTTTATAGGGTGCTTTCAGTATTTCTGATGTGCCGTCGGAAAGTCTGATTTCAATTTCCTGCGGCGCATAAAAACGGTTCACGTGTATAAAGCCCTTTGTGCCGTAGATATAACCCTCATTTGGCTTTCTCAGCAATGTTGCACTTGAAAGGGAAGCCAGCGCTCCGTTTTTATATTTGATAAGAATGTTGGTGTGGGAATCCGTGCCGTTATAGGTATCACACTGTGACAGAATTTCTTCTGTTTCTTCTCCAAGATACCATTTTGAGAAATTAAGCGCATAAATACCCACGTCAAGAAGTGAGCCGCCTCCGTTTTCAGGTTTCAGTGCGTGATGATCCATTTCATCCTCATCGAAGGTGTAGCAGAATTTTCCCTCAACACCTCTGACATCGCCGATGACGCCGTTATTGATCATTTCAATGAGCTTTACAGTGCCCGGCACAAGTCTTGCCCACATAGCCTCCATAAGAAAACAGCCGTTTTCTTCAGCACAGCGGAACATTTCTTCCGCCTCACGGGTATTCACCGCAACAGGCTTTTCGCAGATAACGTGCTTTTTTTCCTTCAGCATCAGAATGGTGCAGTCCTTATGCAGAGAATGAGGTGTTGCAATATAAGCACAGTCAATTTTATCAGACTTTGCCATTTCCTCATAGCTGCCGAAACGCAAGGGAATTGAAAATTCATCCCCGAATTTATCGGCAGTAGAAATACTTCTTGAAGCAACAGCAGAAAGTTCAGCTTCTTCAACATTCTTTATAGCTTCTGCAAAACGGTGGGCAATATTCCCCGTGCCCACAATACCGAATCTTAATTTCTTCATAATTCTCTCCTTTTGAAAAAAGCCCGTTTTTTACGCGGGCTTTTTTTGTCGGAAATTTCTTTCAGTAAACTGAAAATTTATGTGTTCTGCCGAAGGGAAAGTAAGCTTCTCGCAACGGCGGACTTCCCGAAAACGTTTCTCCCCAAGGCGCAGTGAGTACCGTTTTATTGTCAGAGTGTTACTTCTTTTCCTGTTTTTGCAGATTCGTAAATTGCACAGAGAATCTTTATCATATCAATGCCCTGCTGAGGTACAAAAATGGGATTTTTGCCCTCAATAACAACATCATAGAAGTGCTTCAGGTTGTTTGCGTGGCCGTTGTTTTCCTTGCAGTTGGGTGCTGTGATATTAAGCTGCTCGCCGTCTTCCTCTGTGAAAAGCTCAAGCACGCCGTTTCGCCAGCTCATACCTGATTTTGTGCCTCTCAGCTCAACAAAGCGGCATTCTTCCTTTATGTTTGAAGCCCAGCTGAATTCTATCTGAAGCACTGCACCGTTGTCAAAACGGATCATTCCCATAGCAAGGTCTTCAACGTCAAATGTTCCCTCTGCGTTTTTGTCACCGAAATCGGAATTTACGGAGTCTGAGGAATCGTTATCTGCAAACTTCATATAGGTGTTACCCGAAACAGCAACAGGTGTGGGGCTGCCCATAAGCCATATTGCAAGGTCTATCATATGAACGCCCAGGTCAATAAGAGGGCCGCCGCCTGACTGTGCCTTTGTAGTGAACCATCCGCCCTTGCCGGGAATGCCTCTTCTTCTCTGCCAGCCTGCTCTGCCGCAGTAGATATCGCCCATTTTGCCTTTTTCAATATATTTTTTTGCAAAAACAGAAGCATCCACAAAACGGTTGTTTCTCATAACCATAAGTGTTTTGCCTGCCTTCTTTGCTGCTTCGTTCATTTTAAGAACTTCAGTGACATCAACTGCATCGGGCTTTTCGCAGAAAACATGCTTGCCGGCTTCAAATGCGGCAACGGCAATGATAGAATGAAGATAGTTTGGAGTGCATATATCAACAGAATCAATGGTTTCATCCTTGAGAAGCTCATTGAAATCAGTATAAACCTTAGCATCGGGGAAATAATTATCCTTCAGAAACTGTGCTCTTTCTTCAATGATATCACAAACGCCTGCTACCTCAAGACGCTCATCATTAAGATAGGTGCTCAGATGTGCTCCTTTACAGATTCCGCCGTTACCGATAATACCGACACGCCATTTTTTTGCCATAATAAAACCTCCGTAAGCCATAATTTGCCGATGCGGATTTTTTTAGTCCTTGCGTCGATAAATTATGTTTTCTTTAAATATATCATAGTACAAGTGCATATTCAATAAAATATTTGTTAAAATGTATCTATTTATTGTCATTTTGTTGACTTTGACTGCTTTATTTTGTATACTGATTCTGAGGTGATCAGAATGAAATTAGGTATTATTAACGGTTGGGAAGAAGGCCACTTCAAAGCGGTTGCCGCAAAAGGTCTTGAAGCAGTTGAATTCTGCATAAACCACAACTATGATTCTGCAGAGGTTCTTTCAAGAGCAGAAGAAATCAAAGCAAATTCCGAAAAATATTCTGTTATGGTAGGATCTGTCGGCAGATGGGGTATGGACAGAATAGATGATGACGGAAATGCTATTCCCGAAGCCTTGCAGCACGATAAAAACCTTATTGATCTTGCATCAATCGTCGGCTGCCCCGTGTATAATGTGGGATGCAATTATGTTGAGAGCAAAACATATTATGAAAACTGTCTTATTGCTATAGATTATTTCAAGGGACTTATTGACTATGCAAGAGAAAAAAATGTAAAGATCGCAACATACAACTGCGATTGGGCAAACTTTGTTTTCGAGGAAAAAGCCTGGTCTGTTATCCACGGCGCACTTCCTGAGCTTGGTATCAAATACGACCCCTCACATTGCTTTAACCGCGGCGGTGACTATCTTAAGGAGCTTCGCGATTGGGGCAGCCGTGTTTATCATTTCCATGTAAAGGGTATCCTTCATATCGCAGGCGACGGCTTCGATGATCCCCCCGCAGGACTTGATGAAATCAAGTGGGGCGCTATTATGACGCTTCTCTATGTGAATGATTATAACGGTATGCTTTCCATTGAGCCTCATTCGGGCAAGTGGAAGGGTGCAAAGGGTCAGTGGGGTGTTGATTTCACTATTAAGTTTATCAGACCCTATATTATGCCCGAAGACTATGTGGCATCCGACGACCCCTATATGCCGTAAAAAAGAATATAATAATAAAATCCGGACAAGGCTTTGTGTTTTTACAAGGCCTTGTTTTTTCTTTGTTTATGAAATTTGACATTTTTGTGTTTTATCGGTAAAGAATTATCACAAAGCCTCCGGCAGGTTGTTTTTTTTGGATTAATATGTTAAAATATTTTGAACACATATTGAATATGTGTTTGTGGGAAAAGAGAAAAAATAAATAGAAATGAGCAGTTTTTGTGCTGAAACAGAAATATGATTTACAGTATATTCATAAACTGTTCAGAAATGGGGAAGCTTATGGCAGATTTCAGATTAGCATTTATTGCTGATATTCATCACTATTCCGAAGCGCTGGGAAGCTCAGGCAGAGCATATGAGCTGAGAGAGGGAAGCGACCAGAAATGCCTTAAGGAAACAGGCGCTATTCTTGATACTGTTTTCGGAAAGCTTATGGCTGATAATACCGATGCTGTCTGTATTGCAGGTGATATCACCAATGACGGCGAAAAGGTCAGCCACGATGAGGTTAAGGAGAAATTCTTAAGGCTCAGCGAGAAAAAGAAGCTGTATCTTATTACCTCTACTCACGACTGGTGCTCGGATAAAAATCCGAGACGGTTTGAGGGGACAGAGGTTTTTAATGATGTTGAAACTCTTTCTCCCGAAGAGCTTACTGCATATTATTCCTCCTTTGGTGAAAAGGATTGCATTTCTTCCTATACCACGCCTCTGGGGCTCGTTTCAAGATGCTTTCAGGTGTGTGAGGGATTGCGGCTTCTTGCGGTACACGACGACTGTGATGCCGAGGGCGGCAAATCAGGCTACAGTGAGGCACATTTAGGCTGGATGGTAAAAATGCTTGAAGAGGCACACCGTGACGGCTGCAAGGTAATTGCAATGGAGCATCATCTGCTTCTTCATCCCTTTTGCAGATTTATAAACAGCGGTCAGTCAATAGGCTCGAATTTTGAAACTGCATCCGTGCTTGCCGATAACGGACTTCGTCTTATGTTCGTAGGACATTCTCATATGCAGAGAACAACTGAGTTTGTATCTGAAAAGGGAAATAAGATAACACAGATAAACTTAGGTTCACTCACCGGCTATCCCGCTCCCGTTACATATGTGGATTTTGACGGCGAAAATGCAAAGGTGAGTGTGGAATTTACAAAAGAGTTTACATATAAGGGTGAAAAGTGTGATTTCTCTTATCTTGAAAAGCACACTACAGGCGTTTTATTCAATCTTCTTGAAGCGGGAAGAAAAGACAAAAAGGATTTCTATGAAAGACTCAGAGCAAACGGCATAAAAATCCCCTCCTACAACCTTCTTTATCCGATAATACGTATGGTTTGTAAAAAGCTTCTTAAGGCAACCTGCGGCGGTGCAGGGCATCTTATAAATTTCCTTACCTTCGGCAAGGGTGTTGACAGAAAGGCTCTCAGAGAGATTAAGAAAATGCCCCTTCTGTCACTTGTCACAAAGGTATTCTTAAGCGTTTTTGACGGCTCGTATGCCGTTAAGGACTGCACCGATGCAGAAAGAAGAGTTGTCTGCAGTGTGGGAACACTTGCTTCCCGTATTATAAAAAAACTGCCTCTCAATAAAAACAAAAAGGCAGGTATTCTGAAAACCACCGACCAGATAGAAGTGTTGACAAAGGAGCTTATGTATCCATCCTTGCCTGATAACATGAATACGGTGATCGAATTATGAAGAATGATGCCTTAAGCATTGTGAATGCGGCAATAAAAGCAGCGCTGCCCTATGAAAACACGGTAAAGCTTCTGAAAGAGGCTTTGCCCGACGGTGCGGATGTTACCGTAATTTCCGTAGGAAAGGCTGCCGTGCCTATGGCAAGAGCTGCTGAAGATATTCTTGGCATCAGAATAAAAAAAGGTCTTCTTGTTACAAAATATGACCACAGCCGTGGGTTCAGCTTTTCACATTTTGATGTAATTGAGGCTGCCCATCCCGTAAGTGATGCCAATAGTGTGAAGGCAGCTGAAAAAGGACTTGAGATTGCTTCTTCTCTGACTGAAAATGATATTCTTCTTGTGCTTCTTTCCGGAGGCGGCAGTGCTTTATTTGAAAAAAGCAAAATAAGCCCGGAAAATCAGCAGGATATTACTAAAAAGCTTTTGTCCCGTGGTGCGGCCATAGAAGAAATAAATGCCGTAAGAAAAAGACTCTCCCTTGTCAAGGGCGGAAGACTTGCCGCAGCGGCATATCCCGCAAGGGTTATTACAATTGCGCTTTCTGATGTTTTATCCAATGATAAGGGTGTTATTGCTTCGGGAATTACCGTATGTGATGATACCGATAATGAAAGCTTATGTGAAATAATTGACAGATATCTTCCGGATATTTCCGATGATATACGAAAAACGATTCTGATAAAAGATGACATAAAAATAAATGACGGCGGTTATTTCTTTGCAGGTGATATCAATATACTCTGTGAAGCCGCAGGAAAAAAGGCCCGGGAGCTGGGCTTTACCGTTCATCACAAAAGCAGATGTCTTTCAGGGGAAGCGTGTGAAACTGCAGAGGAGATACTCCAAAGCATTCCTTCATTACCGGGAAAGCATTGCTTTGTTTTCGGCGGAGAAACCGTGGTTACCCTTAAGGGTGACGGCAAGGGCGGAAGAAATCAGGAAATGGCGCTTGCCGCTGCAATCAGGCTTCAGGGCAAAAGGGGAATTGCCTTTGTAAGCGTCGGCTCGGACGGTACGGACGGACCTACCGGGGATGCGGGCGGATTTTCCGACGGCAGCACTTATTTCAGAATGACAGAAAAGGGTATTGATCCCGGAAAAGAGCTTGAAAACAATAATTCCAATTATGCACTTGAAAATGCAGGAGATATAATCACTACAGGGCCTACGGGCACAAATGTGAATGACCTGACCTTTGTGCTGACAGAAAATTATGAAGACTGATAATATAGAGCTTGTATCATATACAAAAGGCGAAGAAATACTGAATGTGATCACCCATTCTGCGGGGCTTATTATTCCGTTGTTTATCCTTATAAAATTTGTTCCCTTGTGTGACGGCAATTTATTTGCTCTGATATGTGCCCTGCTTTATGCGGCGGGAACGGCATTTTCCTTTATTTCATCCGTAATTTATCACGGACTCAAGGAAGGAAATGCAAAAAGGATAATGCGGGTGGTTGACCATAGTGCAATCTTTTTTGCCGTCGCCGGAACCGTTACGGGCTGTGTGCCGGCGGTTTTCAGCAAGGGAAGCACAATAGGAGCTGTTCTTATGCTTGTGCTGTCCTGGTCAAGCGTTATACTGGGACTTATTCTTACCGTGTTTTTCTTCGGGCGCTTCAAGGCGTTCAGAATGACGCTGTATATACTCACGGCAGCACTGTGTGCACTTTTCGGAAGTGAAACCTATTTTCATCTTCCGGTTACGGCTTTTATCTGCCTGATATCAGGGGGCGCGGTGCTTCTTGTCGGCTGTGTATTTCTGAGAATCGGAGCTGAAAAGAGATATATTCACAGTGTTTTTCATATTTTTATAGTTATGGGACTGGGAATATATTGCTTCGGAATTTATAATTTTGTTTATTTATTACTGTAATTTATATGTGCAGATTATATATATGTATGAGAGGTTGAAGAATATGGAAAAAAGAACAGTTTGCCTTACAGGTGCCACGGGGCACGTAGGCTATGCAATTCTTAAAGAATTGCAGAATTATGACGACAGGGACGTGAGAATTATTCTCAGAAAAGATCCCGGTTATTTTGACGGACTTAATTGCACAAAGCTTAAGGGGGACATCACAGACTATGATTCACTTCTTGAAGCATTCAAGGGCTGTGACACCGTTTATCACGTTGCAGGCTGTGTTGAAATCAAGCCCGGCAACGAGGATTTTGTTTATAAAGTAAATGTAACCGGTACTGAAAATGTTATTAAGGCTTGCAAGGAAACAGGCGTTAAAAGGCTTGTTTATATGTCAAGTGTTGATACATACATTCCTCTTCCCGATAATGAGGTTATGAAAGAGGTTTATGAATATGACCCCGATACCCTTGAGGGTACATATGCAAAAACCAAGGCTGAGGCTACCGCAAAGGTGCTTAAGGCCAATGAACCCGGTGTGCTTGAAACCGTAGTTTGTCAGCCCAGTGCATGTATGGGACCCTATGATTTCAAGATTTCAAGTATCGGCAGTATGATAAGAATGTTCTCATCAGGCAAATTCCCCATTACAATGACCTTCGGTGCATATAATTTCGTTGATGTCCGTGACGTTGCCATCGGTACTGTTCTTGCTGGCGACAAGGGCGGTGCAGGCGAGGTTTATCTTCTTTGTAATAAAAGCTGCACGGTAGATGAATTCATAAGGCTTCTTGCTGAGGTATGCGGAAACAAGCCTCCAAAAATCAAGCTCGGCAAGGGCATAATAGATGTTGCAGCTCCCATTATGGAGGTTTTCTATAAGGTATCGGGTCAGTCTCCCATATTCACACGCTATGCCGTGAGAAAGCTCGTTTCAAACTGCAACTTCTCCTTCGAAAAAGCAAAAACCGAGCTCGGCTACAACCCCCGTTCCCTCAGAGAAAGCCTTGAGGACACCGTAAAATGGATAGCCGAAACTGAAAATGCATCATAATTGATTTTTACGGAATTGTGATAATATGTATCTTTTCAAAGCGCAGACGGTATTATCCCTCTGCGCTTCAGTGTTTTATATTTATTTATAAAAACTACTTGCAAAAAGTATAAATATGTATTATAATAACTTAGCTGATGATAAATCAGTTTATTTTTCATATAATATTTTTGGATTTTGCTTCTGTCATGCGGTGTGTTGGTCCTGTGCGACGGAGCGCCGCGAACCATGTCAGGCGGGGAACCGAGCAGCATTAAGCGGTCAGCCCGTGCGACACAGTCCGCCTGCACACCGTGTGACAGAGGCAAAATTTTTTATTGTGTTAACTGAATAAAAAAGCCGGGCTGTTAAAGAAGCTTGTGTTTTTTCCTGTTCTGCCGGCTTGTGTCGCAGAGCTCAGCTTTCGGTTTACAAGAGAGAAGCGGAAATTTATGTATCGAGTTTTGTACCGTAAATGGCGGCCTAAGGTCTTTTCCGATGTTATCGGGCAGCCTCAGGTCACAGTTACATTATCATCACAGATAAAAGAAAACCGCCTGTCCCACGCATACCTGTTTACAGGCTCAAGGGGAACGGGCAAAACTACCTGTGCAAAAATATTTTCAAAAGCGGTAAATTGCCTTGATCCCCACGACGGCAATCCCTGTAATGAATGTGAGATATGCAGGGGTATTGATGCAGGCAGTGTGCTTGATATTGTTGAAATAGACGCAGCAAGCAACAGAAGTATTGACGATATCCGTCTTCTCAAGGATGAAGCAAATTTCACCCCTTCCCAGGCAAAGTTCAGGGTTTATATAATAGACGAGGTTCATATGCTTACAATTGAAGCCTTCAATGCCCTTCTCAAAACCCTTGAAGAGCCTCCCGAGCATGTAAAGTTCATCCTTGCCACAACAGAGGTGCATAAGCTTCCCGCAACTATTCTTTCCCGCTGTCAGCGTTTTGACTTCAGACGTATTGAGCCTCAGTATATTGCTGAGCGTCTTCAGTATATAGCCGGTGAGGAGGGGGCAACGCTCACTCACGAGGCTGCAATGCTTATTGCACGTATTGCCGACGGCGGTATGCGTGATGCACTTTCTCTTTTAGACAGATGCATAAGCGTAAGAAATGATGTTGATGTTGATACCGTGTCATCCTCTGCAGGTCTTATGGGCAGAGAGCACGTGTATTCACTTATAAATTCCATAGCCGATAAAGACACTGCAAAATGTCTTATGATACTTGATGAGCTTCATAAGGGCTCGTGTGATACAGAAAGGCTCTGTACCGAGCTTATTGACAGATTCAGAAGCTTTCTTATTGTTAAAACGGTAAAAAATCCCGAAAATCTTCTTGTCTGTACATCGGAAGAATTGACGGAAATAAAAGCCATTGCCGACAGATTCACAAAAGACAGTGTTTTATATGCTCTTAATATTCTCACAACTGCAGCAGATGCAATGAGAAGAACCCAGAACAGAAGAATTGAAGCGGAAATGGCACTTATCCGCCTTTGCCGTCCCGAAAATGACGATTCCTCCGAGGCACTTCTTGTAAGAATTGCCGCATTGGAAAAGGAAATCGAGAATCTTAAAAGAAGCGGTGTGAGAGTGCCTGTTATTGAAATGCGTGATGAGGAAGCCGCACTCAGAAAAGCAGGTCTTACCCCTGTGAAGGTTGCCGAAGAAACGGTGAGTCTTCCCGTCATAAATTCCGAACAGAACGGAAAAAAACAAGAAAATGTATTTTCTTCTCCTGCTCCTGCTTCTTCTTCAGAATTCAAGGGCTTTGGCTCTGAAGGCTCATCATCCTTTGCAAGTAAATTCTCTGCAGATGACAGCGGCGATGATGACGAATTTGACTTTGATGCATTTATGAAGGAGCACGAGGGTGCGCATAAAAAGAGCAGCACTGAGAGTGCTGATTCTTTTGATGATATTCCTTTCCCCGATGAAGCACCCCCCGATGAAAATGAGGCTGTGTATGCAGCTCCCTTTGATGATGCACCGCCCTTTGACGATGCCCCCTTTGACGACGCTCCCTTTGGCGATGCCCCCTTTGACGATGCACCCTTTGACGATGCACCCTTTGATGCTGCACCGCCTGCAACGGTCACACCGTCTGTAAAGCAAAGTGCTGCCGCAATCAGTAATATGCCTTCTTCGGATGATGAGGGGCAGAAAATTGATAATCATACCTGGGGAAAAATTGTTCTTGAAACTGAAAAGCTTTTTAAGCCCCTTATAGGTCAGCTTACAGGCTCAAGGGCAAGAATATCCGGTAACACTATATTTATTACCTTAGGAGAAAAGAATCTCCGTCTCTTTGTAAGTGAACAGATGCTGGGACGATACTGCGGCGAAGCAGCCCGGTTTGTTCTCGGAAAGCAATATAATATAAAATTGGATTAAGGAGTAAATACTATGAAAGCAAGAATTCCCAATCAGAACAATATGTCAAGAAACGATATGATGGCTAAGATCCAGAAAATGCAGGAGGATATGGCTAACAAGCAGGAAGAAATCGAAAACAGCGAGTTTTCTGCTTCAGCAGGCGGCGGAGCAGTTGAGGTAAAGGTAAGCGGTAAGCACGAAATCCTCAGCGTTTCCATCAAGCCTGAGGTCGTTGATCCCGAGGACGTTGAAATGCTCGAAGATCTTCTTATTGCTTCTCTTAATGAGGCTATAAGAAAGGCTACAGAGACCATGGACAGAGAAATGAATTCTTTCACAGGCGGTCTCAATATCCCCGGTCTCGGATTCTAATTAAATTTCAGGAGTATACAGATGGAAAGTGCGGTTTCTTTTGAAAAATTAACCGAACAGTTCAGAAGAATGCCCGGCATTGGCTCAAAAACAGCTATGCGTATGGCATTTTATGTGCTTTCCCTTTCTCACGAGGATGCTGTTGAGCTTTCGGATACCATACGTGAAGCCAGCGAAAAAATTCACCGCTGTCCGAAATGCTGCAATCTTACCGATGAGGATGTCTGCCCCATATGTAAGCACACTGCAAGAAAGCAGTCGGTGATATGTGTGGTTGAAAATGTGGAAGCACTTATGGCAATAGAGAATACAAATGAATATAAGGGTGTATATCACGTGCTTCACGGAGTTATTTCTCCCCTTGATGATATCAGCCCCGATGATATCACCGTAAAAGAGCTTTTATCCCGTGTGCAGACAGAAGCTGTTGAAGAGGTTATTATGGCAACCTCCTCTAATGTGGAGGGCGAGCTTACCGCTATGTATATCAGTAAGCTTCTTAAGCCTCTGGGGATAAAGGTCAGCCGTCTTGCCTACGGTCTTCCCGTGGGAAGCGATCTGCAGTATGCCGACAGCGTTACTCTTATGAGAGCTATTGAAGGCAGACAGATTTTATAATTTGAAGAAAAACAAAAAAGGAGAAGGATATTATGTATGCTATAACATTTGATATCGGAACAACAGGAGTTAAAACCTGTGTTTTTGAAATAGCCGAAACAATAAAGCTCCTCGGAAGCGCTTCGGAAGGCTATAAGCTTTATGTATTCCCCGACGGCGGTGCAGAGCAGGATCCCGATGAATGGTGGGCTGCTATGTGCTCCACATCAAAGAAGGCTATTGAAAAATCAGGTGTTGATCCTTCCCTTATAGAAGGCATTTCCTTCTGCTCACAGATGCAGGGTCTTGTGCTTGTTGACAAGGAAGGCAATCACATAAGACGTGCCATGAGCTATATGGATCAGCGTGCAAGAGAAGAGCTTAAAAAGGGTGTTGCCCACGGCATTCAGATTGCAGGCGCAAGCATTCCGATTCTTCTTAAATCCCTTATGATAACAGGTGCTGTTGCTGCTTCCGTTAAGGATCCCGTATGGAAATATAACTGGGTTAAGAATCACGAGCCCGAAAATTATAAAAAAATACATAAGTGGCTTGATGTTAAGGAATATCTTATCTGCCGTATGACAGGCAGATGTGTTATGACAAGAGACTCAGCCTTCGGCGCACTTTTGTATGACCTGAGAAAAGGCCATGAGTGCTGGAGTGAGAGCCTTTGTAAGTCACTCGGTGTTGATGTAAAGCATATGCCCGAAATCGTGAATTCCACCGATATCGTAGGAAAGCTCCGTGACAAGCAGGCCCAGGAGCTTGGTCTTAAGCCCGGTATTGCAGTTTACGGCGGCGGCGGTGACGCTTCTCTTATCGGTGTGGGTGCAGGTGCTACAGACCTTGGCGATACACACGTTTACTGCGGTACTTCAGGCTGGGTATCAACTGTTGTTGATAAATCCATTGTTGATGCTTCTGCTATGATAGCAGCCGTTATCGGTGCCGACCCCGGAAAGTTCAACTATTTCGGTGAGCTTGAAACTGCAGGCAAGTGCCTTGAATGGGTGAAGGATCATCTTGCACTTGATGAAATCAACATTTATCTTAAAAAGGAAGATGTTGCCGACAGCTTTGAAACTGAATATACAAACCTTTATGATTATATGACAGATGTTATAAGTAAGGTTCCTGCAGGCTCAGGCGGAGTTATCTTCACTCCCTGGCTTCACGGTAACCGCTGTCCCTTTGAGGATCCCAATTCAAGAGGTATGTTCTTCAACATAAGCCTTGAAACAGGCAAGAGTGAGCTTATCCGTGCTGTTATCGAGGGTGTGTGCTTCCACCTCAGATGGTTCCTTGAAGCAGAAGAAAAGAAGGTCAAGGCATCTGATACCATCCGTTTCGTCGGCGGCGGCGCTCTTTCATATATGACCTGTCAGATACTCTCTGATGTATTGGGCAGAAAAATTGAAACAGTTGATTCACCTCAGAATGTAGGTGCTGTCGGTGCTGCTGTTACAATTGCCGTGGGTGCGGGGGTTATAAAGAATTTCTCAGGAGCTAAAAAGCTCATTCCTGTTATCAAGACCTATGAGCCCAATAAGAGCAATAAGGCTGTATACGACAAGCAGTATGAGGTTTTCAAGAATCTCTATAAAGCAAACAAAAACAACTTTGCCGCACTTAACGGCTGAGAAAGGATAAATAAATGGAAATACTTGAAGTAATGACTGTGTTATATGATAACATAGCTCCTATGATGACAAAGTGCGGATTCAATCCCGAATATCAGGAGGGCGCAAGAAAAACAGGCTGTCCCGCATATTTCAGAGGCGACAGCGCTGTTATGGATTTCTCCGGTGAAAAGGGAGTTGCCCGTTTTGTTTTCAGTGAAGACAGAATCCATATGCTTTTTGCGGCAAATGATGCTGACAGAAGCGACGACTCTGCATTCACAAGAGATACAACTTATCTTTATGTTCTCAGTGAATACAATGAAAAGGATGCTAAGGGAATAGCAACTGAAATCAATGACTATATGGAAGAAACCTTTGTCGTTAAAAAGAAAAAGGAAGTATCCGTAAAGAATATAAACACGGTTTCCCGTACAAAGGTAAAGAGCGGTCTTCTTTCTTATGACCCTGTTACCCTTGCAACAAAGCTTGCAGGTCTTTATCCCGAGCTCAAAACACCTCTTGAGATGAATATTCAGCAGTACGGTGAATTTCTTTGTGAGGATTTCTTTGTGAATCACGCAAACTCCTTTATAGAAAATACTATACGTGAAAACAATCCTCAGAAAATGAAGAGGCTTTTCAATATTCTTTCAGAAATATATGAGAACGGCACAAACGAGGTTCAAAGCCTTATTGCCGTAACTGCTCTCGGATTTATTCAGAATGATCCCGAGCTCATTCAGAGAATTCTTCCCTATATGTCAGACAGTATGATTGAGCCCGTAACAGCAGTAAGCCTTATGCTCAAAAAGAGCAAATCTGCAAGAATGAGACTTGAAAATCCCCCCAGCTATAAGCCCCCGAAAAAGAAAAAGAAGGGCTTTATGGAAAAATATATGAATCCCCAGGGCGGCGGAATACAGCAGTAAAAATAACGGCATCTTTCATTTGCGAAAGATGCCGTTTAATAATTTTATCCTAATAGTGTGTCTGTGATGAGCATTACGGTGAAGCCTATAAGCAGTGCATATGTAGCACCCCGCTGGCTGCCGTGACCGTGGGTTTCAGAGAGCATTTCGTCGCTTACAACATAAAGCATCGTTCCGCCTGCAAAGGCAAGTGCAACGGGAAGAACAACGGAAGAAATGCTTACAGCAAAATATCCCATAAATGTGCCCACAACCTCAACAATACCGGTGATAAGTGCAATAACAAAGGCTTTGCCCGGCTTTACGCCTGCCGAAAGCATAGGCCCAATTATAATCATTCCCTCGGGAACATTCTGAAGAGCAATACCTATTGCTATCATAAGTGCGCCCGAAGTGTCTCCCGAGCCGAAGCCCACACCTGCGGCAATACCTTCTGGAAGATTATGAATACCGATGGCAAGCACGAAAAGAATAACCTTATTCAGATTGCTTTTCTGATGCGCCTCCATATCCTCAGGACCTACAAGGTTATGAAGATGAGGTACTAATTTGTCAATGAGATTAAGACAGAAAGCACCTGCGAAAATACCTGCTATGGTTTTTATCAGTCCGAATTTTCCGCCGTATTCAAGCGACGGCAGAATTAGTCCGATAACGGAAGCTGCAAGCATAATACCCGCTGCAAAGGAAAGCATTATATCTGAAAATTTATGAGATATCTTCTTAAAGAAAAATCCGATTATTGCACCGAAAACGGTAGCCCCGCCCACACCAAGGGCGGTTAAAATGACAAGTTTCATAATATTTCCTCCATTTGTATACATTCTATACTTGTCTGCAAAAAAAATCAATAATTTTGACAGATGTTGAATGGTTAGTTGCAAAAAAATAGCTTTGGTTGTATGTTTTCGGTATTGTTGACGATAGATAATGAGTATGCTATAATTTATTTTATAAATTATGAATTGTTTGGTAAATCAAATTATTGGAAGAGACGAAAGATGAAAAAGAGAATTGATTGGATTGATATTGCTAAAGGGCTTTGTATTTTTGCGGTAATTGTTGGTCACAAAGGATTTCAGAATACCGGTTTCTTATATTCATTTCATTTAACCGTGTTCTTTATTCTCGCAGGTTATACTTCAAAAATACAGCCGCTGACATCAGAATTGCTGAAAAAATGGTTCAGACAACTTATGAAGCCTTTCTTTCTGACCTGTGCTGCAGTATTGGGTATGGAACTTGTAAATCAGGTAATTATTGCCCGGCAAGCGTCAACTCTTGCAGTTACAGATCTTATTGCAACCAGTCTTAAAAGGTTTTTCTTTGCAGCAGGTTCTACTTCGGTGTTTGGAAGTATTGATATGGGCAGATTTATAGGTGCTATATGGTTTTTACCTGCAATGTTTTTCGCCCGTATAGCGTTGCAAGTGATACTTGACTACCTGAAGGATAACAAGTATCGTATTTTGGCTGCGGTTGCTATTGCTGCTTTTGCTGTTGCTGTTTCGAGTGTAATATGGTTCCCGTTCAGTATTCTTTCAGGTCTTTTTGCCGTACCTTTTATGCTGGTGGGCTATCTGTCAAAAGAAAAGCAGATTATAGAAAAGCTTAAATGGTGGCATTATGTGCTTATGGCAGTCTTATTTGCGGCAGGAACACTTGCGGGTTATTCTCAGCGTTTTTATTTCGTTACCTGTACTATGGAGGATGCCTTTCTGACTCCGTTGCTCGGTCTTGTAAGCAGTTTTGTTGTAATCGGAATATCGAAGTTTCTTGCCCGTTTCCCGATGGGGGTTATTAAATATTTCGGCAGAAATTCGCTTATTGTGCTTTGCGTTCATCTGTTCGAAATGAATACTTTTTATAAGTTCTATGCTTATGGAAGAAAGCTTCTGGGGCTTGAGGAAACACCGTTTGTTAAACTTATTATGAGTCTTATTGTAATAGTGATTCTTACAATTATTACTGTATGGCTTAAAAGTTTTCTGGAATCAAGAAAAAGAGTTGAATATAAGCCTGTCGAGCGGGATATGACAATTGACATGATAAGAGGTTTTCTTATTACTCTTATGATAGTCGGACATACAAGTATTGATTATGATTTGCACAGATATATTTACAGCTTTCATATGATAGCTTTTGTTATTGTATCCGGTTATTTTTTCAAGTCAGGTCAACCGTTGAAAACTCAATTGATCAAGTGCGTAAAATCTCTTAAATACTACGGTATCTTTGCAATTGTTTATATATGTATATATCATAGTGACATTATCAAGAGTATTAAAACTCTTATTGGCGGTATTAGTTATACTAAGGATTATTTTACTTCATTTATGAGCGTTGGTCCGGTGTATATTATTTTGCTTTTATTTGTTGTAAGACTTCTGTATCTTCTTATTGACCATTTCTTTGATGGGCATAAAAAGGATATTGCTGTGCTTGTTGTTTCAGTTCTTGGCATAATTCTCGGAAAATCGGGATTATGGCTGTTCTGGAGTTTTGATTGTGCTATGTTCTGTGTATTATTCTTCCATATTGCACAATACTTCAGAAAATATGACCTTCTCAGAAAAATCAATAATATGCCGTATCTTTATTTCTTGTTAGTATCTTTTTGGGCTTTGTTTAATTACAAAGGCTCTATGGATCTTGCAACGAGAAGATATGAAGATGTTGGAATTCTTGTTATTGGTTCTGTTTCAGCTTTTTTGCTTGTTTATATGCTGTTCTCATATTTCTGTCGTCACTGGCCGCGATTTGTTATAAAGCTGATTGCTATGGCAGGAGAAAGTACTGCATATATTTTAATTATACACAGTGTTTTTGGTTCGAAAATTACAGCTTTTGTAACCAATACATTGTCGCTGAATCAAGCTAATGTTTATAATTTGATTGCAAAAACAATTCTTCAGGTAGCAATCGGTACAGCAATATATTTCGGTGTGGAGTATGCTAAAAAGCTAATAAAGAAGCTAATCAGAAGAAAAAAGACACCGCTTGCGACAATTTAACAGAGAAATATAAAAAAGGTACAAGTCAGATGACCAATGTCATTAAGTTAAGAAAAGACCGAATTTCACTTTTGTGAGGTTCGGTTTTTTTGTAACTTTTTTCAAAAAAGTACTTGACAAAAGAGAAAAAATGTGCGGCTCCACTGTTGCCACGGAAACGGCAACAGTGGAGCCTTTTGTAATAGGTGAATGTTGAATTTGCTGATTGCAAGGAGGATTTTTCTATGGTAAATGATTTTATCCTAATAGCGTGTCTGTGATGAGCATTACGGTGAAGCCTATAAGCAGTGCATATGTAGCACCTCGCTGGCTGCCGTGACCGTGGGTTTCAGAGAGCATTTCGTCGCTTACAACATAAAGCATCGTTCCGCCTGCAAAGGCAAGGACAACGGGGAGTACCACAGAAGAAATACTTACCGCAAAATATCCCATAAATGTGCCCACAACCTCAACAATACCCGTTATGAGGGCTATTATA
Source organism: Acutalibacteraceae bacterium (assembly GCA_045591055.1). Classification (GTDB taxonomy): domain Bacteria; phylum Bacillota; class Clostridia; order Oscillospirales; family Acutalibacteraceae; genus RUG806. The sequence goes on along the minus strand of JAZNSD010000105.1, from coordinate 74,892 downwards.
AAGGCTTTCCCGGGTTTTACGCCTGCTGAGAGCATAGGCCCTATAATTATCATACCTTCAGGAACATTCTGAAGAGCAATACCTATTGCTATCATAAGTGCGCCCGATGTATCGCCTGAGCCGAAGCCGACGCCTGCGGCAATACCTTCGGGAAGATTATGAATACCGATGGCAAGCACGAAAAGAATAACCTTATTCAGATTGCTTTTCTGATGTGCTTCCATATCCTCATGTCCCACAAGGTTGTGAAGATGGGGAACCAGCTTGTCTATAAGATTAAGACAGACTGCTCCTGCAAAAAGACCGCCTATGGTTTTTATAAGACCGAATTTTCCGCCGTATTCAAGAGACGGTAATATAAGTCCTATAACGGATGCGGCAAGCATAATACCTGCCGCAAAGGACAGAATTATATCCTCAAATTTATGTGATATTTTTTTGAAAATGAAGCCCAGCAGCGAGCCTGCGACCGTAGCTCCGCCCACACCGAGGGCTGTAAGAATGACTTATTTCATTTGATTCACTGTTTTCAGCAAAAATAATACAGTAATGATATCACAAAAAAAGCAGATTCTGCAATATAAAGCTTATATTTCATTTTATTTGTTATTCTGATGCGTTTTTGCAGAAATTTGATACGTTTTTGTAAAGATGGTTTACAAGGGAGGGTAAAACAGTATATACAATATATAAATATATACAAATGTATTTGCTTTTTTGATATCTGTAGCTATGGTAACAATAAGAAAAAAATTAAACCTGCATAGGAGGAAGAATATGAAAAAACAGTTGTCTTTAGTTTTATCTTTTCTGATTTTGTTTTCCTGTCTGTCGTTTCATTTGCCCGCATCGGCTGTAACAGTTGATGAAGAGCTTATTTTCGGTGTTTATCCGTTTGCCGATGACAGCACTGTTATAAAATGGTGGATGAATGATGCGGATAACAGATATTATCTGTTTTTACCTGCTGATGCAGATAAAGCTGCTCTTCGGGTAAGTATAAACAGAGACAGCATTCTTGTGAATGAAGCAATAATTAAAAATGATGATGTGACGGATGTTTTCTCTGAGGGGGATGAATTCACTGTCAATTGTGAAGAAAAGGACTATTCCCTTGTAGTTATGCAGTCAGAAAATATACCTTCTGTTTATATCACAACAAAATCCGGTTCGTTAGATTACGTTCATGCCGATAAATCAAATAAGGAAAAGGCTGCAATCACCGTTGTTGAAGACGGCGAAGTGACTATGAGTAAAACTGCACTTAAACAGATAAAAGGCAGAGGAAATTCAACCTGGCAGTATGAAAAAAAGCCTTATAATATTACGTTTGAAGAAAAAACTGACTTTTTCGGTATGGGAAAAGCAAAAAAGTGGTCACTGCTTGCTTCCTATAATGACGGAAGTCTTATCCGCAATCCTCTTGCCTGTTATCTTGCAGAAGAAACGGGACTTGATTATACATCGCAGTATAAACACGTTGACCTTTATATAAACGGAGAATATCTCGGTAATTACATAGTTATTGAAAGTATAGAGATCGGAAGCACAAGAGTTGATATAAATGATCTTAAGGATGCCAACGAGGAAGCAAATCCCGATGTTGAGGATATTGAAGAGCTACCGCAGAATACAAATGTGGATTTACCCTTGAATCAGTCTCAGTTTGTTCCCGGCAGTATGAAATGGGTTGAAATTCCCAATGACCCCGAGGATATAAGCGGAGGATATTTACTTGAGCTTGATTTTCAGGCAAGATACGCAGAGGAAGTCAGCGGCTTTGTTTCAAACCACGGACAGTGTGTCGTAGTAAAAGAACCTGAATATGCTTCCAAAGCACAGGTCGAATATGTAAGCCGTTTATGGAATGAAGCCGAAGAAGCATTGTATTCCGAGGATGGCTATAATAGTCTCGGAAAGCATTACAGTGATTATTTTGATATGGATTCTCTTGTGAGAATGTATATTCTTGAAGAATTCAGCAATGAAAATGATGCGGGCAGAAGCAGTAATTATTTCTATAAGTCTCAGGATAATGATAAGTTTGTCGCTTCTCCGATATGGGATTTTGACGGTGCTTTTGCAAGAGAAATTCCCGTTGCAGACATCAATACGTCTATGCCTGATATATGGTTCGCCGCTAATCGCTATATGACAGGATGGCTTAACGGAAAATTGGTTACCTTCCCCACAATTTTCAATCTTGCTTTCAGACATACGGATTTCAGGAGTAAGACTGCTGAAGTCTGGAATGAATACGATAATATTTTTTCCGAAGAGAATCTTGTACAGATCATAAATGAAAAAGCCGATATGCTCAGAGCTTCGGGAATTATGAATGTTATACGTTGGCTTAATGTCGGATATGCCCAAATTAATGCTGCTGAATTTTATTATAACAGGTGGATAAAAAATATTACTGATTTTGTTATCGCAAGAAAAGTAAATCTTGATAAAGGTTTTTCAGATAAAACGGCTCTTTTGTATTATGACCTGAATGGCGGCGGCGGTTTCAGTGCTAACTACCCGATCCTTACAAAGGGTCAATCTGCAAAGGTGAGTGAAACCGTAAGAGGAACAGATATAGATATCAAAGCTCCATCCGCTGAATATGTTTTTACAGGTTGGAATACCGAGGCAGACGGAACGGGAACTGTGTATGAGCCCGGCAGCGAAATTGTACTTGAAACAGAAAAAACTGTTTTATATGCTCAGTGGAAAAACATAGCAGACTGTGTTTACGGTGATATTGACGGTGATATGAAAATTACAGCTGCAGACGCAAGACTTGCCCTGAGAGCTTCTGTCGGACTTGAATACTTTGCTGATGAACCTGTTACAGCGTCTTATATGTTATCCGATGTGAATTCCGACGAAAAAATAACCTCTGCAGATGCAAGACTTATTCTCAGAAAAAGCGTGGGAATTATTGATGCGGAATTTATTAGAAAATAAACATCTTTAATTTTATTTAAGGGACTTTTGATACTGCCCCTTTGCTATGAAAAAAGTTATCAACAATGTGAAGAATAACCATAGAATTGATGTTGATAATTAAAATTTTGGAGGCTGCATCAACAACATCTGCTTTCGATGTTTTGATACAGCCCCTTTATGTTATTTTTTTAATTCATCAACAAAGTATGCGTTTGTGTCCGCAGGGAGACCGTGTTCGTCTTTTACTGAAATTCTTACATAAATTGAATCATCGGGGACTTCGCATACCGCTTGTGTAAGATAGCCGTCCTTTTCCGCGATGCGCGTTTCGGCTCTTCTTGAGCCGAAAACGAAGTCTATTTTTTTGACTGGAGAGGTTTTTATGTGTATCTTTCCGTCCTCATACCATAATTCTTTGATTTCGGGGCCCTGTGATGCGTAGAAATGACCGTCTTCAAGAGCCTTGGTTATTGTTTTATAGTCAAGGCTTTTTGCTTTTATCACAGTCCAGCCGCCAAAGGAGTCACAGTAAAGAGAATCCTCATCATAGCGGTTATGGTTATCGTCCGTTGCAACACAGAAAATTCTTTTTCCGTAGCGCAGCATCTCATCATAAACCATAGGTACATAGTCCTGATAGCCTACTGCAATACAACCGTAGTTGCATATCTCCATTGCATCCATACCGTCATAATTTATGTAATCCGAAAAATCCTCAAGAGACCAGTTGGGATGATTATATGTAACGAAAAAGCCTTTTTCCTTTGCTTCCTTCATAATTCTTGATATGTTTTCGGGAGTGTATGTGTCCTCATCCCCGAAATCAACGTGGGATGCATTTTCATTCTTTGCAATAAGGCAGAAATGACAGGTTTTTCTGTAGCCGTTGGGATTCTTTTCCTGCTCGGTAACATCAATTTCCCAGCCGTCAAGCGCAAGGAAATTTTCATCTGTCAGATGTGCCTGAGAGTGGAGTGTGCGGTGGTCGGTAAATGCAATTACCGAATAACCGTGACGCATATATTTTTCTTTAATCTCTTCGGGAGTCCACTTTCCGTCGGAAAATGTTGAATGGCAGTGAAGATTTGCCTTGTAAAAATTCCCCTGTTCGGGAAGAAGGTATTTTTTCATTTTATCACCGCTTTACACAATTTATTTATTTAATATTAACATATACAGGAAATCCTTGCAACAAAAAGTCTTTGTATGTCGGCATTACTGCAATAATTTTGTCGGATTATACGAAATTGTTTCAATAGTGTTTACAAATAACGGTATTTGATGTAAAATAATATGGATTTTATAGGGAAAGGGTTGATAAGTCAGAATGCCATTTGCAATAATCTTAACTGACAGACAGATAATATTTCTGACAAAAAACTTATAATATAAATCAACTTGTGTTGTTTTATCCTGAATAGTGTCATTAAGCAGCTTTGCTTTTTGCCGGTGAGGAATAAAGCGACGCAGGTTTTTATTTTTTCCTGAGATAAAACTGACGGTTTTTTATATCTTTGATAGATTTTGTTATGTTTTTTTTGTACAACGGAGGCTTACATTAATGAAGAATAAATATAAAATACTGCTGCGTTCAGGTATTCTGGGCATACTGATTATTCTGATGCTGAGCGTTCTGAATACATTTTTTCAGCCGACCTGGCTTTTGGTAAATAACTTTTATACCTCAGCCGGTTTTTATGAAGAGCCGGATGACAGAATTGAGACTCTTTTTCTCGGCTCAAGTGTAGGTGCATACGGTTTTTCTTCCATGGAGCTTTACCGTGATCACGGGATATGTGCTTACTCTGTTTCAACAGATGCGCAGCCTGTAATGGCTTCTTATTATTGGCTGCAGGAAACATACAGATTACATAAAAACACACTTAAAAATGTGATTTTCGATGTTTCAGAGCTTCGTAAGGATGCGGATGACAGCTCTATGCATAAGGCGCTTGACGGAATGAAGCTCTCGTTGCCCAAAATCAAGGCTGCAGTTAATTACGGCAACGGAGATTTTGACAAAACCTTGTCATACATTCTTCCTTTCACTCTCTATCACAGCCGTTGGGATGAGATTGAAATGCTGGATTTTGAAAAATACAGTCTTGAAAAGGTAAACGGTACACGAGGTTTTGAGTTTACCCTTATGACATATATATCAACGGTATCGGCAACCGATGAGCTGAAGGTGCTGACAACCGTGCTTGATGAGTATGCAGAACCTGAAGAATTATCCGCACAGGCAGTTAAGTATTTTTATAAAATGAATACCTTCTGCAAAGAGAGGGGAATAACTCTTACACTTGTAAAAACACCTACAGACAACTGGAATTCAGATTGCAACCGTGCCGTACAAAAGCTTGCGGATGAATGCTCACTTACATATCTTGACTTTAATTTTTCTCCTCTCACAGATGAAATCGGATATATTCATCCTTATGACAGCAGAGAAAGCAAGCATCTTAACTATTTCGGAGTTAAAAAGCTTATGCAGTATCTTGGTGAATATCTGACAGATAACTGTACTGTAACGGATATCAGGGAAAACGAAGATTTTGCATATATGAAGGAACAGTTTGAAATATATAATTCTCATTATTGTCAGAAGTATGATTTCAGTCAGGCTGCCGATGCCGCAACGCTTATTGATATTGCATTAAGAAGAGATAACACGGTTTTTATTACGGTAAAAGACGATGCGGCAACTGAATTTACTCAGGAGCAAAGAGATTACTGTGCTGATATCGGGCTTGAAAAGTTTTCCGACATTGAATTCAGAAACTCATATATAGGAGTTATCGGGTCCGACGGTGTTGTGTATGAAGCAGTTGATACGGATAATGAGATTCTGAATTATGAAACCGTGCTTTCCGATAATACGGTTGTTTCTCTTTCAAGCGGTATAGCAGACGGTAAGGATGCGGCTTCATGTATATTAAACGGAAATGAAGAAGCCGTTAATGCAAGAGGCATTAACGTGGTTATATACAGTAATGAAATCGGTGAAGTTATGTGTTCAGCTTCCTTCGACACATATTCTTCTCCGGTAAGAGAAGTGTATTTTTCGGATTTTTGTGAAATCATCAAAAAGCCGGAGGCTGCTTCGGAATATGGATCAGACAGAATATATAACAATATAATTGATTATAAAAACAGGACGGAAGTTCAGAATACAGCCGCTGCCGAGGCTTATGCAATTGCAAATAATGATATTTTCGGTTTTGTTGAACCTTATACCGGTAAAGAGAATATACAGATATTCTTTGCGGTAAAGGATGAGGCGGCAACTAAGCTCAGTGACAAGGACAGAGCTGCTTTTGAAAAATACGGACTGAATGAGCTGGCAACGCTCGGTATCAGAGAATCGTATATCGCAGTTCTGGAAAACGGTACAGCGGTATACGAAGAAAAATCAGCCGGGGAAAAGCCTGTAATCTTTGAAAATGAAAATTATGTTCTTTCGAGTGCAGGCTTCGAGGCGGGAAATTTCTCTTCCGTAAAAATAAACGGTGAAGAATATTCCCCCGATGTGCGCGGTATTAATGTTGTTGTGTATGATAAAACAGAGAATAAAGTAATAAAAACGGCTGTTTTTGATACATATTCAAAAGAAATAAAATCGTCAGTAAATAACTGACAGTTTTAATAAAAATGTTAAGGAGACAAAAACCATGGAAAAAATACTTGAAATTCTTAAATCAATCAGAAGTGACGTTGACTTTGAAAATGCAGACAAGCTCATTGACGATGAAATTCTTGACAGCTTTGATATTGTTGCTGTTGTTGCAGAGCTTTGCGATGCTTTTGATATCACAATAACAGTTGACGATATGGAGCCCGAAAATTTCAACAGCGTTGCCGCTATGAAGGCACTTGTTGACCGTCTTCAGGACGAAATCTGATTTTTTGCAGAAGCTCTTATTAGTTTTTGAAGAAAAGAGATAGATTATGGCACTGAATTCTTTACCGTTTTTACTGTTTCTTGCAGCAGTAACAGCAGTATATTATATTGTACCGAAAAAAATTCAATGGGCGGTTTTGCTTGTTGCAAGCTACGGATTTTATATTTCCGCCGGTCTTGAAAATGTTGTATATATCATAGCCTCAACACTGTTTACATATATTTCGGGCCTTGTTATGCAGAAGATGAGAGATGATTTTCAGAAGAAGCTTTCTTCTCTCGGCGAAGAAGTAACAAAAGCAGACAAGCAGCAGATGAAAAAAGCCGTTACAAAGAAAATCCGGCTTATCCAGACATTGACTGTTCTTGTAAATCTCGGTGTGCTTGCCTATTTTAAGTATTTTAATTTCTTTATCGGAAATGTAAATAATGTGTTTGCGATATTTAAATGGGATGTTTCATTGCCTCTTATCAATGTTCTGGCGCCGTTGGGACTTTCATATTACACATTCAATTCTATAGGTTATCTTATTGATGTGGGAAGAGGAAAGCTCAAGGCAGAGAAAAATATCGGTAAATTCGCATTGTTCACATCCTTTTTTCCTTCAATCGTGCAGGGTCCCCTTTTCAGATACGGCGATGTGGGTGTACAGCTTCAGACACCGCACAGCTTTGATTATCAGAATGTAAAATTCGGTGCACAGCTTATTCTTTGGGGCTTTTTCAAAAAGCTTCTTATTGCAGACCGTGTGTCTGTGATAGCACTTACTGTTTTCAGCCCTGATTTTACCGATTACAGCGGCAGTCATATCTTTTTCGGTGTGCTTGCCTATTCATTCCAGATCTACTGCGATTTCTCGGGCGGTGTTGATATTACCCGAGGCGCAGCCGAGATGCTCGGAATTGACCTTCCTCTGAATTTTTCAAGACCATTCTTTGCAACCTCAATGGCAGATTTCTGGCGCAGATGGCATATGTCTCTGGGTGCGTGGATGCGTGAATTTGTATTTTATCCCATTATGCTTTCAAAGCCCGTAACCGCAGTAGCAAAGGTATTCCGCAAGCGTTTCGGCGGACACGCGGGAAAAATAGTCCCCTCTGTTGCTGCCCCTCTTGTTGTCTTTTTCCTTATAGGCATATGGCACGGACTTACCTGGCAGTATATCTGTAACGGTTTATATAATGCTATTCTTATTTCCGCAAGTGTTGCTCTGGCACCTTTATATAAGAAGCTTGCCGAAAAGCTGAATATCAATACAGAAGCCTTCAGCTTCCGTCTGTTTCAGATGGGAAGAACCTTCCTTTTGCTTTGTGTTTCCCGAGTAATTGTAAAAGCTCCGTCTATAGCTGATGCCGGTAAAATGATAAAGGCAATGTTTACCGATATAGATTTGGCCTTTATAACAGGGATAAACGGAGAAATCTTTGAATTTGGTCTTGGTGCCCTTGAAATGTTTATGCTCTTTATTTTCCTGCTGGTGCTTCTTGTTGTGGGCGTTTTACAGGAAAACGGAATGAAGCTGAGAGAGACCATAGCAAAACAGAATATAATATTCCGCTGGGCTGTATATCTTATTGCCATAGCTGTTATCTTAATATTCGGCACATACGGTCCCGAGTATGATGCGGCAAGCTTTATTTACGGCGGATTCTAAAACAAACAGGAGATAAAATATGCTTGATACTTCGGTTGCTCTTGCCGTGCAGAGATTTTCAAGGGAAACTCCCGACAAAACTGCCTGCATAGCAAAGGGTGAAAAATGTGATTATAAAACTCTTGCTTTATTAAACAGAAAAACAGCACTTTATCTTAAGAATAAAGGGGTAAAGCCCGGTGACAGAGTGATTGTTGAAGCTGACCATACACTTGAATATGTATATTTCTGGTATGGTATACAGCTTCTGGGGGCATGCTTTGTTCCCGTTGAAAAAAATACTCCCTCAAAGCGTATTGCAGAGATTGCAGAGGAATTGGATTCAGGCTTTATAGTAACACTTGCAAAGCGAAGCGATTTACCCGAAGCTTTCGCTCTTTGTGAGCTTATTGATGAAATAAAGCAGACAGAGGATTTATTTATCCCTGAAGCTGCATCTCCGGATGCGCTTGCAGAGATTCTCTTTACAACAGGTACCACGGGAAAATCCAAGGGTGTTATGGTTTCATTTGAAAATCAGATGAATATTGCTCTTGCAGGTGCCGAAACCACTGATATACGTCAGGATAACGTATGGCTTATTCCCACACCTATGAATCATGCAGCAGGGCTCAGAAAGGTTCATATTGCTTTTTCTGTGGGAAGCTCCGTTGTGCTTCTTGAAGGCTTCAGAAACTTCAAGCAATATTTCAACACAATAGATGAATACGGAGTTACGTCTCTTTATCTGCCGCCCTCTGCAATTCATCTTTTGCTTGCCTTTGCCTCTAAAAACCTTGCTGCCCTTAACGGCAGAATACGTTTTATTTATTCAAGCTCTACGGCATATCCCGAAACAGATAAAGAAAAAATGAGACAGCTTATGCCGGATGTTTATATGTACAACTGCTTCGGCTGTTCTGAGGTCGGTGTTGTATGTACAGATGAGTTCTGTGTTTCGGGCGGCTCACGGTATGCGGGAAGTGTAGGAAAACCCAACTCACTCAGCGAAATTCTTATTCTTGATGAAGACGGAAACGAAATCAAGGATTCCTCACACGAAAAAACAGGTTTTGCAGCCATTCGCAGTAAATCCGTTATGAAGGGCTACTGGAATGAACCTGAGCAGACGGCAAAGGCCATAAAAAACGGAATGCTTGTTATGAGTGATATTTGTTATTTCTCTCCGGATGGCGAGCTTATTCTTGTGGGAAGAAGTAATGATACAATAAATCTCGGTGGCTTTAAGATAGCTCCTTCAGAGGTTGAAGAAACTGTTATGAAACTTCCCTTTGCGGACGAATGTCTTCTTATTCCCGCAACTATTGCGGGTAATACGGCATTAAAGCTTCTTGTAGTGCTGAAAGATAAAGAGAAGATGGATGAAAATGCTATACGCTCTCTTATTGCAGATACTCTTGAGCCTTATAAAATGCCTAAAATAATTGCTGAAGTGCCTGAAATTATCAGAACCTTCAACGGAAAAACAGACAGAAAGCAAATGATTGCAATCTACGGATAATATAAAAAAAGGAGAGGTTAAATGCCAACTGTATTTTTATATCTCGGTATAATGCTCGGTATCATAATTGTCTGGTTTATGCTGCTGAAAAGACCGGTATATGAAGCCATTGCAATAAGCTTTGTTGCTTTACTTGCGGTTACCGGCACTTGGAATGAATTGGGCTCATATATTGACAGTGCTCTTTCTACTTCACTTCTTTATTCAATGACTGCTTTTGTCAGTATGTCAATAATACTTACAAAGACCAAAATAATTGACGGAAGCATCTCCGTAATTCTGGCATTGCTGGGACGTATTCCCGGCGGAGCAGGTTATGTTTCCGTAATAGCGAGCTCCTTTATGGGGGCACTTTCGGGCTCGGGTCCCGGTAATGTAATGGCAACGGGAACAATTACAATTCCTGCTATGAAAAAAACAGGATTTTCCCCTGAGCTTGCTGCAAATATTGAAAGTAACTCCAGCTATATGGGAAATATGATTCCTCCTTCGTCAAATATTGTAGCTGCCCTCGGTGCATTTACAGCGCTTTATCCTGCGACGGATATTTCTGTAGGACAGTTCTGGATAATTTTATGGGGCATAAGCTTCTGGTTTATCCTTCAGAGAATTCTTATGATCTTTATATTCTGTAAGGTGTATAAAATTAAAGCTATGGAAAAAGCAGACATTCCCCGCCTTTCCGAATCATTAAAGCAAAACTGGCAGGGAATACTTCTTCCCGTAATAATTCTGCTGCCCTTTGTGTTTGATTACCTGTTCAAAGACAGCTTCTTTACCGAAAGACTCGGTGCAGCAGGTGCAAAAAGTTTGTCATCGAGTCTGCTTCTCTTTATCGCAGGTATCGCATCTATTTATGCATGTTTTATAGCAAAGGATAAAAAATCCGTAACACCTCATAAAATTGCTCTCATGTTTGCCGACGGAATCAAAACCATTGTACCGTCTGTTGCCGTATGTGTTATCGGTTATATGGTAGGTGCTATGTTCAAGAATATGGACGTTGCAACAGAGATAGAGGCATTTATTCTGAATATGAATCTCGGAAAATTGCCGATGGTTGTGTTTATCTGTATTCTTACGTGTTTCCTCGGAATGATTATTCCCGGTTCTTCAATAACGGTAATTTTCGGCTCTGTTTTTATAACTACACTTGCATCCGTCGGTGTAGAACCTCTGCTTGCCGCCGCTATGCTTCCTTGTATATGCGGTGTTATGTGCGGAATCACACCGCCTCTGGGTCTTGGAATGTATGCGGGAATGTCTATTGCCGAATCTGATTTCAGTAAAACCTTCAAAAATAATCTGTGGTGGGTTGCCGCTCAGTTCATTCTTGAGGTTGTTGTGCTTATGGGAATCTTACCCATATTCGGAATGTAAGGAGGCTGTAACATTATGAAAGAAAAAATTAAAAAGCTTGCAGGTGTTTTTAAAATAATTTTCGGTTACGGCATTATGCTTTCGCTTTTTCTCGGCGGACTTACGTTTTTCGGTTATGTTGCAGCACTTATAATAGGCGGTGATACAGCTGCTGCAATATGCGACTTTCTTTTTAATAAAGTTCTTAAAATTATTATATATGCCGCAAATATATTTATAATTTTCGGCTTGCTTACTATGTATCTTGCAGGAGAAAAGGCACTTATGCCTACAAATAAAAATAAAAAAGACGGCAAACTGAAAAATTAAGCTAAATAATCGGTAAGTATTAAATGGTACAGTACTGTTTGTGCTGTACCTTTTTTTCAACACCTGTTAGATAAAAAGTACAAGAGCATTGTTTTTTGTTTGTTGTATTCTTACAAAAAAAAATTATTAATAAAAAACGCTTTAATTGAAGGAGTTTTATAGATATAATAGAAAAAAAGGGGTTGATAATATGAATGTTTCGGAAATTATAGGAAAGGTAAAGGCTGCACCTGCTTATGTAAAGGAGCACTGGAATAAGCCGGCAGAAGGTGAGTATCTCACCCTGAAGGAAATGGCGGCTTATACAATTTCTCAGGCGGGAACATATATTTATTCTACCGTAGGCGGTCTTATGACTTTTTCCGCCTCGTATTTCTGCGGTTCCATTATGGGCATTGCTGCAATGGAATTTTATCTTATTAATCTGATTTCTACTATAATAAATTACATTCTGATGTTTATGAATCCTATAAGCATGCTTATATATGAGAATCACGGAAGACTTTCGCCGGGCATGAAAAAATTTGCCCATATCTCCTATATAGGTGAAATCGCTGTCGGACTCGGGTGTTATTTTATTCCGATCAATACATTTGATGTTATTATGCCGGGACTTCCGCAGATAATAGGCAATATTCTTCTTGTGAGCGGTGTGACAAACTACATTACGTGGTTTATCAGATTTAAGTTCTGTGCAAAGTACGGAAGAGTAAAGCCCTTTATTGTAATCTGTGCCGTTCCGTCAGCTGTGCTTGTATCAATAATTCCGTTTTTGCCTGTCGACAATCTTTCATATGCCATGAAGCTTATTGTTCTGCACGGTGTATTTTCCTTTATGAATTATTTCTATAATAATTTTATAGGCGTAAACGGACTTGTAACTTTTATGACACCCAATTCTCAGGAGCGTCAGAAGCTGCATTCGATCGTCCCCATCATTACGGGACTTTTCCCGTCAATAATAAATATGTTCTTCCCGTTTCTCATTTCTGTTACAGGCGGATATCTCAATATCAATACATATAAGATTTTCGTGCCCGTTTTTGCGGGAATCGGTGCAATAGTTTCCCTTGCTGCTCTTTTCTGCAAGGAAAGAGTTATCGAAGAAAACATAGAAAAGAGAAAAAAGGTTAAATTCTTTGAGGGTGCGAAATATGCACTCAAAAATAAATATCTGTGGATAGTAAATATTTCAAATATTGTAGGGCAGTGGCAGTGGCTTATGGCATCAATTCTTGATCTGTGGTTTATTTATCTGCTCAGAACAGAATCGTTTATGGGTCTTGCAAAGAACCTTGTTGTTATAGGTATGACTGCAGGTAATGTGCTTTGTCCTATTCTTACGGCAAAATTCCAGAAAAGAGATATTCTGCTTGTTTCAAAAGCAGTGGCTTTGTGTATCCTGTTCGCAGCATTATTTGCCGTAAAATCCGAAAATCTTATTATTTATCTTATTCTGATGTTCCTTCGAAACACAATTCAGCCTGTTGAAACAGGTGTTGCGCTGGGGCTTGGTGCAGATATACAGAATTACCATCATTGGAAATACGGGGAGCGCTCCGACTCTGTTTCAGGTGTTTTCAGCTGGTTCCTGAATCCTCTTAATATGGGACTCGGATACCTTCTTCCCTGGATTCTTGCTGAATGCGGATTTACTTCAGACTGGGATGTTTACTACGATTCTGCTATTCTCAATAATGTATTTTACGTTTATATCTGGGGAGCAATTATTTCAACTGCCTTGTTTGCTCTTCCGTTTTTCTTCTATGATCTCACTAAAGAAAAACACGATATGTGTGTAAGAGAGCTGAAGGAAAGACTTGAAAAAGCTGAAAAAGAAGAAAGCGAGGAAGCAGCAGTATGAAAAAATTAGTATCTGTTTCAGTTGCTATTGTTATTCTCATTGCCTGTCTTTCTTCCTGTGATATGAGCAGTATCAAGGATATCGGCAAGGGCAGCCTTAAGATAGACTACAGAATATCGGACAATAAAGCTGTTGTTACGGGTGTGCCTGATAACGTTACATTGCCCGAAATTGAAATTCCCGATGAATATGAGGGAGTACCGGTTACGGAAATTGCAGATTTTGCAATTGTAAATCTTGAAAATGTTACTAAAGTGACTATCGGCAAAAATGTTGAAGTTATAGGCTTATGGGCAATGGAAAATAATAAAAAGCTCAAAGCAATTGAAGTCAGCGAGGAAAATCAGTATTTCTGTGACAAAGACGGCGTTCTTTTTTCAAAGGATATGAAAACGCTTATTTTCTATCCTATGGCAAGAGGCGTTGAAGAAATAAAAGCCTCTGACGGAAATACTCTCAAGAGTATAAGCTATGATATCCCCGAGGGTGTTGAAACTGTCAGAACAAAGGCATTTTATAAGTGCTCGGATGTAAGAAGACTTACTCTTCCCTCAACGCTTAAAACCATTGAAGAAAAAGCGTTTTTCCGTTGCAGCTTTGAAGAAATAATTCTCCCCGAAGCGCTTACATTTATAGGGAAAGATGCATTCGCATATTGCACGGGACTTAAAAGTCTGATAATTCCCGGAAATGTGGCGGAAATAGGAGAGTATGCATTCTATAACTGTATGTCACTTCTTGATATCACCGTTAATTCTGCAGAAGGCGATATCACAACAGGCAAAAAATGGTATCCCACCTCCAACGGACTTGAAATCGGTGAGCTTAAAATCAGCTGGGCTGAATAAAAACAACCACAGACAGATAAAGCAGGAAGGCCTGATATTCTGTCTGTGGTATTTTTATGTATTTAAGCTTGCAGAGTTTTATATCTGCAAAGAAACATCCGGTTGTTTTGAGTGTACTGATATATTCTATTCTTTTTCGTTATTAAATAACTGCACTGCCTTCAGCAGAGTGTGCTGTGATGCAGCGGGGATTCTGCCAAGACCGTCAGGGCCAACATTCAGAAGGTAGTTTATACCCAACTTGTTCAGCTTATTTTTTCGGGATGCTATTTCCTCGGGACTTATAAAATCGTTGTCGTAATACTTGAAGCCCCAGGAGGAATTAAGAGTGCCTGCGGTTTCATAAAGACCGTAGGGAGAATATTTGAAGCCGTGTATTGCATTAGGGTCGGTATTTTCATCAGGACGGAATTCTTCGGGATATTCATTGTCTCCCAATGAAACATAGTCGTAGGCGCCGTTTCCTATTCTTGAATTTATAAGACAGTCAGGCTGATATTCCTTTACAAGCTGATTAAGCTCAAGGCTCTGTTTCTTTGTGATGGTGTGGGGTACATCAAACCACAAAAGACAAAGATTTCCGTAGCCTGTAAGTAATTCCTTTACCTGAGGCTTGATTTTTTCCTCGAAGCATATGCTGAAGTCCTTTTTGCTTCTGTCGGGAAAATCCCAGTTGTTGTCCCAGGATGTGCCCGAGCAGCCTGTAAGATTAGTATATCCGCCTCCGTGAGGATGGTGCCAGTCAAGCTCCTGAGAATAATAAAGTCCGAATTTCAGACCGTATTTATAGCAGCTTTCCCCAAGCTCTGCCACAACATCTCTTCCGAAGGGAGAAAAGTCAACAATGTTATATTTATCTGCATATGACCTGAACATAGCAAAGCCGTCGTGGTGCTTTGATGTGAAAACAAAGTATTTCATCCCTGCATCCCTTGCAAGGCGTATCCATTCATCTGCATTGAAATATACGGGATTGAAAACACGGGCGAGCTCTTCATATTCTTTGTTGGGAATCGGCATATAGCTTCCTATCCATTCTGCATAGTCGCGCACATGCCTGCCTTTATATTCACCGCCTAAAAGGGAATAAATCCCCCAATGTGCCATCATACCGTAGGCTGCATTTCTGAACCATTCTCTGTTATCCATATTGTTTCTCCTTAAAAATACTGATATAATACTATCATAAGCTGAAGCGGAATGCAATTGCCTGTTGCAGATATCGCTGAAAAGAGGTATATGATGAATTGCTATAATAAGTCGCTCACGGCAACCGTGTACATAATAAATAACGGCAGAGTGCTTTTACATATGCACAAAAAATACAAAACCTGGTTTCCTGTGGGAGGTCATATTGAAAAAGACGAGCTGCCCCACGAAGCCGCTCTCAGAGAAGCAAAGGAAGAGTCGGGACTGAAAGTCAGGCTTTTTGAAAACTGCGATACCGCTTTCAGCATCGGTCTTGTAAAAAGAGTGCCCCGTCCTGTGGCTGTTTACAATGAAGGTGATAAGGACGAGGATTTTCTCGATTTTATATATGCCGCCGTTACGGACGAAAGCGAGCCCCGGGTGAGCGGAGAAGAAAGCCCCGTGTTCAGATGGTTTACCCCTGAAGAGCTTCTTGATGAAAAGGAAAACATTAAAATCCACATAAGAAACACAGCACTTCATTGCTTTTATTATATCCAAAACATAAATCCCCGCGAAAGAACATATTTCCCCGAAACAGAAAACTCTTTTTTGTGAAATAATGAACAATAATTAACTTTTCGTAAAGAACCGAATAATTCAATTGAATTTATAATAAAAACCTGCAGTAGCCTTTGATGACGGTTAACTGCAGGTTTTTTGTATAGTTGTTTTTACGAAGAGATATTGTTTGTTTTTCAGCCGTTGAAAAATTCGAGCTGTTCGTTGTCGGGGCCTTTTACAAATGCTACGGTTATGCTCATTTTTTCGGGGCTGGAATCAAGGGGTACGGTTTTAGGCGGTGTAAGAGGTGTGAAGCCTGCTTTAAGAGCTGTTTCGTACGCAAGATTTACATTCCCGGTATGCAGTGCAAAGTGCTGCCATTTGCCTTCTTCTGCGTATTTGTCGCCGCCGTCGGCAAAAAGCTCGACAATGCCGCATTCACCTATTTCAAGCATAACAATAAGCTTTTCACCCTCTCCCCAGCGTACCTTTTCCTTCATTCCGAGGGATTTATACATGCTGAGGCTTTTTTCTATATCCTTGCATCTTAATGCAACGTGGTGAAAGCCGAGGCCTTGTAATATATCATTCATAAAGATTTACCTCACATATTGTCGTTAAAAAACTGACACATTTTGTCTATATATAAGGCGCCTGCCTTGCTGTAGGGCTCAAGCACTCCGAAAACGTGAGGCAGATCCTTGCCGTCGAACTTCGGGAAATCAACGAGCTTTGCCTGAACACCCTTTTCAAGCAGCACCCTGAACAGCTGTCTTGTCTGCTTAAGTCCGAGGAAATCTCCGGAGCTTGTGACAAGAAGGGTGGGAGGATAAGAGGGGATGTCTCTTATAAGCTCATCAATATTCATATATTTTCTGATGCTTGTTTTTCCGCCCTTTTCGCCCCACATCATTCTGCAATAAAGTCCCATGGGTAAGGAGCAGTTCATAAATGCAACGGGTGAGGTGAGTGTCACACAGGAGAAAGCAAGTCCGTGATCCTCCGTGTCAAAATAAGCCCTGAGGCTTTCGCTTTCGTTTATTGCTGCGGTGAAGGCTGCAAGCTGACCGCCTGCAGAGTCCCCCGTAAGCATAATTCTGCTTTCGTCGCAGGGATAATCTTTAATAATTTCCCTGATTTTTTTAAGCGCAAAGGATACGTCTCTGAGCTGCTCATGAACCGTAACCTCCGGCACAAGGCGGTAGCTTAAATTGAAAACAACAAAGCCTCTTTTTGCAAGATACTGACAGTAGATCTTATTGAGATCCTTTGTTGCATACATCCATCCTCCGCCGTGAATATCTATTATTACGGGCAGCGGAGAAGATGCATTTTCGGGATAATATACATCAAGCAGATGATATTCGCTTCCCGAAGAAATATAGGGGATGTTGCACACCTCTTTTATGCCCTCGGGGAGCACCTGTGAGGCGTGAATCTTATCATCTCCTATTTTTACTATGTCCCAGAATTTTCCGAAAACCTTATAAAGGGGATTCATATTATCAGTCCTTATTATTTTGTTCAAAAGCAGCTGTTACATTGAGAATAAGAATGCATACGAATAAGAGAAGCACTGCAGTGTAGGCAACACCCAGCTTCATATATTCGAAGGTTGCCACATTGCCGAGAAGCATAGATAAAAGCTGATTTGTATTGCCGAGGATTGAATTGAGATTGAATGCACCGTTTAAGAAAGGCTTTGCAAAAGCATCAAAGGAAGCATTCATAATAAGAGACACTGCAATAGCGCCTGCTGTAAGGATGGCTGATACCTTGGGCTTTTTTGTTGCAGCGGTAAATATTGCAATCACAAGAGAGAGCAGGATAACGATTACAAGACATACAAGGAATACGATGCCCCAATGGATACCGGGAAGCATATCGAGAATTTCCTGCTTCTTGTCACCGCCCAGCATATCCCATATAGTTTTGAAAAGATTGGCGGAATCTGCTTCGCCGGAAGAAAAGGCACCTATTATATCCTTCACGCTGATAAATTCGCTGAGACCGAAATTATCAAGAAGATTTATCTTGTTATCTCCTCCCGAAAGACCTGAGGATACAAATATTCTGAATAAGGGCAGAAAGAAGAGTGCCGGAAGTGTCAGAAGCGAAAGAATCGGGGTTAAAATTCTGTTAAGGGTTCTCATAAATAATCATCCTTTATTTTTTATACGAAGAATTGAGCTGAACTGTTCTGTTGAAAACAAGCTTTTCTTCTGTTGAGTCGGGATCAATTGCAAAATATCCGTGTCTTACAAACTGGAAGGATTCACCCGGCTTTGCCGATTTTACAGAGGGTTCAACAAGACATTCCTTAAGTATGATAAGTGAATCCTTGTTAAGAGCATCCTTGAATTCCTCATCGGGGATCGATGCAGGGTCATCAACCTCGAAAAGCTTGTCGTAAAGACGGACTTCAGCCTTTATTGAATCGGCGCCTGCCCAATGAATAGTGCCCTTTACCTTTCTTCCGTCAGGTGAATCACCGCCGCGGGTCAAAGGGTCATATGTGCAGTGGATGCAGGTAACTTCACCGTTTTCATCTGTTTCGTAAGATGTACAGGTGAGGAAATATGCACCCTTGAAGCGAACCTCGTTGCCGGGGAACATTCTGAAATACTTCTTTGGAGGCTCAATCATAAAGTCACTTTTTTCAATATATATTTCCTTTCCGAAGGTAACCTCGCTCTTGCCCATTTCAGGGTGGTCGGGATGGCGGTCAACAAGAATGGTTTCTGTCTGTCCTTCGGGATAGTTGTCAATAATGACCTTGAGGGGATCAAGAACAGCCATAGCTCTGGGTGCGTTTGCATTGAGCTCATCTCTTACACAGCTTTCGAGAAGCTGGAAGTCAACAACGCTGTATGCCTTTGATACACCAACCTTTTCAATAAAGGTTCTGATCGCCTTTGCGGGATAGCCTCTTCTTCTCATGCCGCAGATGGTAGCCATTCTGGGGTCGTCCCAGCCGCTTACCATATTGTCTTTTACAAGGGCGATGTTTCTTCTCTTGCTTGTAAGGCAGTTTGTGAGATTAAGGCGTGCAAATTCAATCTGTCTGGGGGGCTCCTTGAATCCGATTTCCTTTACAAACCAATCATAAAGAGGTCTGTGGTTTTCAAATTCAAGTGAGCACAGGGAATATGTTACATTTTCCTTTGCATCAGAAAGAGGATGCGCAAAGTCATACATAGGATAAACACACCATTTATCACCTGTCTGATGATGGGAAACGTGCATAATTCTGTACATAACAGGGTCTCTCATATTGAGGTTGGGAGATGCCATATCAATTTTCGCACGAAGCACCTTTTCACCGTTGCCGTATTTGCCCTCGGTCATTTCCTTGAAGAGCTGAAGATTTTCTTCAACGCTTCTGTCGCGGTAGGGGCTGTTTTTTCCGGGCTCAGTGAGAGTGCCTCTGTACTGACGCATTTCTTCCGCGGTGAGATCATCAACATATGCCTTGCCTTTTTCGATAAGCTTTATAGCACATTCATAGAGGAAATCAAAATATTCGGAAGCGTAGTAAACGTTTGCCCACTTGAAGCCGAGCCATTCGATGTCTTCCTTTATGGATTCAACATATTCAACGTCTTCCTTTGAGGGATTTGTATCGTCAAGACGGAGATTACAGATGCCGCCGTATTTTTCAGCAGTGGCAAAGTCTATGCATATAGCTTTTGCGTGACCGATATGAAGATAGCCGTTGGGCTCGGGAGGAAAACGTGTCTGCACACGGGTATTGACTCCGTCGCGTAATTCTTCATCAATAATATCGTGTATAAAATTGCTCGTAAGAGCAGAAGTTTCAATTTCAGCCATAAATAATATCCTTTCAATTATACTCTGTCTTTGAAGGCATCAAGTCTTGCAAATACTCTTTCCTTGCCGAGGGCTTTGAGTATAGCGTGAAGGTCGGGTGTGTTTGTTCTGCCTGTTACGGCAACACGGATAACTGTTGAAACGTCACCGACGTGTCCCTTGAATGCTTCGGGATTTTTCTTGTATTCCTTTACGTTGGGAGTGAAGCCCAAAGGCTCGCAAAGATCCTTTATCTTGTTGAACCATACGTCCTTTTCGTCGTTTTCGTCAAATACCTTCTTATATGCATCAATCACAGCCTTTGCATCCTCGGGATCGATGTTTCCGGGAAGAGCAGTTTCATTCTTGTAAAGGCTGTCATAGAAGTATTCAACATAACCCTTTACATCTGACCAGCTTATGATATCCTTTCTGGGCTTGGGTGTTTCACGGTCAATGTTAAGGATAAACTTAGCATAATCGGGATCGGCTGTGAAAAGCTCATAAAGCTCTTTGTCGAAGTTTTCTGCCCAGCTTACGGTGTTTTCATAAACCTCATCGGCACTCATAAGAGAAATAACATTCTTACATATATCATTGAGCTTAAGTATATCAAAAAGCGCACCTGATGAGCTCATTTTCTTGAATGAGAAGGGGAAAGAATACTTGTCGGCTGTGGGATTTGCCTTTCTCCAGTCTTCAAAGTTGGAGTTTGCAAGTGTCATAAGATATTCTATAACACCGTCAGCCGGGAATCCCTGTTCAACATAGAAGCTTACGCTTGCTTCGGGGTCTTTTCTCTTGGAAAGCTTTCTCTTGTTGCCGTCGTCAAGCTTCATAATGGGGGAGATGTGTGCAAACTTGGGGGGCTTGTAGCCTAAAAGCTTGAAAAGCTGAATATGCAAGGGAAGTGAGGATATCCATTCGTCACCGCGGACAACATGAGTTGTTCTCATAAGATGATCGTCAACCGCGTGAGCGAAATGATAGGTGGGTATACCGTCGGTTTTCAGAAGAACAAGGTCCTGAATATTCTCGGGCATTTCGATCTTGCCCTTTATCTGATCTTCCACAATGATTTTTCTGTTTTCATCACCGTCGGAGCGAAGACGCACCGTATAGGGAAGCCCTGCCTTTATTTTTTCTTCCTGTTCTTCAACCGAAAGAAATCTGCAGGAGGCATATTTGCCGTAATAGCCGGGATTTGCGCCCTCTTTTTCCTGATTTTCTCTGAGGGAGGAAAGCTCTTCCTCGGTGCAGAAGCAGGGGTATGCGTAGCCCTTTAATACAAGATCCTTTGCAAAGCACTGATAGATATCCTTTCTGAGGCTCTGCTTATAGGGACCGTAAGCTCCTTTTTCGCTGTCTTTACCCGAAATACCTTCTGTGGGGGAAATTCCGAAAGCGGAAAGTCCTTCGATAATTTTATCTATTGCATCGTGAACCTCTCTTTTTTTATCGGTATCTTCAATTCTCAGATAAAACACTGAATCAGGTGTTGCCGCAGCCAGGCGGTCGATAAGACAGGAGAACATATTTCCTATATGCATATATCCTGTGGGGCTGGGTGCAAAACGTGTAACCTTTGCGCCCTCGGAGAGGTTTCTCAGAGGATACATTTCCTCATAGTCTGCAGGTGTTTTTGTTATATCCGGAAAAAGCAATCCGGCAAGTCTTTCGTTATCTGTCATTTTTTTCATCCTTTTAATTGGTTTTATAAATATACATAGTAAATTATATATCAAGAAAGTTGACTTGTAAATATTTATTTTATAATAAATAAGAAAAAGCACGGGTTATAAAAAAAACAAAGCACCGTAAAAACGGTGCTCTGAAAGCTTAATCGGATCTTATTTGAAAAGGTTTCTGAACCAATCAATTATCATTTTGAAGAAATCTGCAATTTTTTCAAAAATGTTCTTTTTCTCTGCAGGCTTTTCAGGTTCTCTGAGATCCTTAAGGCATTCATCACAGATTTTATTATTATCTGCATCAGTATGAGGAAGTGCCTCAACGGTTTCGCTTACTGCATCTGCACATACAGTACATACTCTGTCGGTGTAGCCGGGAGCTGCGCAGGAAGCATATTTGAGTGAAACTATCTTATAGTCGTGACCTGTTGCTTTATATTCTGTTTCAATTGTTTCGTGGCAGAGTGAACACAGCTCGGTTTTGTGACCGTCTGTTGTACAGGTTGCCTTTACCTCTTCTATAAGAGTAGTCGTGTGGTAGTTTATTTTTCTGAG
This sequence comes from Acutalibacteraceae bacterium, assembly GCA_045591055.1. GTDB lineage: Bacteria > Bacillota > Clostridia > Oscillospirales > Acutalibacteraceae > RUG806. The sequence goes on along the minus strand of JAZNSD010000105.1, from coordinate 52,749 downwards.
AAGAGGATGGCTTGCATGGATTTCGTTGAGAGCCCATACATTTGTGAAATCCCAGTTCTGATAGCTTGACTGAACAGTAATTTCCTCGTTTGTAAGTCCCTTTGCGCCTGTTTTTGCAGAGCCGGAAACAAATGCATTTGTTTCATTTTCACTGCTGTAATAGCAATCCTTTACTGTTCCGTTTGAAACAGCGCCGATAGCTGAATCAGTGGAGTTTCCGGACATGGCAACGGAGGTGAATATACATCTGCTGATCTCGGTTCCTGATGCACTGCCGAAAATGCCTGCTGCATAATCAGTTGTGCAGAATACATCTGCCGTTACGATACAGTCGCTGATTTTTCCGCCTGTTGTATAACCTGCAATGCCGCCTGCATAGTTATCAGCTGCATTGACGCTGCCTGTCTGAAGGCACTGGGAAATTTCTGCGCCTGAAGCAATTCCTGCAATACCGCCTGTTCTGCCGGAGCCTGAAACTGTTCCGGTATTTTTGCAGAAGCTGATGCTTCCGCTTGTAAAGCCTGCTATCGCACCGCAGTTGTTTTCGTATGCTTCAACTCTTACTGCATTTGTGCAGCAGGTAACAGAGCCTGAATTAGTACCTGCAATACCGCCGACATTCTTTGCGCCCTGAATATATGCATTGTTTGTACATCCTTCGATATATGCGTTATTTGCGCCTGCAATACCGCCTGTGTGGCTTTCATATCCGATAACAACGGTGATTTCTGATGATGTACAGTCTGATATTCTGCCTGAGCCGATGTAGCCCGCAATACCGCCTGCATAATTGTATGCATAAACCTCTGCTTCGTTTACACAGTTTTCAATCACGGTATCTTCTGCATAGGCAACAACGCTGCCTGCATAATTTTTTGCAAAGAATTCACCTGCAACGGTAAGATTTCTGATTTCAGCGCCGTCTGTGAAAGCAAATAAGCCTGCATAATCGGAATCTATGGCAGGAGCAGTAATCTTTTTGCCGTTACCGTCAAAAATACCGTTGAATGGTTTTTCTGCGGTTCCGATAGGTGTGAATGAAGCTGAAGCTGTGATATTATCTGAAAGAATAATATAGCAGCCGTCGAAATCTTCACCGTCTGAAACAGCCTTGCCGAATGCATCAAGGTCAGTTGCTGTTGTGATTATGTAAGGATCTGTTTCAGTCCCGCTGCCCTTTACGCTGAGAGCGGATGCCGATACTGAGCATAAAGTGAGCATAAGCACAATGCTGAAAAAAACGCTTAAAAGCTTCAAGTATCCTGTTTTCATTTTTTTACCTCCGTAAGTGCGAAGTATAATTTATCAGACTAATTATAATATATATTTTATAAGAGTGCAAGAGGAAAATTGTTTCTGACTGTTACAGTTTCTGATTCTGATTTGACAAAAGCATAGTTCTTCCGCCGTAAAAATATACTTTTACGACAAATACTGCCATTTCATCAGGGGAAACCTTCATACCGTCATTCATCCACTGTATAACCGTCTGCCATATTGCATGAACGGCAAAGCAGGTGAGATAGCACTTGGGATCTGAAAGCTCAAAAACCTTTTTTGAATCGGGAATATGCTCAAGAAGGGAATTTTTGATTTTTGTGGTGAGGAAATTATTAGGATCGTTGTTAACCACAAACTTACAGATTTTTTCATATTCCTTGCAGAATTCAAAAAATCTGGCACAGTATGCTGTAAAATCATCCACAGTAACAAAGCTTGCCTGAGGCTCAATTACATTTTTTTCAAAAACCTCAAAAATTTCATCCTGAATGCAGCGCATCATGTCATTTATGTCATTATAATAAAAATAGAAGGTTGAACGGTTGACATCGGCAGCCTCTGTGAGTTCCTTTACAGTGATTTCATCAATGCTTTTTTCTTCAAGCAGATTAAAAAGACATTCTCTCAGGACTCTTTTTGTTCTTTTTACTCTTCTGTCCTCTGTTTTGTGTGCTTTTTTATCGGTCATAATCTCTCTCTCCCGTGTGATATCCTACTCGTGTTTGATTTGCTATAGATGTATATTATCATACGGGAAATTACAAATCAAGTAAAAAATAATTTAAATTCCGCTTGTTTTTGACCGGGCTTATTGCTTTTTAATACAGAGTTGATATAATGATAATGAAACGGAGGGAGTTATATGAGCTGTCTTAAAATGTATAATTTTTCGCCCCGTGTAAGAGGTATTGAATTACCTGAGGGGTTTACAATTGAAAGATTCACATGTGAGGAGGATATAAAAGACTGGGTGGATATCTGCTCTCAGGGGCTTATTGACCCTGCAACGGCTTATGAGAGATTCCGTTGTGAGCTTATTGACATAGACGGTCCCGATCCTTACAGGGACACATATTTTATTTCAAAAAACGGTGAGAGAGTGGCTACTTATACCGTTGTGCCCGATATGTGGAGTACGGGCATGGGATATATACATATGGTTGCCGTAAAGGAAAAGTGCAGAGGTCTTAAGCTGGGAAGCTTTATCGCGGATGATTCCCTGAGAAAGCTTATCGGCATCGGCAAGGACAGGATTTTCCTTCTTACCGGAGATAGCCGTATTCCTGCACTTGCAACATATATAAAGGCAGGCTTTCTTCCCGTGAATTATATCGACGAAGAGGGAAAGGATATGCTTGAGCGCTGGCAGAATGTGGTGAATACACTTAAGCTTGAAAGTCTGATGCTTCTTGATGATGAAGGAAATCCCATGTATGAGCTGAAAAGCGATATATAAATACAAAAATAACCCGTCCGTTTTTATCATCGGACGGGTTTTGACTTATCGGTTGTTTTTTATTTCAAGAAGCTTTGTGAAAATATTATCTGCTGCCTCTTCCTTTGTCATTTTTGGGAGAGAGATTTCTTCAGACGGTGTTATCATGGTTATGACGTTTGTGCTTGTGCCGAAGCCGGCACCGTCTGTTTTCAGGTTGTTTGCACATATCATATCAAGATTTTTTTTCTGAAGCTTCTTTTTCGAATTCTCAATAAGGTCGCGTGTTTCCATAGAAAAGCCGCAGAGTATCTGACCGCTTTTTTTGTTTTCTCCGAGGAATTTCAGGATATCGTCTGTTCTTTCCAGAGGAATTGATGCATCAGCGTCGGTTTTTTTGATTTTATCCTCGCTTATATTAAGAGGTCTGTAATCTGCTACGGCGGCAGCCTTAACTATTATATCGGCATAGCCGTATTTTTTTACTTCCTCGAACATATCTTTTGCGCTTTTTATATGAACGGTGTTTATACCTGTGGGATCGGTTATATTGTCCGTACCTGTGATGAGGGTGACATCTGCGCCTCTTCTTGCTGCGGCAAGTGCAAGGGCATAGCCCATTTTCCCTGTGGAATGATTGGTTATATATCTTACGGGATCAATTGCCTCCTTGGTGGGACCTGCCGTGACGAGAACGCTGATGTCCTTCATATCCTTGTTGCTTTTACAGGTGCGAATCACTTCTTCAAGAAGGACTTCCGGAGAGGGAAGCTTTCCCTTGCCTGTGTCGCCGCAGGCAAGTCTGCCTTCGTCGGGAGAAACTACATGCCATCCGTATTTTCTGAGAACGTCAAGATTGTCCTGAGTTACTTCGTTTTCAAACATTCTTGTGTTCATTGCAGGGGCTATGATCTTTCCGCATTGACAGGCAAGTGCTGTTGATGTGAGCATATCATCGGCAATCCCGTGGGCAAGCTTTGCTGCAACGTTTGCCGTAGCCGGAGCAATTATGAGGCAATCTGCTTTTGCGGACAGAGAAATATGAGGAATTTCTGTGCCCGAATCCTTATCGAAAATATCGGTGTGAACCTTATTGCCTGTAAGTGCTTCAAATGTAAGGGGAGTCATAAATCTCAGTGCACCGTCAGTCATAATAACGTGAACATCACAATGCTGTTTTACAAGCAACGATGTGAGCTCTGCTGCTTTATAGCAGGCAATACCGCCTGTGATTCCGAGGATAACGGTTTTGTTTTTTAGCATAATATCAGCCTCCTTTTTCCTTACTGATATTAGATTATACAGAAAAATCCCCTTCTTGTAAATACCAAGCGGGTATAAATGAAATAAAAAAACTAAAAAATGACACAAAAAACTTGCATTGTTGCTATGCAGTTTGTATAATAAAAGAGAAAAATAATATGCTGCTGCCGATGTACCCTGACGGGACATCAGGCAATAAAGGTTGATTGTTTTTCATAAATCCATTAAGCGCTGTACCGTATACCGAACAGCAGCAGGAGGAAAAATATGAACAGAAGAAGCAGTGCCGACAGAATAACAGAACTTGTAATTCTCGCTATGTTTACCGCAATAGTAATACTTCTGGCTTTTACCCCTATAGGTCTTATTGACCTTCCGCTGATAAAAGCCACGATTCTTCATGTCCCTGTAATAATAGGCTCTGTTGTTCTGGGACCTAAAAACGGTGCTATACTGGGTTTTGTATTCGGACTTACAAGTCTGATTAAAAACTCAATTGCCCCGAGCGTGCTGTCCTTTGCCTTTACTCCCGTAGTGCCCTTGCCGGGACTTACAAAGGGAAGCCTGCTTTCTCTTCTTATATGCTTTATACCGAGAATTCTTGTCGGTATCGTTCCGTTTTTTGTTGTGAACGGAATTGAGATAATTATAAAAAAGATAACCGGAAAAAATAACCGTACAATCCGAACTGCTGCCACAACCGTTGCTGCCGTTATCGGAGCGTTCACAAACACGGTACTTGTTATGGGTATGATATTTGTTTTCTTCAAGGAGCTTTATGCAACGGCAAACAATATCCCTGTTGATACGGTTTTTACTGTGATCCTCGGCGTTGTGGGCACAAACGGTGTACCTGAAGCCATAGCTGCTGCAGTTATAACAACTCCCGTATGTCTTGCCCTTGAAAAGGTGTTTGAAAGAACAGGCATGAAGACTGCCTCTCTTGTTTCCTGAAATTATGATAATTACAGTTGATATAGGAAATACGAATATATGTGCCGCGGTTTTTTCTGATAAAAACGAGCCCGATATTGTAAGAAGCTATCCCGACAATCTTTTTTACAGCTCCGAAGAGCTGGCAGCGGAGCTTAAGAAAATATGCCCCGAGCCCGACGGTGCTGTTTTATGCTCAGTAGTGCCTCATCTTACCAAGGCGGTTTATTCCGCCCTTAACAGCATATGTAAGGAAGACTGTGTTGTAATTGACAGCTCCTTCAGGGACGGACTTGAAATAAAGGGTTATGACAGAAAACGGCTCGGAAATGACAGAATCGCTGATATGGTTGCCGTAAAAACTATTTACGGTGCACCTGCCGTTGTGTTTGATATGGGCACAGCCACAACGGTTTCCGTGCTCAATAAGGATGCAGCCTTTATAGGCGGAATGATAATGCCCGGAATGGGGCTTTCCATAAATGCTCTTTCATCGGGTACTGCACTCTTGCCCGGCATAAATCCCCATATTCCCCGTTCGCTTCTCGGACAGGATACGGTTTCCTGTATAAATAACGGTGTTATTTTTTCTCAGGCAAGTGCTGTTGAGGGTATAATTGACCGTGTTGAGAAGGAGCTCGGTGAACAGGTAAATGCTGTTGTAACGGGCGGTGCGGCAAAGTTCATTCTTCCCGTAACAAGAAGAGATGTTTTTTATGATGAGAATCTTCTTCTTAAGGGGCTTAAAATTTTATATGAAAACAGATGATTTTGCCCCGGGTGCAGCTTTGTGACCCGGGGAATTTTCTAAGGAGAAGCATATGACAGATCTGAACAAGGCTTATGAAATAGCAGAAAAAGCAGCTGCCTCAGGAGGCAGGGCTTATTTTGTTGGCGGTTATGTCAGAGATAAGCTTCTCGGAATTGAAAACAAGGATATTGATATTGAGATACATTTTCTTGAGCCTGAAAAAGTGCGGGAAATACTTTCTCAGTCAGGAGAGCTGCTTGAAATGGGTGAGTCCTTCGGTATATTCTCTCTTAAGGGATATAATATCGATGTGGCTTTGCCCAGAAAAGAAAAGCCTACGGGAAGAGGGCACCGTGATTTTGATGTGAGTGTAGACCCGTTTATCGGAACCGAAAAAGCAGCTGCGCGCCGTGATTTTACAATAAATGCCCTTATGGAGGATGTGCTTACGGGGGAGATAACCGATCATTTCGGCTCAGGAGAGGATCTCAGAAGGGGAATACTGCGTCACGTGAATGACGATGCATTTTCGGAGGACCCTCTCAGAGTGCTGCGGCTTGCACAGTTTGCTGCAAGATTCGGTTTTTGTGTTGCTGAGGAAACAAAGGAGCTTTGCAGAAAAACAGATCTGTCCTTTCTTTCAAGGGAGCGTGTGGAGGGTGAACTGAAAAAGGCATTGCTCAAGGCAGATAAGCCCTCTGTGTTTTTTGAGGTGCTGGAAAGCGTAGGAGCTCTCGGTGTGCATTTCCCCGAATTGGCTTCCCTCAGAGGTCTTCCTCAGGATCCTGTTTTTCATCCCGAGGGAGATGTCTGGACGCATACGATGAAGGTTCTTGATGCGGGTGTGCTTTATCGTGACAGGCTTCGTGAACCCCGGTATTTTATGCTTTCCTGTCTTTGCCACGATCTGGGGAAGATAACTACCACATCGGTTACAGACGGAAGAATACACTCATACTGCCACGAAAGTGCGGGACCTGAAATTGCCGAACGCTTTCTTTCACGCTTCACCGGTGAGAAAGAGCTTATAAAATATGTGCTGAATATGGTGATTCTTCATATGAAGCCTTATGTGATGGTAAATGCAGGATCTTCGGTAAAATCAATGAATAAGCTTTTTGATGACAGCATTGATCCCGAAGCACTCATATATCTTTCATCCTGCGACAATTTCGGCAGACATTATGAAACAGAAAGAATACTCTTTGAAAAATATGAGACATATAAAGAATATATGGCGCGTCCCTTTGTACAGGGAAAGGATCTTACGGCGGCAGGACTTTCGCCCGACAGGAACTTTTCCGAGCTTCTGGCATTTGCCCATAAGCTGCGCCTTGCGGGAATAAGTAAGGAAAGTGCCTTGAAGCAGACACTTTCTTATGCTGAAAAACTTAAAAAGAAGAGTCTTTGAAATAAAACAGTATCCCCTTTGCCGGATAACCGGCAGAGGGGATTATCTTTTGTCAGATAGTTTTATATGTTCTTCTGAAAAGAGAATTTATTTTTCTGAAATAACTGCCGTCCACATTATCAATAGTTTCCTTTGTTGTACGGTAGCGCCAGTTCTTTTCCGGGACACCGGGGATATTCATTCTGGCATCCGAGCCGAAGCCGCACATGTCCTGGAAGGCAATTATTGCTGTGTTTGAGGAGGATTTCCATACTGCTTCAATAATTTTACGGCAGCTTTCAGACTTAAATCCGCCGTCACCCCAGTTGCTTCCGATGAAGCCTGCATATTCAAGAGCAAAGGCACGCTCCTTTTCACTTGCCTCCCAAAGCCAGCCGAGAAGGGTGTTGTTGTCGTGGGTGCCGCAGTAGTTTACCGAATTTATAGGAGTGTTGTGGGGCATATGAAGGGAATCTCCGTCAGGCTCAAAGCCGAACTGAACTACCTTCATTCCGGGAAAGCCTGTGTCAGCAAGAAGCTTCGGCACATCCTCGCCGAAAATACCGAGATCCTCAGCGATAATGGGAAGCTCTCCGAAGGTTTTCTTTATTTTATTGAACAGCTTCATACGGGGTCCTTCAACCCATCTGCCGTTTTTTGCTGTTTTGCTGTCGGCGGGAATTTCCCAGTATGATGCAAAGGCTCTGAAATGGTCGATTCTTACGCAGTCATAGGTTATAAAGCTCTGCTTTATTCTTGAAAGCCACCATTTGTAGCCGTCCTTTTCCATATAGTCCCAGTTGTAAAGAGGATTTCCCCACAGCTGTCCGTCTTCGGAGAAATAATCAGGAGGACAGCCTGCAACTGCTTCGGGCTTAAGTGTATCGGGATCTATTCTGAACTGATTTATGTTTGCCCATACGTCAGCGGAGTCCATTGCAACATATATAGGCATATCGCCTATGATTGCAATTCCCTTGCTGTTTGCATATTCCTTTATTTTTTTCCACTGTCCGAAAAATACAAACTGGGTGAATTTCCAGAATGCGCATTCTTTTTCAAATTCACGGCGGTGCTTTTTTGCGGAATCAAAAAAGCGGTATTTTTCATCCCACTCCCACCAGGGTGCATCATTATGAAGCTCCTTGAGAGCCATAAAAAGTGCGAAATCGGAAAGCCAGGGATTTTCTTTTGCGAAAGCTCTTATTTCTTCTGCCTTTTCGGGAGAAAGATTCATAAATGCGGTTCTCAGAAGCCTTGTTCTGCTTTTAAGAGCAAATTCATAATCGGCGGTGTAGGGAGAGCCGCCGTAAATGTTGCTTTTATATTCCTCCTCGCTGCAAAGTCCCTCTTCATATAATGCCTTCGGATCAATAAAGAGGATATTGCCTGCAAAGGCAGATGCTGAGCAGTAGGGAGAATTGGCCTTATCAACGGGGTTGAAGGGCAGTACCTGCCAGTAGCCGAAATTCATTTGCTGAAGCTTATCTGCAAAATATCTGCAGTTGTCGTCAAAAACCCCGATGCCGTAATCGGATGGAATGGATGAGATGTGCATAAGCACACCTGATGCTCTGTTTTTTAACATTTTATCAAAGTCCTTTTTGAGTTTATTAAGTCACATTGTAACATATTGAGATTTTATTGACAATATGTTTCTTTATTGTTATTATAAAATATATACAAAAATTATAAATTAAGGGGAATTGTGTTATGCTTAATGACAAAAAATACAGGCTTTCTTTTACTGAAGAGGCTGAATCTCTTGTTGCAAAAATGAGCCTGAAGGAAAAGGTAGTGCTTCTTGCGGGGCATTGCAAATGGTATCAGAGTATGGGAATCGGAAGCTACAACAGTTTCCCGTACGGTGCGGGAGGAAATGAAAGACTCGGTGTCTCGCAGATGCTTTTCTGCGACGGGCCCAGAGGCTGCGTCAGCGGAAGCTCAACCTGCTTTCCCGTTTCTATGGCAAGAGGTGCAACCTTTGATCCTGAGCTTGAGGAAAGAGTGGGAAAGGCTATTGCTAAGGAAATAAGAGCCAACGGCGGAAATTTCTTCGGCGGTGTTTGCATAAATGTACCCTATAATCCCGGCGGCGGCAGAAGTCAGGAGACCTTCGGAGAAGACAGTGTACATATCGGCAGAATGGCATCGGCCCTTGTAAAGGGTGTGCAGAGTGAAAGCGTTATCGCCTGCATCAAGCATTTTGCATTCAACAGTATGGAGAATTCCCGCTTCTGGGTGAATGTGAAAGCAGATAAAAGAACGGAAAGAGAAATATATCTTCGCCACTTCAAGGAGTGTATTGACGGCGGAGCTGCTGCGGTTATGAGCTCTTATAACAGATATCTCGGGCACTTTAACGGTGCAAATAATTATCTGCTCAGAGATGTGCTCAAGGGCGAATGGGATTTTGACGGTTTTGTTGTGTCAGACTTTTTCTTCGGACTGCATAACACCTCGGGCGGTATGAATGCAGGGCTTGATGTGGAAATGAATATCCGCAGAAAGTATACCTACGGCAATATAAAGCGTGCTCTTAAAAAAGGAAAAATAACCGAAAAGCAGATAGACGAAGCAAGTGTAAGAATTGTAAGAACCATACTTGCCGCAGAAAATGCGAAGGGTGAAAGAGAATATCCCGCAGAGCTTATCACCTGTAAGGAGCATACCGACCTTGCCCGTGAGGTAGCAGAGAAGAGTATTACTCTTATTAAAAACGAAAATTCCCTTCTGCCTCTTGATGTCAACAAGGTGAGAAGCATAGCCCTTGTGGGAGATCTTGCAGACGAAGAAAATATCGGTGACTACGGCTCAAGTCAGGTGCATCCCCCTTATATCGTAACTCTTAAGCAGGCAATAGAAGAAAACTATCCTGATGCCCACATGACATATATCCCCACCTCTGAAGTAAAGGACCGCCGTTATATTATAGAGCATGCCGATGCTGTAATCACCGTGTGCGGAATGAAGCACTCCGATGAGGGTGAATATATATTTGTTATCGGCGGTGACAGAAAAGAGCTGGGACTTAAAAACAGAGATGTTAAAATGATAAAAGAGGTCTCCTCGCTTAATAAAAACAGCATTGTTGTGCTTATCGGCGGCAATATGATAAGAATGAATGAGTGGCATGATAATGTGAATTCTGTTTTGTTTGCTTATTATCCCGGTATGGAGGGCGGAAATGCTCTTGCAGATATCATTTTCGGTAAGGTCAACCCCGGCGGAAAGCTCCCCTTTGTTATCGGAAAGCACGACGGTGATTTCCCTGAGGTGAAATGGCAGACCCTTGAGCAGGATTACGGCTATTATCACGGCTATAAAAAGCTTAACAAGGATAAAAAGGAAGAGGATTATTCCTACGGCTTCGGTCTTTCCTATACTGAGTTTGATGTCTCCCGTCCCGTGCTGTCTTCATCAGATGAAGAAACAGCAGTATTTACCGTAAATGTAAAAAATACGGGTGCGCTTGAAGGCAGCGAGACCATGCAGCTTTATATAGGCTATGAAAACAGCGCAGTTGAAAGACCCGAAAGAGAATTAAAGGATTTCTGCCGTGTTTATCTTAAAGCAGGTGAAGAAAAGGAAGTAAAGCTCACCGTTAAAAAATCAGATCTCGCATATTACGGAAAAGACGGTTTTGTTACGGAGGATATCGATTATATTGCATACATAGGCAACTGTGAGAAGGATTCGGGAAGCAATAAAATAAATTTCCGTTTCGGTGAATAAAAATGGATAAATATGATTTTTCTCCCGATTTATTTTATCGGGAGCTTTATAAAAGCAGACCTTTTCCCTTTGAAAATAAAAATGCCGAAGAAATAAAAGCTGTTTCTGCGGATATAAAAAAGAGGACAGCGGAAATTTTTGCTTCCGACAGAATTCCGGATAAAAAAGCTGAGCCTTTTTTTGAAAAAATCAAAGAAGAAAAAAGAAAAAGCTATATCTTAAAAACTCTTTCTGTCAGAATATGTGAAAATCTCAATATGCTTTGCTATCTGCTTGTACCCGACAATCCCTCGGGGATGGGCGTTGTAGCTGTGCCCGGGCACGGCTACGGAGTGAGACAGATAATAAGACAGAGCAAAAACGGAAAATACAGAAAAATCAATTTTCTTGATAACTATCAGAAAAATTTTGCTGAGGAGCTGGCTTTAAGAGGAAGCACCGTTATTGCCTTTGAGCCTGTAGGCTTCGGTAAGGCAAGACTTAAAAAGGATATGAAGAAGCCTTTTTACATATCCTCCTGTGAAACAGTATCAATGCATTCTCTTATGTACGGCTTCACCACGGCTGCCTTGCGGGTATATCAGGCAAGGTGCTGTTTAGATATTCTTGAAGGAGAAGGATTATCCCGTTTCGGCATAATGGGAATATCGGGGGGAGGACTGGTGTCTCTTTATACTGCTCTTATTGATGAAAGAATTGAAAAAACAGTTGTGTCGGGGTATATTAATTCCTTCGGAAGCAGTGTGCTTTCCATGTGGCACTGTACGGATAATTATATTCCGGGTCTTCTGAATATAGGTGATATGGCTGATTTTGCTTCGGCACTTGCGCCCCGCAAGCTGTTGATGGAGTGCGGTGAAAGGGATAAGCTTTTCCCCATAGAGGCTTCTTATGAAGCAGTTGAAAGAATTAAAAGAGTGTATGATGCTTTCGGTGCAAGGGATAATTTTACCGTTGATATTCATAAAGGTAAGCATCAGGTTTCGGGACGGCTTTCCTTTGATTTCTTTTCCGGTAACTGACGGAGGTATGCTATGAGAGAATTTATTTTCGGCACAGACTGGTGGACAGACTGCGATGATCTTGCGGCTATGCGGATATTGCTGCGTGCGCATAAAAAAGGAGATATCCGTCTTTTAGGGGTAGGAATAAATGCCTGTATGGAGTATTCCGCGGCATCTGTTGACGGCTTTATAAATCTTGAAGGTGTGAAGGATATTCCCCTCGGAATAGATCTTGCGGGAACTGACTTTGAAGGTAATCATCTTAAGTATCAGAAAACGCTTTCGGAATACAGTGTGAAGTATAAGAAAAATGAGGATGCCGAGGATGCCGTGAAGCTATACAGACGCCTGCTTTCAAAAAGTGAAGGTAAGGTTCACATTGTTGAGGTTGGCTTTCTTCAGGTGTTTGCTCAGCTTCTTGAAAGCGGACCTGATGAATACTCTCCTCTTACCGGAACCGAGCTTGTAAAAGAAAAGACAGAAAAGGTCTGGGTGATGGCAGGAAAATGGGACGAAGAGGGCGGAAAAGAGCATAATTTCTGCAATAACGCCCGTTCAAGACACGGCGGTGCGGTATTTTTAAGGCTGTGTCCCGTACCTGTAACCTTTCTCGGCTTTGAGGAGGGAATAAGGGTTATTTCAGGAAACACCCTTTCTCACGACGATTTCTTATATAAGAGCTTCCTCGAACACGGAAGCGAAAAAGGAAGATATTCCTGGGATCCCATGACTGCTCTTATGGCTGTTATCGGTGATGAGGAAAAGGCAGGCTTTGACACCGTATCAGGTAAAGCAAGTCTTGATGAAGAAACGGGCAGGAATTATTTTTCTGAGGATAAAAACGGTCCTCATAAATATGTCATTTCAAAATATGGCTCAGAATACTATCAGGATATGATAAATTCTTTAATAAATTGAGGTAGACTATGAAAAAACGAACAAAGATATTGTTGGCTGTGTTTATTCCAGTTGTCGTTATATTACTTTCTCTCGGAGGAGCTTTTATGTATCTGAAGGTGCCTTCGGTGACAGTTGATTTTTCTTCTCAGAGTGAGCTTACAGGAAGAGCATCAGGCTTTTTGTACGGCTTTTCAGAGGAAGACATTCCGTCATCCGAAATAGCAGAGAGTATAGGAATAAACTGTCTTGCCACAAAAACGGCAGGAGGACTTCAGCATCCTATAGGTGATGTAAGACAGGTGTCCGGAACCTTCCTCTCTGCAGGCGGTGAAATGCTGATGGTATATACTCAGGATATGTATGACACCTGGTATTATCAGCTCGATTCTCTTGAAGAGTATAACGAAAAGGTGAAAACCACTGTAACAGAAATGGAGAATTCTTCCTATAAGGACAGCCTTGTTTATTGTATTTATAATGAAATGGACAACGGCGCCTGGCTCGGAAATTTCTGGGAGGAGGAAAACCGCTATAAATTCTATGATGCCTGGAAGGATACATATGCAGTTGTAAAGGATATAAATCCTGATGCAAAAATTGCAGGTCCGGGGCATTGCGGATATAATTATGATTTTATAAAGGAATTTCTTTCTTATTGCAAGGAAAACGAGTGCCTTCCCGAGGTGGTCGTGTGGCACGAATTAAGCGATCAGTCAATATATCGGATGGAGCATAATTTTGCAGGCTACTATTCAATCTGTGATGAGCTTGGAATTGAAAGACTTCCCGTCTGCATATCCGAATACGGACTTATGAAAACAAACGGTATACCCGGAGAAAGTGTTAAATGGATATCCCGTCTTGAAAAAGAGGATGCCTACGGCTGTGTTGCCTATTGGCGTCTTGCAAATAATCTTTCCGATACCGTGGCGGACGATGTGACACCCAACAGTAATTACTGGGTATATAATTTTTATGCAAAAATGAAGGGCAAGGAGCTTGCCTCAGAGGAATGGGATCTTTTCCACAGCAATATAGGAAACTATCTCAAGGGCAAATATCCTCTTATGAACAAGGGCTTTATTGCACTGGGCTCATATGATGAGAACGAAGAAAAATTCTATATTCTTGCAGGCGGAAGCGAAACCGACAGCAGAATAAAAATAGAAAATCTTGATGATACCTTCAGAAACGGAGACGTTCTTTCAGTAAAGATAAGCTCCGTGGATTACAAAGGACTTGGCGGTGCCGTGAATTCACCTGTGCTTTGTGAAGTGAAGAATGTTACTGTGAGAGGTAATTCTTTAAAGTTTAATCTGCCCTGTGAAAGAGAGAGTCAGGCATTCTTTGTGGAAATTACAAAGGAAAGCGGCGAAGAATATAAGAATAACAAGCTTACTTCAAGATATGAAGCAGAAAATGCTGTTTTTGACCGCGAGCTTTCGCCAACCGATGCTGTCGCTTACTCTGTAAGTGAGGGAATGTGTGTAAAGGGTATTACCGCCGATAAAAATATTTCTTTTGATGTAAATGTGCCCCGTGACGGTGAATACATAATTGATGCTGTTTATTCCAATGCTAATTACGACGAAAACGGCAGAATAAGTGTATATGTCAGATTTGATGTGAACGGTGAGAAATATAATGTGAAATGTCCGTCCTCTGTCAAAGAGGACTGTATGGAGTGTGTAAGCTTTAAGGCGGTTCTTGAAAAAGGGAAAAACACAATTGAAGTTCTGCCCTCTGATAATACGGCGATAGCTCTTGATTTCATTGATATCACACCCTATACCGGCGAAAAGGTATACTTTGAAAAGCTCAGCTCCCGAAATACGGATAACAGAGAAAATGCATATTCTGTTTTTATCCCTGAGGACGGCTTTTACAGCCTTTCGGATTTTTCCGCAAAGGGCAACATAATAATAAATTCTGTTTCGTTACCCTGTGACGGTGAGAATACATTCTTCTTTGAAAGAGGCTATAATAAGGTGGTGCTTCCCGACACATCCTTCTTTACTGCTGTTGAAAAGGAAGACACCGAAATATATCTTGAAATAACTCCCGGGGATATGATACTTAACGGCGGTGCTTCAGACGAGGAAGACAGCAATACCTCTACAGGCAGGCATATAGGCTGGATATCGTCCGATAAACAAGGCAGTGCGGAATTTACTGCAGAAATCCCAAAAAGCGGTTATTATGCGCTTACTTTTGAATACGCAAATAATGAAGAGGGCGGATATCACGATTATAATGTTGATCTTGTCGAACGTTATATTACGGTTTCAGTAGGCGGTGAAAAGCAGGGGAATTACTTCTTCAGAAGCACCTACAGCTTTGATAATTATAAAACCGGAACAATCATGCTTTATCTTGAAAAAGGCGAAAACTTAATTAATCTGTCAAATGACGGAAGCTACAGCTTCAACGGCGGGGTTACCTATGCTCCCGATATAGGTAAGGTGACGCTGAATTATTATAAGCCCCTGAAATGAGGAATAATATGATTTGTGCAATGGGTGAGCTGCTTGTTGATTTTACTGAGCAGCAGGAAAATGAATACGGCTATCCCGTACTGTCGGCTGCACCCGGCGGTGCACCTGCAAATTTTCTATGTGCCGTAAAAAAACAGGGTGTGCCTGCTTCTTTTATAGGCAAGGTGGGAAATGACGCCTTCGGCAGAAAGCTTATTTCAACTCTGAAGGAAAAGGGAATTGCAACCGACGGGATAATAAAGGCAGATGATGTGTTTACCACCCTTGCCTTTGTCACTCTCGATGAAAAGGGCGAAAGAAGCTTTTCTTTTGCAAGAAAGCCCGGTGCCGATACCTGTATCAGGACTGAAGAAATTGATTTCAGCATTATAGACCGTTCTGATATCTTTCATTTCGGCTCCCTGTCCTTTACGGATGAGCCTGCAAAAACAAGCGTGGAAAATGCTGTGAAATATGCAAAGACCAAAGGAAAAATAATAAGCTATGATCCGAATTACAGACCGATGCTCTGGGAGAATGAGGAAACTGCAAGAAAAAGGATGGCGGAAGGCTTTAAGTATGCCGATATCGTAAAGCTCAGTATTGAAGAAGCACGGTTTATTTTCGGTGTCTTCGAAAAAGAAGCGGCAGATATTCTTTATAATGATTTCGGATGTAAGGTGGTTTTTGTAACTCTCGGTGCAGAGGGCTGTTATTGTAAATTCAGCGGCGGAAGCTTTTATGCAAAAAGCGAAAGGGATGTCATACCGAAGGACACAACGGGAGCCGGAGATATATTCACCGGTACTGCTGAGGCACTGATGCTGCTGAAAAGGCAAAGCATCAGTGAATTAACACCGGGAGAAATGAAGGAAATTACAATAAAAGCATGTACTGCGGCGACCTTATCAACGCTGCAGCAGGGAGGAATGGTCTGACAGGCTTCCCCGTATTTTTTCGATGAAAATGAATAAGCAAAGGGCTCAGGTTTTGAACCTGAGCCCTTTATATGAATATTAAATTATGCACAGAAATCAAGGAAGCCCTTTGCTCCGAAGATTTTGTATGTGATATCGTTTGCGCCCTTGAGTGCATTATTGAGAAGTCCGTCGAATATGCCGGGAGCTGCGTCTTCTTCATAAACACCGATTTCAACAAGCATTGCATGAACCTCGTCCATAATTGCGTTGTCTGCTTCGTAATCGTTTACGGTGTTCTTGGTCATAGCTTCTGCTTTTGCAAGAACAGCTTCCTGTTCAGCAGTAAGAACATAGCCGGTTTCTTTACAGTATCTTTCAAGATCGGGAAGATAGCTTCTTGTGAGAGGCTTTAAGTTTCTTGCTTCGTTGAACTGAGGGAAGTAGATTCCGTCTTCTGCGAGATTATCGCAGTCAGCAACAGTTTTTACATTACCTGTTGCAAGCTCAAGTGCGAGTGCAAGTGCTGTGTTGTTGTATTCAAGCTCATGCTTCTGTCCGTAGAAGAACCAGGAAGAATCTCTGCGGGTTGTTGTTGAGATATCAATTGAACCGTCGGGAGAAAGAATTCTGCCTGATGTATCAGCAAATGTTTCACCGGGAGCAACGAAGGATGTGCCGGGTGCTGTGGAATCAATGTTGATGATTTCATCAGAGTTTGTAAGAGGTGCATTCTTCATAAATCCGAACATCTGATAGTCGGTTGTGATAGCACCGAAGGGAAGACCGTAGCCTGAAATAAAGGAGAATGTTACGCCTTCATTTTCAAGATTTGTCATAGTCTGATTGAGATTTTTCTTTGCAGTCTGGAATTTGTCTGCTTCAGCCTTTACAACATCTGAAGAGATAAGATGTTCGAGATTTTCATATCTGTCAACGGGGATAAGGTTGCAAAGAGAGGGAGTTGCACAGAACATCTGTGTGGCAATTCCTTCAAGTGCCATATCAATAAAGCCTCTTAAAATCTTTTTGGGGAAGAGTCTTAATACGATATTGATAAGATAGCCCCAAGGCTCACCAACGAGATCAGCAATAAGACCGTTGTAGAAAAGGTCTGCAGAATTGTCACAGTATTCTCTTGCAAGGAGGTCAGCAACAACGTCACTGCCGTCCCATGCGCCTACGATACTTACAACTCTTCTGATGTGGTTTTCAGCCTTTGTGGGATAAGCATCCATATAAGCTGTAACAACGGAAGCGCCCATGCTCATGGGAACAAGAACAACGTCCTTTGCGCCTACCTTATTTTCAGCGAGAATTGTTTCAATAAAGTCGTGAAGACCGGAAACATTCTTGGATGTATAAGAGAATGCATTGTAGTTGAAAACATAGAGATAGTCTTCAAAGTTTTCACCAAACTTTTCTCTTGCGATTTCCTTACAGGGAATTGATGAATAGAAACGGTCCTGAGCCTCACTGTAATAGCTGCCGTCTTCCTGAACAGCACCGGGGAATTCGGATACGGGCATTACGTATCTTGGAGTTACAACTCTGGGATCACTGTTGCCGTTTTCATCAACGAGATTAAAGTGGAAAAGGCTGCGTACAAGGGAATTGACCTCGTCCTGATCCATAATGTTTGTTCTGATAAAGGCTGATACAAGAAGGTCAACAACAAGACCGACAATAGTTTTTATTGTTTCTGTATCTGCAAAGGCTTCATCAAAGCTGTTGAAAAGATTCCATCTTGCAGTGTGCTTGCCCTGAGCAATAAGAGGAGCATAGTTTTCGTAATCCTGAAGTGTGCCGTTTTCGAAAGCACCCTCTTCAACATAGCTCTCATCAAAGAGGTATGAGAAGCTCTGTCCGATACCTGTTACGAATACAACAAGGCTGTCGTTGCCCTCAGCAAAAACAGAATCCATTTCGGAAGCGGTTTTTACAGCTGTGTTGACTTCGTTTGCAAATACAGGCATAATTGCCATAGGAAGAATCATTGCAATTGAAAGAAGAATAGCAATAAACTTTTTCATTTTCTGTTTCCCTCCGGATATTATTTCTAATATATATTATCATTAAAGAAAAAGCTTTTCAATTACTATTTTGTTTTTTGGCATTTTTGACAAAAAAACAATTGTTTTTTACGGCAATTGTACCAAGAATGCTTCCGATTTTATTTAAATATTGAAATCATACCGCGTTTGAGTTAATATGTTTGTGTATAAAATAAAGGAGGTCATATTTTTATGGCAAGCTTAATGGGCATTTTTAAATTGATTATGGCATTTTTCACATTTCTGCCTCAGATACTGGCTCCCGTGCCGGCTCTTCTCAACGAGGCATCATATTTTGAAAAATGGTCACCCGAACAGGCATATACTGAAGAATATGCAGTAGAAATCGAAAAGGATGCTGACGAGGATTTTGTTATTCTCAATCTTGCAGACGTTCAGATTTCTGATGATGAAAACTATTATTCCGAATACGAATATGCAAAGGCTATGATAAACAGACTTGTTTCCGAGCAGCAGCCTGATCTTATCACTCTTTCAGGTGATAATGCATGGGACACAATAGCCTATCTCACACTTGTTGAGTTTGTTGATTCTCTCGGAATTCCCTGGGCTCCCGTAATGGGCAACCACGACGGTCAGGGCTGTATCAGCGAATTCTGGTGCGGTTATCTTTTCTATGAAGCAGAAAACTGTCTCTGGAAGTTCGGTCCCGAGGATATGGGCTACGGCAACTACATTATCAATATCACAGAAAACGGCAAGGTTATCCACACTCTGTTTATGATGGATACACACGATGACGGCACATGGACTCTTGAGGACGGCAGAGAAGTAAGCGGCTATGACCATCTCTGGCAGAATCAGATCGATTGGTATGAGTGGGCAGTAAAGGGTATTGCCGAAAAAGAAGGCAGAACTGTTGAAAGCAGTATTGTTATGCACATTCCCGTATATGAAGTTAAAACTGTATGGGCAGAATACTATGATACAGAAAACGATGTATGGACCGGCGAATATGCCGACAAGGCAACAGGCGTTATCCACGAAACACCCTGCCCCGGTGCTGTAGATAATCATTTTACGGATAAGATGCTTGAGCTCGGCAGCACAAAGAATGTTATATTCGGTCACGACCACGTATGCAATGCTTCAATCAATTATGAGGGTATTCAGCTTACCTATTCGCTCAAGCTCGGCTGCGGTGCATATTATGAAGAGGGCCTCATGGGCGGTACAACTCTCACAATCGGCTCCGACGGTGCAGCTGAGGTAGCTCACCATTTCTGCGGCTGATAAAAATTAAAAAACTGAAAAAACACCATAGAAGAAAGGCTCATTTCCCGGAAAAGGGAAGTGAGCCTTTTATCATATCCTGTTATTTTGTCAGCTGAGGAAGCCCTGAATGATTACCTCTTCTGCCTCTTCGGGAGTCATTCCGAAGGTCATAAGCTTTAAAAGCTGCTCATTGTTGATTCTGCCGATTGCTGCCTCGTGAATAATAGCAGCCTCAGCGTGGTTTGCCGCAATTTCGGGGATGGAGCGTATGCCTGCATTATCCATAATAATGGAGTCGCACTGCACATGAGCTGAGCAGGGAGCATTTCCCACAGCCTTGGGATAGAACACCTGTTTTGAATTGTCCTTTGCAACGGAGCGGGATATTATCTGTGCGGAAGCACCTTCGCCGTTGAGTTCAATTGTCATATCTGAATCTGCGATCTGGTTTCCGTGGGTCATAAGTCTTTCCGTTACGATGAATTTTGCATTTTTACCTAATTTTGCAACGGTGTTCCTTTTCGTTGAGTCAACGCCCTTTATCTGAACGCTTTCCATTTCGCAAAGGGAATTCTCTTCCATATAAACTGCAGTTTCGGGGTTGAGAATTCTTTCACCCGTGCCTTCTCCCTCGCCGTAGTGCTTTTCTATATAAAGCACCTTTGCATTTTTGCCTATGAAGAAGCGGTGTATGCCTTCGTGCCGGCTTTCGCTGCAGCCTGAATTATGAATTCCGCAGCCGGCAATTATGGTAACATCCGCATTCTCACCGATGTAAAAGTCGTTATATACCTTATCGGAAACGCCTTCCTCGGTGATAATTACGGGAATATATATTTTTTCTCCTTTTGTGTCGGGAAGTACCGTGATATCAATTCCCGGCTTGTCGGTTTTGTTTGTTATCTGAACCTTTTCGTTTGTGCTTCTTTCAATGCCTGCACCGTTTTTTCTGATGTTATAAGAAGCGCCTACGGGAATCGATGAAAAATCAGATATTGTGTTGAGGAGATTTTTGTCTGTAATACTAAGCATCAGTTATCACCTCTCAATGTACATTTGCTGTCAAATTCTCCTAAAAGAGAGGGGAGAATTTCCTGTTTTGTTCCATAGGAACGGATTTTTCCGTTTGCCACAACAAGAATGTCGTCGGCAAGCTGCATAATTCTCTCCTGATGGGAGATTATCATAACACTTTCGTTTCTGTCTGCCGCCATATCCCGGAAGGACTGAACAAGCATTGAAAAGCTCCACAGGTCAATACCTGCCTCGGGCTCATCATAAATTGCGAGTCCTAAGTCTCTTGCCATAAGAGTAGCTATTTCAATTCTTTTTACCTCACCGCCCGAAAGGGATGAATCCACCTCACGGTTGAGATAGTCCATTGAACAGAGCCCTACCTTTGTAAGATAGGAGCAGCATTCATTTTCGGGGA
Organism: Acutalibacteraceae bacterium; assembly: GCA_045591055.1. GTDB lineage: Bacteria > Bacillota > Clostridia > Oscillospirales > Acutalibacteraceae > RUG806. The sequence goes on along the minus strand of JAZNSD010000105.1, from coordinate 31,944 downwards.
GGTCTCCGCCTCTTGCAAGGGAAAGGAGCTTTCTTACAGTAAGCCCCTTGAAGCGGGGAGGCTGCTGAAAAGCATAGCCTATACCGAGCTTTGCACGCTCGGTGATTGAAAGATCTGTTATATCCGTACCGTTAAATATTATCTGACCCTTTGTTGGTTTTTCTATGCCCATGATCAGGCGTGCAAGTGTGGATTTGCCGCCGCCGTTGGGCCCTGTGATTACAAGAAATTTACCGTCTTCAAGAGTAAAGCTTACATCTTCTATGATTTCGAGGTCTGTACCCTTTGTGCTGTCTTGTACGGTAAAGCCTAAATTTCTGACTTCTAACATGGTTTTCTCCTAAAATAAAAAGTAGTATGCAAGATATAATCCGATGTGGATTATAATTATCACGGGAAGCCCCCGCATAAAGCTTTTGTGCTTTGTTTTATGGCGGATGATTTTCATTGTGATGTATTCAGCTGCAGCACCGCCTATTATCGCAACTGCCCAGAATAATTTTTCGGGAACACGTGTTTTTTTTCGTCTCTTTTTGCCTTTTTTCTTCTTTTTCTTTTTGGAAACGAGCTTATCATAAACCGTGAGAACAAAGGCAACAAGAGAGATTATTATGAGATATTTTACCATTATAATTCAACCTTAACAATGCAATCGCCTTTACCCGCGTAAACCTGAAGAATGCCGTTGTCCTTTATAATGTAATTCTTTGTTGAATATATCTTTTTCGGCTCAGAGGGAAGATATATGAGTGTGGGAGCCTTTATTGTTGAAGAGCCCTTATAAGCGAGGGTGAACAGCTTGTTTTTTCTGTCGTAGGAATATTCTTTGATTTCACCTGCAACAGCTATGGGCAGCGGACGGCATATTACATCCATAATTCTGCTGTTTTCAAAATCATTATAGTAATGCCAATAGGTCTGGCTCCATTTGTTGCTGTCAAACTTATCGATAAGATGCTCGAGTGCAGGATAGCTGTCGCTTCCGGGGACCATTCCGCCCCATTCGCCTACTATTACGGGTACATCAAGCCGTGCCTGTGTTCTCTTGTGCTCATCAAAGATAAAGTCAACACGGTGGGGGCTTGCTTCATTGGTAAGGGGAGAATCTACTGTGATATCATAGCCGTGAGGAGAGAAAACATGGTTATTTTCTCTTTCGCCGTTTTTATAAACGATTCTCGGAACACTGCAGGGAATACCGAGATTTGAATAATAGCAGTTTTCGGAAATGATTATACCTGTTTTATCGGCTTTTCTTATAGCTTCAGCTGCTGCAACAAGGAAGGGATAGTATCTTTTTGTATCGAATTCAAAAAGCATATCCTTTGCGTCTTCTATTATTTTGTTATAAACCTTGGGATCGTCTGCAACGGAAAGCATTGCCATAACATCCTTGTTGAGGGCATTGCCGATAAGTCCCTTGCGGTCAACGCGCTTGTTGAAAAGAAGTGTTTCTGCACCGCTTTTTACAAGGGTTCTGAATATTTTTCCGCCGGGAGAGCCGGGGAAGGGCTCGTTGAATACATCATAGCCTATTACAGCCTTGCAGTCTTTCAGATATTCCGCTGTGAATGTGAGCATATCGCAGAAGCTGTCGCGAAGTCCTTTTCCTGCAATTTCTCTGTTGTTCCAGAAGTCATCAAAGGACTTATGAATGTCTTTGTGGAAGAAATATCCCTCTGCCCATATAACACGGGGCGGATGAGAATTTTTTGTGTGCAGGCATGCCCATTCGGGAGCTCCGTCGCCGGGAATGGAGCAGAATGCGCTGAAAAGATCCTGGTGCCAGTCAATAAATGCATAAATTCCGTGCTTTTCGCACAGCTTCAGCACTTTTTTATATCCGTCGAGGTATTCAAGATTATATTTTCCGGGCTCGGGCTCAATACCTGCCCAGGTAAGTCCCAGCCTGATGATGTTTATTCCCTTTTTCTTAAGAGCTTCAAGAAGGTCTGAGGTGATATCTGTTTTGTATCTGATGATACCGTCTTCGTCCTTGCCGACTTCTTTATAAACAAAGTTAAGTCCGTTGAAAATACGCTCTCTGCCGTATTCGTCAACCAGTCTTTTGCCTGAAACTGAAATAGTGTTCATAGAAACGTACCTCTCATTTAAATAATATCACATAATAATAGTAACATCCATTAAATGCAAAGTCAACTGAAATTGTCTGCCTGACAGATTTTTGTTTTAAAAGGAAAGAACAGAAGGTCTGAGTTGACCTTCTGTTCTTAAGTGCCGTCTTAAAATTGCGAAACAGTCATTGCTATTATCACCGAGGCAGTAAATATGCCTGAGATAAGAGCTGCGGAAACAAGCTCCCACCTGTTCGAATCTATAAAGCGCTTCATTTATAAATCTCCGTTCTGCCCTGAAGGCAAGTAATTGAGCTAAGACCAAATAGTATGAGGGAATAATACCCTAAAAATATTCGTTTGTCCATATCTTTTCGGTTACAAAATATTACAGTTGAGGCTTAAATTTGTAACAAATTTAATGTCGAATAAAATTACTTGAAATCGACTTTTGTTTTTGTATAAAATGCACATATCTGATGTATAATATATACGAAAGGAGTAGATGATTTATGGATTTTACGCAAAAAGAAAGAGATATGCTCAGTGAGCTTAAAAACCACGAAAAGCTGTGTATCGAAAAGTATAAAAGACACGCAGAATGTGCCTCGGACGAGCAGCTTAAAAGCTTGTTTTCGGGACTCAGCGAAGAGGAAAATGAGCATCTTACCTCCCTCAATTCCATTGAAAACGGATGTGTGCCGCCTATCAGTAATGCCGAAAAGCCTTTGCCCGTATTCACGGCAAAATATAAGGCCATGCTCTGTCCCGAAAAGAGTGCCGATATGTACCTGTGTAACGATGTACTGTCCGGGGAAAAACAGGTGTCCCACTTATATGATACTGCAACCTTCGAATTCCGTGACAAAAATGTAAGAGATTTCCTGAATCATATTCAGAAGGACGAACAGACCCACGGAAAAATTATATATGACTATATGGCAGCCAACGGAATGTACTGAATCTGCAGGGTATTCTTTGAAAAAGTGTAGTATATTACATTTTTTCCTGTGAATAAATGTAATCTGTTGCACTTTTTCATATGAAAAAATGTAGCAGATTACATGAAATATATTGAAATTTTTGTGTTCAGTGATACTTTCAGTCTTCAGCTGAATTGCTTGAAAATTATGATTTATCAATGTGAGAAGGAGCACAAAAATCAGCACATCTGATATTTGCTGTCTCTTTTTTTCTGTGGGGGAGGTTAATTTTGCGGTTTGGGGTAGACTCATCAAAAAAACGATAAATTATGAGTTATTGTGATTTTTACTAAAAGTTTTAATAATATTTTTATATATATAAATTTACATATTGGATTGAAATTCTGATTCTCTTGTGGTAAAATCTAAACTGTATAAGCATAATTCTATCTTTGTGCCCCGTTTTCGGCGGGGACGGAAAAGGAGAGAACAAAAACTATGAAAAAAACAAAAATGACAACAAAGGCTTTGTCAGTGCTTCTCACCGTTCTTATGTTGTTTACAACAATTTCGGTGGGCATCATTGTGCCCGATGCTAAGGTTGAAGCAGGGGCTGCAACAGTGGGACAGACATATGCCATTACAAGCAGTGCAACAGCTGTGTCTCAGATCAACAGTGCTATTGCTGCAGCAAATGCAGCCGGCCCTGATGTTATAACAACAATACGTCTTGATGCAATGATACAGCTTACCGGTTCATTGGCAAGTTTTACAGAAATAAACGGCGGTAATATTCTGTTTGACTTTAACGGTAATTCGCTGCTGATGAATTATACTGTTTCAGGTGAATATGAAAGCTCGCAGCTTCATGTTCAGTTGCCTTCGGCAAACCAAGGGAAGAAGCATAATGCTGTCGATACTTTTACAAATGGTATGTTTATTATCCGTGCGGGCTCAACAATGCAGATAATTAATTCAAAGCCGGGCAATATCAGCACAATGCAGGTTTATACCGATTTTGCCGATACGAAAAAAAATAAGGACCTGGATCATCAGACTTCCTCATCACTCATTTACAGTGAAGGTACACTTATTATCGGTGACAGGAATACAAATTACAATGATTTTACTTTGTATGCTCACTCATCCTGCCGTAACACAAACGGGGATAATCCGAACTTATACGGGGTGAAGAGTGCGTCTGCAAACTGCTATACCGTAACAGTTAACAGCTCTTCTGCGATTTTAAAAATGTATGGCGGTAATGTGAATGCTACAGGTGTTGCAAGAGCAAGACGAGGAACATATGCCGATGTTCTGTGTTACGCGCTTAATATAAACAACTGTTATTCAACTGAAATTTACGGCGGTTCTGTCAATATACCCAAGTGTCCTGTTGATAACAACAACGGTATTTCTCAGGCTTCATCTAAAGCAAGCTCCGGCGGAACGGCACGTCTTACCGCTATAAGAAGCAACTCACCTAATGTTTATATTTTTGACGTTGACTGTGCCGTCCAGACTCAGACGGGTGGTGACTCATCAAAGGATGAGGATCAGTATACAAGCTGTATCTGGACTACTGCGGATGCTAATGCTCCTTACGTGTACGGCGGCAATTTCAGTTATTCCGCATACCGTGCAGGCGGTAACTCTACTGCAGAAAATCACGGTTATGTTGTAAGAGGTGCATATAAGCTGGCTTCGGCAGGAACTCTCACTCCTTCCGCTGTTTCCGGCTCAAACTACGGTGAAACAAACCCCGACAGCGGTGATACGGGAAATGGCTCTGTTATTACGTATACGGTATTTATCGGTGACGACGGTGTTGTCCGTGATTCTTCAAATAATATCACAGCAACAAATATGACTGCAGAAAACGGTATTGATATGTTCTCATATGATACCTTCCGTCAGTATCTTGCTCAGCACACATCTGCTCTTGATGTTTATACCGGAGATACCATTATGACAACAAACGTTGACGCAGCAAAAGAAGTAGGCTCAACAAACTATATTCGTAACGGTTATACCCACACAGCATGGGCAGGTAAAACTCATCCCGGTGCTGCATATTCACTTTCTTACACAACTCCCACTGCTGCAAGCATTAACACAAACGGCGGTTCGCTCTTCCTTGTTCCCGCATGGGTGGAAAACATATACACAATCACATACGATTGGAATGATTCTGAAGGTGCTACAAAAGTAACTGATACATCCACATGCTTTGCTACATATGAAGGCAAAACCTCAACATACTCCATTACTTCAACAAAAAAATTCGGTGTGCCTGTACGCCACGGTTATAAATTTACCGGTTGGGAAGTAACAAAGTATGAGTATCCTGCAACCGATACTAAAAAGCCCTGGTCTCTCGCTACATATGAGTACGGAACAGGAGGCTTTTCCAATTTCACCTTCGGTGGCAGAAACGGTCATGTATGGCTTAAAGCTCATTGGGAAGTAATTCCTTATACCGCAACATTTAATCTTGACGGCGGCAATATCGGAGGAAATACCGCTGATGTAACAAAAGATTATAACGTAAATAAGGTATTCCAGTTCCCCACAGGTGTACAGAAGGATTATTACACCTTTGACGGTTATTATAAGGTGACCACAGGTGACGGCTCATGGGCTGCAAACGATACACTTTATGCAGCAAACGATGTTTCAACAATCGGCTCCTACGGTAGTCCCACATTCACGGCACAGTTCACTCCCGTGCAGTACACTGTTACCTACGATTCTATGCTCGGCTCATCTGTGGATGATGATGCTGCAAAAACATATAATATTGAAAGCACTCATACACTTCCTGCAGTAACAAGACTCGGTTATCATTTTGCAGGCTGGAAGCCCGATGCATCCGCAGGCTCATGGTCAGGTGCAAAGGTATATCCTGCCGGCTTCTCCTTCAACGGAATGAACGGCAATGTAAAACTTGAGGCTCAGTGGGAAAGTGCAGTTTATAAGCTTACACTTGATCTTGCCGAAAATGAAATCATTGACGGCTCAACTGAATATAACTATGCATATGCAAACACTCTTGAAATAAAGAATCCCTCCAAGACAGGCTATATCTTCACAGGCTGGGAGGTTTCTTCAACTCCTACAGGAACAGATACATGGGTAAAGGGTGAGAAATTCGCAGACGGTATTGCAGACGGCAGTGTTACAATTCCTGCAAATAAGCTCGGTAATGTAACCCTCAAGGCCAACTGGACTCCCGATTCATATGAAATCACCTTCGACCCCAACGGCGGACAGGGCTGTGCAAACTACCCTTATGATATTGAAGATTCCTTCAATCTTCCTACAACCACAAAGAAGGGCTACACCTTCGCAGGCTGGTCTGTAGCTGTGAAGGACGGCAACTGGAACAAGGAAGTTTATGCAGGCGGTGAGCTTGTAAACGGTATGTACGGTAATGTTACACTCCGTGCAAACTGGGAAAAGACAAAGTACGTTGTAACTCTTGATGCAGACGGCGGCACAGTCAATCCTTCAGTTCTTGCATATGACTTTGAGTCAATAGTAGAGCTTCCCGTTCCCTCAAAGACAGGTTTTGCATTCAAGGGCTGGAAGGTAACTCTTCCCGATGCATCCGCTTCATGGGTCATTGATACTGTTTATACAGATGCTCTTCCTGCAGGTCAGTACGGTAATGTTACTCTCACAGCTCTCTGGGAGCATCAGGGATACAATATCCATTTTGTATCCTCAGGCTCAACTCCCTCAGACCTTAAGTATTATATTGATTCCGATTCCTTCAATGTTCCCGCATCATCCTATCCCGGTTACACTTTCCTTTATTGGAACGTAACAACTCCCGCAGGTAACTGGGAAATGAATGAAAAGGTTTATACAACTACCGATATTACAGGTAAATACGGTAATGTAACTCTTAATGCTAACTTTGAAGCTGTTCCCTTTACAATCACATATAAGGATATCGACGGCACAACAGATGTTGTCAATTACAATATGACCACTCCCGTTACTCTCAAGACCTATGAGAGAGCAGGATATACCTTCAACGGTTGGAGAGTTGAATCCCTTACAGACGGTGCAGGCTGGGCAGGCTTATATCAGCCCGGTGATTACACCGCAGGTGAGCGTTACGGTAATGTTGTGCTTGTACCCGATCTTACCGCAACTGAATATGAAATAACATTCATTCCCGACGGCGGTACTCCCTATGCAAATCTCACTTATACCGTAGAATCAACAGACACTCTTCCCGTTCCCGAAAAGGCAAACTATGATTTCGCAGGCTGGAAGGTCACCGTTGCCGGCGGCAACTGGGCAGAGGGTGAAGTTGTAAACGGCGCAGCTGCTGTTACAGGAAAATACGGCAACGTAACTCTTACAGCACAGTGGACACCCAAGAAATTCAAGGTAACATTTGTAAATGACGACGGCACAGTTCTTCAGAGTACCGATGTTGCATACGGCACAATGCCTTCATACACAGGCTCTACACCCACAAAGGCTGCAACTGCTCAGTATACATACACCTTCACAGGCTGGTCACCTGCTCTTACAACCGTAACAGGTGAGGCTACATACACTGCACAGTATTCAAAAACTGTCAATTCCTACACAATCACCTGGAAATATGAAACTGATGAAACATCAGGCTATAAGACAGAATCCGGAACATATAACTACGGTGAGCATCCCGTATTCAATAACGGTGTGAACCCTGTAAAGACATCTGCAACCGATAAGTATTACAGATTCGAAGGCTGGAAGCTTGAAGGTCAGGATATATGGTTCGACAACGACACATATGTAACAGGTGATGCAACATATGTGGCACAGTTCAAGGAAATTGCAGCTCCCAGAACTGTTACATGGGTAATTGACGGAGTTTCTCAGGAAACAAAATGGGAAGTAGGCGAAACTCCTGCTTATATCGGTACTCCCGCAAAGGCTGACAAGAACGGTATGAAATATACCTTCGCAGGCTGGGATCCTGTAATTGTTGAAGTTGTTGCAAATACGGATTATACCTACACTGCACAATTCACAGAATCCGCAAAGGATTATACTGCAACATTTGATGCAGACGGCGGATTTATTTCAAAGACAGAAATAACCTATAATAAGACAGACGATATTACAATGCCCGTACCTGCCAAGGACGGTTATACCTTCCTCGGCTGGAGAGTTACCTCCAACGGCGGCACATGGACCGATACAAATCTTCTTTCCTTCACAACCTACACAGGTCTCTGGGGCGACGTAAGCTTCAAGGCTGAGTATAAGGCAACAGAGTATACCATCAAGGTTGAGGCTGACGACGGCACCACACCTGAATACAAATACACAATTGAAAGCACCGACACTCTTCCCGCACTTACAAAGGACGGCTTCGTGCTTTCAGGCTGGATGATAGTTTCCGCTGAAGGAAACTGGGTAGCAGGTGATACAGTAGCAGCAGATAAGGCGCTTACCGGTATGTTCGGTGATGTAACAGTTCATCCTCTCTGGAGCGCAAAGCTTTATAAGATAAACTGGGTAAGCGGCGATACGGTTCAGACTGTTGAATTCAGATTCGGCGATCCCACAGTTACATATCCTCCCATTGCAAAGGCAGGCTATACAGCAGCATGGGACAAGACAGTTCCCGCAGTTATGCCCGCTGAAGACCTTACCTTTACAGCAGTTTATACTCCCATTCAGTATTATCTCAGATTTAACGTTGCAGGCGGCAGCGAGGTTGAAAACTTCTATTATGACATCACATCTGATAAGGTGCTTCCCACACCCACAAGAACAGGTGCTAACTTCAAGGGCTGGAAGGTTTCTGCAGGTACAGGCAGCTGGATAAAGAATACTGTATATCCCGGCGGAACATCGCTTACCGGTCACTACGGTAATATCACACTTACTGCTCAGTGGGAAATTGAGCTTCACACAGTTACATGGGTAGCAGGTGATGTTACAAAGGTTTCCAAGTGGTATCACGGTGCAACACCTTCATTTGACGGTGTTCCCTATAAGTCAGCAGACGATTATCATTCCTACAAGTTTACCGGCTGGGACAAAGAAATTGTTACCGTTACAGAAGATGTGACATACACAGCTTTGTTTGAAGCAACCGAAAGACTTTATACAATCAGATGGAATGTAGACGGACATATTCAGGAAGAAAAGGAATACAGATACGGCGAAATGCCTGTATTCTCAGGTCCCGAACCCACAAGACCCTCTACTGTGGAATTTGATTTCTCATTTGCAGGCTGGACACCTGAGGTAAGTAAGGTAACAGGCGATGTTACATATGTGGCACAGTTTGATGTGTACACCAAGCTTCAGGGACTCAGAGTTGATAAATCTGCAGTATTCCTTAAGATAGGTGAGGAGGCAGTCGTTTCTGCAATCATTTCTCCCGCAACAGCAACAAGCAAGGACGTTACCTGGATATCCTCTGACGAAAGCATTGCAACTGTTGATATCAGCGGTAAGATTACAGCAGTCGGCTCGGGAGACACTGTTATCCGTGTTGAATCCAAGGACGGAAAGTTCAAGTCCTACTGCGTAGTAAGCGTTGCTCCTGTTATTTCTCAGTACATTGTTGTATCAGCTGGCTATGTTTCAACAACACGTCTTCCCGGCGAAGCAATTCAGCTTAAGGCACGTGTTATGCCTGAAAACACAACAAATAAGAAGGTAACATGGACATCAAGCGATACATCAATTGCTATGGTTGATCAGAATGGTCTTGTTGTATTCGGTAATGTTCCCGGTACTGCCACAATTACAGCAACCTCTGACGGTTATGCATCCGGTTCAATTGAAGTTACAACTGTTACGGATGTATCCGAGATCGAAGAGAATACAAAGACCTATGTTGTTATGTTTATGGAGTCTACCTCACAGTATGTGATTGCAGGCACTGCATATGATGCAATTACAATTATCTGTGCAGAGGGCGATACACTCGAATTCCTTCTCACAGAGCCCCACTTCGTAACAGCAAACGGTTCTCAGTTCTCAAGAGACACTGACGGTGTATATCGTATTAAGAATATTTCACAGAACTACACAATCGTTTCAACCGAGCGTGCAGATATAGGCTTTGAAGAGGAAGAAGAACCGCCTGTTCAGAAGCTGTCCTTCTTCGACAGGCTGAAGGCATTCTTCAGAAGCATTGTTGAATTCTTCAGAAGTCTCTTCTCATAAAAAATCAAGAGCTGTGCCGCGGCACAGCTCTTATTTTTGTGAGTATATTTAAATACCCTGCAGCCGCTTTTAAATTGCGGATGCAGGGCTTTTTTGTTATTATATAGCCTTCAATGCATTGATATAATATCCGGCAAGTCGCTTTATGTCTTCATCTGTCCAGTCGGGATCGATGTGAATATAGCAGTTTTTGCTCAGATGCATAAGTGTTTTCGGACACATATCCTTGTTGTAATCAGGAATATGATCCTTATTTGCTTCCATCTTAAAGGGATCCATAAGGGGATGAAAGGCGCCTCTTTTTTCCATTATTGCAGTCCAGTTGTAATATACATGTCTGTCGCTTTCTCTGGGACGGGAGGTGCGTTCAGGAGCATTTTCGGCAAAACGGATGCATTCCTCTTCTGTATCAAATTCAATACTCAGCGCCACACCGCAATCACCCTCGGGGTCATTTGAAGGTGCAAAACGGCAATAGGGTGAGAGAAGCTCAGCCAGCTTTTTCTTGTTGCTTCTGAGATCCCCGAGAATACCCTCAAGGCGTTCAAACTGAACATTGAGAATAGCAGCTGAAATTTCGTTAGTTCTGAACTGGGAGCCGCAGAACTGAGGCTCATTTATGCCGTCCAGCTGATCGCCGAAAAATGCAATGGCACTTGAATCCTGATAGATCAGAGCTCTTTCATAAAGTGTATCATTATCTGTAATTACGGCACCGCCTTCGCCTGCCGTTACTATTTTGAAAAAGTTGAAGCTGAGAGCGCCTGCATCGCCTATTGAACCAAGTCTTTTTCCCTTGTAGCTTCCTCCGTCTGCCTGGCAGGAATCCTCAAGTACAAGAATATTATGCTCTTTGGCTATTCTCATTATTTCATCCATATTACAGGGGAAGCCCATAATATGAACGGGTATAACAGCCTTTGTTCTTTCTGTGATCTTTGCTTCAAAATCTATGGGATCAAGAGTGAGGGTTTCGTTTATATCGGCTATTACGGGGATTGCGCCTGTTGCAAGTACTGCAATTGCCGTTGCTATATATGTATATGCAGGTACGATAACCTCATCTCCGGGACCGATGCCCATTCCTACAAGTGAGGATATCAGAGCACCTTTTCCCGAGGTCACAAGAAGAGCACGCTTTACTCCCCATATATCACGCATATTTTTTTCGCATTTTGCGGTTTCGTTGAGTCCGCTGTTGACCTTGAAAAGCTCCTTTGAGTTTATAACTCTTGCAACGGCATCGATTTCTTCCTGTCCTATTCTGTACATTTGAATACCTCCAGATTTTTAAGAGTTTCTTTTATAAGATACCAATCAGCATTATCCGCAAAGGGCTGAATATTAAGATTGAGGAACATTTCGACTTCATATCCGCCCTTTGATATTTCGCTGTTACAGGGGAAATATCCCGCACTGCCGTTTGTGTTTGACAGTGAAAATACCTCAAAGTCTTTTTCTGCCTTATTTATTCTTAACGCAATATCAGAAAAAAGCTCATAAGGGAAGGCGGCAAAAATAACATCATTTATTCTGATAGCTGTCTGATTAATTTCACGGTGTGCTTTTTCATTATAACCGTTTTTATATGAATCAAGCACCTTCAAAGCATAGCTTCTTTTCTGACCGTCAAGATTGACATAAGCATTCTTGTATCTCTCATATATTTCCCGGGCTTCGCTTTCAGCAATTCTTTCTTTCAGCGGAATAATAAGCGTTTCAGCCGTGACGCTGAAGCTGAAAGGCTGAAAATCCGTAATTCCCCTGAAGACGTTTACGGCATCTTTTCCTGCAATGATTCCAAGCTCTTCGGTGTCGTTAATGTTACCTACCGTACCGCCGTTTTTAAGACGGGGACCCACATCTCCTTCGGGACCGCAGAAGAACGCTACCGGTGCTGAGGTGTATTCAGCAAGCATATCTGTCATACCGCCTGAAAAGTCACGGGAGATTGCTGTGCATTTTCCTGCTGATGTTCCGTGGCAGGTGTAATATATGAGGCTTGCAATTATGCTTTTATCGGTATCAGTGAAGGTAATAACAGCCATTCTCGGATCATAGCTGCCCCAGTCGCACTGACCGAATATTATATTGTTATCAAGGTTCTGCTCCCGCCTGTTTACACCAACATCACTTTTTCCGATGCTTATTCCCACAAGAGCTTCCACAGCCTTTTCCTTTGCCTTCAGGCAGGCCTCAAGGGTTTTCGGAAGAAGAATGTTTTCACAATAGCTGATATCCAGCTCCCCCCAACCGGTATTGCCGTCAGTGTTGGGGCCTGTGTGAGTATGTATTGCATGAAGCATTATATTATCATAGGGCACATCTGCTGCTTTTGCGATTTCTCTTCTCATTCTTTCAGAGAATTCAGTATTGATTGAGCAGACATCTGCCGTTATCATCAGAGCTTTCTTTTCTTTATCTTCGAAATAGAAGGCATTTACAAAAAGCGGGTCATGGATGCTTTCCGACACAAGGTCATCAACATAGCCATAGAGCAGACAGCCTATTTCCGGTGTGATATCAAGCTTTGAAAAACCGCAACAACCCATAATTCCACTCCTTTATGAATAAAAAACGGTTAATGTGTTTATTTCAGTATACTATAATGTTTTTTATATTTCAATATTCCTGTAAAGAAAAGTGAATGCGGATTATGAAAAATTTCTGCTTATATCAGAGGATACCGGCAAAGAAAAAACGGATGCCCTCAATGAGGACATCCGCCTGAATTATTTCTCAGGAATTAAAGTTCTGCGAAGTACTTGATAGTTCTTACCATCTGGCTTGTGTAGCTGTTTTCATTGTCATACCATGAAACAACCTGAACTTCGTAAAGATCATCAGCGATCTTAGCAACCATTGTCTGAGTTGCATCGAAGAGTGAGCCGTATCTCATACCGATAACGTCGGAAGAAACGATGGGATCTTCGTTGTAGCCGAAGGATTCGGAAGCAGCAGCCTTCATAGCAGCATTGATGCCTTCAACTGTAACGTCAGCGCCCTTAACAACAGCTGTAAGGATAGTTGTGGAGCCGGTTGCAACGGGAACTCTCTGTGCGGAGCCGATAAGCTTGCCGTTGAGCTCGGGAATAACAAGACCGATAGCCTTAGCAGCACCTGTTGAGTTGGGAACGATGTTAGCAGCACCTGCTCTTGCTCTTCTCATGTCGCCCTTTCTGTGAGGACCGTCGAGAATCATCTGGTCGCCTGTGTAAGCGTGGATTGTGCTCATGATACCGCTCTGGATAGCAGCATAATCATTGTGAGCCTTAGCCATGGGAGCGAGGCAGTTTGTTGTGCAGGAAGCAGCGGAGATGATCTGATCTTCAGCTGCAAGAGTATCTTCATTAACTGAGAAAACAATAGTCTTTGTTTCCTTGTCTGCGGGAGCAGAGATAACAACCTTCTTTGCGCCTGCGTTGATGTGAGCCATGCTCTTTTCCTTTGAGCAATAGAAGCCTGTGCATTCAAGAACTACGTCAACACCGATTTCGCCCCAGGGGAGTTCTGCAGCGTTAGCCATAGCATAGATCTTAAGAGTTTTGCCGTCAACTGTGATTGTACCTGCTTCGTCGTCAGCACTTACTGTGTGAAGGCCTTCGCCGATTCTTCCGCAGTAACCGCCCTGAGCAGTATCATACTTAAGAAGGTTAGCAAGCATTGAGGGCTTTGTAAGGTCGTTGATAGCTACTACTTCGTAGCCTTCTGCGCCGAACATCTGACGGAAAGCAAGACGTCCGATTCTGCCGAAACCGTTAATTGCAACTTTAACTGACATAATAATATCCTCCATTTTTTCAGAAACTTTTGTTCCTTAATTTACCATTATATATTATATACAAAAAAATCGTTTTTTCAAGTAAGTTTGTTAATTTTTTCACTTACTTTGAAAACTTTGTAAATCTGACATAAAATCAAAGAAAAAAGTCAGAATAATTACTGCACAATAACTACATACGGGGATTGTTTACAACGTTAACAGGTGTTCCTTTGCAGAAGGAGCTTACGTTATCTTCCAGTATCTTCATAAGCCTTTTTCTTGTGTCGTATGAAGCCCATGCAATATGGGGAGTGATATAGATATTTTTTGTGTGGAATAAGGGATTTTCAGGCACGGGAGGCTCAACGGAGAGAACGTCAACACCTGCGCCCGAAAGCTTTCCTGAATCGAGAGCTTCTTTAACTGCTTCCTCGTCAAGCTCGCCGCCTCTTGAGGTGTTTACAAGGAATGCACCGTCTTTCATCATTGCAATGAATTCTCTGTTTACCATTTTTTCGGTTTCGGGGGTGAGAGGACAGTGGATCGTAACAAAATCCGATTCCCTGAGAAGTGTTTTTTTATCGGTAAAGCATATGTCTTCATCCTCGTATTTTTCGGGATGTGCCGTATTTACAAGCACCTTCATTTCAAAGGCCTTTGCAAGCTCAGCCACACGTCTGCCGATTTTACCGTAGCCGATAATTCCTATAGTTTTATCAAGTGTTTCCTTTAAGGGAGCCAGCTGATAGCAGAAATCCGGATAGTTTGCCCATTCTCCGGATAAAACGGAATCTGAATGAAGGGCAATGCGGTTGCAGTGCTCAAGGATGAATGCAAAGGTCTGCTGTGCAACGGCAGAGGCAGAATATGAGGGGATATTCACAACTGCAATTCCGTATTCATCACAGGCATCGCAGTCTATAATGTTATAGCCTGTAGCAAGGAGTGCTATCATCTTAAGCCGGGGGAGCTTTTCAACCGTCGTGCGGCTCATGGGTGTTTTATTGAGAATTACAATGTCCGCATCCTTTGCTCTTTCATAAATTGTATCAACAGGGGAGCGGTCATAAACTGTGAGGGTACCGTATTTTTTCAGAAAATCCCAGCTGAGATCTCCGGGATTTGCAGTTACCGAGTCAAGTATTACAATATTCATATTTTTCCTCCGTCAGAATAATATACCTTATATTATCATATAAGTGTTGTCCGGTGCAATATAATTTATTATTATTTATTTATTGACCGATATGAGAATTTGTTGTATACTGAATAATGGTGATTTATGTGACAAGAAAGGTTAAGAAGCAGACAACTGTCTCAAAAATACTTCTTATTTCAGCGTTGATATCTTTTGCCGTTGCGTTGGTACTTCTCGGTATTCTTCTGGCTCTGCAGATCGATGCAGTGAGAGAAAAGTATGATGAGTATCTTTATATTCTTCAGGACTTTGAAATGCGTGTTGCGGCACTTAAAAGCAGATGGCTGATACTTATTGTAATACTTTTACTGTTTTTACTAAGAAGCCTTTCGGCTATGTACCCCTATCCTATGATTTTTATAATAACCGCAATGGTTTTTCCTCCGGTGCAGTCATTTATCATAAATCTGTTCGGTATGGCATTTACCTTTGCTTTCAGATATTATACAGGCTGGGAAATGGGAGAAGGGACAATAAATTTTGCCCTGAAAAAATATCCTGCAATTCTCTCGGCAATGGAGGAGGACGGTAAAGGAAATCCCATAATCCTTCTTGCATTCAGAATGATTCCCTCTGTCCCGATAAATACCCTGAGCCATTTTTACGGCTCAATAGAGTATTCCTTCCCGAGATTTATGCTTTTATCTCTGGGAGCATATGTGCCGAAGCTGATTTCCTATTCTTTTATCGGAAACAGTGTATATGATCCCTTCTCGGCAGATTTCTTTGTACCCATTATTGTTCTTTGTGCCTTTACGGGTGTGTGCCTTATGGTGCTGAGAACCTTTATCAATGTGAATCATAAGCTTAAAAAATAATTCATCTATTGAAAGGAATATAAAATTATGGCAAATCTCAATACTATCAGAAACGAAATAAGCTCAGGAAAATTTGATGAAAGACTTGCCCGTCTTTACGGAAGCGAAACCGAAAAATCCCGTGCGAGATATCTTCATATCACCCATCTTTTTGAAGATAAATTCGGCGACAGAGAGGGTATAAGGTTTTTCTCTGCGCCCGGCAGAACCGAGGTTTGCGGAAATCACACAGACCACAACCACGGTCAGGTGCTTGCCGCTGCCATCAATCTTGATGCAGTTGCCTGTGCAGTTAAAACAGACGACCATTATATAAGAGTGTATTCCGAGAATTACCCCGGTGATATTATTGATATCAATGTGCTTGAGCCTCAGATGAAGGAGGTTGAAAAAAGCGCTTCGCTTGTAAGAGGTGTCACAGCACGCTTCAAGGAGCTTGGCTATAACATCGGCGGCTTCGACTGTGTTACGGTAAATAATGTGCTTAAGGGCTCCGGAATGTCCTCCTCTGCTTCATTTGAGGTGCTTGTTGGCACAATTCTTAACTACCTTTATAATGACGGAAAGATTTCTCCCGTTGAAATAGCAAAGATTGCTCAGTTTGCAGAAAATAAGTTCTTCGGTAAGCCCTGCGGACTTATGGATCAGATGGCATGCTCCGTGGGTTCATTTGTTCAGATTGATTTCTGCGATCCCGAAAAGCCTGTTATCACTCCCGTTGAATTTGATTTCTCCTCCTGCGGACATGCTCTTTGTATTGTAGATACACGTGCGGACCATGCAGACCTTACGGATGACTATGCTGCAATAAGACGTGAAATGGAAGCGGTTGCAGGTTATTTCGGAAAAAACTGCCTTCGCGAAATTACAGAAAACGATGTGCTTAACAATGTAGCGGGAATCAAAGAGCAGCTTGGGGAAAGACCCTTGCTCAGAGCTATTCATTTCTTTGAGGATAACAAGAGAGTAGAAAAGGAAGCTGAAGCACTAAGACGAGGTGACTTTGATACCTTCAAGACAATGACTATAGCGTCGGGCTATTCTTCATATATGTATAATCAGAATGTTTTCTCCTCCTCTGCACCTCTTTCCCAGCCTGTTTCTCTTGCGCTTGCAGTAAGTGAAGTAATTCTTAAGGATAAGGGTGCATGGCGTGTTCACGGAGGCGGATTTGCAGGTACTATTCAGGCATTCGTTCCCGAAAGCTTGCTCCGGGAATATAAAGAAAGCATGGAAGCAATATTCGGTATAGGCGCATGTTATGTCCTTGCAATCAGACCCTTCGGCGGAACAGAAGTGTAAAGAATAGTTTATCGATACAAATCTGTCTCTTTATTCTGTAGGAGAGATTGGTTTTGTGGTTCTCGGATAATTATATCAGAACGATAGATTATGGTTTACGGTGGTTATTATGACAGAACAAAGACATATAAAAGCACTTGAGCTTGATAAGGTGCTTTTACAGCTTTCAGGGCTGGCTTCAATAAAGGACAGCAAGGAAATGGCACTTGAGCTTAAGCCTGCTACGGTACTTTATGATGCTCAGGCACTTATAAATCAGACAAATGCAGCATATGTTCTCCTTGCAAAATTCGGAGGGCCTTCCTTCGGTGCTGCAAAAAATGTTAATTCTTCGCTTTCAAGAGCTGCTGCAGGCGGTGTGCTTACAATGCGCGAGCTGCTGGATATAGGCGAGGTGCTGAGAGTTATCCGTTCATTGTATGAATGGAGATTTTCACAGCCGGGAGCAGACAGCTGTCTTGACGTGTTCTTCTCATCTCTTTGTCCCAACAGAATGCTTGAGAATAATATTTTCACATCAATTCTCAGCGAAGAGGAAATGGCAGACAATGCCTCAAGGGAGCTTGCTGACATAAGAAGAAAAATGCGCAATCAGGCGCAGAGCATCCGTGAAAAGCTTGAAGGTCTTGTAAGAAGCACCCATTATCAGAAGTTTTTGCAGGATGCCATCATCACTCAGAGAAACGGCAGATTTGTTGTGCCTGTAAAAAATGAGCACAGAGGCGATGTTCCCGGACTTGTTCACGATACATCGGGCTCTGGTGCTACCGTGTTTATAGAGCCTATGGCAGTTGTTGAAGCCAATAATGAAATCAGAGTGCTTCAGGGTAAGGAAAGAGAAGAAATTGAAAGAATTCTTGCAGAGCTTTCCGTAGCTGCCGGTGAATATGCAGACACTATAAAGAGCAATTTTGAGTCGTTGGTTGAACTCAATCTTATTTTTGCAAAGGCTCAGCTTGCCTATAAAATGAAGGCAAGCGTTCCCGTGCTCAATACCGAGGGAATAATAGATCTTAAAAAAGCAAGACATCCTCTTCTGGATCCCAAAAAGGTTGTTGCAACGGATATAAGCCTCGGTGAAAGCTTTGATACTCTTGTTATTACGGGTCCTAATACCGGCGGCAAAACAGTTTCAATAAAGACAATAGGACTGTTGTCTCTTATGGCATGCTGCGGACTTCTTATTCCCGCAGCAGATAATTCAAGAATATGTGTTTTCAATAAGATATTTGCCGATATAGGCGATGAACAGAGCATTGAACAGTCGCTTTCAACCTTCTCATCCCATATGGTGAATATTGTTGATATTCTTAAAAATGCGGACCATGAGAGCCTTGTTCTTATAGATGAGCTCGGTGCGGGAACTGACCCTGTTGAGGGTGCCGCACTTGCTATTGCAATACTTGAAAGGCTCAATCTCAACGGTGCAAAAATCGCCGCCACAACACACTATGCGGAGCTTAAGGCATATGCCCTTGATACTCCCGGTGTGGAAAACGGAAGCTGTGAATTTGATGTAAGCACCTTAAGACCCACCTACAGGCTTTTAATCGGTGTTCCCGGACGTTCAAATGCTTTTGCCATTTCCGAAAGGCTCGGAATTGACAAGGAGCTTATTGAAAGAGCAAACGAATTTGTTTCAAGTGAAAATATACGCTTTGAAAATGTGGTGGACTCCCTTGAGGAATCCCGTCTTTCTATGGAAAAAGAAAGAAGCGAAGCCGAAAAGGTACGTGCCGAGTATGAGGAAAAGCTGAAGCGTGCCGAAGAAAAGCTGGCAGAGGCAGAGAATCTGCGTCAGAAAGAGTATGAAAAGGCACAGGGAGAGGCCCTTAAGATAACGGAAAAGGCGAGAAGAGAAGCAAACACTCTTCTTATGCAGATAGATGAGCTCAGAAAAGAAATGAAGTCAACAAAGGATGCCTCAGAGCTTGCAAGGCGTGCAAAGCAAGCGATGAAAAAGGGTCTTTCCGATATCGACAGAACGGTAAATCCCGTCACAACCTCGCTTTATGAGGATGATGATTATGTATTGCCCCGTCCTCTTCAGGTGGGGGATACCGTGCTTCTCACAGAGCTTGGAAAAGAGGGAAGCGTGCTTTCTCTTCCCGATAAGCGTCAGCAGGTTGAGGTGCTGTCAGGTGCGCTCAGAATGAGAGTGGCTGTGTCAAAGCTGAGACTTATTGAGAAAAAGAAGGAGAAAAAGCCCAACACCGCATCCCTTTCAAGAAGCGGCTCTATGGAATCCCGTCTTACTGCAAGTGCCGAAAACCGCTGCGACCTCAGAGGTATGACCGTGGACGAAGCACTTCTCACTCTTGACAGCTTCCTTGATTCTATGCTTATGGCAAATATAGGCGAGTTTACCGTAATCCATGGTAAAGGCACGGGCGCACTGAGAGCAGCCGTACAAAAGCATCTCAAAAACAATAAATTCGTAAAATCCTACCGCCTCGGTGTCTACGGCGAAGGCGAAAACGGAGTTACGATAGTGACACTTAAATAAAACAAAGACCGCTTTACCTGTTTCGTAAAAAGACAGGCAGGCGGTTTTTTGTGTTTATCGGAAATTCATTTCTGTAAACAAAAAAGATTATATATCTTGCCTAACGGAAAGTAAACCTCCCTCGGCGATGGACTGCCCGAAAATGTTTCGCAGCAAGATGTACGGCAAAATCGTTTTTTTGTGTATAAAAAAACTTGACAGACATATAATAATATTGTACAATAAATTGTACAATAAATGCATGAAAGGATGCTTTTTATGTTGGCTGTGAATTATTCTACTATAAGAGAGAATCTGAAATTTTATTGTGATAAAGTAACAAACGATAATGAAACGATTATCGTGACACGTAAGGACGAAAAAAATGTGGTTATCATAAGTGTTGAAGAATGGAATGAATTGCAGAGAGCTTTGAAAAATGCAGATTATCTTGCAAAGCTGCACCGTTCTGTTGCAGACATCAATTCGGGGCATTATATAACAAAAACTATGCAGGAGCTGGAGGAAATGGAGGATGAATAATCTGACATTTTCACCGGTTGCGTGGGATGAATACATCTATTGGCAGATGCAGGATAAAAAAACATTAAAGCGTATTAATCAGTTGCTTAAAGAAATAGGAAGAGATCCGTTTTCCGGGATAGGAAAGCCGGAACCGCTGCGTTACTGCGATGATTGTTGGAGCCGCCGTATTGATGATAAAAACCGTCTGGTTTATTATGTTACTGATGATAAGGATATAGTAATAATATCCTGCAAAGGCCATTATGAGGATTAAATCTAATGAGAACAGCTTACTTCGTTTGTTTTGAAGTAAGCTGTTTTTGTTGTTAGCTGTTTTGTCTGTATTTTTCCGCCTGCAGGTTGAACATATAGGCGTAGCTGCCGTTTTGGCTCATCAGCTCCTCGTGTGTGCCGCTTTCTGTTATTCTGCCGTTTTCCAGCATAAAAATTCTGTCTGCATGAACGGTGGTGGAAAGCCGGTGGGAAATGAAAACTACGGTTTTATCCCTGCAGCCCTCGCTTATTGCAAGGTTGAGATTATATTCTGCCTCGCTGTCAAGATTTGCAGAGGGCTCATCAAGTATTATATAAGGACATTCCTTATAAAACACTCTTGCCGTTGCGATTTTCTGTTGCTCTCCGCCCGAAAGCATAAGCCCCTTGTCGGAGAACTCTTTGAGGAGAATGGTATTCACTCCGTCAGGAAGGGGAGTGTCAAAGCCTGCTTTTTCAAGAGCCGCCAATACTCTTTTTTCGTCAAAGTCACGGCTCAGGGCAACATTTTCGCCTATGCTTGCCGAGAAAATGCAGAAATCCTGAAATACTGCAGCAAATCTGTCACGATGAGACTTTACAGTGGCATCTCTTATGTCTCTGCCGCCAATGGTGATTTCTCCCTCTTTTATGTCATAGAGCCTTAAAAGAAGATTTGTGAGGGTGGTTTTACCTGCACCGTTATAGCCCACAAGAGCAATTTTTTCATATGGCTTTATTGTAAGGCTTATTTCTCTCAGAGAATCCTTGTTGTTGCCCTCATATGAAAAGCTTACGTTATTCAGTCTGATTTCTTCGGGAACGGTGGATTTTTCTTCAGTTTTTCCGTCCTTTATTTCGGTCCTTGTCGCAAGAAATTCCCTGCATTTTTCAATCATTCCCGCGCGCTCGGTAAAAGCTCTCAGAGAATATACCGTGAGGAACAGGATGCCTGAGCCTATCTGAACGGAGCCGTTGAAGGCAGCAACAAAATCACCTGCAGTCATTTCTCCCGTAACAATTGTCTGATAGCCGATATAAAGCCCCAAAACAAGCACAAAGCCTATTGCCTGAATTGTAAAATCCTGAACAAAGAAAAGAATATCCAGCTTTTTCATATATCTGTTCTGCGTTGCTATCACTTCGTCTGCGCTTGTCAGAAATTTTTTTCTCAGAAGTGAAAAAACTCCGTTTGTTCTGATTTCACCGGCATAATCGGAAAGATAAAACACTCTTGCAAAATAATCGGATCTGCGATGCTTTTCCGTTATTTCTTCTCTTCTTTTAATCTGAAGCTGTCCCGTATATTTACCCATGGGGATGAATACAGTGACAAATAAAAGAACAATAAGAAGACACACAGGATCAATTGTCAGCATAACAGCTGAAATTGTGATAAAGCTGAGAACCTCCTCTATCCAGCCCTTTACAATGCCCAGGGTGTATTTAAGACTGTCGGATGAGTTTTCAACGGAAAGAATAAAATCAGAATAAAACTCCGGATCGTCATATTTTTTCATATCAAGCTCAGCGGCTTTTTTATAGAACATGGACTGGATTCCAAGGTCGAGTTTTTCTCTTTCACGGTGAACAAAGAGCTCGAAAAACAGGGAAGTGGATATTTCTCCCAGTATAAGCACTGCTATCATAAGAGCAACGCCTGTGAGAATTTTTGCAGGCTCACCGCCTTTTTGCACCTCATCTATAACAAATTTAAGTCCGATAACGGATATTATTCTTGAGGGCATCACGCTCATAATGTGCTCGAAGATTTCACCGATAACAAGAAGGGGAGATATCTTAAACATTATTTTTAATATGTAGAGTATATTTGAAACGGTTTTGATTCCGTTTTTCAGCCGTTCGGTGATTTTCAATTCTGTACCTCCTCATTATTTTCGTCTTTATAGCTTTCTGCCTGAAGGGTGAACATATTATAATATATACCGCCCTTATCCATAAGTTCTCTGTGAGTTCCCGTTTCCATAGTTTTTCCTTTTTCAAAAACAAAGATTCTGTCTGACAGCACAGCACTTGACAGACGGTGGGAAATATATATTACGGTTTTATCCTTTGTTGCGTTTATAAGGCTTTCATACATTTTATATTCGGCAACGGGGTCAAGGGCAGAAGACGGCTCATCAAGCACGGCAAGACTGAAATCCTTTGCAAACATTCTTGCAACGGCGATTTTCTGCTGCTCGCCTCCCGAAAGCCCTGTGCCTTTTTCGTCAAACTCACGGGTGAGCACGGTGTTTTCTTTTTCAGGCAGAGCTTCGGTTTTATCATTGATACCTGCGTTTATCAGCGCATTTTTTACGGTAAGCCTGTCGCTTTCATCATGAAGCTCTCTGCAAAGTACATTTTCGGCTATTGTGAGTGCAAATATCTTGTAATCCTGAAAAACAGCAGCAAGCTGATTTCTCAGAGACTGAATATCATATTCCTTGATATTTCTGCCGTTATAGAGTATTTCACCGCTGTCGGGGTCATAAAACCGCATGAGAAGCTTTACAAAGGTGGTTTTGCCTGCTCCGTTGTGGCCTACAAGTGCTATAGTCTCACCCTTTTCGATCTTAAGTGAAAGACCGTCGATGTTTTTTTCTTTCCCGTCATAAGAAAAGGATACATTTCTGAATTCAAGACTTCTGAATTCATCGGCTTTTTCTGTGCCGTTTATGATTTTTTCCTCGTATTCCAGGAACTCTCGGAGAAAACCGAAGAACTCACTTTCCCTGCGTACACTTGAAAAGGCTTCGCCCAGGTCATTGAAAACATCCTTCAGATTGCTCATTGCGGTCATGATAACCGAAAAATCTGAAACAGGGAGGTTTTTCTTTACAATAAACCGGTATGCCGCATAAATATAGGTTGCGGCAACAGGAAGTGCTTTGCCGAAGAATCCCGATGCGGTTTCAAGAATTGCAATTTTTATGCCGTATCTTTTTATTATCTCACGGTTATTCATTACAGCTTCTTTATATCTTTCGTGGAGCACCGAGAAAATCCCCGAGGTTCTCATATCCTTGGCGAATTCTCTCAGATACAGAGTTCTTTTTACATATTCCTTTGAACGCTTATGCTGAGTCATTTCACGGTCTTTTTTTACCTGAACCTTTCCCTTGATTATTTCAATTATCAGTACGATAATTGAAAAGGACAGCATCAGAAGAATTCTCGGGTCGATTGTTATTACATAGATGATCAGAAAAATTCCCGTAAGACCGCCTGCAAAGAAGCTGGATAAATAAAAGGCGAATTCATCAAAATGCTCCTCTGTGATAATCTCTGTTGCACGCTTGTATTTATCGTAAAAATCAGGATTTTCAAAGCAGGACATATCCGTTGAAACAGCTTTTCTGAATATCCTGTCGTTAAGGTTTTTATAGAATAATTTTCTCTTTTTTGAAATAAAATAATCAGAAACCGTGCCTGTTGCCTGAGAAAGAAGCTCAGCTCCCACGAATATCAGAATGAGAAATATATATTCTCTGAAGCTGCCGCCTGATGTAATAAGATCAAGAAGAAGCTTGAGAAACAGTATTTCTTTGATGAAGCCCGTAAAAAACCAATAGGATGTCTGCGCGGAAATGCGGCAGAAAATAAGTCCCGGTGCATCACGGTGAATTGTTTTTATTGCATAGAAAGTATCTTTTATAAATGATTTTTTATCTGTTTTTTTCACGTTGTCCTCCTTTTTGCTTTGCCCGTAAAACTGTTTTTTGCCATACAGGAAGAAATTTCCTGTATATTAAAAAATCCGCAAGCTTTTTCGGCTTGCGGACAGTAGATATTTATTCCGTTTTAACACAGAAAACGGACCGGGCAGCCTGTAGTATTCATCTGTAAAATATCTGTTCTTGTCATTTTCCTGTCCGCTCCTTTCATAAATTATGTTGATTTCATATTAGCTTCAAGGCATTCTTTTGTCAATGAAGGATGCAAAAGTGTTGCAATCAAATGCGAAAGTGTGTTATTATTAAAAAAATATCGGATTTAAGGGAGTATTATTATGATAATCAAAGCATTGGCATATCTCCTTGCATTTTTACAGGTAAGTCTTCTCGGTGCTTTCGGTGCCGATACTAAGCAGTATATTGATGTTGTGGATATCACAGAATATCAGACCTTTGAGGGCTTCGGCACATCAACCTGCTGGTGGGCACAGACAATAGAGGATGAAAAGCTTCGTGATGATATTGCGAAGGCACTTTTCTCCGACAGTGAGGGGCTGGGACTTGATATAGTCCGCTATAACATAGGCGGCGGCGAAGCAGACAACCCCGCTACAAGAATATGGGATACATCAAGAAGAACAGAGAGCTTTTATGTTTACGATGAGGAAAAGGGTGAGTATGTATACGATTTTACCCGCGACGAAAACGCAAGACTTTTCCTCGATAAGGCTATAGAATACGGTGCAAAGGAGGTTATCCTTTTCTGTAACAGCCCTCATTTTTCTATGACTTTATCGGGACAGGCAAGCGGAGGACTTGAGGAGAACGTATCAAATCTTCCCGAAGAAAACTATGATGACTTTGTTGATTATCTTCTCACAATTGCCGACTGGTTTGTAAAAGAAGGTTATCCCGTAACATACATTTCTCCCATAAATGAGCCTCAGTGGGGATGGGGCGGTGAATGGGTAGGACAGGAAGGCTGTCACTATGAGCCCGCAGAGGCTGTAAAGCTTCTTTCAATGTTTGCAGAGGAAATGATTGAGCGTGACACTCCCTACGGACTTTCAGGTGTTGAAACAGGTCAGCTTTCCTGGTGGTATAACGACTATCTTTTCAAGTTCTTTGAAAACGAAACTCTTGACTCTTATTGCGATACCTTTGCCGGCCATTCCTACTGGCTTGACGGCAACAAGGATGAAAAGAGAAATTTCGGCAATACCTTCAAGGATAATTTTGCCGACAAAAAATTTGAAATGTCAGAATGGTGCGAGCTTCCTCTTACCATTGATTCCAAAACAATAGACAGCGGTCTTCATATGGCAAATGTGATGATTGAGGATCTCACTCTTCTTAATGCCGTGTCGTGGCAGAGCTGGACAGCCTTTAACGGTGACGGACTTTTATATGAAGAAAACGGTGAGCTTAAAATGTATAACCGTTACTATGCATATAAGCAGTTTTCATCCTTCATTGAAGAAGGTATGACAAGAGTGAAGGTGTTTGATGAAATCGGTCTTGATGAAAACATTGCAAAGGTGGCATTCTCCGACAGCGAAAAAACCGTGCTTGTGCTTGTGAATAATTCGGAAACAGAGGAAGAAATAAAATTCCTTGAAAAATATCCTCATGCTGAGGTTTATGTGACAGATGAAACCCACAACTGTGAGCAGGTTGAAGACGGACTTTTATCAGCCGGCTATACTCTTTCTCCGAAGAGCATCACAACATTTGTGTTCAATAAAACATTATTTTAACAGCAAAAAGGCATCCGCAGAAACACGGGTGCTTTTTTATTGGTGTCTTCAGACGTGTTAATAACCCCCCCCCGGTTCTACCGGGGGATAATAAAAAGCTTTAGCAAACAAAAAAAACCTCCATGATATAATAGAAAATGGTTTGGCGACCGCATCACTAAAATATCAAGGAGGTTTTTTAACAATGATAGAAAAAATGAAATAAAGAGTAGTTCACATTCAAAATACAGATGTCAATATCATATAGTATTTGCACCGAAATATATAAGAAAAGAGATATATGGACAGTTGAAAAAAGATATAGGAGATATACTCAGGAAATTGTGTGAACAAAAAGGAGTGGAAATAATAGAAGCAGAAGCATGTGTAGATCATATACAGCGGCTGCCTGAGATAGTAATGCGGGGCTAAACTTTCAGAACCTCTTCAGAGGTTAAGCCGGTAATAACCCCTTTTAGGGGTTGGTGCAAGCCACCGGTGGTTTTGACTGTTCAGTTGATCCGCACATAGCCTGTGCTTTCTATGAGAGACTGACCTTCTTCGCTGAGAAGCCAGTCTATAATAAGAGGGATATTTTCGTTTTTGTTGTCGGTGCGGTAGATGGCGTAAAACTCTGCGATAACAGGATATGAGCCGTTGCGGATATTTTCGGGAGAGGGACAGATGCCATCGAGCGACAGCATTTTTACATCTGAATTTTCCACCATACCTTCAAGGTAATATCTGAAGGAAAAGCCCAAGGCACCGCCTGTGGGAGATAGAAGGGATTTGCTGCCGTAGGTGGTATCTCCCATAAAATTGTCCATAGCAGACTGACTGCCGCTGCCCGGAATGCGCAATACGGGATTTATTATTCTGTTTGCCCCGCCGACGTTCTTCCAGTTTTTTATATTGCCAGCATAAATCTCTCTTATCTGATCGGCTGTAAGATTGTTAACCGGATTATTGCTGTTTACAAAGAAAACAAAGGCTTCAAGACCGATGGGAACATATGTCAGCTCTACACCCTTTGTGCGGGCATATTCCTTTTGCTCGGAGGATGGGGCAGCCGACAAGAAAATATCGGTTTCTCCGTCAACAACAGCCTTATACCCCCGCACCGTATTATTATATTGCATTTTGCTGTCGGGTGCGAAATTCTCGCCGTAGAAATTATCATCACTGAAAACACCGCCCTCAAAGGTTACGCTTCCCTCGGGATAAAGAGAGTTTATTACCGATGCATAAACAGGCACCAGAGCTGCTGCTCCGTCAAATACGGGAAGATTATCCTTCAGCGTAAAATCAGTGTCGATTTTTACAAGATCTGAGTTTTCATTGAAAGGCAGAAAGTTTTTTACATCTACCATTTTAAGCTGTCCTGCATCGCTGAAATTATTTCCGAGTCTTACAGTGAAAACATTATACATACACACATTGAATACTGCAAAAACCAGGATCACAGCAAGAATGACAGAAAGCTGTTTCATAAGCTTCATATTACCACAGCTCCTTTGATATAAAGTATATTACAGAGCTGTTCTGATAGGCTGCGATAATATATATCAGATGAATGATGGTAAGAACAACAAGAAGGGCAAGAACTATCCATAAAATACGTCTGAATGTTTTATCTTTCATAAGCTTTCTCACATTGATTTCATAAACATCATAAACAGTATTGCACCTGCTGTAATTATGAACATAAAAACAGCTGCAATAATGCCTGTTACAAGGCAGGCTGTATGAAGATTCTTAAGCTTTATCTGCGCTTTTTCGTTATCGGGAGATATTTCTTTTTTCTTTTCTCTGAGATACAGAATCAGACAAAGGATAAAAGAGATAAAAGAAATAAGAGGAACTGAAATGAGTGCAATTAAAAACATAGTATCATTCATAATGTTCTCCTTTATTTTTTGCTTTTATGTTATATTGAAAGCATTAAATTTCACTTAAATAAGAGGGAGTTCAAGCGTAAGTAAAGCACAGGGAGAAATCAGTTGTACGGATTTTTGTTTTATCCGTCAAAAAAAGACTTTATCCCGGCGGACAAAGTCTTTTTATCAGGCATCAGTATGTAACGGTAAAGTCTTTTACAAATGTCATGCCAACCTGAGCATCAATGCCGAGAGAGGAAGCAACATTCATAACGATGGGGGTTGCAAAGTTTATCCAGGTGATGTTGCCTGTAGCCTTGTCAACCTTACACTTGACGGTACAGTCATAGTATTCTGTATCAAAGCTCTTTACAATAAATCCTGCGGCATCCATAACGTCTTCGGTCTTGATGATTTCAAAGCCTGCTGAAACGCCCTGACCGTATGTGGGATTCTTTTCGGTGTTTGTAACAATTGTGATTTCATATTCGCTGCCGTTATCTTTGCATTCAGCAGATTTGACCTGTGCTTCAGTGAGCTTACTTGTGTATGTTTCACCGGGAAGGTAGAAATCCTTGACTGAATCACCTTCAAATGTGAAAGGAGTTTCGTTTTTCTTAAGGAAGCTGCCGATGAGGCTCTTACCTGCAGACTGTAACAGTGAAGGAAGCACAAGCTTATCTTCATTGTGCTGATAGTCATCATAATTTCTTGTTACAGACTTTGCCTTTGTTTTGATATTGTTTGCTGCAGTATTATAATATGCAAGAATTGCTGCATTGCCCTGAGGTGCACCTGAGGTAGAGGGAGCATCTGTATTTGCTGCGGTTGTTGCTTCCTGGCTGCCTGAAGAAGGAGCTTCTGCTGCAGAGGATGAAGGCTCGGATGCAGAGCTCTGAGTTGTATCGACAGAGGGAGCAGGTGTCGGGGTCTGAGTCTGAGTCTGAGTCTGCGTCTGTGTCTGTGTTGCGCTGCCTGTAGGAATTTCGCCTAATTCAATAACAATTTCAGTTGTACAGGCTGTGCAGGAAAAGATAATAACTGCAGTGAGCAATAATGCGAACGCTTTTTTGATATTCATGAATAAACCTCCGTTTTGTTTTTTTATAATATAATAATATCAAAAATAAGTTATTTGTCAAGATTTATCGTAATATTCATATTTGCGTGCAAAACTGTAATAGGTATATTTTTATTTCTGCAGGCGAAACAGCTGCTGAAATAATAAACCTCTGCAGAGAAATCTGCAGAGGTGAAACGTATCGAGATCAATATTCAATTGTGTACTTCTGCTGGAAGAGAAGACCGACTTCGCAGTTCTGAATCTTAACAACGATAGCTGCTGTAACCTGATCAAAGTGAAGAACACAGGGAGTGTTATATTCAATCTCTGTGATGTGGCCTGTTGCCTTTTCAATCTTTGCAGTTACGGTTGCTGTTGCATACCAGGAATGAAGTCCTTCAAACTTGATAAGTGAGCCTGCTGCGCCTGCAACATCTTCAGTTCTGAGAAGAGGACCGAAGGAGCCTGCAGAGCCTGTGCCGGGCTGTGAGTCAACCTCATAATTGTCATCTGTACCTGTTGAATAAAGAGTTACTATGTAGTGATCGCCCTTATCCTCGCAGGTTGCCTTTGAGATGAGGGATTCGTTGATGTTGATGCTTGTGCTGCCTACCGGAGGAAGTGCATCGTGGCTTGATTCAAGAGGATCGGTGGATTCAACCATGAACTGAGTCATAAGAGTCTGAGCAATACCCTTGAGTGTATCGTTGCCGTTAACATTAACAATGTTGTTATAGTTTGATGTGTAGTCGTATGTTCTTGTAACCTTTGATGCTTCGGAAACCTTGTTGTATGCATCGCAGTAGTACTTAACGATTTCAGCCTTTGTTGTGGGAGCACCTGTTGAGGGAGCGGGAGTGCCGGTTGCAGCTGTTGTTGACTCTGTTCCTGTTGAGGGAGTCTGGGATGCCGCTGTTGTTGCTTCACCTGCAGAAGGTGTTGTATTGGTTGACGGAGTTGTATTTGCTGATGGTGTGGTGTTAACAGAAGGAGTGGTGTTAACAGGGGGAGTTGTACCTGTGCCTGAGTCTGCTGCGGGAAGATTGTTCAGCTCAATAACAAGTTCTGTTGTGCAGGCTGTGCATGAAAAAAGAATCACAGCTGTAAGAATCAAAGCAATAACTTTTTTTGCTTTCATTGAGATTACCTCCGTAAGATATGTAATAATTATACCGATATATGATAATATGGCAACCTCTGATTTGTCAATAGACAAATTATTAATAAAAAGTCCTTTTTTTCTGACATCATAACCTCTGATAACAATTATACTTGATTTTTTATAATTTCTGATATATAATAACTGTGTATTTACAGAATTCGGAAAGGATCTGATTATTATGAAAAAATTGGTTGCTGTTATGCTTGCTGTTATTACTGCATTTTCCTGCTTTGCACTTGTTGCCTTTGCTGCAGATGACAGCTATACAAACTCTTATTTTGTAGCTGTTGCTCCCGAGTGTGAGGAAAAGCTTGCAATCCACAGCCTTTCAGGAACAAGCTATGTTATTGAGGGCGGTACATTTCAGTTTACTGCAGAGGCTGTAAACGGTCATGTTTTTGACCAGACAACCGTGCTTAAGGTAGCAAACACTCATTATGAGGCAGATGTTGTTCTCGGAGTCGAAAGCGAATACGGCTATATTATTTATCCTGATGCAGACGGTGTTTACACCATCGAAAATGTTGAAGAGGATCTTTATATTTATGTTGCAAATCTTGAAAAGGCTTCCTTTGCAGGCCTCAAGGATTTCCTTATGAATATGTTCTACTTCTTCCTCAATGCAATGAAGTGGTTCTTCGGAATCAGATAAGTCCTGAATGCGGCGTTTCCCTTTGCGGAAATGCCGTTTTTTTCATAATTATATATCTTATACAAAAAAAACCTTCCATTTAACTGCAATTTATCAAAAAATTGACTTGAAAAACACGGACAGGCTTTGCTATAATATGTAAGGTTAATTATATAACCTCGGCTTTATACGGCCGGTATGCAAATTTGTTAAATAAGCGGAACCGAATAAAGTCCGCATAAGATTTTGGAGGAATAAAAATGAGCAAAAAATTCGTTTATTTGTTCAGAGAAGGCGACGCTTCCATGCGCGAACTTCTCGGTGGTAAGGGTGCTAACCTTGCTGAAATGACAAAAATCGGTCTTCCTGTTCCCCAGGGCTTCACAATCACAACAGAAGCTTGCACACAGTACTATGAAGACGGCAGAAAGATCAATGATGAGATTCAGGCTGAAATCATGGAATACATTGTTAAAATGGAAGAAATCACCGGCAAGAAGTTCGGCGACCTTGAAAAGCCCCTTCTTGTTTCCGTTCGTTCCGGTGCCCGTGCTTCCATGCCCGGTATGATGGATACTATCCTCAACCTCGGTCTTAATGAAGAAGTTGTAGAAGTTATGGCTGCAAAGTCAGGCAATGCTCGTTGGGCATATGACTGCTACAGAAGATTTATTCAGATGTACTCCGATGTTGTTATGGAAGTCGGCAAGAAGTACTTTGAAGAACTCATCGACAAGATGAAAGGAGAAAAGGGCGTAACTCAGGACGTTGACCTGACCGCCGATGATCTGAAGGTCCTTGCTGAACAGTTTAAAGCTGAATACAAAGCTAAGCTCGGCACTGACTTCCCCTCCGATCCGAAAGAACAGCTCATGGGCGCTGTAGAAGCTGTTTTCCGTTCTTGGGACAACCCCCGTGCAAACGTTTACCGTCGTGACAACGATATTCCTTATTCTTGGGGTACCGCTGTTAACGTTCAGATGATGGCATTCGGTAATATGGGTGACGATTGCGGTACCGGTGTTGCATTTACCCGTGACCCCGCTACCGGTGAAAAGGGACTTATGGGTGAATTCCTCACCAACGCTCAGGGTGAAGACGTTGTTGCAGGTGTTCGTACTCCTATGCCTATCGCTGAGATGGCTAATAAGTTCCCCGAAGCTTTCGAGGAATTCAATAAGGTTTGCGTTATCCTTGAAGATCACTACCGCGATATGCAGGATATGGAGTTCACCGTTGAACACGGCAAGCTCTTTATGC
>JAZNSD010000104.1:0-1577 GCA_045591055.1 Acutalibacteraceae bacterium | reverse complement strand
CTTAGTGTAAAATAAAAGTAGGCAAAGAAAAAGAGCAGCTGTAAAAAACAGTTGCTCTTAAGGTCACAAAATGCTAAAATGTAATTGGCACAAAACATAGAAAGCGAGTGACCTTAAAATGAGTATAACATATAAAATCGAAATTTGCAATGAGGAAATTGAAAATTTTTCTGTTTTTGTAGAAGAAATTTTCAAAACGGTGCTTGAATGCGGAAAGCTGATCGTAAAAGAACAGCTTGAAACTCTTGATGAGCAGCTGATGCAAAGCCGTGACACCAAACGATACAGGAACAAAGGCAGCCGCAAAACTGCCGTAAAAACGAAACTTGGAACGATTGAATATAGTCGCCGGATATATCGTGATACAACAGAAAATAAGCATGTTTTTCTTCTTGATGAAGCGATTTCCCCGCAGTCTGTCGGACTTTACGACGAAGTGATATGCCGGAACATCGAAGAAATGATTTGCAATCAATCTTTCCGTGAAACAGCTCATTCCATATCAGAAAATACGGGACTTGATATGACACATCAGGCGGTCTGGAACATTGTGCAGCAGCTTGGAGAGAAGGCTATCACGCTTTCCACAGAGCCTGCTGCAGTAGGCTCTGTGGAAAGCAAGATACTGTATGAGGAAGCCGATGGAGATTGGCTGAATCTTCAGGGTAGAGACAGGGAAAAGTACGGAAAATCCAAAGAAATGAAGATAGGCATCGCTTATGACGGAGTGCTTCATCGGACGCAAAAAGGCGGAAAAATCCGCAGAGAGCTTGATAACAAAGTAGCCTATGCAAGCTTTGAATCGGCAGCTGCTTTCAGAAAGCATAAGGAAAATGTCATCGCTTCTGTTTACAATACGGATGAGATCGAGCTTCGTGTGAAAAACGGTGACGGGGCAAATTGGATCCAGAAGGACGACAGCTGCGAATGTATCTGCGTACTTGATAAATTCCACAGAAACAAGAAAATTACCGAGTGTGTAAGCGATAAGAATATAGCCGAAACGCTTCGTGAACTTCTGTTTGAAAACAAGTTTGACAAGCTTCTGGATTGCATAGAAGCATACATCAATTCAACCGAGGACGAGCGTGAGAAAGCTAAGCTTGAGGAGCTTTATCGCTATTATTCGGAAAATAAGGAAGCACTTGCAGGTTACCGTGACAGGGGCATCACCATTCCTCCCACAAGGGATCCGGGCGTGATCCATCACGCAAGGCTGGGCAGTATGGAGGGGAATGTGTTTACGATTATCGGCAACAGAATGAAGGGCAGACGTGCCTGCTGGAGTATCAGCGGCGGCAACAGGCTTGCCGCACTGCTTTGCAAGCATTACTCTGTGAGTACAGTTTCTGATACAAGAATCAATGGTTGTGACAGCTTCAACGCTCCTTTATCAGCCGCTAAGGCTCCCAAAAAGGACGGTGTAGGTTTTGAATTTGCAAGAAATATTTCTATTCCTTCGGGTATGAAATGGCTCAAACAAATTTCTGCTTGTAAACCTTTCACTGATTTGTATTCCTGATCTTGGGCATTTTGACGATTTTATGATTTGATGCCTACTTTTGGTTGACACTAAC
>JAZNSD010000103.1:0-73902 GCA_045591055.1 Acutalibacteraceae bacterium | reverse complement strand
TGAAGGCTTTAACAACAAAATCAAAGTAGCTAAACGAATCGGGTATGGTTATCGTAATGAAGATTACTTCTTTAAACTGATTCGTTATCTTGCTTTGCCTTCTGTTAGAACATTATCCCCCAACTTTCCGTGAAGAACCTTATTTTAACTCCTCAAAACAAAGCAATTTTAACGGAACAGCTTTTGTTCCGGTGAGGCTTTTCCAATGCAAACTCTGTTACATTCCCTCCGGAAAAGCCTTACTTGCCACGCTCGTTTTCTTCAACTATGATTATTATATATCTCTTAAAAATAAATCTGTAAGCTGCTTTTTACCTGTGCTTACGGAAAAAACTGAAAAAGCTGCGCTTCGGCTGCTTTTTATTTCTTCCGATTTCAGAAGACTCACGGGGCTTATCAACAGTCTCCTTTGTGTCTGTACAGTTATCTGCCGTTTCTTCAGACTCACCGTTCAGCAGAAGCTCTTCAAGTTCGCTGAGCATCTCCCGGGTGTCCTGATATCTGTCATCCGGGTCAAATGCACAGGCCTTAAGAATAATGCGGGAAAGCACAGGGCCTGCATTACAGGGCGATGGGAGCTTTTCTCCCGCATAAAGTCTCCCTAAAGCATTATGTCTCTCACTGGGATTCAGCATCATTTTGTCGGAAGAAATAAACGGAGGTCTGTTTTCATTCATTAATTTATAAAGAATGAAGCCCAGAGAATAGATATCTGCCCTTTTATCAAAACACCCTTTTGTAATAATTTCGGGCGGTGTATATCCTCTTTTATTCCCCATAAAGCTGCAGTTTCGTTTGCCGGGCAGACTTATGCTGTCGAACACTCCCAGTAAAAACTCTGACCTGTCATTTATATATATACGGTCTGTTGCTATTTCGGTGTGCACATATCCCATATTATGTATCTCATCAAGAGCCTTACATATATCAATACCAAGCCTTATAGACTGCTGCTTACTCATACGGCTGTGCTCACACAGATATTGAGGCAGAGGACACAGCTTATCCGTAAGGGTAAATATACAGCTTTTTCCCGCAGCATCCTCACGGACAAATATTTTACCGTGAGTGATAATATGGCTTTTACCGTAAAGGTCTTTAAGGATCTCCATCCTGTCAGCAAGCTCTTTTATATATATTTCACCATACTCTTTCGCATACTCTCCGGCAATTTTTTCAGCATCCGTATCGGCATCCTCCCGGGAATCGGGAAGCAGCTCCGGAATATAGCTCTGAGAATCATAGAAATATATATGAAGAAGCTTCTTAATATCTGCATTCTCTTTTTCCTTCACAGTATAAACACGGGCAAAACCCGTAAACTCATTTTCTTTTACAATGCTTATACCGGGAAAAAGTTCATCGATGATCCTGAGACATTCATCGCAGATATCCCTCGTGCCTGCCTGTCTTCGGCAAATATCACATACCATATAATTCTCCCCTTTCTTCCGTTATTATAACACAAACAACAGCACGTCTGTAGTACTGTTTTTACAACATGAATAAAAGACAAAAAACCCGGGAAGAGAAGCTCCTCCCGGGGAAAATATTTTTTCAGCTATGCAGATTTCAGTCTACAGATACCTTATTTAACTGTGCAATACATAAAGTACTTGTAGCCGAGGGGGTTGGAGAAGAAGCCTTCAACGCTGTCATCTACCATGTAAAGGTCTGTATAGAAGTAAAGAGGAACTATACAGCCTGTTGACATAAGGATATCTTCAGCAAGGTGCATGAGTTCATAACGGGTTTCGTTATCTGTGCAGCTCTTGATTGTGTTGATAAGAACGTCATATGTTTCTGCCCATGTGCCGTTTTCAACCTTTGTTTCATAGCCGTAAGGTGTGAGGTCAAGGTTGTAGATAGCAAGGTCAGCGTGTGCGCCCTTACCGTACTGGATATCATTATTACCGGAAACTGTTGTCCACATATCAAGGAAGCAGATAGGATCGTTGTAGTCAGCAACCCATCCGTTACGAGCGATTGAATATTCGCCGTTCTTTCTTGTGTTAAGGAATGTGTTCCATTCCTGATTTTCAAGTGTCATTGAAATGCCGATTGCATCAAGAGCACCTGCAAGGTATTCACCGATAGCCTTGTGGCTGTCAGATGTGTTGTAGAGATATGTAAGTGTGGGGAAGTTTGTGAACTTGCCTGTAGCTTCGTCAAATGTGTAGTACTTCTTAAGAGTATCGATAGCAGCAGCATAGTTGCTTTCAAGAGCCTCAGCGGATACATCATAGTAACCGTCAAATGCGTCTTCTGTGCTGTTAGCTGTCTTATAGAATTCTGTACCGTCGGGATTTGACATACCCATAGCTACGAATGAGGAAGCGGGAACCTGTCCGCCCTGTGCAACTTCTTCAACGATGTAGTTTCTGTCGAAGATAAGACCGATAGCATTTCTGATTTCAGCCTTAGCAGCTTCAGCTTCTGCACCTGTAAGAGTGTTGCCTTCGGGAAGGATCTCTTCGTTAGCGTTCCAGCATACATAGTATGTACCGATCTGACCTGCAACTACAAATTCTTCGGGATAGTCTGTCTTGAGAGTCTTGATTTCGTTTGTGGGAACGTCATCAATAAGAAGCCAGTCGCCGTTCTTGAAGTTTGTAAGCATATTGTTGGAGTCATCGGAAAGATAGAACTTAAGCTCAGGCATTGTAACTGCGTCAGCATCATGGTAGTTCTCATTCTTTGTAAGAGTGATAACAGAGTTGTGCTCCCAGCCTGTCATTGTGTAAGGACCGTTGTTTACATATGTTGCAGGTTCTGTAGCCCAGTTTTCATCAGCAACAACGTCTTCACGTACGGGGAAATAGGTGGGGAATGCAAGAAGCTCGTTCCAGTATGCAACAGCATTGTTAAGAGTGATAACGATTGTCTTGTCATCAGTTGCTTCAACAGCAAGCTTTGCATCGGGGTTAACGAATTCAGTAACGGGGTTGCCTTCTTCATCAACTTCACCTGTTTCAACTGTTTCCCACATTTCAGCATAACCCTTAACTACATCGAACATATAGTTGTAGTCAGCGGAAAGAGCGGGAGAAGCTGCACGGTTCCATGCAAATACGAAGTCAGCAGCTGTAAGATCCTTACCGTCAGACCACTTAAGACCATCCTTAAGTGTATATGTGTAAGTAACTGTGCCGTCTTCATTAGCAACGCCTTCAACAAGCTCTGTAGCACAGTCTGCTACGATAACAAGCTTGCCTTCGTCGTCCTGTGACCACTTTGCAAGACCTGCAAAGAGATGTGCGCACATTGTAGCACCGTCAACTGCTGAGTTAAGAGCGGGGTCAAGAGTATCGGGTTCAGAAGCAAGACATACAGCAAGAGAGTTAGTGTTTGCAGGTGTCTTTGTTTCGTCGCCTTCGTTACCGCCGCAAGCAGCAAGAGCAAGTACCATTACAAGTGCAAGTGCAAGAGCAATAAACTTTTTCATTGTTTTTCTTCCTTTCGAAAAAATATTTATCTGTATATGACATAAAGAGTATTGCACTCCCCTTTATGTCACACAAAGAACATAATAACCGGGAAAACAGGTTGCAGTCAGAATAATACACAAAAGCTTTTTTGCCGTGTCAACATTCACTCTGCTTATTATTTCCCGAAAAATCAGCCGTTTATATCGGCTACTCTGTGACATGCAACAAAGTGTCCCGCGGATACCTCATTGAATTCAGGCATTGCTTCTGCACACTTATCTGTAGCATAAGGACAGCGTGTTCTGAAGGGACAACCCGAAGGAGCATTAAGGGGGCTGGGGATATCACCCTGGAGGGCAATTCTCTGATTTGCCCTTGCTATTTTAGGATCAGGCACGGGCACAGCAGACATAAGAGCCTTTGTGTAGGGGTGAAGGGGCTTGTCACAGATTTCGTTTGCATCTGCAAGCTCAACAAGTCTTCCTAAATACATAACAGCAATTCTGTCACTGATATGACGCACAACAAGAAGATCGTGAGCAATGAAAAGATATGTAAGATTAAGCTTATCCTGAAGCTCGTCAAACATATTTATAACCTGAGCCTGAATGGAAACGTCAAGAGCAGAAACAGGCTCGTCACATACAATAAAGTCGGGATTAACTGCAAGGGAACGGGCGATACCGATTCTCTGACGCTGACCGCCGGAAAATTCGTGAGCATATCTTGAAGCATGCTCAGAGTTAAGTCCTACATGAGACATAAGCTCAAGAATTCTTTCCTCTCTCTCCTTCTTATCCTTACAAAGCCCGTGAATATCAAGAGGCTCACCGATAATATCGGAAACCGTCATTCTGGGATTAAGGGATGAATAAGGATCCTGGAAAACCATAGTGGCTTTCTTTCTGAATTCCTTGATATCCGCCTTTGTCTTTATAAGCTTTCCGTCATAGTAGATCTCACCTGCAGTAGGCTTATAAAGATGAAGAAGAGTTCTGCCTACCGTAGTTTTGCCACAGCCTGATTCGCCTACAAGACCCAGGGTTTCACCCTTGTTGATAAAGAATGAAACATCATCAACAGCCTTAAGCGGCTTTGAACGGAAAAGACCGACATTTATATTGAAATATTCTTTAAGTCCTTTTACTTCTATAAGGGGTGTATTACTCATTATTCTTCTCCCCCTTTTTCATCACTGAGAGTAATTTCGCCTGCATCAACCTTTTCCTTTATGCACTGCCAGCATGCAGACCAGTGGGAATCCGAAATATCCGTTACGGGAGCACGCTCGGTGAGACATATTTTCATAGCATTGTCGCAGCGGGGTGCAAAGGGACAGCCCTTTGGCATATTGAGAAGGTCAATAGGTGTGCCTGTGATAGGCTGAAGCTTGGTGCCTGCAGAGTTTGTTGAAGGGATCGAACGCATAAGTCCCTTTGTATATTCGTGTCCGGGAGTGTAGAATATTTCATCTGCAGTTCCCTTTTCGCAAATTGAGCCTGCATACATAACAATAACCTCATCGCACATCTGTGCCACAACACCAAGGTCATGGGTAATCATTATGATAGCCATTCCCAGCTCCTTCTGAAGAGTTCCCATAAGCTCAAGTATCTGAGCCTGAATGGTAACGTCAAGAGCAGTTGTAGGCTCGTCAGCAATAAGAATATCAGGCTCGCAAGCGAGTGCCATAGCTATCATAACACGCTGGCGCATACCGCCGGAGAATTCAAAGGGATACTGCTTCATTCTCTTTTCAGGCTCGTTTACATTTACGAGTCTGAGCATTTCAACAGCTCTGTCATAAGCCTGCTTTTTATTTCTGTCTGTATGAAGTGTGATTGCTTCGATAAGCTGATGTCCTATTGTATATGTGGGGTTAAGAGATGTCATAGGGTCCTGGAAGATTATGGAAATCTTATTACCTCTGACTGTCTTCATAACCTTTTCGCCTGCTCCTACAAGCTCCTGTCCGTCAATTTTTATTGAGCCTGACACGATCTTACCTGTTGAAGCAAGAATCTGCATAATTGAATATGCTGTAACTGATTTACCTGAACCTGATTCGCCAACGATACCGAGAACCTTGCCTCGATCCAGATTAAAGGAAACACCGTTAACTGCCTTTACCTCGCCTGCATCTGTGAAAAACGAGGTATGTAAATCCTTAACTTCCAATAAAGCCATAAACATACTCTCCTTTCTCAGTTGTTAAGCTTGGGGTCAAACGCATCGCGCAGACCGTCACCGAAAAGGTTAAGGGAAAGAACGATAAGTGAAATAACAATTGCAGGAATAACAAGTCTGTAGGGATATGAACTCATACCGTTAAGAGCATCGGATGCAAGTGAGCCGAGGCTGGGCATGGGAGCATTAACACCGAGACCCAAGAAAGAAAGATAGCTTTCTGTGAATATTGCAGAAGGAATCTGGAGTGCAGTTGAAATAATAACAACGCTTATACAGTTGGGAATAAGATGCTTTCTGATGACCCAGCTGCCCTTTGCGCCTGTAGCCTTTGAAGCAAGCACATATTCCTGCTCACGAAGAGAGAGGATCTGTCCTCTTATAAGACGGGACATAGATACCCAGTAAAGAAGCGCAAAAACCACAAAAAGACTTATGATATTCGAGCCGATTTTTTCAAGGGTCGTTCCTGCAACAAGTGCCTCAATAGGAGCACCGAGGAAGGCTGCAAGAAGAATAACCATAAGCATATCGGGAAGTGAGTAGATGATATCAACGATTCTCATTATCACCATATCCACCTTGCCGCCCACATAGCCTGATACCGAACCGATAATAAGTCCTATTATAAGAACGATAATACTTGCAAAAAAGCCTACTGCAAGAGAAATTCTTGCACCGTATACCACACGGATAAAGTAGTCGCGTCCTGCAGAGTCAGTGCCGAAAACATGGGGGAATATTTTTTCCCCTGCTTCCATACGCTTTTCCTCTGTGGAGCCGTATTCAAAGGGAGCGAGGTTCGCATATGAGGGATCAACAGGCTTACCGGGGCTTATACCCAGCTGCTGGTCATAAGCATAAGGCCAGAACATAGGAATAAATATAGCCGAGAAGGTAATAAGAACAACGATTATAAAGCTCAATGTTGCAACCTTATTCTTGAG
This sequence comes from Acutalibacteraceae bacterium, assembly GCA_045591055.1. GTDB lineage: Bacteria > Bacillota > Clostridia > Oscillospirales > Acutalibacteraceae > RUG806. The sequence goes on along the minus strand of JAZNSD010000103.1, from coordinate 67,340 downwards.
AAGTCTTTTTACGCCGTCCTTGAAGAATGTGGAGGACTCACGCATCTGAACAATATATTCTTTATCTTCAGCAGTTGCGGGAATAAATACATCAAGATTTACATGCATGCTGAAAGGTGTATGCTTCTTTTTCATCTGCCGTCTCCTCCTTATTCAAGATTGATTCTGGGGTCAACGACCTTATAAAGGATATCGCCCACAAGGTTCATAATAACAATAAGTGCAGCAAGAACAATAGTGGTACCCATGATAAGAGGATAGTCACGGTTGGTTATTGAGTTAACAAAGTCTCTGCCGACACCGGGAACTGCAAATATCTTTTCAACAACAAGAGAGCCTGTTACGATATATGCAAGCATAGGTCCGAAATATGTGATTACGGGGATAAGTGAATTCTTAAGAGCGTGACCGAATATGATCTTGGCACCGGAAACACCCTTTGCCTTTGCTGTTCTTATATAATCCTGTCCTAAAACGTCAAGCATTGATGAACGTGTAAGACGGGTGATATATGCAGTGGGATAAAGTGCAAGCGTAATAACCGGAAGCACAAGACCGCCCTGCTGATTACCGTTGGCAGGGAAAAAGCCCAGCCACAATGAGAATATAAGAAGGAGCAGCGAGCCCATAATAAACGAAGGCATTGAAACAAATGCTGTGGTAATAACCATTATAATACGGTCAATAAGCTTATTTCTGCGCAATGCGGCGACAGCACCGAGCACAACGCCTATACCGAGAGCTATAAAAGCCGCGGTAACACCGAGAGCTGCAGATGTTTTAAGACCGTCCATAATTATATCAATAACCGTTCTGCCTCGCTGTTTAAGCGAAGGACCGAAATCAAACTTTGTAAAAATATCGGAAAGATATGTAAGATACTGTTCAAAAACAGGCTTATCAAGTCCGTATTTTGCTTCAAGGGCTGCCTGAGCTGCAGGAGATATAGCCTTTTCGCCTGCAAAGGGACCGCCGGGAACGGCACGTGTGACAAAGAATGTGATTGTGATAACGATCAGCACGGTAATTATCATCAACAGCACACGCTTTGCGATATAAAGTAACGTTTTTGTGTTCATACCAAAACTCCTAACCGGATATTGCCGGGACAAAATAATTATATCAATATTTCATCAGGGCATAAGAATAGTTATATGTATTTTACCTGACACAGTCCAAAAAAGCAACACTTTAATATTATTTTTAACAATTTGTAACCTTTTTACCGAAAAATATCGAACTATCTTTTTAATAAGAAAAAATCATACGATTTATCAACCCCCTACCCCCAATCTTGGGGGCTGTAGGTGTTTCTTGTTATAAGCTAAATTGCTCACAACGCGAGCAATTTCCTATATAATAAAATACAACATCAACAAATGAAATCTGACTTATCATAACATACAAAACAAAACGCCCTCACCTGCCGCCCTGAATAAAATCTGCGTTTTCCCGGAATAACAATTATTGACAATGAACTTCCGTTATATTATAAATAGAAGTGAACAGAAAATAAAATCTGCCGGATTTATAGTTCATCACTTTTATAAAAGGGGCGTTTATCATGAATACATACAGATATGTTGCCGTTATAGGCATTGACGGTATGGGTAAATTCAATTCTCAGACCGACACTCCCAATCTTGATAAGATATTTGAAAAAGGTGCAATTGACTGGTCGTGTATCTCACAGAATCCCACCATCAGCGCACAGAACTGGGGCGCAATGCTTCTCGGTGCCACACCTCTTGTTCATAAGCTCACAAACGGCAGCATCAGCAACGAGCACTACACTAACGATACCCTCCCCTCGGTGTTCCGTATTATAAGAGAAAGCGACCCGGAATGCTATCTCGCATCCTGCTGCAACTGGAATCCCATAAACCACGGAATAGTTGAAGAGGGGCTTGGTGTGGAAAAGCTCACTGCCTCAAATGATAAAGAGCTTACCCCTCTTATTATCGAATGCGTTAAGAAAAAGCCGAAATTCCTTTTTGTTCAGCTTGATGACGTTGACGGTGCAGGCCATTCGGGCGGCTACGGCACCGAGCATCACTATGAAGAAATCAGACGTGCTGACGGCTACACCGGTGAAATATATAAAGCCTATGAAAAGGCAGGCATAATTGACGACACTCTGTTTATAGTAATTGCCGACCACGGCGGTGTAAGAAACGGCCACGGCGGATACACAGATACCGAAAAATATGTTTTTATGGGAATAGCCGGCAGAGGGGTAAAAGAGGGCTTTATCCCCTACAGTGAAACCCGCGATATTGCCGCAATAGTGCTTTATGCATTAGGACTTCCTCTGCCCGTATATAATGAAGACGGCTTCACCTCCCAGGTTCCCGAAAACATATGGGAGGGAACAAAGCCCTACTACAGAAAGCCTGTGGTAAAAACCGTTATCCCCGTAAGAGAAACTCCCGGAAACATTCAGGACTTCATTGATGAGGACAAAATAAAGCTTCTTATGCATCTTGATAATTCCCTCACAGACAGTAGTGAAAAATGCAGTTTCAGGGAAAAAGGCACGGTAAAATTCTATTCAGACGGAGTAAACGGTGCCTGCGGTGAATTTGGAAAAACAGGCTTTGCCCTCACCGATAATCTTTCCTTCTCAGACGAAAGCTTTTCTGTTGCCTTCTGGGTGGAAACCGACAAATCCATAAACGAAGCCCCGGCACTTATGAGCAATCAGGACTGGTGGTGGCAAAACCGTAAAAAGAAGGGCTTCACGGTTGCCCTCAGAAATAATGACATTGTGTTCAACATTTCCAACGGCAACGACCACCTTGACACCGTTGTCCCCTTCCCCGATGATATGGATGGAGGCTGGATGCATTATATTGCAGCCTTTGACAGAGAAAATAACGAAATCCGTTTTTATAACAATTTCAGCCTGCGCCATGTTATAGCCATTCCCGAGGAATTCAGAATTTCCTATGATACCGATTATCCCTTTGTTGTGGGCAACGACGGCAAGGGTGTTTATAACAATGTAAGCCACGACTTTATTTTCAGACTCGACGATGTGCTTATCACATCCTTTGCTTTCAATGATGACTCTGCAAACAGACTTAAAGAATACTATTACGGTGAATAAAATGAAAAAAGAACTGAGATTCAGAGACGGAAAATTCAGAATACTGTGCTTCTCCGACTCCCACGGCATAAAGGACTTCGACAAAAGAGTAGTACGCGACATTGATGCGATCGTAAAAAACACATCTCCCGACCTTGTTCTGTTTTTAGGCGACAACGTGTGGCGTGACGGTGCAGAAAACGAGGATACCCTCAGAAGCTTTATGACTGCTGTTACAGAGCCGCTTACAAAAAGAGGCATTCCCTGGGCTCACGTTTTCGGAAACCACGACATGGAAAGAGGCTTTGCAACCAAAGACCAGCAGACAGTGTATGAAAGCATTGAGGGCTGCCTTTCCGAAGCGGGACCCGATGAAATAAACGGAGTGGGCAACTGGGTGCTTGAAATAAAATCGGAGTATTCGGATAAAACCGTTTATAATGTCTGGGGGCTTGACTCAGGCAGAGGCATAGGAGAATTTCTCGACTGCTGCGGATTGCCGCGGGACACAAAAACCAAGCTCTCCGACCCCCTGCACGTTTCTTCATCCTACGACACCGTTAAATTTGATCAGCAGATGTGGTACTGGAATGAGTCAATCAGAATAGAAAAGGAAAACGGTAAAAAGATCCCGGGACTTATGGTTATGCATATGGCATTCCCCGAATACGTACTTCTTTATAAAAATGTTCAGGAAACCGATTTTAAGGGAACTCACCGTGAAAGTGTGGGCAGCGGCCCCGTAAATTCGGGTATGCTCGCCACCCTTGCCCAGAGGGGTGATGTAAAAACCGTTGTGGTAGGACACGACCATATCAACGACTGCGAGGGCACATACCTCGGAATAAGGCTCACCTACGACGCAGGCATAGGCTACGACGGCTACTGCCACGGAGATCTGAGAGGCGGCAGAATAGTGGATATAAAGGAAGACGATCCCTGGAATGCCGATACATTTATGGTACGCTCCTCAGATTATGTGGAAAACTACGAATATCTGAACACATAAAAAACAACATCCTTTTAATATCAAAAAAAAAGCATAAAAAGCATTTCCTTCAATTTGTTTTTTCTGTTTCTTCTTCCGACACGTCTTATATCATAAGCAGCAAACAGATCCGCAGCGCCTTACCCGGTGTTGCGGATCTATTCTATCAGAAATATTAAATTTTCTCTCCCCCGAAGAGGGGGTTTTTGAAAAAAACAGAAAAAAATCCATTTCCTTTAATACTTATTTTTTTAATTGTATAAAAAAACATTCTCTCATTCTTTTAAACATTCTTTTCATTCTCTTATATATAATTGTATGTACGCCTTACATACTGCTTTACAGATTTTTCCCTTCTGCTTTACATACTGCTTTACATAAACAGCAGCATGTAATTTACAGCTTTGTATTTACCTCCCCCTCTGAAGCCTTGAAAAATAAGGGTCGGCGGGCTTGAGAAAATACAAACCTTGCAGTTTCCGCTTTACATACTGCATTACATAAAATTCCCTCCTGCTTTACATACTGCTTTACAAAGCACCGTAAGTCCCGGATTAAAGAAGAAAAATATTCTCCTCTGCGCCATATGCTTTCCGGCAAGAAATATATATCAAAAAAAAACAAGTGCGGACTGCCTCACGGGTACTTTTCCCGGAACAGTCCGCACTATTCTTTATTTATTATTTAAGAAACACAGAGAACAATACAAGAACATCCTCAAGATTAACCGATACTCTGAGAATTGTACGTGCGTCGTCTGCCTTAAGAGCTGTGTCATTTGAAATGTCTGCAGCTTCACTCTGCCAGCTGTTGAGCTTATCAAGATTAACAGATGCTCTGAGTGTGCTTCTTGAATCGGCTGCCGTTATCTTAGCGTCACCGTTTACATCGCAGGGCACAACTATTGTTTTGCTGTCGAGGACCTTGCCCTTTTCATCCTTGATGATGATCTGCATACCGCTTGCGATTTCAGCCTTTTTTGAAACAGCCTTACCGTTACAATCAAGAACGGTATATTCATCAAGATTGTCAGAAACGATTTCTTCTACGGTAGTTCCCGAAACTGCAAGAATATCGCCCTTTTCATTGAAGCATACTTCATTGCTTTCGGCAATTTCAACCTTTTCGAGCTTTGCTATTGTCTGCTTTTCAACCTCTTTACAGATTCCGCAGGTTCTCTCTTTAACACCTGTTTCGGTAACTGTTGCTTCCTTTGTCACCTTCCAGCTGCTCCAGCTGTGCTTACATACCTCTTCTACTGAGGGAGGTGCGCCTGCCTCGCCATCTGCGAAGCTGAATGCAAGCTGCTTGTCGGAAAAGCTGTATTCCTTGCCATCAATTCTGAATATGGAATCAGATATCGTTTCTTATAATATCATCAAGTGTTTCCCTCTTTACTGCCACATAGTCATTACCGTTATTCACCATAACAACTGCAGGCTTTCCGAGACGGTTATAGTTTGAGCTCATAGAGTAGTTATATGCACCTGTTGTAAGCACCGCTATGATCTCTCCCCTCTTCACATCGTGAGGAAGTCGGATATTTTCCTGAATGAGATCCCCGCTTTCGCAGCAGCGTCCTGCAAGGGTGCATACCATATCCCCCTGAGCCTCGGGTCGAAGAGCAGATAAAACAGTATAATACGAGCCGTAGAGGGCATATCTGGGATTATCTGCCATACCGCCGTCGATGGAAACATAGTTTTTGTATCCGGGAATCCTCTTGAGAGTGCCTGCTGTATAGAGAGTGAGTCCCGCATCGGCAACAATGCTTCTGCCGGGTTCAAGGCATATTTTCGGCATTCTGATTCCCAGCTGTGCCACTGTATTTTTAATAAATGCACAGAGCTGAGAAATATTTTTGTCAATATCGATATACGGATTGGCTTCAATATATCTCACACCGTAGCCGCCGCCGAGGTCAAGAATCTCAGCCTGAAAGCCCAGCTTTTCCTTCACCTCAGCAATAAACTCAAGCATAATCTCAGAGCTTCTGATATAAATTTCCGAATCAAAAATCTGTGAGCCTACGTGACAATGGAAGCCGCAGAGCTTAATATTTTCAAGTCCGAGAGCCGCCTTTGTAATTTCGAATGCCTGACCTGTTTCAATGGCAGAACCGAATTTCGAGTCCACCTTACCTGTATTTACAGCCTCATAGGTATGAGGGTCAATACCGGGAGTAAGTCTTAAAAGGATATTCTGCGTAATGCCCTTTTCTCCTGCAATTTCACTTATGGCATTTACCTCTTCAATGTTGTCGCATACGAAGAAGCCCACACCGCTGTCTATAGCAAAGGCTATGTCCTCATCGGTCTTATTATTGGAATGAAAATATGCATTTTTCAGGTCAAAGCCTGCCTTGAGTGCAGTGTAGATCTCGCCCGATGACACAACATCCGTGCCGAAGCCCTCTTCCTTCACGATTTCGTATATTCTTTTGAAGGAACAGGCCTTGCTGGCAAAAAGACAGGCAGAATTCTCACCGAAATACTTCTTCACGGCATTGATATAAACTCTGCAGTTATGTCTTATCCTGTTTTCATCCATCACATAAAGAGGTGTGCCGTATTTTGCGGCAAGCTCCACGGTATCGGCACCGCCGATAGTGAGATGTCCTCGGGAATTTACACCTAAATTTTCACAGATCATAATAATTCTCCTGTATCAAAGCATATGGGCAAGCATTTCATCGTAAGGAACTGCCGACATATCACGGGGAGCAACATCAAAAACTGTCTTACAGCCTGTTTCCCCTCTCATTTTCATTTTATATATTGCTCTTGCGTAGCAGAGAATAACACTTGCGGTAAATTCGGGATTAGAATCAAGCTTCAGCTTATATTCAATAATCTCCTTGTTTTCACCGTTTTTACCTGTTACACCCGTTCTGATAACACTTCCGCCGTGAGGAATACCCTTGTGGTTTTTGTCGAGCTCCTCCTTTGAAATGAATGTAACGGTGGTATCATAATCTGCAAAGTAGTTGGGCATGGTTTTGATTTCATTTTCAATTCTTTTAAGGTCAGCACCCTCTTCAGCTACAACAAAGCATTCGCGGGTGTGCTTCTCACGGGTGGTAAGACAGGGATTCTCACCCTTTCTTACCTTTTCCATAGCAGCATCAACGGGGCAGGTATACTGCCTTGCATCAATAACACCCTCTATTCTTCTGATAGCATCAGAGTGTCCCTGACTTACTCCTCTGCCCCAGAAGGTATAGTCCTTTCCGTCGGGAAGAATGGCAGAAGCCATAAGACGGTTTACAGAGAACATACCGGGATCCCAGCCTGCGGAAATAAGAGCAATATTTCCGTTTTCCTTTGCTGCAATATCTACATTCTTAAAATGCTCGGGAATTTTTGCGTGGGTATCAAAGGAATCTATTACATTGAAATTCTTTGCAAGCTCGGGAGTCATCACGGGAAGATCCGTAGCACTGCCTCCGCAGATTACAAGAACATCAATTTCATTCTTATATAAAAGAACATTTTCTGCCTTTTCAACCTTTGCCGAGGGTGTGAGTATCTTTACACTCTCAGGATCTCTTCTGGTAAACACAGCAACAAGACGGGTATCGGGATTCTGCATAATTGCACATTCCACACCCTTACCAAGGTTACCGTATCCGTATATTCCGATTTTCATTTATAACACCCTTTCTGCAAATCATAACTTATGAGAACAAATTTATCATTCTATCAGCGAGCTCATATCGTAAAGGCCTGCGGACTTGCCTATGATATAATCAGCTGCGGCAATTGCGCCCTCGGCGAACAATGTTCTTGAATGAGCCTCGTGCTTTATTGTAATTGTTTCATAATCGGTGGAAACAATCACCTCGTGAATGCCTACGATATTACCCCGTCTTACTGCGTGAACGGTTATATCGTCCGCTTCTCTTTTGGACATTCCGTATCTTGAAAAAACCTCTTTTGCGTTTTCTCTCACACTCTTAATTGCATTAAGAAGCATAAGAGCAGTGCCGCTGGGAGCATCAAGCTTGCGGTTATGATGGGTTTCAACAATTTCGATGTCTGCCCCGGGAAGTGTCTTTGCCGTAAGAGTTGCCATACGGCAGAGAAGCGCAACACCCATAGACATATTTGCCGAATAGAAAACGGGAACAGCTTCCGAAGCCTTGCGGATTATTTCCTTTTCCTCCTCGGTATGGCCTGTTGTGGAAACAACAAGAGGAAGGGAGGATGCCACGGCATAGTCTGCCACAGCCTTTATTGAAGCGTGATTGGAAAAATCAATAATACAGTCTGCCTTTTCCTTCACATCTGAAAAAGCAGTATAACAGGGAATATCGCTTTCCTTAGGAAAAAGGTCGACACCTGCCGTTACCTCGCTGTTCATATAGCCGTTTGAGGCGACCTCAAGAACGGCAGCACCCATTCTGCCCGAAAAGCCGTTAAGTAAAATTTTCATATTTATACCTCTTATACCTTAAGACCTGCCTGTCTCATAAGCTCAACAAGCTTCATTTCGTTTGCCTCCTCCATGGGAGTGAGAGGAAGTCTTACATAGTTTTCACCGTAGCCCATATGAGCCATTGCAGCCTTTACGGGGATGGGGTTCACTTCACTGAAAAGTGCATTTATAAGGGGAAGATAATCCAGCTGCATTTTTGTTGCCTCTGCAGTGTTACCGCTCAGGTAATGCTTACAGATCATTGATGTTTCTTTAGGCAGAAGATTGGAAAGAACTGAAATAACACCCTTGCCGCCGAGAGAAAGAAGGGGAAGGATCTGATCGTCATTTCCTGAATACAAATCAAGCTTGCCTCTTGTGAGAGCAGCAATTTCAGCCACCTGGGAAAGATTGCCCGATGCTTCCTTCACACCGACGATATTGGGATGCTCAGCAAGCTCAGCCATGGTTTTGGGCATTATATTACAGCCTGTACGGGAGGGAACATTATATAAAATACAAGGAGCTGTTGCAGCGTCTGCCACAACCTCAAATGACTTTATAAGACCCTTCTGGGTTGCCTTGTTGTAGTAGGGTGTTACAAGAAGAACAGCATCAGCACCAACCTCGCAGGCATACTTTGTAAGGTCGATTGCATAGTCTGTGTCATTTGAGCCCGTGCCTGCAATTATCGGCACTCTGCCTGCAGCCTTTTCAACTGCAAACTTAATGCATTCTCTGTGCTCCTCGTCTGTAAGAGTTGAAGCCTCACCTGTTGTGCCGCAGGCAACGATAGCATCAATGCCCTCGGAAATCTGCCATTCGATAAGTCTTCCGAAGCTTTCATAATCTACTCCGTTTTCATTAAGAGGAGTAACAATTGCCGTTGCCGCACCTGTAAAAACTGTTTTTTTCATTATATTATCCTCCGATACCAAGTCTTTTCAAAACAAAAAATCAGCCGCCCGCGTCACTTTCAGGGGGCAGCTAACAAATACTATACTTTACCGTAATATAAAAACAAGCCGTATAACACGGCTACCGATACATTACGGGTATAAACCCAAGTACAGATAGCTCTCCGCAAAAAAGCGACAGCACAACGAATCTTATTTCGTTTTGCCGGAAAAGCCCGCGCCCGGGACTTAACCTCGGCGCCGATACCTTTGGGTTCTGCAACATTTTCGCGTCAAAAATTTACACAAAACCTACTATTTATCAAACGCACCTCTATCAATGTATGTAGAATAACACAAGAGATGTACTTTGTCAATATTTTATCAATAAAAAACCGCACAAGAAAACTGCTTTTCCGTGCGTGTTTTTTAGTGTTTAAATCAATAAAGCGAGGGTCTTCTGTCTGAAAATACATCAAACTGCCGTCTTATACGTGAAACCTCTGAAATATCTATGCTCAAAGAGCTTATTTCCTCCTTATCCGTGCATCTGAGGAGTGTTTCTCCGAGGGGAGATACAACAAGAGAGCTTCCGCCGAAAACCGTGCTTCCTGCTTTTCCCGGGGAATTGCAAAAAACGGCAAACATCTGATTTTCAACGGCTCTCGCCTTCAGAAGAATTTCAGCCTGAGCAGTTCTTTCTCCCGGCCACTGAGCAGGCACAAACAAAAGCTCTGCCCCCGACAAAGCAAGCCTTCTTGCCGCCTCGGGAAATCTGAGATCATAGCATATCAGAACGGCAGCCTTTACGCCGTCAAGCTCAAACACCGTGAGGCTGTCGCCTGCCTTATAATAAAGATTTTCACCCATAGGCGAAAAAAGATGGGTTTTGCTGTATGAAGAGATATTTTCACCCTTGCGGTCATAGATATAACAGGTGTTATAAACAGAACCGTTTTTCCTCTCCGTAACACTGCCGCCTATAATATTCACATTATATTTACGGCTTAATTCCGAAAGAAGGGCTTTTGTCTCCTTCCCCTCTTCATCCGCAATTTCAACTACGGCTTCACAGGGAAAAAATCCCGTATTCCATGCTTCGGGGAGAATTATAATATCGGGCTTTTCCCTTGCAGCTTCATTTATAAGATCCCGTGCAAGAGAAAGGTTATGCCTTACATCTCCCCAACGCATATTCATCTGTATAAGAGAAATTTTCATATCAGAGCTTATTGCGGATTATCTTTCCGCTTGTGGTCTTGGGAAGAGCTTCTCTGAATTCAACTATTCTCGGATACTTATAGGGCGCAGTATGCTTCTTTACATAATTCTGGATATCCTTTTTAAGTGCATCCGAGCCTTCAGTGCCCTTGGTAAGCACAATAACAGCCTTTACGACCTGTCCTCTCACCTCATCGGGAGCAGCAGTAACGCCGCATTCAAGAACATAGGGAAGCTCCATAATAACATTTTCGATTTCAAAGGGTCCGATACGGTAGCCTGAGGATTTGATAACGTCGTCGATTCTGCCCACATACCAGTAGAAGCCGTCTTCATCCTTCCACGCCATATCGCCTGTGTGATACATTCCGTCGTGCCATACCTCTTTTGTCTTTTCTTCATCGAGATAATAGCCGGTAAACAGTCCGCAGGGAACCTTGTCACCGGTGCGCACAATGATTTCACCGTGTTCACCCACATCGCAGGAATTTCCATCAGAGTCAACAATATCAATATCATAAATGGGTACGGGCTTACCCATTGAGCCTATCTTATGGTTTGCTCCCACAAGGTTACCTATCATAAGTGTGCTTTCCGACTGACCGAAGCCTTCCATAATACGAAGGCCGGTAAGCTTTTCAAGCTGCTTGAAAACCTCGGGGTTGAGTGCCTCGCCTGCTATTGTGGCATGCTCGACGCTGGAAAGATCATACTTTGTAAGATCCTCCTTTATAAGCATTCTGTACATCGTGGGAGGAGCACAGAAGGTAGTGATATGATACTTTGCGAACATGGGAAGTATATCCCCCGCATTGAATCGGTCAAAGTCATAAACAAAGGTTGCTGCCTCGCACATCCACTGACCGTAGAGCTTGCCCCAGAGAGCCTTTGCCCAGCCGGTATCGGAAATAGTGAGATGAAGTCCGTCGGGGTCAACCGAGTGCCAGTATTTTGCGGTAACAAAGTGACCCAGTGCATATTTATAATTGTGTGCGGCAATTTTGGGATAGCCTGTTGTGCCCGAAGTGAAGAACATAAGCATAAGATCGCTGCCGCAGGGTGAATCCTCTGTTCTTTCAAATCTTTCGCTGAAAAGCTTATACTCGGCATCAAAATTATGCCAGCCCTCTTTTTCACCGTTTACAATGATCTTTGTGGTAAGTGTGGGAGCATCCTTCTGAGCCTTATCTGCCTCATCGGATGTGCTGCCGTCGGCTGTACAGATAACTGCACTTATGCCTGCAGCGTTGAAGCGGTAAGAAAAGTCATGCTCCAAAAGCTGATTTGTGGCGGGAATAGCCACAGCACCTATCTTATGAAGACCGAGGATTGCAAACCAGAACTGATAGTGACGCTTCATAACAAGAAGCACTCTGTCTCCTCTCTTTATGCCGAGAGATGTGAAATAGTTTGCACACTGATTTGAAGCACGGGAAATATCCGAGAAGGTGAATCTTCTTTCGGTGAGATCCTCGGAAATATGAAGCATAGCAAGCTTTTCGGGCTTCTTAAGTGCAATTTCATCAACTATATCAAAGGCAAAGTTGAACTTTTCCTCATTCATAAAGTCAACCTTGACGGGAGTGCCGCTTTCATTCTTCTGAACAGCAACCCATTTGCGGTAAACACGGTCGGTTTTTGCCTCACCGATTCTTTTGGGAGATACGGCAGTTTCTGCCTTCTGAGCTGAGAATTCGGGGATAGGCTCGCCTGAAGGATTGAGAACGATAGCATAGAAAAGGCAGTCCTCGTCACCTATAGCCGCCATGCCGTGGGGAGAGGAAGAGTCGTAATAAATACTGTCGCCCTCCTGAAGTATTTCTATATGCTCGCCTACCTGAACCTTGAGTGTTCCCTTTATAACGATATCGCACTCCTGACCCTCGTGGGTGGTAAGCTCGATATCCTCGTTTTCGTCGTGCTCCGTTCTTACGGAATGAACATAAAGAGGCTCTGCAATCCTGTTTTTGAAGGATGATGCAAGATTATAATAAGTCATACCGTGGGCATGTTCAATTCTCTGTCCCTCGCCCTTTCTTGTAACGGTATAAGAAGCAAGTGTAGGAGAAGTACCCTGAATAATATCGGTTACATCTACATTGAAAGCAAGTGCGCAGCGGTATATAAAGGCAAAGTTAAGATCGCTCCTGCCCTCTTCACAGCGCATATACTCCTCTACGGACACACCTGTTTTCTGTGCCATTTCCACATAGGTGTAGCCCATAACCTCTCTGAGCTCCTTGATTCGAGCTGCCATTTCCTGAATCTTGAAATCAAGACCTGTAATACTGTTACCCATAATTCCTCCTGTCGGGGCAATAAAAAAACGCCCCAAAGAAAATTATTCCTTGAGACGAGTAATTTTTACCCGCGGTACCACTCAAATTGCGTATAAAACGCCACTCCGGCTCTTATCTGACACTGTCATAAGCCTTATGCTTTTAACGTAAGCCTTAACGGGAGAGCTCTACGGCAATAAGCTTTCTTCTCTCCGGCTCTGAAGCTACAGACTGTTTCCCTTCGCCGACGGCTCGCACCCTCCGCCGTCTCTCTTGAGGCTATCTGAAACATCCCTCTTCGTCATCGCCTTTAATGGAGTTATTTTATCATTATTTCAATTAATTGTCAATGGCGGTTACATTAAAATAATTAATTCCGCTCTTTAATTTAACTCATTTTTGACATTTTACAGTACAAAAATTACCTGAGTACAGCTTTTTTAACTTGTTTATGTATAATACACTTACGCGATTATCTCTTAAAAGGAGTTTATATAATGAAAAAATTAAATAAGATAACCCCCATTCCCATGTGGCACCAGATAATATGGTGGGCAGTGAGAGCTTCTCTTATAATTTTCGGAGTATGGGGACTTCTTCACAACTCAACAACACAGTTTCTGATGGGACTTTTTGCAATTGCCTTCACACATCTCTGGGATATGTTCCAGCTGTTCGGCGGAAAATCCTTCATCACCCGTGTGACCTATCAGGCTCAGACAATGCTCAATATCTTCATATGCTTCGGTGTTGTAATAGGCTATGTGCTCAACACAAAAACTAATTTTCAGTATGTTGACCTTATCGAGCATTTCATTTCGGGCGTGGTGGCTTCTTACTTTGCTTATGATTTTGCAGTAGCATTTCAGGGCAGAAGCAGACACTTAAGCCCCGGCCTTGCATCCTTCTTCGCTCTTTGCTTCTCCTGCTTTATTCTCGTTGCCTGGGAATACTACGAATTCACCATGGACCGCCTCTACGGCTACACCCTTCAGGTCTCCCCCATTCTCGGTGAGGACGGACTTGTAGACACAATGATAGATATGATACTTGCAGGCGCAGGAAGCGTGGTCGGTATGTTCTGGGTATCCTTCCAGAGAAACGGCATCATCGGCAAAAACAGAAAAGAGATCAGAGCCTACGTAAAGGCACGCTCAAAAACCGACAGAGAAAGAGAACTGAAATACTTAGAAGAGCACGATTTCTATAAATAAACATTTTATAATACCTCAAGCCCTCAGATAAGGGTTGAGGTATTTTTTAATGTGCTGTAAATTGCTCTCATCGTGAGAAAGTCTTCTTACCCCGTGATTTACGTTATATAATAGTATTATGATAATCCGTAAAAATGAATGATGTGCTGTGAATGAATATATAAACATCGCTTTGAGTTACGGCGATAAAGCCGGAATTCTTTGATATTCATACAATCTGCAGCAATCCTTTTTTGAAAGAAAACAAAAATCAGGTCATAAGAAAAGCTTTTTTTGTGCAAAACCGATTAAATAAATTCATCGAATTTCAATTATTAAAAAAATCCATTAATAAATCACAAAAAAAATATTTACAAGAGCTGTTTTTTGCAGTATATTAATAACTAAATTGAAATATCTTTTTGGGAAATATTTCAAAATCAAATTTATAAGGAATGATACCAATGAATGTAATGCAGGAAATTACAAAATACGGTCACGAAAAAATACTTTTCGTAAACAACGAAAAAGCAGGTCTTAAGGCTATTATTGCTGTTCACAACACTGTAAGAGGTCCCGCAATCGGCGGCTGCCGTCTTCTTCCCTACGCTTCCGAGGACGAAGCACTTTTCGACGTTCTCCGTCTTTCCCGCGGTATGTCTCACAAGAATGCTGCTGCAGGTCTTGATTTCGGCGGCGGTAAGTCCGTTATCATTGCAGATCCCTCTCAGAAAACAGAAGCTATGTTTGAAGCCTTCGGTGAAGCAATGAATGCACTCGGCGGCTGCTATATCACAGCTGAAGACGTTAACACAGACTGTGACGATGCTCTTATCATCGCAAGAAAGACAAAGCACATCTGCGGTCTTCCCCACATTTCAGGCGACCCCTCACCCTTCACAGCTATCGGTGTATATCAGGGCATCAAGGCTACTGCAAAGGTAGCATTCGGCTCAGATAACCTTGAAGGCAGAACAATTGCTGTTCAGGGCGTAGGCAAGGTTGGTCTTGACCTTTGTAAGCACCTCGCTTCAGAAGGCGCTAAGCTTTATGTTGCAAACAGAAAGAACAAGGCAAATCTTGAAATCTGTGCAGAAAAGTACGGCGCAACAATAGTTGATGCAAACGACATTATGTCTCAGGAATGCGATATCTTCGCTCCCTGCGCACTCGGTGCAGTAGTTAACCCCACAACTATTCCCAACTTCAACTGTAAGGCAATTGCAGGTGCAGCAAACAACGTTATCCTTGACCTTGCATCAGGTGAAGCTCTCAAGGCAAGAGGTATTCTCTATGCTCCCGACTTCATCATCAACGCCGGCGGTGTTATCAACGCAGCAGGCGAAGCAGCAGGCAACTACAACGAAGAAGAAGTTCTCAAGAAGGTTAATAACATCTACAATACTGTTGAACACATTCTCACAGAATCTCAGAAGACAGGCGAACCCGAAGGTGTTATCGCAGAAAGATTCGCAGAAGAATGCATCGACGCTGCAAGAAAATAATCTCAGCATAAAAATTTCAGCTCCCGTTTTTTCGGGAGCTGTTTTTTTTGTTCAAAAAAACTATTGACAAATTTACTCTAATGCGTTAGAATAAAATTACTCTACTGGATTAGAGAAAGGAAATTTTAGTTATGGATACCCCGAAAGTCTTTGAAAGTGAATACCGTTTCTGCCTTATTCTGTGGGAACACGAGCCTATAAAAAGCAGTGAGCTCGTAACCCTCTGCAAGGAGCAGTTAGGCTGGAAACCTACCACCACATACACCGTAATCAAGCGTTTATCGGAAAGAGGAGTGCTTAAAAACGAAAACACAATTGTCTCCTCTTTGGTCTCAAAGGATGAAATTCAGGCATCGGAAATCAACGAAATGGTCGAAAAAACCTTTGAAGGCTCTCTCCCTGCATTTATTGCAGCCTTTACAAAGCATCAGAAAATCTCAGAAA
Source organism: Acutalibacteraceae bacterium (assembly GCA_045591055.1). Taxonomy (GTDB): domain Bacteria; phylum Bacillota; class Clostridia; order Oscillospirales; family Acutalibacteraceae; genus RUG806. Next base: position 51,310 of record JAZNSD010000103.1, on the reverse strand, counting down.
AGGAAATCGATGAGGTCCAGAAGATGATTGACCGTTTCAGGAAAGGAGAATAAAAATGGCAGAATTCTTCTTAGAAGTTGTTAATATGAGCATATCTGCAAGCTGGATTGTTTTAGCCGTGCTTTTATTCAGATTTTTACTTAAAAAAGCACCGAAATGGATAAATGTCCTGCTGTGGGGAATTGTTGCGGTACGTCTTATCTGTCCTTTTTCCTTTGAAAGTGCCCTCAGCCTTATTCCCAGCTCTCAGACAATAAATCCCGAGGTTGCATTAAATCAGCCTGTTATAAATTCGGGAATGTCTGTTATTGATAACATCATTAACCCCATTATCAGCGAAACGGCCTTATCTCTTCAGCCGGAAAAGGATATTAATTTTTTTCAGTTTATTATGCCGTTTTTAGCGGGATTGTGGTTTGTCGGCATTGCAGCACTTTTAATTTATACCCTTGTAAGTTTCTTAAGATTACAAAGAAAAATCGACACGGCAGTCTTGCTTCATGATAACATTTTTCAGAGCGAAAACGTTGTTTCTCCCTATGTGCTCGGTTTAGTAAAGCCGAAAATCTATTTGCCTTTTAATATAAACGGACAGGATATGGAACACGTTATTGCCCACGAACAGGCACATATCAGCCGAAAAGACCATTTATGGAAGCCTCTGGGATTTTTGATTCTGACTCTTCATTGGTTCAATCCTTTGGTGTGGCTCGGTTATGTAATGCTTTGCCGTGATATTGAGCTTGCCTGCGATGAAAATGTGGTAAAAGAATTTAATAACAAACAACGGGCAGATTATTCACAAGCTCTGCTTACTTGCAGTGTAAACAGACGGATGATTGCTGCTTGTCCTCTTGCGTTCGGAGAGATAGGAGTGAAAAATAGAGTGAAAACTGTATTGAATTATAAGAAACCGGCCTTCTGGGTTGCGGCAATTGCCTTTATTGCCGTCATAGTAGTTGCCCTTTGCTTCTTGACAAATCCTGTTTCAAAAACTAACCTGACTGCTGTCCAAGGGTATTATAAGTCAGAACAAATAATTTATAATGAATCAAAACTCAAGGATTTACCTGAAAAAGTGTATTTCATCACTGATGAATATGAACTGAAGGTTTTTTCCGATAATTCTCTGTTGCACATCGGCAAAATGAAAGAGACAAATACAGATGCGGAATATATAAAGATTTTTGCTAAAAATAATTCTGCGTGGCTATCTGATTATGACTTCAATAAAATTACGGCATCGTACAGAGTTTCGTTATCGGAAGAACCTGTTATGACAAAGGATTATTTAATCATGATGACAGAATCAGATGATGTATTACTTGCTGTTTTTGAACCGGATGAAGAAACCGACAACGGAACAGTAAGGATAACATCAATTGAGAAGCTGAAATTCTATGATGAAAACAGCTTTAATTATGAGGTAAATACCACATTCGTAGAAGACGAAAAAGATGTTTAGATAAACAGGAATAATTTTATCGGTACATTTGATACCCTTACAATATCGGAAACAATAAAAAATATACTCTTCATAAAAACAAGCACAAAACTACTTTTTACGGTAGCTTTGTGCTGTTTTTTAGTCGTAAAATTTAATTTTTTCTATATCATAGCTATCATTTTCTACAATGTTTATTACTTCGTCAATATTATCCGTAACCTTAAAAAGCTCAGGTGTCTGGGCTCTTACAAAGCCGTCACGGACATTATCGTCAATAACGCTTAAAAGCTTATCAAAAAAGCCGTTTATGTTGAATACAACTATAGGCTTTGAAAGACGCGCAAGCTGCTTGAGGGTGAGAACCTCAAAAAATTCTTCATAAGTACCGATGCCGCCGGGAGTGATAATAAATGCATCGGAATTATCCTCCATATACTTTTTGCGGTCTCTCATGCTTTCGGGCCATATGAATTCATCGCACTTATCATATAAAACATTGCCCGCCTTGAAAAATCCGGGAGCAACACCTGTGATATGTCCGCCGCCCCTTGTAAAACCTCTTGCGGCAGCACCCATAAGTCCGTTTTTGCCTCCGCCGAACATAAGAGAATGACCTCTTTTTGCCAGCTTCTCACCGAGAAGCTCCGTCTGCTCAACAAACACCTTATCAATTTCAGTTCCCGAGGAACCGAATACGCATACTACCATAAAAACACCTTCTTAATGAATATTTCTGTAACGGAGTGCCTCCATCATATGAACACTCTGTATTATATCATATCCGCTCATATCAGCGATGGTTCTTGCAACTCTTAAAATCTTATCATATGCTCTGCCCGAAAGACCGAGTGCGTCATAATACTTTTTGAGCATAGCCTTGGCATCCTCCGAAAGGACACAGAATTCTCTTGTCTGCATTGCAGACATTTTCGCATTACAGGTAACTCCCGTACCGCTGAAGCGTTCACGCTGGATCTGACGTGCTCTTTCAACACGGCTTCTTATGGTTGCCGAATCCTCGCCGTCCTCAGATTTTGCACTTATCTCATCAAAGGTTGAAGCAGGCACATCTATCTGAATATCGATTCTGTCAAGAAGAGGTCCTGAAATACGGTTGCGGTATCTTTCTCTCATTGCGGGCGAGCATTTACATTCCACAACGGGATGCCCCGCATAGCCGCAGGGACAGGGATTCATTGCCGCAACAAGCATTATATTACAGGGATATGTAAGGCTTCCCGCCACACGGGACACGGTTATTTCTCCGTCCTCTATAGGCTGGCGCAGAGTTTCCATAGTAGTTCTTGAAAACTCGGGAAGCTCATCAAGGAAAAGAATACCGTTATTTGCAAGGGAGACCTCACCGGGCTTCGGAATAGCTCCGCCTCCCGAAATGGCAATAGGCGACACGGTATGATGGGGAGAGCGGAAGGGACGCTTTGTCATAAGACCGTTTTTGCCTCTGAGCTTTCCCGCAACGGAATAAAGCTTTGTGGTTTCAAGGGATTCCTCAAAGCTCATTCCGGGAAGGATCGTGGGAAGTCTTTTTGCAAGCATGCTCTTACCTGAGCCGGGAGGGCCCGACATAAGCACATTATGACCACCTGCCGCTGCAATTTCAAGAGCACGCTTTGCGGCATGCTGACCTATAACATCCTTGAAATCTACGATTTCCTCATCCGTCTCCGATTCGTCTGAAGCTGAGGGTACTGCTTTATGAAGCAGCTTTTCCTCATCAGCGGGATTTTTGAAAAACTCAAGCAGCTGAGATACATTTTCAACGGCATAAACATCAATTCCCTCAACAACAGCCGCCTCGCCTTCATTGAGCTTGGGAACAAAAACACTTTTTATCCCCGCATTTCTTGCTTCGATAACCATTGAAAGCACACCGTCTACGGGGCGCACATCTCCCGAAAGAGAAAGCTCACCTATAAATGCCTTGTCGGTAACATCAATATGAAGCTGCTTTGCGGCAATAAGAATTGCTATAAATATGGGAAGGTCATACACGCTTCCCTCTTTTTTTATATCTGCAGGTGCAAGATTAACAACTATATGTGAATAGGGAAAGCCGTAGCCGCAGTTTTTTATAGCAGCCTGAACTCTTTCCCGTGCCTCTGAAACAGCAGTATCGGGAAGACCTACCATATCAAAACGGAATTTTCCCCCTGAAATATCGGCTTCAACCTCAACCATAAAGGAATTCATTCCGAAAAGTCCCATGCTGAGAACCTTTGCTGACATATTATTTGCACCTCCGTAGATTTAACACAATTTTTTTGTTACAGCCTTACTCTCTGCAATGCTCTCATAAAGCTTGTGTAAATAAGTAAAAGTCTGTCTTCATCATACTTTTTACTGTCGGCTGTCTTAACCTTATTTACATAATTTTTAATAAAATCCTTCACCTTCATAAATGCACTTTCCGTATCAAATTCCAGCAAAGGATAAAGAGAATCCACCTCTGTTTTAAGATGATAAAGCAAAGCCGATATGTCGTATTCCTTTTCATCATCATAGCCTATGGCACGGAGGAAAAATTCGGCAGCCGCGATAAAGATATCCTCTTCCGTGGAACGGCTTTTTTCCATATAGGAAGAAAGAATCGTTGTGCAGCCCTCAAGCTTATTCACACGCTGGAAGCGGATTTTTCCCGAAAAATCAAACTCTGCCTCAGCTTTACTGAGAATTGACAGAAACTCCCGTGAAATTTCGGAAAGCTTTTCTCTGAAATCATCCTCACATATAAAGGTGAAGAGCCGTCCGAGATATTTTCCGTAAACCTTCATAGCATCGTTATAGCCGAGCCTTACAGAGCGGTCAAGCACGTCACGGCTGAAATTGAGAAAAGCACCCAGATCCTTACTGGGCTTTATATAAGTAACACGGGGATGTCTTACATATCCCTCGTGGCAGTTATCCGTATTAAGGTCAACAACAACTATTCTTTCTGCGCCGAGCTTGATTGCTGAGGCAACGGGAATATTATCGTAAAAGCCTCCGTCAACATAGGATTTTCCGTCTATTTCCATAGCAGGAAAAACAGGGAAGCAGGCACAGGATGCACCTATCCACTTCCAGGCATTTTCCCCTGCAAGGCGCATGTCCTCCTTTGTGATCTCCACAGGTATTACATCTATGGGAATATGTCCCTTTTTCTCTTCAAACATAGCAGTCATAAGTGCAAAATCTATATCTGAAGAAAAGAATTTATCAGGACTGAAATACCTCAGTATCATATTGATAAAGGGAGTATTGTCAACACTTTTTGTGTTCAGGTAGTTTCTGAAAAACGGAACAAGATTATCCTTCTGTGAAACTATACTGTCAAAGGAGACCTCAAGATTTATTCCGTTGGTCATAATATCTCCTGCAGTAACCTCGCCCCACATTTTTTCGGCTGCGGCATAATCATTCTGGACATAAAAAGCTGCATTTATTGAGCCTATGGATGTTCCCGTTGCAATTGAGAAGTTTTCACCGAGCTCATTGAGAGCCTTCCATACGCCGAGCTGATATGCCCCTTTGGAACCGCCGCCTGCAAAAACAATGGCATTCTTTTTATTCTCCATACTTTCACCGCCTTATTTTTCAATTATTGCAGTTTATTCAAACCTGCTGCCGTCCTCACACATAAGAGAGGTACGCATAACTCTTACGGGCACAACCTCTTTCCCCAGCTTATGAGACACAGCCTGCGACAGCTGAATGGGGTTGAGATTGAAGGTGCTTCCTGCGGGCAGCACCACTTTAAGAAGAATATCCTCTTCGCAGTCTTCAAGAGAAAAGCTCTTGATGTGCTCAGACACATTTACCTGCTTCATAACCTTTTTACCGCCCTGCTTACCGCTTTTTTCGCAGGTGAGATCCGTACCTGACAGTGCCTCGTAAAGCTCTGCCGCGGTAATATCCTCTCTCGAATAAAGCACATCATAGGAAGCAAGAGCTATTTCACTGCTTTTATTAAAGGGCTTTATTGCTCTTTCCGCCTTAAGCCCCTCGGGAAGACAGGCATTCAGCCTTTCCTTTACTTCCTCAGGAGACATATCCCCCACTATTCTTAAATCAACAGGCTCCCCCTCGCTTTCAACGCCTAAAGACAGGGCAAGAAGAAATGAAATATAAGGGTGAGGATTGAAGCCTTCGGTATACCACAGAGGAATCTCTGCTCTTCTTACTGCTCTTTGCATCATACGGAACATATCAAGATGGGACACGAATTTTATCCTGCCCTTTTTTGATAAATAGAGTCTCAGCTCATACATCGCACTTACCTCCGTTCAGTTTGTTTGCGCTGCAGCCTGCACATTTTACGCGGCAGTGAGGTGTGGTTTCGGCATTGACGGATTTTTTGCTTTCCCTGATAAGAAATGCCTTGCTGACACCGAAATCAAGATGATCCCAGGGAAGAATCTCCTCATAATCCCTTTTTCTGTTAGCATAGAATTCGGGAGAAATCCCACATTCATTGAAGCTTTCCATCCATTTATCAAAGAGGAATTTTTCACTCCAGCCGTCAAACTTGCATCCGTTTTTCCAGGCTGTTTCAATAACCCCGCAAAGTCTTCTGTCACCGCGGGCAAACACACCCTCAAGGAAGGATGTGGGTATATGATGAAAGCTGACATTGATTTTCTTTGAGGGCAGGTTGTTTTTAAGCAGCTCCTGCTTTTCCTTGAGCTCATCGGGAGTGCTCTGTGCTTCCCACTGGAAGGGGGTGAAGGGCTTGGGAACAAAGGAGGAGGCACTTACACCTACCGTACAGCCTCTGCCCTTGGGCTTATCGGGATTAAGATAAAATTCATCCACAACCTTTTTTGCAAGCTGACCTATTCCCAGCACATCCTCATCGGTCTCTGTGGGAAGACCGAGCATGAAGTAGAGCTTTACGGCACTGTAGCCGTTGGAGAAAGCAATTCTTGCCGTTTCAAGAAGCTCAGGCTCGGTAACATTTTTATTTATAACATCCCTGAGCCTTTGCGTGCCGGCTTCGGGAGCAAAGGTAAGACCGCTCTTTCTCACGCCTGTAAGCTTTTTCACAAGGGAATCCGAGAAATTATCAACTCTCAGCGACGGCAGGGCAATATTTACCTTTTCATCTCCTGTCCACTCAAGAAGCTTTTCAAGCAGCTCCTCTATTTTAGTGTAATCTGAGCTTGAAAGGGAGCAAAGGGATATTTCATCATAGCCCGTGGTCTTGCAAAGGGTTTTACACTGCTCATTGATAACATCGGGACTCTTTTCTCTGATGGGCCTGTAGATAAAGCCTGCCTGACAGAATCTGCAGCCCCTTATACAGCCTCTGAAAATCTCATGGGTCACTCTGTCGTGTACAACATCAATAAAGGGCACGACAAAGCTTTCGGGATAGAATACATTATCAAGCTCCTTTATGATACGCCTGGTAACAACCCGGGGAGCATCGTTTTTCGGAGCTATCTCACTGATGGTGCCGTCTTCGTTATATGTAATATCATATAACGAGGGAACATACACACCCTCTATTTTTGCGGCATCAATGAGAAATTCTTCCTTTGTAGAGCCTCTTTTTTTGTGCTCCTTATAAAGATCCATAATTTCACTGTTGACCTCTTCGCCCTCTCCGAGAGAAAACAGATCAAAAAACTCTGCCACAGGCTCGGGATTGCACACACAGGGACCGCCGCCCATAACAATGGGAGAAAGAGCCTTTCTGTCCTTAGCCTTTACCGGGAGACCTGCAAGGTCAAGCATATTAAGCACATTCGTATAACAAAGCTCATACTGAAGAGTAAAGCCTATTATATCAAAATCCTTAACGGGATCGCCGCTTTCAAGGGCGTAAAGAGGAATGCCGTTTGCTCTCATCTGCTCCTCCATATCATCCCAGGGAGCAAACACTCTTTCGCACCATGTATCCTCTCTCTTGTTTGCAGCAGAATAAAGAATCTTCATTCCCAGATGCGACATTCCTATCTCGTAGGAATCGGGAAAACAGAATGCATATCTTATATCCACTTCATCTTTATTTTTAATAACACTGTTAAGCTCTCCGCCCGTATATCTTGCAGGCTTCTGAACCTTAGGCAGTATTCTCTCAAGCTTTCTGTCCATATCAGATACCGTCCGTTATATTTATTAATTAATAATATAACATCTTTACAGTGGTTTTTCAAGTGGTCAGCCTTTTGTTTTATCCGAAATAAAACCTGTAAGGCAATAGCAGAAGAAAAACAGCACAAGCATAAAGGCTTTGCCCTCTATAAGGAAATAAAAAAACACCATACCTAATATTATCAGAGAACAAAAGGAGACAGCATCCGAAATAAAATGCGCTCTTCTCAAAGAGCATTTTTCACAAAGAAGCGCCCCCAATGCCCTGCCACCGTCAAGAAAGGAAAAGGGCAGCAGATTTCCGGTACCGAGAATCAGATTGATCACAGCCCACTCAAACAGCAGCACTTCTTTTGTTTTTATGTAAAAAAAATAAAAAATCCCGCCTGCCGCGATGTTCATAAGCGGTGCTGCTACAGTGCATAAAACAGTCTTTTTATAAGACAGCATTCCGAAGCCCTGCACCTCCATAGCAATTGAGCCTACACGAAAACGAAGAGAAGCACTTTTACAGCCGCACATAAAAAGCAGAATGATATGCACACTCTCATGAAAAAGCGTGCATATCATCATTATAAGAAAGCTTCTGCCGTCGGAGGTATTTGCCGCAAGGGCAAAAAACACAGCGAAGCTGAAGCTTATATAAAAGCTTATTCTCCCTGCTTTAATTAACACCTTCCGCCCCCTCAAGGATTATTGCGGGATCGATCGCCTCACCGTTTTTATGAAGCTCAAAATGCAGATGCGGTCCCGTGGCAAGACCTGTCTGACCTACCGCCGCTATCACATCTCCCTTTCTCACATTCACACCCTCGCTTACATAAAGACAGCTGCAATGGCAATAAAGAGAAAAATATCCGTCGCCGTGGTCTATTTTAATATAATTCCCGGCATTCGGTGCAGAGGAAGCCTCAGTAACTCTGCCGTCACGCACGGCATATATATCGCTGCCCTCCTCCGCTGCAATATCACGCCCCGAATGAAAGCTTTCGGTATTATATACAGGATGTATCCTGTAGCCGTATTCCGAGGTTATCCGCCCCGACACGGGCATTACGGAAGACACATTATAGATATCAAAAGCATCGGCTTTGCTTTTCCCGATTTTAAATAGAGCTTCCCCATTCTTCAGCTCATCTTCTTTTTCACAGGCTGTATTGTCCGCTGATACCGTCATAGCAGTACTGAGCACGGTTTTTTCCTCCTCAGTATAATATCCTCCGATATCATAATCCGAAGAAAACAGCCTTGCAATATCCTCTTTCATATCAGAAAAAAGTCCTTGATTTATGCGGGAAACAGCAAATATCATAAACACAATAAGCACCGCAGCCACAGATTGAATAAGACAGAGCACAACGAACATATCCTTTTTATTCTCTGCCTTCCCCGTTTTTATCCGTACTATTTTCATATTCTTCTCCTTTATCTTTTCTGCAGTAAAGAATATGAGATATAAAAGAAAAATATGCCTAATTCCTTGCCGATTGCAAAATCTCCTCTACTATTTCAACGATTCTGAGCTTTATTTTATATCCGCTTTTCCCGGTAACAAAATCTCCGCCGTTTTCACCGAATACTGCATAGACCTCACGGGTATTCTCACCGCTTGCAGCAGGAAGGCATATTCCCGGGAACATTACACACCACCAGTTATGCCCCTTTCCCTCTCCCAGAGTAATTCTGCAGGCAGTATATTCTCCTGCAGGCAGTGTGACATTATCATATGAGCGGGTTTCGAAATATTCCTTTTCAACGCTCACGGTTGCTTTATAATCAAATCCGTTTTCCCTGAGCACCCTGTCTGCCGTTTTTTGCAGTATGTCTTTATTTCTGAGAATTATTTCTTCTGCCTCTTGTGCAGTGCTGCAGCCTTCAAAAAGCCCCCTTGCCTCATTAAGTATCTCGTCTCTCACCTTAAGCTTCACGGCCTGATCCGCTTCGGAATCCGAATTCGCAGGAATATGAAGCCTCAGACAGTCGTTTCTCACATTATCTGCCGTTACAAAGCCCTCGGCGATACCGCAAAAAATAAAGCTCAGAGATATAACAAAAAGTGCAATGATACCGCGGTATTTTTCATACCATTCTGTTTTCATAAAAAAACCTGCCTTTCTTTACAAAGTAAAGTTTTGGCAGGTTAACAGATTTTATTCAATTCCTCTGGTTTTAGTGCGGCACACAAAAACATTTTCTGCCTTATCTCTCAGAGCATCGGCACATTTTTTTGCCTCCTCAGGCGAATTAAAGAGTCCGAAATAAGCCGAGCCCGAGCCTGACATGGAAGAAAACCAGGCTCCGTGCTCATACATGGCTTTCTTTATCTCTTCTCCGCTTTTAACATCACTCAGCGTTTCAAACATATTTTCCGCATATTTCACAGCCTCCCCGTATTCGCCCCTTGAGGCGTAAAAAAGGAAGGAATCGTTATCGGGATGAGTTATGCTTTCGGCAGCATCAAAGCGTGCATAGGCATCCTTTGTGGAAACTCTTTCCCTGGGCTTTACAATAAGAACATCGCTCACAAGAGCAGGAAGAGCTGACATAACCTCGCCGATATTCTGGCATAGCCTTGTGCCTCCCACATAGCAGAAGGGAACATCCGCCCCCACCTGAAGAGCAATATTCATAATATCACGGTGCTTTAATGCATCGGGATATAATGTATAAAGTGCCTTGAGCACTGCCGCAGCATCAGCACTGCCTCCCGCAAGACCGGCGCCTGAGGGAATTACCTTTTTTATATATATTTCACATTCGGGCTCAATGCCTGCATTTTCATAAAAGAGCATTGCGGCCTTATATGCCGTGTTGCGTTCATCACAGGGAATAAACCGTTCGGAGCAGCGGAGAACGATGCCCTTTTCTCCTTTTTTTACACTTACGGAATCATAAAGCCCCACCGACTGCATAAGAGTGAATATCCCGTGATACTTATTGGGAAGAACCCCCGTTAAATCAAGCGTAAGATTTATTTTAGCATATGCCTTATATCTGACTTCCATACTCCGACCGCCTTTCGTGATGCTTTTATTGTATCACGTTCCTGCTTTCATTGCTACTGTTTTTTTCTTTATATCAAGAAATGCATATATCCCCGGGATAAGAAGAGTAAAGGGTTGATAAATTATAAACTTCCTCCTGAATATAATATTCCGCATACGGCAGATTAATTTTCTGCTGTATGCGGAACTGTTCTGACAGGAAATATATATGACTCAGAACCTAATTAAGCAATAGTCCATTTCGCCGCCCTTCATCGGAACCGGAGAAGGCTTCGGATCACCCGAATAGGAATAACTCTCATCAAAGATAAATGCTCTTGTTCTGCCGTCAGCATCCGTATAAGAGAATGCATAGCTTGGGAAATCACCCGGCTGAGATATATAAATAAGCAAAGGAGTGTCAGGCTCAAGAGTGCCGTAATTATAGCTTCTGGTTACATCAAAAACCAAATAGCCGTTATAAGAATCCAGGTAGCCATAGTGTACTTTAACATTTTTAATTGTTACATCAGTTTTTAATATTACCGCCCAACGGTACTGCGTGGTATCGGCATTGATTGTATCAAATCCGGAATAATCATAGTAGACACGTTTTGCAAATTCACCGCTGATGGTTGCCCTGGTCGGAGTTTTTTCGGCAAAAATATTTATGCTTTTAAGATTTATATTCCCGTTATTGCCGAAATAACCTATCCCGTACACTTTTTTCGTACCGTCGGCATCTGTATATGAAAAACCGTATTGGCATTCAGAAGAGTTTCTGAGCTTCAGATAAATCACAACGGAAGCACCTGCTTCAACAACACCGCAGTTTTCTATCAGAGTCGGCTCATAATAACTGTAATAATCGTGCCTCAGAGAATACACCTTAAAATCGCTTATACGGGCGCTTGTTGTGACGATCACCGGAGTACAGCTTGAAGATATATCGGCATATACTTTTTTACTGTCTGCATAACTCATACCGAACTGACCGGCCCGGGCTGTAATCTCAGCCTGCTTCGGAACGGGTTTAAGCAATTTAAGAGTATCACGACCCGTAACTTCATCATAAACAAATGCACAGAACTTTTCTTTTCCGTCAGCCTCTTTATACGATATTCCGTGTGTTACATAAGTGTAACTGAACGGAAGCTGTACAACAACGGGTTTTTCAGGTGTTATTTCATCACAGGCTGAAAGCTCTGTGAATGTGAATTCATATATGTCCGGCTTATCCTCAAGCCCATAAAATTTTACATCCGTAACTCTTTTATCTGTTCTGAGAACGATATAATAAAACGGGTGCGCACAGGTTATCACATTATACTGTGAATAATCTTTATTCTCATCATATTTTTCAATAATTATATTTGCCGGTTCAATAAGACCTACGGATAATCTGAGAATTGTTCTTGCATCCGCAGCTGTTATCTGATCATCCTTATCCATATCGCCGGCTTTTTTCTGCTCATCGGAAAGCTCCACAAGATTTACAGAGCATCTGAGCGCAAGTCTTGCATCTGCGGCAGTGATTGCTCCGTTGTTATCCACATCACCGTAAAGCATCACCTTTGATGATACGGGAATAACAATATATGTAATCAGCATCACAGCCAGTATGACCGAGGAAATAATCTTCTTTTTCACAATTCACATCTCCTTTATATTCTGTTTTTGTAATAATATTATTATTTTTATTATAATGCTTTATCCGACGGCTTGTCAACTTAAGCAACAAAAAAAAGCTCACAATTAAATGTTGAAAACTTTGTGAAGTAAAGTTAATATATTTACACTTTTCAGCCTGCTAAAACGCTGAAGAAAAAGAGGTTTTCAACAATTTCAACTGACTTTTCAACATTTTTTCAAAACTATTCAACATTTCCGTATACTTATCAACACCGTAAAGCAGTACAGCTTTACAACATCAGTACCCGCCCGATATGTATATTCTGCTGTTTAATGGCGGAACAATAAGCCATCAGGCTAAAAAAACAGCAATTATTACATACAAAATTTCCACTCGGTACGCAACCGTAAAAATGCAGATCCTTATTTACTGATCTGACGAAATTACCTCAGCCGCACAAAATTAACCTCTTCTTGTTGGCAACTCCCGCATTCTGTTTCTGCCGCAAACAGAATTTTATTTTCGCTTTACAAAAAGAAATCTCCGAAGAATTTCTTCTCCGGAGACATTTTAATTATTTAGTTTCTTTTGTCGCGGCGGGGACCCTTGTTGAAGTCTCTTCTGGGCTTTCTGGGTGTGTCGTCCAGCTCGTTTTCTGGAGTAAGTCCTTCAACTGCGATAAGAGCATTTCTTCTTGAAAGATTGAGTCTGCCCTGATCGTCGGTGGGAAGAACCATAACGATGATTTCATCGCCTACCGTTACAACATCCTCAACCTTTTCAGTTCTCTTTACATCAAGGTGGCTGATGTGAACCATGCCTTCTCTGCCGGGAGCGATTTCAACGAATGCACCAAAGGACATAAGACGGGTTACAACACCCTTGTAGATTGCGCCCTCTTCGGGATCGTTTACTATTGTTTCGATAATGCTGAGTGCCTTCTTTGCATCGTCAAGATCAGTTGAAGAAATAAATACGCTACCGTCATCTTCAATGTCGATCTTACAGTTGCATTCTGCACAGATCTTCTGGATAACCTTACCCTGCTTACCGATAACGTCACCGATCTTTTCGGGATCGATCTTAGTGGAAAGCATTTTGGGAGCATACTTTGAAAGCTCTGCACGGGGCTCAGCGATACAGGGAAGCATAACCTCGTCAAGAATCTTGCATCTTGCTTCATAGGTCTTATCAAGTGCTTCACGGATGATAGCGGGAGTAAGACCGTGAACCTTAAGGTCCATCTGAATAGCTGTGATACCTTCCTTTGTACCTGCTACCTTGAAGTCCATATCGCCGAAGAAGTCTTCAAGTCCCTGAATGTCAACCATTGTCATAAATCGGTCGCCTTCAGTTACAAGACCGCAGGAGATACCTGCTACGGGAGCCTTGATGGGAACACCTGCTGCCATAAGTGAAAGAGTTGAGCCGCAGATAGAAGCCTGTGAGGTTGAGCCGTTGGAGGAAAGAACCTCGGAAACAAGTCTTATTGTATAGGGGAATTCTTCAACAGAGGGAATAACGGGAACAAGTGCTCTTTCAGCAAGTGCACCGTGACCGATCTCACGTCTGCCGGGGCCTCTTGAGGGCTTTGTTTCGCCTACGGAATAAGAGGGGAAATTGTAGTGGTGGATATATCTCTTTGACTCTTCTTCATCAATTCCGTCAAGAGACTGAGCCTCGCCTACAGTACCGAGAGTGGTAACTGTGAGAACCTGAGTCTGACCTCTTGTGAACATGCCTGAGCCGTGAACGCGGGAAAGAAGGTCGATCTGAGCATCAAGAGGTCTCATATCGTTGATTCCTCTGCCGTCAACACGCTTGCCGTCGTCGAGAAGCCAGCGGCGGACGATATATTTCTGAAGCTTATACATACAGTCATCGATCTTAGCGATGTCATCGGGATAAACCTCATCAAACTTTGCATGAACAGCATCATAGATGGGAAGAAGTCTTTCATCACGGATTCTCTTATCGTCTGTATCAAGAGCAACCTTAACATCCTCGATAGCGAATTCCTTGATTGCTTCAAACATTTCGGGTGAAGGATCCATTGAAGGAACTTCAATCTTTTCCTTGCCGATTTCAGCCTGAATGCCCTTGATGAATTCAACGATCTTCTGATTTTCTGCGTGAGCAAACATAATTGCATCATACATAACATCGTTGGGAACTTCGTTTGCGCCTGCCTCGATCATAGCAACAAGGTCTGCAGTTGAAGCAACTGTTGCTGCCATTTCGGAGCGTTCTCTTTCTGCTGCTGTGGGGTTGATAACGAACTTACCGTCAACAAGACCTACGGAAACACCGGAGATAGGGCCTGCCCACGGAATGGGAGAAATTGAAAGAGCGATGGAAACACCGATCATAGCGGTGATTTCGGGAAGGCAGTCGGGATCAACTGACATAACTGTTGCAACAACGCCTACGTCATTTCTCATATCCTTGGGGAAAAGAGGACGTACGGGTCTGTCTATAACACGTGAGCAGAGAGTTGCCTTTTCTGAAGCCTTTCCTTCTCTTCTCTGGAATGAACCGGGAATTTTACCTACTGAATAGAGCTTTTCCTCAAAGTCAACGGACATGGGGAAGAAGTCTACGCCTTCTCTGGGCTTGTCTGCCATGGTAGCTGTGCAAAGAACCTCTGTTTCACCGTAACGGATAAGACATGAGCCGCCTGCAAGCTGAGCCATTTTACCTGTTTCGACCACAAGGGGTCTGCCTGCGAGTGTTGTTTCAAATTTTCTGAACTCGTTAAACATTTTTTTACTCTCCTTTGTTTTTATTACAAAAGACCGTGGTTACTGTCAATGTACAATTCAGAACAAACAAGCCCTTATTTATTCTGAATTGTACATTATACATTAACATTTTCCCTGAAGAAAACACGGTCTTTGGCTTACGCTAAAAAAGAATTTGCGGGCGACAAAGAATTCTTCGCCGCCCATGACACTACCTTATTTACGAAGACCGAGCTTTGCAACAACAGCACGATATCTTTCGATGTCGTTCTTCTGAAGATATGCAAGAAGGTTTCTTCTGTGACCAACCATCTTAAGAAGACCGCGTCTTGAATGATGGTCCTTCTTGTGAACCTTAAGATGCTCGTTGAGATCGTTGATTCTCTTTGTGAGAACAGCAATCTGTACTTCAGGTGAACCTGTGTCACCCTCGTGAGTAGCGAATTCGGCCATTATAGCCTGCTTTTCTGCCTGTGTCATTTTTTTCACCTCATTATATATTTATCCTGATATCCCAGCGCGGGCAAGGTGAGCAGCGCCGTAAAAAAATACAGCACAATAAAACCCCGTCTCCGAGAAACCGGACAAAGTGCATTTTAACACACCTTTTCTGAAATGTAAAGTCTTTTTTTTCGTTAAGAAATTAACAAGAAAAATATTTATGCATTCATTCGGAAAATATGCCCTGAAAAACGTATTTTTATACCCCTGAGAAGACTTTCTGACCCGCGGAATGTAAAAGATATACAAAACTTCGGACAAATTACCGCTTTTTTCTACTCTTAATATAGAAAAATGATATTTACTTTTTACATCTTAAGTGTTAAAATGTTCTTTGGTGTGTTACCAATCCAATGTATTTTTATTTAGGAGGATATATTATGGCAAGAACAAAAAAGTCCATGGACGGAAATAATGCAGCCGCATATGTTTCCTATGCTTTTACAGAAGTAGCAGGCATTTATCCTATTACTCCTTCAAGCCCCATGGCAGACTATGTTGACCAGTGGTCCGCACAGGGACTCAAGAACATCTTCGGCACAACCGTTAAGGTTGCAGAAATGCAGTCTGAAGCAGGTGCAGCAGGTACCGTTCACGGTTCTCTTGCAGCAGGTGCTCTCACAACAACTTATACAGCTTCACAGGGTCTTCTTCTTATGATCCCCAATATGTATAAGATCGCAGGTGAACTTCTTCCCTCTGTTTTCCACGTTTCCGCACGTTGCGTAGCTTCTCACGCTCTTAACATCTTCGGCGATCATTCCGACGTTTATGCTTGCCGTCAGACAGGCTTTGCTATGCTTGCAGAAACAAATACTCAGGAAGTTATGGACCTCGGCGCAGTAGCTCACCTTGCTACAATCAAGTCAAGAGTTCCCTTCCTCAACTTCTTCGACGGTTTCCGTACATCTCACGAAATCCAGAAGATTGAAGTATGGGATTATGAAGATCTTAAAGAAATGTGCGATATGGATGCTGTTGATGCATTCAGAAAGCGCGCTCTCAATCCCGAGCATCCCGTAATGAGAGGCTCACACGAAAACGGCGACATCTTCTTCCAGCACAGAGAAGCATGTAACGAATATTATGATGCAGTTCCCGGTATCGTTGAAGAATACATGGATAAGGTTAATGCTAAGCTCGGCACTAACTACAAGCTCTTCAACTACTACGGTGCAGAAGATGCAGAAAGAGTTATCATTGCTATGGGCTCAATCTGCGACGTTGCTGAAGAAGTTATCGACTATCTTACAGCTCAGGGCGAAAAGGTCGGCCTTGTCAAGGTTCGTCTTTACAGACCCTTCTCCGCTGAAAAGCTCGTTGAAGCTATCCCCGCAACAGCAAAGAAGATTGCTGTTCTCGACAGAACAAAGGAACCCGGCTCACTGGGCGAACCTCTTTATCTTGACGTTGTTACAGCTCTTGCAACAAAGGGCGTTCAGGCAACAGTAACAGGCGGCAGATACGGTCTCGGCTCCAAGGATACACCTCCTTCAAGCGTATTCGCAGTATTTGATGAGCTCAAGAAGGATGCTCCCAAGGCTCAGTTCACAATCGGTATCAACGATGACGTAACAAATCTTTCTCTTGAAGAAAAGCCCGCTCCCAACACAGCAGCTGAAGGCACAATCGAATGCAAGTTCTGGGGTCTCGGCGGCGACGGTACTGTTGGTGCAAACAAGGACTCCATCAAGATCATCGGTGACCACACAGATAAATTCGTTCAGGCATACTTCCAGTATGACTCAAAGAAGACCGGCGGTATCACAATTTCTCACCTTCGTTTCGGCGACAAGCCCATCAAGTCCCCCTACTACATCAACAAGGCTGACTTCGTTGCATGCCACAACCCCTCTTATGTAGAAAAAGGCTTCAAGATGGTTCAGGACGTTAAGCCCGGCGGCGTATTCCTCATCAACTGCCAGTGGAATGAAGAAGAGCTCGCTCAGAAGCTCAACGCTGAAACAAAGAGATATATTGCTGAAAACAACATTCAGCTCTACACAGTTAATGCTATTGACCTCGCAGCACAGATTGGTCTCGGCAAGAGAACAAACACAGTTCTTCAGTCTGCTTTCTTCTCACTTGCTAAGGTTCTTCCTCCCGAAGAAGCTATCGGCTACATGAAGGAAAAGGCACAGAAGTTCATGAAGAAGGGTAAAGAAATCGTTGAAATGAACGAAAAGGCTATTGACGCAGGTGCAACAGCTTACGTTAAGATCGACGTACCCGCAGATTGGGCAAATGCTGAAGATGCTTGCGCTTGTGCAGCAGAAGGCACACAGTCCAAGCTTGAAAAGATGGTTAACAACATCATGCATCCCGTTGGACGCATGGACGGTGACTCTCTCCCCGTTTCCGCATTTATGGATCACGCTGACGGTACATTCGAGCAGGGCGCTTCCGCTTTCGAAAAGAGAGGCGTTGCTGTTATGGTTCCCGAATGGGATCCCACAAAGTGCGTACAGTGCAACCGCTGCGCATATGTATGTCCCCACGCAACAATCCGTCCCTTTGCTATGACTGCTGACGAAGCTGCTAACGCTCCCGAGGTTACAAAGACAAAGGAAATCAAGAAGACAGAATATGTATATACACTCGCAGTATCTCCCATGGATTGTATGGGTTGCGGAGTTTGTATCGGCGTATGTCCCACAAATTCTCTTACAATGAAGTCAAGAGAAAGCCAGGACGAGCAGCAGGCATCCTTCGATTACTGTGTAGCTAACGTAACAGAAAAGGCTGATATGACAGCAGGCGTTTCCGTAAAGGCAAGCCAGTTCAAGACTCCTCTCCTTGAGTTCTCAGGCTCCTGCGCAGGCTGTGCTGAAACAGCTTATGCACGTCTTATCACTCAGATGTTCGGTGACAGAATGTACATCTCCAATGCAACAGGCTGTTCATCAATCTGGGGCGGTCCCGCAGCTACATCACCCTACACAGTAAACAAGGCAGGCCACGGTCCCGCATGGGCTAACTCCCTCTTCGAAGATAACGCAGAGCACGGCTTCGGTATGTTCCTCGGACAGAACGCTATCCGTAATTCTCTTATCGCAAAGGTTAAGGAAATCGCTGCAAGCGAAAAGGCAAGTGCTGAGCTCAAGGCTGCTGCTGATGAATATCTTGCAACAGTTAACGACGGACAGAAGAACGGCGCTGCAACAGACGCTCTCGTAGCTGAGCTTGAAAAGGTCGGCTGCTGCTGCGACAACTGCGCATCAGTTCTCAAGAACAAGGAATATCTTGCTAAGAAGTCCGTATGGATCTTCGGCGGCGACGGTTGGGCATACGACATCGGCTTCGGCGGTGTTGACCACGTTCTTGCAGCAGGTGAAGATGTAAACATCATGGTATTCGATACAGAAGTTTACTCCAACACAGGCGGACAGGCATCCAAGGCTTCTCAGATCGGTCAGGTTGCTCAGTTTGCTGCTGCAGGTAAGGGCATTGCTAAGAAGAGCCTTTCCGAAATCGCTATGAGCTACGGCTATGTATATGTAGCACAGATCGCTATGGGTGCTGATATGAACCAGACCATCAAGGCTATTGCAGAAGCAGAAGCTTACAACGGTCCCTCAATCATCATCGCTTATGCTCCCTGTGAAATGCACTCCATCAAGGGCGGTATGGTTAACTGCCAGGCAGAAATGCAGAAGGCTGTTGAATGCGGCTACTGGAACATGTTCCGTTACAACCCCGCACTCAAGGAAAAGGGCGAAAATCCCTTCACAATCGACAGTAAGCCCGGCAAGAGCGAAGACTTCCGTGCATTCCTTCTCAACGAAGCACGTTACTCCTCACTTACCCGTGCATTCCCCGAAAGAGCAGACGCTCTCTTCGCAGAAGCAGAAGCAAAGTCAGTTGAAAGATATAACCATCTTCTCAGACTTAAGGCTCTGTATGCTCCCGATGCTGAATAATCAATCAGCAAAAAAAAAGCATAAATAAATCCGGGTGTCAACCTCTCAGAAGGTTGGCACCCTTGTATTTTGTTTACCGTTTTTATGTAAATTATTATTTATCAATGTAAAGGTTGCATATTTCACCGGTTGTATGCTAAACTATCAACAGGCTTATACAGAAATATAATATGCCGGAAGGTATTTATCCCCTGCACATAAGGCTCAGTTTCTTATACAAATCTGAACAATCAAAGAAGAAAACATTAAAAACAGCAGGAATAATTGCCGCAATTCTTATGGCAGGCATCGGACTCCTCTTTTCAATATACATACGGATATCAAAACCGCAGATTCCTGATGTCTTCCGTCAACTGAAGCTGATACAGAGAAATTTGAAAAGGCAATAAAGGATTATAATCTTGCGAAAAAATTGTCCTTTATTCCCGTTATCGGCATCCTGCTCTTTTTTATCGCCGGCTTTATAATAGGCTACCTTGATATAAGCCTGACTTAAAAAACGATAATGTACAAACAGGAGGTATAAATATGTTTTTCAATCTTTTATGTGTGGTGTCGCCTTCTGCTGATGGTCAATCAGCAAGTTCTCCCATAATGCTGTTCTGTATTATAGGTTGTTTATTGACATGGGTAGCCTGCCGTTTATTTTTCGGCACTTATTACACCGGTCTGCCCCTTATCCTTCGTATTTTAATCTGCATAGGCGGCGGAATCCTTCTCGGAATAATCTTATACTTTTTAATTGTCGGATTATTCACCGTCACAGGAAGCTCATTCTGACAAAAAAAGAACCTCACAGTGCACTTTTTTGTGCTGTGAGGTTTTTATGTAAGCCGTAAATCAGCTGTCTGCCGTTCTGCCTTTCTTTGCTGTTCTTACAAGATAGACTATAATTGATGTAAGAGCAAAGGCTTCATTGAGAGTGCCTGCAACGGAGCCGTTTGCTATATTATAAACAAACCAGCACACGCACACGGGAATTGACAGATATTTCAATAGTCTTGTATTTTTCTGCCAGTTTGCCGTGGTTGCAAAAATTGATGCAATAAAGGGCAGAATGCTCCACATACTGTCCCATGTAAAAATCACGCTTCCTGCACATATCACTATAAACACAGCGGGAATGATATTATTCTGTGCCCACTTTTTTTCACGGAAGGAATACACGATTCCTCTCAGCACATTTATAAGATTCATGGCAACGGGAGTAAAAAGTTCTAAACAGGCAAAATGCAGACACCAGACAAATGAGCACAGAGACATAAGTATAAGAATGGTGCGGTGCCGTCTGAACTGATACATGGTAATTGCGATTCCCATTGCAACAAAGCCTAAAATCTGCGCGATCAGATTCTGATGTGCCGTAAAAAATTCAAGCATAATTATTCCCTCTTATTAAAAACTGCGTTTATTCTATCACATCATCTTCTTCATTTCAACACAAAACATCCCTCATATGCCATATGCGCCTGAGTGTGCAGGGTAACACTTGCGTCCTCCTTTACAACTGCATATGCCTTATAATCCTCACAGTAAAGGGTTATTTCCTCTCCGAAACGGCTTCTTCCCGTTTTGCAGGCAGCAAATGCGACAGCCGAAAAGCCTCCTGCAAAGGGAATTATATATTCGTTTTCCTCAAGCATACGGCAAAGAGAAAAGGTATTCCTCTCTTTTTCCTCTGCCACTATCAGAGATGTGCCCTTTCCGAAAAGCGTGAGCTCCCTTGTTTTTTCGGCAAGATATTTCAGATTAATGCTTTTTGCATCGCCTGAAAAGTGAACTGCATAGCTGTCGGGAGTTGACACCGGAGTAAGCGTAAGTATCCTGTTTCCCAAGTGGGTTTTCCTCTCACACATATCCTTAAAAAGCGAAACGCTCCCCTTTCCCGTATCACATGAAACAAGGCTGAATTTTTCATCAGAAGCGCTCAGACAGCCTGAAAAACGGCTTTTTTCAGAGAAAATTTCACAAGCATCCTCTCCCTTTGTGATTTTTAAGCCTAAAATACCGCAAATTGAAGCCGTAGACATTTCACGCATATTATCTCCGTTTTGATAAAACGCTCTTATTTCAGCATTTTCAGTCTCTTTTTGATAAACACAGAAAATTCCCGTTGCACCCACCCCCGCAGCTCTGTCACACAGCAGCTTTACGTCCTCCCGTGAAAGCTTAAAAAAGGCTTCTTCATCATCAGCGAATATATAATCCTGCCCAAGAGCAGATAATTTATAAAAATGCATAAAACCAATCCTTCCGTAATATTCTCTGACAGGCTCTGTATTTTTAATATGACGGCAGAATCAAAAAAAGAAGTAAATTATAATATTTTTAAATAAAACAGTTGACTTTTCATTTTTGTAGTGATAATATATAGGCAATCAGCATTCGGTTGCACAAAATCATATGCGCCGGTAGCTCAGTTGGATAGAGTGACTGGCTACGAACCAGTAGGTCAGGGGTTCGAGTCCCTTCCAGCGCGCCAAAAAATTCCGTTCGCGAAAGTGAACGGAATTTTTTACTTATTAACTATTACGTCTTCACTATTCACTGAAAAGTTTTCGTGAACGGAATTTCAGGTAAGAAGTAAGAGTGAATAGTGAAGATGTGTGAAATATTTATAAAGGAAGTAGCTTATGGAACACGCATTATCAGTTACAATGGCAATATTTGCTTTGATTGGTGCAATAGATAAAATAACAGGTAATCATTTAAAACTGGGTGATGAATTTGAAAAAGGTATACATACAATAGCACCACTCACAATGTCAATGCTTGGTATGATTACAATAACGCCGACTCTTTCAGAATTGCTTTTGCCTGTAATAACACCTGTTGCAAATCTTTTAAGGTTTGACCCATCTGCAATAGCAGGTATTATATTTGCAAACGATATGGGTGGTGCAGCACTTGCCGAGTCTGTTTGTAACGACGAGCTTTTAGGTTCGTTTCATGGGTTAGTAGTGGCTTCAATGTTAGGTGCGACAATTTCATTTACAATTCCCGTTTCAATAAGCTCAATAAATAAAGAGTTTCATAAAGATGTATTTTTAGGTCTTCTTTGTGGTATAAGCACAATCCCATTCGGATGCTTTGTTTCTGGCGTTTTTATGGGCATAAATATTCTTACACTCATTTTAAATTTAGTGCCAAGTATTCTCTTTTCAGTAATTATTGTTATAGGTCTTTTAAAAGTACCACAGGTGTGCATTAAAGTTTTCGGCATTTTAGGTAAAGCAATTCTTGTTTTGGTTATTGGTGGACTTGCAATAGGCATTTTACAATATCTCACAGGTTGGGTTATTTTAGAAAAAACAACACCAATTAACGAAGGCTTTAAAATAATATTCCATATTGGTGTTGTACTTTCAGGTACATTCCCACTCATAGCAATAATTTCAAAGCTTTTAAATAAGCCATTTAAAAAACTGGGCGAAAAATTAGAGCTTGATGAAGCTTCTGTTTTGGGTTTTGTGGCAACTCTTGCAAATAGCATTGCTACTATTGAAAATGCTGGAAAAATGAATAAAAAGGGCAGAGTTATGAACCTTGCTTTTTGTGTTTCAGGCGCTTTCGTGTTTGGTGACCATTTAGCATTTACGCTTTCTTACAATGGTGAGCATATTTTAGCAGTTATTGTAGGTAAGCTTGTTGCAGGAATCCTTGCGATTTTAATGGCAGGCTTTGCGGTGAAGAAGATAAAAGTTTAATTAAATAAAATATTAAGAACAGTTACTAACTTAGGAGTTAGTAACTGTTCTTAATATTTGTGTTAGTTTTTCAGCAATCGTTTTGTGTCCTGCACGATTCGGGTGAAGTGGCTCAACAGGAACCCAGCCGATTGAATCTATAAAGAAAATATCTGTGTTATTCTTTTTGTTATATTCTTTTATAAATTCACCTAATTCTTCGTGGAATGCACCACAGAAAGCAGAAAGCGAAACTATTTTAGATTCAGGGTTCATTTTAATAATAACATTTAAAAGCTTTTCATAATTCTCAAGATAATTTTCAAGTGTTCCACCACGGTCGTTAGCACCGTGGTTTATTAATATATAATCGCTGTTTTTGTGAGTGATAGGCGAATTGTCAAAATTATATGGGTATGCTACATCAGCTTTAGGTACAGCACCCATTCCTGATTGTGTAACCCCAACTGCACCATAGCCCATAAATATTGGTCTTAAGTTAAGCTTTTCTGCAGTGAGCCACGCATAAGTTGCAGTAACATCATCCTGATAAACTCTGTTGAACTGACCAATAGAGAATTTGTTTTCGCCATTTTCACCATAATAATCTTCGTCGGTTAAAACGCCCTCTGTTATTGAATCACCGACGAATTCAATGGTTTTTCTCGTATCTTCTTTAATTTTAACTGGTGTGTCAGTAATAACACCACAAAATGAAATTTTGTTTTCTAATGGAGCGAACCAACGTCTGAATTCCTCTACAGTACCCTTGAAAATAATTTTCACCGTGTGTTCTTTATCTTCTTTTGTGCGAATTTTTAAATAGTTATCTACCATAGCCTCTGTGTAGTCGCCATTATCTATTTGCACCCAAAGATGTGGGAAAGGATATTTATTATTATCACAGTTAAAAAGAACAGTAGCAAGAGTACCTTTAAAACAGAATTCAATATAACTGCCTGTTGCTGTGGCAGTTGCGTAATCTTTGTTTTGTGTATCCCATCTGCCAGTTAAGCGTATTGATTCATGATTATAAGAAATTTTCATAATTTCAAATCCTTTGTTAAAAATTATAAGAATATTATATCTTTACTAAAATTAATGTCAACACTTGATAGAGAGTTTTTATTGTGTTATAATTTATTTTTGGTATGACACTTATTTTGAAGTTTTTGAAAGGAAAATTTTTTAATGTATTCAAAAGAAGAACAACTTGAACAGCTTTATTTTGAAAAAACAAAAAATTTTTTAAATAGCGAAATAGTGAGGCTTAAAGACCTTATTGTTACTTATAAGGCAAGGGTTAAGGCTCAAGGTGAAAAGTTTAATGAGGATAACCCAAACGGTGGAATGTATGCAGGTGTTGAGCTTACAGAACTTCATTATGAAATGGAAAATCAATTGCAGGAGATAGAAAATGCACATTATGATATTTCATTTTATGAAAAGCTTAAAAACTCACCGTATTTTGCAAGGGTGGATTTCACACCAAACAGAACAGGGAGAAAGCAAGAAATTTATATTGGTCTTAAAACATTACAGGAAAGAGATACCTATAACACTTTAGTCTGTGACTGGCGTGCACCTATTGCTTCGCTTTTTTATGATGATTTTAATTCAAGTGACGCTTATTTCAATGCACCATCTGGCGTAATGGAAGGAAAGCTTTCTTTAAAAAGACAATATAAGTTTCAAAATGGCGAATTAAAAGGCTTTGTTAATAGCGATATTAAAATTGACGATGATATTTTAAGAGATGTGTTGGGCGAAAATACTCATGAGCATTTAAGAGTTATTGTTAATTCAATTCAGCGTGAGCAGAACAAAGCTATAAGATATTCCGATAATAAAAATTTAATTGTTTATGGCCCTGCCGGTAGTGGTAAAACGTCTGTGGGTTTTCACAGAATCGCTTACCTTCTTTACAGAAACAGAAAAGAACTCATTTCTTCTGAAATTGTTATGTTTTCTAATAACGATATTTTCTCGAGCTATGTAGCAGATATTATTCCAGAGCTTGGTGAAATGCCAATCAATTACTCAAGCTTTTATAATATTTTTAAAGCAGAGCTTTCTGAATATTCTGTTCTTGATTATTACGATTTAGCAAATAGCTTAATTAATGGCGACAATTTAAGAAAGAAAAATGCAGTTTTAAAATATGATGAAAAATTCATTGATTTCTTAAAAGTACACGCTGAAAATTATCTGCCGGAATTCAAAGACGTTACTCTTTATGATGAAACAATTATTTCTAAAGATGATATTTTAGACAGATACGTGTCAGATAGTGAAAATGCACCATCTGCAAGGGCAGAGAGACTTGTGAGCTTTGTAAATGGTGTAATAGATGAATATTTTTTAGAGCACAGAGAAGAAATTTATGAAACAATAGATTTGGAGTCCAGTATAGATGAAGACACTGCTAAGCTTTATAAAATGAAGCGTAGGGAGTTGAAACACAATGTGGGTAGAACTTTGAGAGAGTGTGTTTTAGCTGACCCTGTTAAAATTTATCTTAATATTTTAGAGAATTATGCTAACACAGTTGGCAGTAGTGACGATATTTTAAAATTCACTAAAGAGAACCTTGAGAAACGAATTCTTGATTTTCCAGATGCATTAGGCGTTGTATTCACAAAGTGTGTAATGGGTGAAAGCGCTGTTTTAAACGGTGTTAAACACATTTTAATTGATGAAGCACAGGATTTAAGCCTTTTGCAACACAGAATTATTTTAACAATGTTCCCAAGGGCAAAATATACACTTTTACTTGATACAAATCAGGCAATTAACCCTGAAATAAATTCAGTAAGCGTAGAAAAATTGGCTTCGCTTTACAATGCAAATTCATTATATCTTAACAGAAGCTATCGCTCAACCGAAGAAATAAACACCTTGGCACTTTCACTTTTACCAAAAGAAAAGAATTATGATATTTTCACAAGAAATGGTGAAGAGGTGCAATATAAAAAGGGCGAAAGTGAATTTTTGAAGACTTTAAAAGAGTATAATGAAAAAAGTTCGTCAGTTGCAATTATTACAAAAACTATTGAAGATGCACAAGAGCTTCACAAGAAATTAGTTAAAGAGCTTCCTGCAATTCGTCTTTGTGATAACAAATCTTGTGTATTAAGCGAAGCGCCAATTATTATGCCACTCGTTTTAACAAAAGGACTTGAATTTGACAGTGTAATAGTGTTTAATAAAGAAAATGCATTTAATGGTGATAGTAATAAACCATATCTTTATATGGCAGTTACAAGAGCGTTACACAGATTAACAATTTCAGAAATGTAGGTGTATTCAATGAAAAAGAGAATAGTAAGTGTTTTAATGTGCCTTGCAATAATACTTTCATTCGCTGGTTGTTTGGGTAATAAATATGACACTGATTTTACAATTTCGAGAATGACATATTTTGCTGATAATAAAGAAAAACAACTCACAGCAAAAGATGCCGTTCTTATTGATGACAGTGTGAAAAAGTTCAATTATTTTGGTATTAAATATACTTCAGATTCCTACCTTAAGTGTTCTTTGACATACACTGTAAAAAAAGAAACAGTGAGAGAAGAATTCTTTTTGGAGCCATCAAAAAGTGAAAAGGATTTTTATAGTTTTATAGATAATGCTTTAGAAAAGGCTGTAGCAACAGATTTAATTGAATTTACTTGTGAGCCACTTAATTCAAAAAAAGCAAATGTTAAATTTATTGGTTTTTCTGTGTTTTTCAGAGAAGTGCCAAAACAAGAGGTTTTCATTGAAACAGGAAAATATAAATTAGGTGTAGATTTGCTCTGGGGTGGTGCACTTTCTTATCTTGAAGATTTAGATTCAAACGTTGAAGCAGTTAAAGTTGATGGTAAAATCAAGGTTGACTCAAACGCAAGTGACCGTTATGAAAAAAGAGCAATTAATAAGAATGTAAATTTAATTAACCGTAACGATACCGGAAGACTTGTGCAACAATCTTACTACGGAACTTTAGAAGCCCCTTATGAACCAGGGACTTATATGGACAACACCTGGAACTATAATCCTGTTCAGGGCGGCAACCAATATAATGACCACAGTAAAATTGTAGATATACGCCTTAGTGAAGAAGAAATTTATATAAAATGCAGACCACTTGACTGGGCAAAAACAAAAGAATTTATTACACCGTCTTATATGGAAGCGTGGTATACTATAGAAAATAATAATGTTCATATTAAGTGCAGATTTACTGATTTCTCTGGTTACCCTGCAACACCAAGAACACAAGAATTGCCTGCGTTCTACTGTATTGAACCACTTAACACTTTTGTTTATTATGATGGAGCAGAACCATTCTCAAAAGATAATAAGCTTGTTACAAACAATACATTAGGCTTCTGGCCAGATGAAGGTTACCCGAATTTTACTTCAGTTGAACATTGGTCAGCATATCGTGGTGAATTTTCTGATAGCTTCGGCATAGGTCTTTATATGCCAACTCACGATACATTTTTAACAGGTGTTTATGCACGAGGTGAAACAACTGAAAAAGACCCATCAAGAGTGGGCCCAACCTCTTATATTGCTGTAGTTAAAGATTATGTTTTTGAGAGTTTTAAACCAAAAGAATATGATTATTATATTTCAACCGGAACAACCGATGAAATAAGAAATAATTTTAAAGAAATAAGTGATTTGGTATGATTAATTTAAGACCAGTAGCAGAAGAAAATTTTTCGTCTGTTTATAAAAGACTCATAGATGCTTTCCCTTATGAAGAAAGACGTGATGAAGCCGACGAAAAAGCGTGTTTTTTAAAAAAAGAATTTAATTTTTCTGAGATTATTGATGCTGGAGAAAGCGTTGGTTTAGTAGTGTTCTGGCTTTTTGATGAATTTCTGTTCATTGAACATATAGCAATAAATAAAGAAATTCGTTCGAAAGGCTATGGTTCAAAAACAATTGATTTAATAAAAGCAAAGTATAATCTGCCAATTATTTTAGAAGCAGAGGCTCCAGAAACAGAAATGCAGAAGAAGCGAATTAAATTTTATGAAAATCTTGGCTTTAAAGTGAATTCTTACGATTACACTCAACCGTCATATCATAACGAGGAAAGTGTACCGCTTTTGGTGTTGAGTTTTCCGGAACTTCTTAACGAAAACGAGTTCAAGGAGTTTTTTAAAACGACAAGAAGCATTGTTTATGGAATTGAAAATTGAGAATTGAGAGTTGAGAATTTCGGAAGTCCTTCGGACTTGATTGTAATTATAAGTTAATAAAAATAAACAACTTCTATTATTTAAAGTTTTTCTTAAACAAAAATGATAGAAGTTATTATTTTCAGTTGGTTCTAAAATCTAACTTTTAAATGATAGGATTATTTTTAGTTATCCTGTAAATCAGCAAAAGGAATATCATTCTCTAAATTATCTTTTGCAAGGTCTGTATCAATTGCCTGGTAAGCGTCAGAAATTGGTTTTTCTTTTTTGTAAGGCTTTGTGTGGTAAACCTTTTGGGTTACATTATTGGTGCCTGTAATAACTGGGTTTGCTTGCGTTTTTCCACTTTTCGCTTTACCTTGAATTTCTGGTACAGGTGGTACGTCATTTCGTTTTTCTGTGTGAGTTCTCTGGGGTCTTTTCATTCCTTTTTTAGCCATAACTTTCACTCCATTAATATTATTTATATTTATAATTCCCTGAATTCAGAGAACTATAAAATTCAAAAGTTGCAAAAATAGGTGAAATATGGTATAAGTTTTAAGGAGGATGATTATATGTTTGAAAAAAAGAAAAGAATTACAATTGCGATAGTTACTGTAGTTGTAATTGCTATTATTGCGATAATTGCAATGAATTTAGCAACTTCTGCAAAAAATCAAGAGATTACAAAACTTGATGAAATTACTTCGCCAGACAATAAATATATGGTTGTAATAAATCAGGTTGGGTATCCAATATCTTTTGATTCACATAATGTGAAAATACAATTAATTGATAATAAAACTAATGAAGAAATAAATGTAATTGAAGAAGATATAAGTAATGATGGTAAAAGTTTAACATCTGAAAACTGGGAAGTAGTGTGGCTTGAAAAAGATGTAGTTATTACTTTAATTGGTGAAGAACAAAACAACGAAGAATTCAAAATTCAATTGAAATAATAAATATCCTATCAAACTTAGTAAACTAAATTTGATAGGATATTTTTATATTTGGTATAGAGTTTTACGATATATTTGCTTGTGCAAATGCGATATAAATTCGCTTCGTTCATTTGCGATATATACTCGTTTCACTCGCATGCGATATGATATAAATCCACGAAACACGCCGAAGGCATATCGCATCGAAGATATATCGCATTTCAATGGAAATATATCGCAAATCCGTAAGGATTTATATCACAATTTACAAAGTAAATTATTTAATCTGTGTTCCGTTTGGCACGCAGTCTGGTAAAAATACTA
The DNA here is from genome assembly GCA_045591055.1 of Acutalibacteraceae bacterium. Classification (GTDB taxonomy): domain Bacteria; phylum Bacillota; class Clostridia; order Oscillospirales; family Acutalibacteraceae; genus RUG806. The sequence continues at coordinate 21,851 of JAZNSD010000103.1, read as the reverse complement.
CCTGACAGCCACAAGCGCCATTTGTTGCTGCAAGGAGCATGCCCTGGCTTTCAACACCTGCAATTCTTGCTGGCTCGAGGTTTGCAACAACAATAATCTTCTTGCCAACTAATTGTTCGCATGTGTATTCACTCTTGATAGATGAAACAATAATTCTGTTTTCGCCACTGCCATCGTCAAGTGTAAGCTTTAAGCAACTGTGAGATTTTCTTATTTCCTGAGCTTTAATAATTTCACAAACTCTGAGGTCTAACTTGCAGAAATCGTCAATAGAAATGCTTTCAGTTGAGAAAGGAACAAAAGCATCTGCTTCGCCATAAACGTGCTTGTCTTCATTTTCTACAACTTCTTCAACAACAGGAGCTTTCATTTCTTCTTCTGTTTTTGGGTAAGAGAAGTCAAGAAGACCAACATATTTTTGTGGGTCGATAGCGAAAAGGAATAAGTAAAGTCTTGGACCTTTTTCTTTATCTATAAGAAGCTTATAAACGTTCTTGAAGAATGTTCCCTGAATTGCCTTTAAAGCTTTTTCGTCAAGGTCGGTGCCATGAACTTCTTTTGGAATAGCATAAAGCATTTTGTTAAGCTCATCAAGGTCATAACCGCCTTCCTTAATGAAGTTAAATAAAAGCTCAACTTCTTTTTTAGCTGTATCATCAAGTGTTTCATAAACATCCCAGTTTCTTAATGTTCTGAGTCTGTTTACATTTTCTGGAGCACAGTGCTCAAGCCAGTATTTTGCTCTTTCAAGTCTGTCAGCGAATTGTTCATATTTATAAGGTGTGTCAATTTTCTCAAACACTGTTTCAAGCATTGGAACGTTGAAGTCAACAACTGAACCTAACTGAACAAGATGACCCATTGGAACAGTTTCTAATACTCTGTCACCAACAGTTGTGTTATACATAATTGCTTTTTCATTGTCATTAGCATTACCATTTTTAACATTTGTGTACATCTTGTCAAATTCAAAGTACTGACGAAGAATTCCGTCATCAAAGCAGAAATCAAATGCCTTAAGTGGCTCTGTTTTTGAGTAAAGCCAGAGAATAACTTCTGGTTGATAAATTTTTAAAAGTGTGTCTGGTGTTAAGTTGAGACCTGAAGAGCCAGACATTTTACCAGTGGTGCCTTTGATGCCGATGAATTCATAACCCTGGAAGAGAGGTGGCTCATAACCAAAGATTTTCTTTGCAATATCCTTACTTGTGTCGTAACTACCGTGTGGGCTTGCGTGGTCTTTTCCACCTGGTTCAAAGTCGACACCTTCATACATCCAACGCATAGGCCAGTCAATCTTCCAAGCTAATTTGCAGTTGAAATCTTTGGTGAAGTCAAATGTGCCTTTGTGACCACAAGCACAAGAATATTCTGCTACTGTGCAGTCGTCTGAAAGAGAATGTACCTTTGTTGTATCCTTGCCACATTCAGGGCAATAAATATTAATTGGGTAATATGCTTCTCTTTCGCCTGGTTGTGCTTCTTGTGTACGGTGGCTGTCTAAAATATCAAAAATTTCACCACGATGCTTTAAAGCGTGGATGATATGTTCAGTGTATTTACCGCTTCTGTACATTTCAGCCTGATGTCTGTAATCCATATCAATACCGAATTTAACAATAGATGTTTCGAATTCGTTTTCGAAATATTCAGCATAAGTTTTAAATTCCTGAGCATCAACAAATGGGTTTTTAACATCTACATAAGGACAGCCTATGTATTTTTCCATATCACTGTCAACAGCTGCAACGTTTACAGGAACCTTTCTGAGACGGTCAAATTCGTCCCATGAGAAAAGAAGTCTTGCTTTTTTACCTTTTTTTCTCAAAGCTCTTACTACAAAATAACTAGTAGCAATATCACGGAAGTTACCAATATGAATTGAACCTGATGGGCTGATACCAGCGGCACAAACATATTCTTCTTTGTTAGGGTTACGCTTAATTATTTTTTCAGCGATTTCTTCTGACCAATGCATTTTATCACTCTTTTTCTTTAAATATTTTTAATTTCGTAATCAACATAGTATTTTACAATAAATGTAAGGTTATGTCAATCAAAAAAGCTGTTTATTTGCAGTTTTCTAAGACTTTTAAAAGAATTTTAAAGGTTCTTTCAGTTGAGTCAATAGAAAGCCTTTCTTTTACTGTGTGAACGTCGAACATATTTGGACCGATTGATATGCAGTCAAAGTCCTTTATTTTAGATGCAAACACACCACATTCAAGACCTGCGTGAATTGCCTCTACTTTGAGAGCTTTACCAGTTTCTTTTTCATAAATCTCTTTAAAAAGACCTTGTAAAGTGGAGTTACTGTTAAATTCCCAAGATGGATATTTGTCAAAGGTTGTACATTCACAAGGGAGAATACTGAAAAATGTTTTTAATCTCTCTTCTAAAGCAGAAAGAGCACTCATTTTATTGCTTCTTAAAGAGGTTTTAAGCTCTGTGCTATTTTCATTTGTAGCTAAAATTCCTAAGTTGAGTGAGGTTTCAACAAGACCATTGATTTCAGCACTCATGTCTAAAACACCGTTTGGCATACATTCCAAAGCGTAAATAATAGCATTTGCACTTTCTTTGTTTATTGCTTTGAATTCTCCGCTTTCAAGTATGTTTATCTGATAATCAAAGTATTCTTCTCTTGCTGTGATTTCATCTTTTATAATTTTAAGATGCTCTGTGGCTTCCTTGATAAAGTTATCTTTGTTACTTACACAGAGGTTTATTTTACAAAGATTTGTAATTGCGTTAGTTTTGTCGCCACCATTAATGCTTAATAAATTGAAATCGGTTGTTTTAAGATGATTTAAAACGCGACCTGCAAGAATATTTGCGTTAACTCTGCCTTTGTCAATTTCAATGCCTGAGTGTCCACCCTTAAGACCTTTTAAAATTAACTCAATTTCAGTTCCGTTTACAGCTTCTCGCTGAAAATTGAATGTTGCTAAGAAATCAGCACCACCAGCACATGAAACTGTCATCGTGTCATCTTCTTCAGAGTCTATATTAATCATTCTTTTTGATTTTAAAACCGATGTGTCAAGAAAATTTGCACCAACCATACCAGTTTCTTCGTCTGTTGTGAAAACTGCCTCAATAGGTGGGTGTGTGTAGCTGTCACTTTCTAAGATGGCTAAAACACAAGCTACTGCAATGCCGTTATCTGCACCAAGAGTAGTGTTATTAGCTTTTATAAAATCACCATCAATGAAAATTTCTAATGGGTCATTAAAAAAATCTATATTACTGTCTTCGGTTTTCTGGCAAACCATATCAAGATGACCTTGCAGAATAATTGGCTCTGCATTCTTTAGGTGCTTTGTTCCGTCTTTATAAATTACTACATTGTTTGCATCATCATGGTAATATCTGAGGTTGTGCTCTTTAGCGAAATTTACGCAAAAGGAAGCAATCCTCGTCATATCACCAGAACCATGTGGAATTTTTGTGATTTCTTCGAAATAATAAAATACTCTTTCTGGTTGTAAGCTTTGTAATACTGACATAATTTAATTCCTTTCAGGTTCGTAGTTAAATACAGGCATAAGCTCTAATTTGAATTGATTGATTCTGTGAAGATAATCTATTCTTTCTTTTGTTTTTACGTCTTCGCAAATGCCTGTTCTTATATATTTATCTAAAACAGCATAGGTAAAGCCTAAGTTATCTTCATCGGTTTTACCCTGAAGACCATCAATAGGTGTTTTTTCTGTGAATTTGTCAGGAAGCCCCAATGCTTTACCAACTGCCTTAACCTCTTGTACTGTTAATTTTGAGAGTGGAGAAAAATCACCGACGCTGTCACCATAACGTGTAGAGTAGCCGACCCAGTCCTCCGAAAGATTACAGGTGTTTGCAACTCTGCCATTTACACTCTGGCTTACTGCATACACGCAAGCCATTCTAAGTCTTGGTGGAAGGTTGGTTATTGCTTGAGCAGAGAGCTCTACATCGTTATTTTTAAATTCATTCAAGAAACCGTTAAAGGCATCCTTTATATTTATTGTTACAGATTTTATACCTAAAAATTCAACAAGGTCCTTTGAAACATCAATGTCGAATTGTTCGCCGTTTGGCATAAGCACTCCGACAACATTTTCTTTGCCCAAAGCTTCTACTAAAAGCGCTGCAACAACTGAGCTGTCTTTACCGCCTGAAATGCCGAGCACGCCTTTACAGCCTTTGCCATTTTTATCGAACCAGTCTTTTATCCATTCAACAATATCATTTTTTACTTTTTCTGCATTAAAATCCATTTTACTCACCAGTTTTTTATAAAAATTATAATTACTATAACATTTTAACTATTTATTGTAATATTTTCAATATTATTTACAAAAAAATGTTGAAAGAATTAAAGAAAAATATTATAATGTAATTATCTATTTTATAATGGGGTTTTGTAGTATGACAATCAGTGAATTAATTAAATCTTTAGTTGCTTACTTAGAAAAAGAGTCTTTGATTTTAAACGAGGATGAGGTCTGGGCAACAAACAGAATTTTAGAGGTTTTAAATCTTTCTTCTATTGATGAGGATGCATCTTCAAAAGAAATGGAATTAGAAGATATTTTAAAAGGCATTTTAGATTATGCGTGTGAGACAGGTATTTGTGAAAATTCAGTTGTTTACAGAGATTTGTTAGACACAAAAATAATGGGTGCTGTTCTTCCAAGACCATCTGAGGTTATTAAAACCTTTAAAGAGAAATATTCTGTGTCACCAGAAAAAGCAACAGAATATTATTATCACTTTGCAAGAAAAAGCGACTACATAAGAGAATATCGTGTTAAAAATGATATGAAGTGGGTTACTTCAACTGAGTATGGCGATATTGATATTACAATAAACCTTTCAAAACCGGAAAAAGACCCTAAAGCGATTGCTGCTGCAACAAAGCTAGAAGCTTCGTCATACCCTAAATGTCCTCTTTGCAAAACAAACGAAGGCTACGCTGGCAGAGTTAATCATCCGGCAAGACAAAACCACAGAATCATTCCTGTTACATTAGATGGCGACAGCTACTTTTTACAGTATTCACCTTATGTTTATTATAATGAGCATTGTATTGTTTTCGACGGTAATCACGTACCTATGAAAATAAGTGAGAAGGGCTTCAGAAGACTTTTTTCATTCATAAAGCAGTTCCCACACTATTTTATTGGCTCAAATTCAGATTTGCCGATTTCAGGTGGTTCAATTTTAACTCACGAGCATTTTCAGGGTGGTAATTATACATTCGCTCAGGCAAGAGCTGAAATTGAAACAGAGCTTAAATTCACTGGCTTTGATGATATAAAAGCGGGCATTGTAAAATGGCCGATGTCGGTTATAAGACTTATTGGTGAAGATACAGACAGAATTTGTACTCTTGCAGGTAAAATTCTTGAGTGTTGGCGAAATTATAGCGATGATGAAGCTTTTATAATTGCGAAAACTGAAGATGGGGTGCCACACAATACAATTACACCAATTACACGCTTCAGAAATGGTAAATATGAAATAGATTTAGTTTTAAGGAACAATATTACAACAGAAGAATGTCCAGATGGTTTTTATCATCCTCATCCTGAATATCATAACATCAAAAAAGAAAATATTGGTCTTATAGAGGTTATGGGTCTTGCAGTTCTTCCGGCACGTCTTAAAACTGAAATGCAAGCTTTAAAGGCTGCAATTTTAAATGGTGAAGATATTACTAAAAACGAAGCTATTTCTAAACATGCTGAGTGGGCGGAAAAGTTCATTTTAAGTAAAAATCCAACAAAAGAAAATATAGACGAAATCACAAGAAATGCAATAGGCAATACTTTTTCAAAAATTCTTGAACAATGTGGTGTGTTTGAGCGAAATGAAGAGGGCAGAAAGCAGTTCTTGAAATTTGTTGAAGAAGTTAACAAAAACTAATAACAGACGGGAGTCGTAAAAAAACGGCTCTCGTCGTAATAATTCAAGAGGTGAAAGACTTGAAGAAGAGAAAGATAAAAGATTTAACTAAACCACCTAAATTACCATTAGTAATACTTTTTGCAATAATATTTTTGCTTATAGGTGTGTTACAAACTACTCAATATGTTCCGGCATACGAACAGTTGGGTGAATTGACAATCTGTTTTTTTGGTATTTATGGCTTTATTCTTCTTTTTGATTTTATAAAGAGAATAATGGATAAAATTGTTGATAAGCGAATAAAAAAGCTTGAAGCTGTAGAAAGTGAAGAAATTTCAGAAGATGGTGCTTCAGGTAAAGAAAAGAAAAAGCTTTTTAATAAGGCTTTTTCAAAGCTTTCAAAATCCAAAGAAAAAGAAAGTATAACTAATGAAGAGAAAAAAGAAAAGATTTTAAAAGAGCAGAGGATAGCAACTATTGTTTTAGAAGTTATTTACATACTTTTGCAGTTGTATCTCGTTATTTCACTTGCAATAAGCTCTTTTGCTTATAATCTTAAAGTAATAAGTATGCAGGAATATAGCTACACCTTTGGGAATGTTGGTGTGCTTGTTGTTTTAGCTGTATGCCTTTTCGTTTACAGAAGCTTTATGCAACAAAAGAAAAATATGAGGGCTGCTGTTACGGTTTCTTCAATGTTTATGACAATTGGCGTTGTATCAGTTGTGTATATCGGATTTTCAGTGCTCAATATAATTCTTGAAATGGATTTTTGCAATGTTATTTTCTGGTTTTACAGAATAGCAACAATCTATATAGCACTTGTTTTGGCTTTTGATATATTAATTACGGTAATTAAAAAAGAAACATTAAAAGACTTTAATTATACAATTTATCTTCCTGACATTAAAAATTTGAAGAAGGGCTCAGGCGAAAATGGAAAAAGCTTTGCCGACATTTTAGAGGAGCATACAGGAATTTCAGTAAAATCGCTCTGGAGTCTTAAGTATGTTGGCGAAATTTTGCCGGCAGCAGTTTTGGCGATAGTTGCAATTCTTTTTGTTTCTAGCTGTGTTTATAAGGTTGAGCCTTACGAGCAAGCGGCAGTTTACCGCTTTGGTGTTTTAGAAGAGGCGTCTGTTAAAAATGCAGGTCTTCATTTTAAGTTGCCATGGCCAATTGAAAAGGCAGAGATTTATGAGGTTCAGCGTGTTCAGAATACGACTATTGGTTACGAATCAAATGACACAATGGATAATATGTGGACAGAGTCACACTCAGTTGAGGAGTATAAGCTGTTAACAGGTAACGGAAACGAATTGGTTTCAGTAAATATCAAATTGATTTATAAAATAGACGATTTATATACATATCTGACTAAAAGCTCAAATCCTGAGGCGATTTTAAGTTCAAGGGCGTATGAGTTTATGATGAATAAAACCAATTCTACAAACCTTGATACCATTCTCAGTGTTGACAGAACTGGTCTTTCTAAAGAGCTTCTTTCAGCACTCAATCAATTCACAAAGGAATGTAAAATCGGTTTAGCAGTAGAAGAGGTTGTTATTGAAAGTATTCACCCACCAGTTGAGCTTTCAAATGTTTATCAATCTGTTGTCAGTGCAGATGTTAATAAAACAACCACAATAACAAATGCAGAAGCTGAGGCAGAGAAGCTTATACTTGAAGCAGAAAAGGATGCAGAAACTGTTGTAATCAAAGCAAAAGAAAATCAGACAACAAAGGTAGCAGATGCTACTAAAGAAATGACTGTTTTTAAAGCTGCACTCGAAGAATACAGAAAACGTCCGTCTGCATTTAAGCTCAGTAAATATGTTGATACCTACGAAAAGGTTATTGCCGGTAATAAGGTTTATGTTTTCTCACCAAATATAGATTCTGAGCTTTCACAATATATTATAAATTCGTCTGGTAAGGCGTTATCAGATGAGCAAACAACCGTTATAGAAGCGGAGGAATAAAAAATGAAAATTAAAAAGATATATAAATGGATTTTTGCACTCATTCTTGCTGTAATTATTCTTGTATTTGGTTTCACATTTACAGTAAAAGAAGGCTCTTGTGCAATAGTTTCACGTTTTGGTGATGTGAGAGCAGTTTATATGGAGTCTGGTCTTCATTTTAAATTACCTTACCCATTTGAAAATGTTTACACTTATGACACAAGAAGTCAATATATGGATTCTGGTTACACAGAAACTCTTACAAATGATAAGAAAAATGTTATTTTGCAAACCTATCTTGTGTGGCGAATCGAAGATGCAAGAAAATTCTATAACAGTGTTGGCGATAATGAAAAAGCAGAAAAATATCTTAACGATTTAACTGCAAACGTTAAAAATGGTGTTATGGGTAACTATGAGCTTTCTGCATTGGTTTCTACTGATTTGAAAAATATTAAAATTAACGAGATTTCTCAGAAAATTGAAAAATCTGTAGCAGAAAATGCACTTAAGGATTATGGTATCCGTATTGAAAAAGTGAAAATTAAAAGACTTGCACTTCCTACAAACAATATTGAAAGTGTGTTTGAGCAGATGATTGCAGACAGAGAAAAGCAAGTTACAAAGCTTATTTCAGAGGGTGAAAGAGATGCTGCAATTATTATGAGTGAGGCAAATGCAAGAGCGGCAGAAATTTTAGCAGAAGGTAAGCTCGAGGCAGCAGAAATTGATGCTGAAACAGAAAGACAAATAGCTGAAATTTATGGCGAAGCATACGACAAGAACTCTGAATTGTTCAAGTTCCTTAAAAAGCTTATAGCACTTGAAAATTCTGTTAATGAAGACACTGTTATCATAATGAAGAGTGAAGATTCTCCGTTTGATATTGTTGATGAATTGCAGTAAGAATGGGTGGCAAATATGAAAAACAAGAGTATTGAAGTTTTTGAAGCTATAATGCTTTCTGTTATGAAGTATTTTAAATGGGTTGTTGCTGGTTCTGTTGTGCTTCTTGTTTTAACAGGTATTTATAAAGTTGACAGTAACGAGGTTGCAGTGGTTCTTCGATTTGGCAAGCTTGTTGGAACAACTTATGAAGAGCAAATTAAAACCCCTGGGTTGCATTTTGCGTTTCCTTACATAATTGATGAGGTAATTAAGGTTCCGGTTGAAACTGTTCAGGAGATTACTGTTGAATCACATTACAGTGAAGATACCACGATTAACAGAAACATAAAATCAGGTGGTTATGTAATTACTGGTGACAGCAATTTAGTGCTTATAAGAAGCGTTGTAAAATATAAGGTGAGCGACCCGATAGCTTATGCGCTATATATAAACGAGATTGATGAGATAATTAAGGGCGTAGTTGGTGGCGAAACGATACCGCTTGTAACCTCTATGCCAGTAGATAGTGTTCTTACAACTGAAAAAACAAAGCTTTCAGTTGATTTGAAAAAGAATGTACAGCTTGTTTTTGATGAGCTTGGTTGTGGTATTACAATTACTAATATTGAGCTTACAAATGTTATTCCGCCAAATGAAACAAAGGATGCTTTTGATGCAGTTAACACAGCATCGGTTAAAAAGCAAACCCTTATTCAGGAAGCAAATGATTACACTGAATCAAAAATTCCAAAAGCACAAGCAGAGTCAGATTCTCTTGTGAGTGAAGCAAAGAAAAACCAATCTGAAAAATTGGCGAAGGCTAACGAAGAGGTTGCTGAGTTTAATGGTCTTTATGAGCAATACAGAGCAAACCCAGAGGTCATTAAAAATGGTGTGTTCAGAAGCAGAGTTTCAAAGGTATTAACTGAAGCTGGTGCTACAATTATTGTTCCAGATGGCAATGAGTCAGCTAAAGTTATACTTCCGTAGGAGTAATATATGAAGAAAATTAATAATATGGTTGAGAATTCTGTTAAAGAGTATTCTCAAAGCTATATATCTGATAAAGATAAAAACAAATTAAAAAAAGATATTAAAGAAGCAGTTTTTGCGATAGTATTCCTTATTGCCGGCTTTGTTTACGGCTTGGTGTTTCCTAATCAGGATGTAATTCAGGGAACAATTTATTTAATTGGTGTTGCCATAATAGGTATTCCAGTATTTATTACAGCTGTTAAGGGCTTTTTGCAGAAGGATATAAACTCTTCAATGGAAATACTTGTTTCTATTGCTATTCTTGTTTCTGTTTTAGATGGTCAATATATTTTAGCAGGGCTTATTCCTATAATTCTTACGCTTGTTCACTTCTTAGAAGAAAAAAGCATTATGGGTGGCAGAGATGCTATTGAAGGTCTTAAAAAGCTTCAGGCTGAAACGGCTATTATATTGGTTGATGGTAACGAAAAAGAGGTTGATGCTAAAACTCTTAAAAAGGGTGATTTAATTTTAGTTAAACCTGGTATGTCTTTGCCAATTGATGGCGTTGTTAAAAATGGCGTTTCTAATATGGACCAGAAATCCTTAACAGGTGAGGCGTTACCTAAAGAAGTAAAGCAAGGAGACACGGTGTATGCCGGCACAACTAACATTGATGGACTTTTAACGGTAGAAGTTACGAAAGCTTATTCTGACACATCCTTCCAAAAAATTGTTGAGCTTTTAGAAGGTGCAGAAAAAATGACTGTGCCTGAAACTCAGATAGTAGATAAGTTTATGACTTATTATTTGCCTATTGTTCTTGTGGTTGCTGTTTTAATGTGGCTTTTTACCAAGGATATAAGCAAGGCTATTGCAATTCTTGTTGTGAGCTGCCCTTGTGGATATATGCTGGTTTCTTCTGCACCTGTTATTGCTGCTTTGGCAAGTGCTACAAAACGAGGAATTCTTATTAAAAATCCATCTTTTATTGAAAAATTAACAGATGTAAGTTATTTTGTGTTCGATAAAACCGGTACTATTACAAATGGTACTTTAGAAGCGGTTGATTTTCATTTGGTTAATGCTGAGACTAATGAAGAATTAATTAAAACTGCAGCTTCTGTAGCTCACGGTTCGTTGCACCCAACATCAAAATCTATTATGGCTCTTATTAATGACGAAGAGTATGATAAGGATTTTGAAATTACTGAAATTGTTGGTAATGGTGTTAAGGGTGTAAAGGGTAATGAAGAAGTTATAGTTGGTAATTCAAGATATATTTCTTCATTAGGATTTGAGCTTTCAGAAAATATTGAAAAGCAGGGTACACTCAGCTGGGTTGTAAAAAATGATGTGGTTTTAGGAGCTATTGTTTTCAGAGATGTTTTAAGAAGCGATGCAAATGAAGCTATAGAGAAATTGAGAGCATTAGGCGTAGAGACTGTAACTGTATTAACCGGCGATAATGATGCAGAAGCAAAGCGTGTAATGGCCGATGCAGATATTGATTTTATGTATAGTGAGCTTTTACCTGAACAGAAATTAGAAAAGGTAAAAGAAGCACAAAAAAATCACCTTGTCGCAGTTGTAGGTGACGGTATTAACGACTCTCTTGCTCTTTCAGAAGCCGATGTTGGCATTGCAATGGGTGCTATGGGTTCTGATACGGCAATTCAGAGTGCAGACATTTCTCTTATGAATAACTCTCTTGACAATTTGCCGTTTGTAGTTGAGCTTTCAAGAAAAACAAAAGCAACTATTTATCAGAATATTATAATTGCGTTTTCAATTAGTTTTATAATGATGGTACTTGCCGCAACAGGACTTGTAACTCCGCTTGTTGGTGCGTTTTTACATAATATCGGAGCGTTTGTTATACTTATCAATAGTGGTAAGATAACGAAAAAGTAATTCGGAATGTTGTTTAATTCGGAATGCGTAATTCGGAATTCGGAATTATAGGGTCTGCGACGCAAATTTTAATGTTGGAAGAGGAAAGTTCATGAAAAACAATTATTTCCTCAAAGCTATATTTGATGGTTTTATAACAAGTATTGGATTGCTATTGCTAACACGAGTTTCGGTGTTTTTGTATGATTTTAAATACGGTAGCTATGTTTCAGAAATTTTAGCAGTAGCAATTACTATAGCATTAGCTTTTATGTATTTTAAATTATTGCAAAATATTAAATCGAAAAGAAAATTAATTGTATTTTCAATAATCAGTTTTTTTAGTTTTGTGGATTTTTATTTTATTTGGTGTATGGTAGATTTATATATCCCCTTTGACATACTGCCAACAAAAGAGCCTGATGCTTCTGATAATGTTGGAGGGATATTGCTGTTAATGTGGTTTATTTTTTCTTATTTTATATCTCGTTTGATTGCATTGATAAAATTTCTTAAACAAAATCCAAAATTAAAAAGATAGCAAAAAACCTATCATTTTCAATTTGTAAAAATGATAGGTTTTTTATTTTATTCAATTATAATGTTGACCGCAGGTCCCAAAATTCTGCATTTTGCATTCTGAATTCTGCATTCTGTAGCGGGCGACCAAAGGTCTGCCCCTACAATACTACTTCTTTTTCTTCTTCCCAAAAATTCCGCCTTTTTCTTCGGGCTTAACATCCTTACCACCAGTGCTCTTGTTGAACTCAAGAAGTAATTCTTTTTGCTTTTCAGAAATATTTTTAGGAATAACAACATTAATTTTTACAAGCTGGTCGCCACGTCTTGTGCCGTTTACTACCTGAATACCCTTGCCTTTGAGCTTGAATACATCACCAGGTTGAGTACCCGCAGGAATACTGTATTTAACCTGACCATCAAGAGTTGGTACGGTTAATTCGTCACCGAGAGTAGCCTGAACTATAGAAACATCTACTTCGCACCATACGTTGTAGCCATCTCTCTGGAAGAATGGGTGTGGTTTTATTGCAACTGCAACTCTTAAATCTCCACTTGGACCACCATTCAAGCCACGGTTACCTTCGCCGCGCACTGTGAACATCTGACCATCGTCAATACCAGCAGGTATAGTAACATCTTTTTTTATTGGTCTTCTGATTCTGCCTGCACCTTTACATTTGTTACAAGGTGTAGGGTTATAAGTACCTTTACCACCACACTTCGGACATTGCTTCTGAGTTGAAATAACGCCAAATGGTGTGCGTTGTTGAGTGCTTATCTGACCACGGCCGTTACACTCTGGGCAAGTTTGTGAAGAGGTACCTTTAGCGGCACCACTACCAGCGCATTCGTCACATGTTTCAATTCTTGGAAACTCAATATTTTTAGTGCAACCTTTAGCTGCTTCTTCAAATGTTAAAGATACTGTAATCTGAATATCGTTACCACGCCTTGGAGCGTTTGGATTAGAACGAGAACTGCCACCAAAACCACCACCGAATCCACCGCCAAAGAATGAACCGAAGATGTCGCCTAAGTCGAACTCCATTCCGTCGCCAAAGCCACCAAAACCACCGAAACCGCCAGCACCACCCTGACCTGCACCATAAGATGGGTCAACACCAGCAAAGCCGAAACGGTCATATTTTTCTTTCTTACCTGGGTCAGAAAGAATTTCATAAGCTTCGTTTACCTCTTTGAATTTAGCTTCTGCCTCTTTGTTATCTGGGTTTAAGTCTGGATGATATTTTTTGGCAAGCTGACGATAAGATTTTTTAATTTCGTCACCAGAAGCACCCTTGGAAAGTCCAAGGACTTCATAATAATCTCTTTTATCTGCCATAGTAAAACCTTTCTACACATTGGCAACAGAAACCCATAGGGGCTTCTGTTGCTTATATTGGTTGAATTATTCGTTTACATCTGTGAAAGGTGCTTCATAGTAGCCGTTTTCATCAGTGCCACCTTGTGCGGCATTAGGGTCGAAGCCCTGTGCTTGTGATGGGTCAAAACCTTGTGCACCACCAGCAGCCTTATAAAGCTTCTCAGAGATTTCATAGAATTTAGCTTGAAGAGCTTCTTGTTTTGATTTAATAAGGTTAATATCTTCACCTTTAAGAGCTTCTTTTAATTCTTCTACTTGTGAAGAAATAGCACTCTTGTCAGCTTCTTCTAATTTATCGCCGTTTTCTTCAAGAATTTTTTCGCATTGGAATACCATCTGGTCTGCACCATTACGGATATCAACTGCTTCTTTACGTTGTTTGTCTTCTTCTGCAAATTGCTCAGCTTCTTTAACTGCCTTTTCAATGTCTTCTTTGCTCATATTTGAAGAAGATGTGATTGAAATAGATTGTTCTTTACCTGTGCCAAGGTCTTTTGCAGAAACGTGAACGATACCGTTAGCGTCAATATCGAAAGTAACTTCAATCTGTGGTGTACCACGACGTGCTGGGAGAATACCATCAAGGTGGAACATACCAAGAGTTTTGTTATCTTTAGCAAATTCTCTTTCACCCTGTAATACGTGAATTTCAACAGAAGTCTGATTATCTGCTGCAGTTGAGAAAATCTGGCTCTTCTTTGTTGGGATTGTTGTATTTCTTTCAATAATCTTTGTGCAAACTGAACCGAGAGTTTCAATACCAAGTGAAAGTGGAGTAACGTCTAAGAGAAGAAGACCCTTAACATCGCCACCTAAAACACCTGCCTGAAGAGCAGCACCGATAGCAACACATTCGTCTGGGTTGATGCCTTTGAATGGTTCTTTGCCTGTGTATGATTTAACAGCATCCTGAACAGCTGGAATTCTTGAAGAACCACCAACCATAAGAACCTTGTCAATTTCAGAAGTTTTAAGACCTGAGTCAGAAATAGCCTGACGAACAGGACCCATAGTTGCTTCAACTAAGTCAGCTGTGAGTTCGTTGAACTTTGCTCTTGTGAGAGTTGTATCAAGGTGTAAAGGACCTGCTTCTGTCATTGTGATAAATGGTAAGTTGATAGCAGATGAAGTAACACCTGAAAGCTCAATTTTTGCTTTTTCTGCAGCTTCTTTAAGTCTCTGCATTGCCATTTTGTCACCCTTTAAGTCAATGCCGTTTTCTTTTTTGAATTCAGCTGCAAGCCAGTCGATAATTCTCTGGTCGAAGTCGTCACCACCGAGGTTGTTGTTACCAGCAGTAGCAAGAACTTCCTGAACACCTTCGCCCATTTCAATGATTGAAACGTCGAATGTACCACCACCGAGGTCATAAACCATAACTTTCTGGTCATTTTCTTTGTCGATACCATAAGCAAGAGCAGCAGCAGTAGGCTCGTTTATGATTCTCTTAACTTCAAGACCAGCAATTTTACCAGCATCTTTTGTTGCCTGGCGTTGTGAGTCTGTAAAGTATGCAGGAACAGTAATAACTGCTTCTGTAACCTTGTCGCCAAGGTAGCTTTCAGCATCAGCCTTTAACTTGCTTAAAATCATTGCAGAAATTTCTTGTGGTGTATATTTTTTGTCATCAATAGTAACTTTGTAGTCAGAACCCATTTGTCTTTTTATTGAAGAAATAGTTCTGTCTGGGTTAGCAACAGCCTGACGCTTTGCAACCTGACCTACAAGTCTTTCACCAGTTTTTGAAAAACCAACAACAGATGGTGTAGTTCTGTTGCCTTCTACGTTAGCAATAACAACAGGCTCGCCGCCTTCAATAACTGCTACACATGAGTTTGTTGTACCTAAGTCAATACCAATTGTTTTAGCCATAATTGTTTTCCTCCAAAATTGTTTTTATTTTTAGTTAATAGTTTATTGAGTTATTTGAACACTTGCAAATCGTAACACACGGTCGCCCATCTTGTAGCCTTTTTCAAATACTGCTGCAATTGAATTTTCAGGCAAATCAGGGTTTTCTATGGTCATAACTGCATTGTGTATTTCCGGATTAAATTCTTCGCCAACTTCACCAAAAGCTGTTACATCCAATTTATTGAAAATTTCCTTTAATTGATTATAAGTCATTTCAATACCTTTTCTGTAAGCTTCTATGTCGTCAGTTTTATTATCTATCGCCCTGTCAAAATTATCAATAACAGGGAGAAGAAGTGCTAATGTACTTGCTTTAGAATCATTGTATGAAGCTTCTTTTTCTTTTTGAGTACGTTTTCTGAAGTTATCATACTCAGCAAGAATTCTCATATATGAGTCTTTTGTGTCAGCTAATTCTTTTTCTAGTTTTTCTTTTTCTGCTAAAAAAGCATCAGCCTTTTTGTCAGCCTTTTTAGATTTTTTGGTTTCTTTTGAAGATTCGTTTTGTTCTTCGTTTAAGATTTTTTCGTCAGCCATATTTTACCTCACTCAAGTGTTTCTGAAAGCAGGCTACCTATAACACCTGCTAAATATTTGATGCTTGGAATAAGCCTTGCATAATCAATTCTTGTAGGACCTATTATGCCGATTGAACCACTGTCACGCTCGCCTACAGTGTATTTTGAAAAGATAGTTGAAGAATTTCTGAGTTCTTTAAAAGCATTTTCTTCACCTATTTCAACAGTTAACGGTTTCTTGTGAGAAGCGAGTAATGTTTTTATGGGTGCTTCTCTATGAAGAAAGTCCATAAGCTCAAAGGCATCAGTTGTAAGCTCCGGATGATTAAGAATGTTTGATTGACCGTTAAAGTGTAATTCTGTAGATTTAACGGAATTACAAAGGTCAGCAACACCACAAAGAAGAGGGGACATAACAAAAACTTTATCGCCAAGAGAAGCAACAAGTGTTTGTATGAATGGTATATCTATATTATTAACAGAGTTGCCTAAAAAATATGTCTGCATAATATTATAGAAAACCTCAGCCACCTGAGTGGTGATTTCGCTGTCAGTGCGAACAACCATACTTTTAAGAATACCGGATGATGCTAAAAGAACTACCATTGCGGTTTTACTGCTTAAAGGAACAAGCTCAACTCTTTTTATGAGTGCTTCGCTATCTGACGGAGCAGAGGAAATAGCAACACAGTTAGTGAGCTCTGAAAGAATACTGCCGGCTTTTTCTAATAGCTGGTCTGGTTCACCAGAATAACCCTGAAGCCATATTTTAATTCTTTCTTGTTCTTCGTGACCTAATTCATATTTAGTCATAAGATTATCGACGTAATAGCGATAACCGAGTTGAGAGGGAACTCTACCAGCGGAAGTATGCGGTTGCATCAGAAAACCCGCTTCTACCAAATCTGCCATATCGTTTCTTATAGTAGCAGAAGAAACTGAATTGCCCATTGCACTCTGAAGTGTTTTTGAACCAACTGGTTCGCCTGTGGCGATATAGCTTTCAATAATCAAAGCTAAAATCTTTTGTTTTCGTTCAGATAAGGTTGGCACTTTAACACCCCTTCGCAAACAATCCTTTCAAGTGCTTTTTGTTATTTAGCACTGATTAGCACTTGAACTATTAGAGTGCTAACTCTGTTAATACTATACATCTGTTTTTCCCATTTGTCAACCTTTTATTTAAATTTTTTTGTGAATAGTTTGTGAATAAATGATTTAACATATTGTTGCATTAATTCTAGGTATATGGTAAAATATAGAATTATAGAATAATTAATATGGTATAGAAGGGCGAAATGTTATGAAATTGTCGTTAATTGTTCCATGCTTCAATGAAGAGGGTAACGTTGAACGCTTTTTTAATGAAGTTAACAGAGTTTTTTCAGGAACGATAGAAGATTTCGGATTTGTTTTTATTAATGACGGTAGTAAAGATAACACATACTTTAAACTGAAAGAGCTTTACGAAAAAAATTCTGAAGCAGATATTCAGGTTTTGTCTTTTAGCAGAAATTTTGGTAAAGAAGCTGCAATTTATGCAGGTCTTAAAGCGGCAAAGGGTGATTATGCTTGTATAATTGATGCGGATTTACAGCAACGTCCTGAAGTAGTGCTAGAAATGCTTAGAGAAATAGAGGAAGATGAAACTATTGATTGTGTAACTGCGTATCAGGAAGATAGAAAAGAGGGTGCTGTTTTAACAAAATTCAAGTCAGCATTTTATGAAGTTATAAATAAAATAGCTGAAGTTAACTTTGTTAATGGTGCTTCTGATTTCAGACTTCTTAACAGAAAGATGATTGATGCAATTATTTCTATGAGCGAATATCATCGTTTTTCAAAAGGCATATTCAGTTGGGTTGGCTTTAACACAAAATATATTCCTTATGAAGTACAAGAAAGAGAAGTAGGAGAATCTAAGTGGAGCTTCTTCAAGCTTTTTAAATATGCAATTGAGGGAATAATGGCTTTTTCAACTCTGCCACTGAGATTATCTACAAGTGTGGGCTTTATTTCTGCTGTAGGTGCTATTATTTATTTAATAGTGGTTGTGCTGCAAAAACTTATTTCAGGGATTGATATACCAGGATATGCGACGATAATTGTTTTGATTCTTTTTTTAGGTGGAATGCAGCTTTTCTGTCTTGGTATTTTAGGCGAGTATCTTTCAAAGGTTTATGTTCAGGTTAAAAACAGACCGATATATATATTGAAGGAGCATTTGAAGCGTAATGATGGCGGAAATTAAAAATTTATTTTTGAAGTATAAAGAGCTTATAACATACGTGGTGTTTGGTGCACTTACTACTTTGGTTAATTTTGTGGCGTTCTATATTTTCACTGGAATATTAGGCGAAAAGTTATATCTTGTGACTAATGCAATTGCTTGGGTGATAAGTGTAGTTTTTGCGTATATAACAAATAAGTTATTTGTTTTTGAATCAAAAAGCTGGAATTTAAAATTAGTGTTAAAAGAGTCTGTGGAGTTTACAGGAGCCAGGGTATTCAGCTTTTTAATTGAAGAGGGTGGAATGCTTCTGTTTGTGTCTGTGTTAGGATTAGGAAAATTATCGTTTGATATTTTTGGTTTTACAATAACAGGACAACTTATTGTTAAATTAATTTTAGCGGTTATTGTGGTTATAATGAACTATTTTTTCAGTAAGTTTATTATTTTTAAAAAGAAAAAGTAAGAGAAACATACTCTTGCCTGAAGCTACGAGGAGATATGGTTTTGAAAATTTCTAATAAAACTAAGCAGGATATTTCAATGTATCTTTGCTACACGATTTTTTTCTGTGTTGCGGCAGTGCTGGTTTTCTGGCACTTTATATATTATGGCAAATCTATGGTCTGGAAAGTGGATGGACTGTATCAGCATTACAATGCATTCCTTTATCTTGGTTCATGGTGCCGTGATATTATACAGAACTTATTTTATGAGCACAAATTGGTAGTTCCACTATGGGAATGGGGCTTGGGGTTAGGCTCTGATGTAATAACCACACTCAGTTATTATGTTTTTGGTGACCCATTTGCTCTTGTTTCTGTAATTACTCCGATTGATTATGGTGAGCAGGGTTATGCTTTTTCAATAATTTTAAGATTCTTTATGGCAGGAATAGCGTTTTGCATTTATGCACGAAAGATGAAATGCGAGAGATGGTGCTCAGTTGTTGCAGCCATATTATATGCGTTTTGTGCATTTTCGATTTTTTCTGGTGTTAGACATCCGTATTTCATTAGCCCAATGGTATATTTCCCGTTAATATTATTGGGTGTTGAAAAGGTTTTGAGAAAAGAGTCGCCAATAGTTTTGATTTTGGCGGTGTGTATTTCTGCTATATCTAATTTTTATTTCTTTTATATGCTGGTAATATTTACAGTAATTTATGTACTTGTTAGATTATTGTCAGTAAAAGAAAAAAGAGTTTTTAAAGAAGTATATCAGAATATATTAAAAATAGGCGTTTTTGCCTTTATAGGTGTATTGATGTCAGGTGTACTTTTCTTACCTAATGTAATGGCATTTTTAGGTAACACGAGAGTTAATGATGCCTATGAATTTGAATGGTTTTATACCTTGAGCCAATATGAAAAATTTGTCGGTTCATTTATTGGTGTAAGAGAAGCAATGCCTTGGGGTGTTGTGGGTATGGCTCCTATAGCATACCTTGCGACTGGTGTTTCATTCATTCAGAGAAAAAAAGAAAATTTGTGGGCTATATGGTTTATAGTTATTCAAATAATCTTTTTACTCTTTCCTGTTTTTGGTCATATATTTAATGGCTTTGGTTATATATCAAACCGTTGGGTATTTATATGGGCGTTTTCTATATCATTTTTATTTGCAAAGAAATTGCCGGAGCTTTTAAATTTAACAATAAGAGAAAAGGGATATCTCAGTGCATGGTATGGTCTTTATGCCTTAGTGTGTATAGGTGTTGAAAATTCGCGTGGCGAGGATGTTTTAATAGGTGCGATTTCATTACTTATAAGCCTTGCGTTTATTTGGTGTGCTCCGTTTATTAAAAACAGAAAATTTAAAAAGATAAAGATTTCAGGAGAGCTTGTAAAACAGGCAATTGTTATTACATTAGTATTCACATTTATACAACAGATTGCATATCAGCGATATTCTCATTTAGAAGGAAATTATTTGAACGAGTTTCACGATGCTGATACTGTTAACAAGCAATTGTATGAAGAGAGTGTTTCTGTTACTGAAACTATTGATGATGAGGACTTTTACCGTATTGAGAATATAACGGTTAATAACCCACAAAGAAATTATCCAATAACAGAGGGCAAGAGCTCTTCTATGGCGTATTGGTCACTTATTAATCCGAATGTAATAAAATTCATTGAACTTAATGATGCTTATGTTAATCAATCGCATTGTAACAGAGGTTTGCAGTCTAGATCCTTACTTTTACCTTTAGTCAATGCAAGATATTTTGTAGCAACAGGTGGTCCGGATAAGCATGAAGTGTTAATACCTTACAGCTATGAATATATAAAAGAAAAAACAGTAGAGACCATAGACTTTAAAGAAAAAAGCTACTATCTTTATAAAACAGAAAATACACTGCCATTTGGTTATACTTATGATGAGTTTATAACCGAAGAAAAATATAATAAAATGTCAATTGCAGAGCGTCAGCAAGCGACATTACAAGCTGCAGTTGTAGAAGAAGCAGTAGAAGGATTAAAACAGAACAAAACAATCTTCACTGACCAGAAAATTGATTATAAAATAACCCAAAACAAAGGTGTAGATATAGTAAACAATAGATTTACAGTAAAAAAAGAAAAGGCGAAATTAACACTTAATTGTGATGTGCCAGAAAACTGCGAGCTTTACGTTTATTTATCAGGGGTTAATTTTGAGAGTATCAATGAGTATGATTTGAAGAACGAGGAATTCTTCGAAAAACTTACTCAGTATGATAAGGTTGTAATTGAACATGCAAATAAATATTGGCAACCTGCAACGGAAACAAGATTTATTTGCAAGAGTGGAAATACTACCAAAAAAGTGGTTCACTACACTAAAAACGGCAAATACACAACTGGCAAAGAAAATTATCTTATTAACCTTGGCTATTCGCAAGAGGCGCGTGATAAAGTAACAATAGCTTTTGAAAAGACAGGGGAATATCGTTTTAATAAGATTTTGATTATTGCACAACCACTTGATAATTTTAAAGAGCGTATAGATAAATTATCACAGGATAGTTTGACTAATGTTGAAATGACAACAAATAGAATAACCGGAAAAATTAATCTCACAGAGAAAAAATTGTTGTGCTTATCATTGCCTTATTCTGATGGATGGAAATGTTATGTTGATGGTGAAGAAACAGAAACATTTAAAACAAATATTATGCAAACTGGTGTTATGCTGAGCCCTGGCTCACATAATATAGAGCTCACTTACAGAACGCCATATCTTTTAGAGGGTGCTTTACTTTCGTTAATAGGTGTTTTAGCAACTGTTACGGTTTCTGTAATTCATTCAGTAAGCAGAAAAAAGCAAAAGAAATAAAAAATACAACCCACTGATTAAAAATCAGTGGGTTGTTAATTTGTGTTTTCTCTTATTGTTCTACTGTATAAACACTAACCTTTTTGCGGTCTTTGCCAAGGCGTTCAAAACGAACCTGACCATCAACAAGAGCAAATAATGTGTCATCCTTACCCTTACCAACGTTTGTACCTGGGTGGATTTTTGTACCTCTCTGTCTTACAAGAATGTTGCCTGCAAGAACATGTTGACCGTCTGCACGTTTAGCACCAAGTCTTTTAGACTCTGAATCACGGCCGTTACGTGTAGAACCCATACCTTTTTTATGAGCAAATAATTGGATATTAATCTTAAGCATTCGTTACACCTCC